>JAKBBA010000016.1 GCA_021808665.1 Actinomycetes bacterium
TGGCGCCGAGCGCGGCGAGCATGCCGAGGGCGCGGAGCCGGCGCTGGGCGATCACCATGAAGCCCGCGACGGCGACCAGGCCGATGAACAGCATCCCGAAGGTCGCGAGGGCGAGGACGATGGCGGTCGGGCTGAGCCCGCCCACCGGTGACGGAGCGGACGCGACCGCGGCACCTGCGGGCAGGTCGATGGCGTCGATGGCCGAGCTCGTGGCGCGGACGAGGACGAGCACCTGGCTGGGCGAGGTGATCTGGCCTGGTGCCACGAGCGCGAAGGCGTCCTCGAGGTTCTGAGGGTTCTCGACCCGGCCGACGACTCGTAGCGATCGGCCGCTCGCTCGCCAGGCGCCGCCGAGGTGGAGATCGAAGAGCGTGGCGACTTGCCCGGTCACCGCCACCTGGTCGGGTCCGGTCGGGTAGCGGCCTGCGACGAGAGCGAGCGTCGGCCTTCCATAGGCGCCGTGGGGGTCCTCGGCCTGCAGGACGACCGGCTGGGCCGACCCCGTGGCGATCTTCCGGATCTCGATCACGTCGATCGTGCCGAGACGGTGCTTGATGGCCGAGAGGTCCGCCGAGAGGCTCGGGTCGTCGCCCGGGAGGCTGATGATGTGGTTGGCGGTCCCGAACGTTCCGGTCGTTGCGGCTTTGGACGGGGTGTTGACGGCGACCGCGGCGCCGACCACGGTGGCGCCGACGGCGACGGTGAGCAGGATCAGCGCCAGCAGTTGTTGGCGCCATTCGCGGCGCACCAGCCGCACCGCCCACCCGGTAATAGCCCGGCGGGCCGCCATGCCGCCCTCATCTGCCCCGCCGGTGACCGGTCGCCTCGCCGGGGCCGCGCTCATCGTGCGCGCTCCGGAGCGGGAGGGGCGTCGGGCGGGGTCGGGCCGACGATGCGCCCGTCGCGCAAGAGCACCACCTCGTCGGCCCACGAGGCCAGCTGCCGGTCGTGGGTCACCATGACCCCGGCCACGCCTCGCCGGCACGCGCCCCGGATCAGGCCCATGACAGCCTCCCCGTTGGCCGAGTCGAGCGCCCCGGTGGGCTCGTCGGTCAACAGGACCCGTCGATCGCCGACGACGGCCCGGGCGATCGAGACGCGTTGGCGCTCACCGCCGGAGAGCTCGTCGGGGAAGCAGGCTGCCCGCCCGGAAACGCCGAGCGCTTCCAGGGCCTCCATGGCCGCCGAGCGGGCCCGCTTCCTAGGGACCCCGTCGAGCTCGAGTGGCAGCGCCACGTTCTCCACGGCGGTCAGCCCGGGGAGCAGGTTGTAGTCCTGGAAGACGTAGCCGATGCTGCGCCGGCGGAGCCTGGCCTTGGCGTCACGGGACATCTCCGACACGCAGACGCCGTCGACCATGACCTCTCCGCTGATCGGCTCCTCCAGGCTGCCGGCGATCGTGAGCAGCGTGCTCTTGCCCGACCCGCTCGGCCCCATGATCGCCACGAGCGCACCGGCGTCGAAGGACACGCTCACATCACGCAGCGCGTGGACGGCGCTCGCTCCCTCACCGTAGGACTTCGAGACGTGGCGGAGCTCGACGAGGCTCATCGCCTTCCACCTCGGAGCGTCGGGGTCGTACGGGTGGTTTCCAAGTCGGGAGCCTCCTGGGGGTGTCGATCCTGTCTCGGAGCCCTTGTACGACAACGGTCGTAACCGCGCCCTAACGCCGTTACGCCGCTGTTATGGGGGGCCGGGCATCCTGGCTGGGCCGGGGATGGCCCAGCCGCCCGCCGGGAGGGAGGTAGACCAGCCGCGTACCATTTGACGAGGAGCGCAGCCGATGAGAGTGCTGGTCGTGGACGACCATCCGAAGCTGGCGATGGCGGTCGGGACGGTCCTTCGCCGCGAGGGCATGGCCGTCGATGTCGTCTTCGACGGCGAGGAAGCGCTCGCCCATCTGGCCGCCACCGCCTATGAGGTGGTGGTCTTGGACCGCGACCTGCCCGGCGTCCACGGCGACGACGTGTGCCGCGCCGTCGTCGCCAGGGGATCCGAGGCCCGCGTGCTGATGCTGACCGCGTCCGGGGCGGTCGAGGACCTCGTCGAGGGGCTCGGGTTGGGTGCCGACGACTACCTGGCCAAGCCGTTCCAGGTTGCCGAGCTGGTGGCACGCGTCCGCGCACTGTCTCGCCGCTCCCGGCCGGCCCTGCCACCGACGTTGGTCCGCGGTGAGCTGCAGCTCGATCCCGCCCATCGGACCGTCACCCGATCCGGGCAGCCCGTGGCGTTGAGCGACAAGGAGTTCGGCGTCTTGGAGCACCTGCTGCGCGCCCAGGGAACCGTCGTCTCCAGCGAACAGCTCCTCGAAGGCGTGTGGGACGAGGCGGCGAACCCCTTCACCAACACCGTCAGGATGACCATCAGCCGGCTGCGGGCCAAGCTTGGCGACCCGCCGGTCATCGAGACCGTGCCCCCCGTCGGCTACCGGATCGGCTGAGTCCCGCTGTGCCGCTCAAGATGATGCCCTTCTCCGCGGCGCGGCGGCTCCGCCACCCGCGCACCACGGTCCGCGGACGCCTCACCCTGCTCTACGGCGGCCTCTTCCTCGCCTGCGGCGCCGCACTGCTCGGGCTCACCTACCTCCTGGTCGACCGCACCTTCCCGAGCGGGAACAGCAGCGGTGGCGGAGCCCACCCTTCACAACCGCTGCGACTCGCCGCGACGGCCGCACGGGACGCCCAGCAGGCAGACCTCCATCGACTCCTGGTGGTCTCCATCGTCGCGCTGGCCGTCATGGTGGTGGTATCGCTCGCTCTCGGCTGGGTCGTCGCCGGACGAGTGCTCCGACCGCTCCGCACGATCACCGCCACCACCCGCCAGATCTCCGAGGACAACCTCCACCAGCGCCTTGCCCTGGAGGGACCCCCCGACGAGCTGAAGGATCTCAGCGACACCATCGATGGGCTCTTGGCTCGCCTCGACGTGGCGTTCGAGGCCCAACGACGCT
Organism: Actinomycetes bacterium; assembly: GCA_021808665.1. The sequence goes on from JAKBBA010000016.1 coordinate 2,951, forward strand.
TCGCGGCCAACGTCTCCCACGAACTACGCACCCCCCTCACGGTCGGACGCACGCTTCTCGAAATGGTCCTAGGTGATCCCGACGCCGACGTGGAGTCCTTCCGGGCCATCTGCCGTGACGTGCTCGAAGTCAGCACCCAGCAAGAGCAGCTCATCGAAGCGCTGCTCATCCTGGCCCGCAGCCAACGAGGCCTCGACCGGCGCCAACCCCTCGACCTCGCCGTCATCGCCGCTGAAGTGACCCGCGCTCGCCAAGCGGCTGCGATCGCCGGCGGCCTGCGTCTCGACGTCTCGGTCCGCTCTGCCCCGTTCTCCGGCGACCCCCGCCTCGTGCAGCGCCTCGTGTCCAACCTCGTCGACAACGCCCTGCACTACAACCACCCCGGCGGGAGCATCCACGTCCTGGTCGACACCCAGGCTCGCCAGGCGAGACTCGAGGTGACCAACACCGGGCCCCACGTGCCCCCCGACCAGGTCAGCCGCCTCCTCGAACCCTTCCAACGCATGACCACCAACCGAGCAAGCCACCACGACGGCCTCGGCCTCGGATTATCCATCGTTGCCGCCATCGCCAACTCGCACCACGCCACCCTCGACGCCCACCCACGAACAGGCGGAGGGCTCGACATCCAGATCGCCTTCCCAGCCCTCACACCCGAGTCAGAACATCCCGATCCCCAAACGGCAGCTGTCGCGAAGAACCGGCCGAGAGGAGCGGCACGCCAGCGCCTGCACGCAGGCTCCGAACGCGACCGGACCACCGACGAGATCACACGACCGGCCATCGACGCCTTGGGCCACGGATCAGCGCACAGCGACGACACGGCCAGCTGCGAGCGCGAGCACTCGTTCCCGCAGCTCAGGCAAGATTGATGATCGCCTTCTCCAGACGATCTAGCCAGAACTCCCGTCACCGTCGCTCAATGAACGAAGCACAGGCTCGTTGGATCAGCTCACGGGGGATTCCGGTCAAGCTGAGCAGGGCAGCTGCATGGGCATGCACAGGGCATGCCCCATGCAGCGCTCGAATACCGCCTGCCTCGACGCGCGAATCCGCAGCGTGCGGGCCCGCGCCTGCCCTGGCGCGCCGCCTTTTTGCCCTACGCACGAGTTGAGTAGGGCCCCACAAACTCGCCCCATAAACGACAAGCCGCCGACCCAAACATGCTGGTCAGCGCCCTGTGCGTATGCAAAGAGGCGCGAAAAACGCCCCTACTTGGTGGCGGGGGCAGGATTTGAACCTGCGACCTTCGGGTTATGAGCCCGACGAGCTACCAGACTGCTCCACCCCGCGGCGGAGATTCCACTATATCACCCTCGGCGACCTAGGTCGCGCAGAAAGCAGTGGGAGTCCGCCGGCTCGCGGGTCAGCTCGCTTCCTGGGGGCGTCTACGTTTGGCGGCCGACGCGATGGTCGGCGGCTCGTAGCCTGCGTCGGCAAAGGAGAAGTTGGTCCCGGGGGGAACGATCTCGTCGATCCCATCGAGGACGTCAGCCGGAAGGCGGACGTCAGCGGCGCCAAGTTGACCTTCGAGGTGCTCCATGGTCCTTGGTCCGATGATGGCCGACGTGACAGCCGGGTTCTCCAGCACGAACGCTATTGCCATGTGCACAAGTGAAATGCCGGCACTGTCGGCGAGCGTCCCCAGAGCGTCGGCGGCGTCCAGCTTGCGCTGGTTCGCTGGGATGGACAGGTCGTAGCGCTTCGGGAGGCGCTCGGCGCGTCTGCTCGTGAGACCTTCGGCCCCCTTGCGCCACTTTCCTGACAGCCAGCCGCCGGCCAGCGGACTCCAGGGGATGACTCCCATGCCGTAACGCTGACACGTGGGAAGAACCTCAGCTTCGATGCCCCGGGCGAGCATCGAGTACGGCGGCTGCTCGCAGACGAAGCGCTCCCTGGCCCGCCGCTCGGCCGTCCATTGTGCCTCGACGATCTCGGAGGGAGGAAACGTTGACGAGCCGAGGTAGCGCACCTTGCCTTGGCGGACGAGATCACTGAGAGCACCAAGCGTCTCGTCTATGTCTGTGTGGGGTTCCGGACGGTGCACCTGGTACAAGTCGATGTAGTCGACACCGAGCCGGCGCAGGCTGTTCTCGCACTCCTGGATGATCCAGCGACGGGAGTTGCCTGACATGTTTCGGTCCCGACCCATGCTTCCGTGGACCTTCGTGGCGATCACCAGGTTGTCCCGCCTGCCTGCGATGGCCTTCCCAACGATCTGCTCCGACTCTCCAGCCGAGTACACGTCGGCCGTGTCGATGAAGTTGATCCCGGCGTCTATAGCCGCGTGGATGATCCGAACAGAATCCTCGTGGTCCGGGTTACCCCATCCGCCGAACATCATGGCACCCAAGCACAGGTTGCTGACCGAGATCCCTGTCGTGCCCAACCTTCGATATTGCATTCGTCCTTCGTCCTCCCAGTCGACCTTCCCTGCTCTACCCTATCGGCGTTCGCCGCAGCATCGGGTGCTGCCGGTAGCGTGTTCCCGTGGAAAGAGACCTTGAGACGATCGTACGAGACACAGCTGACTTCTGGTTCGACCCTTTGTGCCCGTGGGCTTGGATGTCCTCCCGGTGGATGCTCGAGGTGGAACGGGTCAGGCCGGTGGACACCCGCTGGCACGTGATGTCGCTTGCGGTGCTGAACGAGGGCCGGGATGATCTTCCGGAACGTTACAAGGAGCTGATGAAACGCGCTTATGGTCCCGTCCGGGTCTGCATAGCAGCCGCCCAAGCTCACGGTCAGGAGGTTCTACTACCTCTCTACACCGCTCTCGGACAGCGAATCCACCTCGAAAAGCGCGAGGACGACGGCTTGATCGCGGACGCATTGGAGTCATGTGGCCTTCCCGCCGATCTCGCCGGCGCGGCAACCTCCACGGAGTTCGACGAGGAGTTGAGACGATCCCACCACGAGGGCATGGACCCCGTCGGTTACGACGTCGGGACACCGGTCATCCACGTGAAGGGCATCGCCTTCTTCGGGCCGGTTGTCACCCCGGCGCCCAAAGGCGAGACGGCCGGCCAGCTCTGGGACGGAGTGACACTGTGCGCCGGGGTTGAGGGCTTCTACGAGCTCAAGCGTTCACGTACCCTGGGGCCGATCTTCGACTGATCGCCGGCGGGAGCGAACCGATTAGAGGCCCTTCAGCCAGTCGACCAACAATGCGGTGACGACCTCGGCTCTCTCTTGCTGAACCCAGTGGCCGCAGCCGGCCAGGATGTGACTTCCCCGAAGACCTGGAAGGTTCACCGAGTGGCGTTCGATGGCGCGCGCACCCCACACTGCCGGACCGTCCTTCTCCCCGGCGATGAACAGGGACGGGACGGTGATCGGCCGCCCCCTCCAGACCTGCAAGTCGAGCCAGTCCCTGTCGACGTTGCGATAACGGTTGAGAGGTCCGCGGAAGCCGCTGTACTCGAACTGCTCCGTGTAGAAGTCGAGGTCCTCGGCGCTTAACCATCGCGGCAACTCCGCCGAAGGACTGAAGCGGTCGCGCAAAGTGCCGCCGGAGCGGACCGTGGCAATCGTAGAGCCATCGGGAGCCCGGGTCGCCTCACCTGACGCCCCGACGTAGAAACCGAGCAGCCAGGATCTGACATCCTGCTCGGCTTCTGCTTCTGCCCGGCCCGGACGCTGGAAGTACGATATGTAGAACTCTTCGTCGTCGCCGACCATCTGGGCGAACGCGTCGGTAGGCCGGCGGGTTCCTGGCGGACTATAGGGAACACTCAGCAGGGCCACCGCCCGGAACACGTCGGGCCTGAGCAGAGCCGAGTTGGCTGCGATCGGAGAACCCCAGTCGTGCCCGACGACTATCGCGTCTTTCGCGCCTATCGCCTCGATGACGCCGAGGTTGTCCGACACGTGGCTCAGCATGCCGTACGCTTCCACCTCCACGGGCGCCGACGACCGCCCGTACCCGCGAACGTCGATAGCCACCGCCTTGAAGCCGGCCTCTGCTATCGCAGGTAGCTGGTGCCTCCACGAGTACCACGACTCGGGGAATCCGTGGACTAACAGCACTACAGGGCCGTCTCCCTCCTCGACTAGGTGTATGCGTGATCCCCTGGCGTCGACGATGCGGTGCTTCACGACTCGCTCTTTTCACTTGCGCGGAGCTCTGATTCCTCGCCGCCAGCGGGAAGCGGTACCGCGTCCGACGGAAACTCGGCGAGCCGCTTAGTCGACGTCAAGCCACCGTCGACGACAATCGTCTGGCCTGTCACATAGGAAGAATCCTCCGACGCCAGCCATACCGCCGCCGCAGCGATGTCCGCTGGAGTGCCGATACGCCCGAGGGGAGTGCCGGCTGAGACCCCTGCGGACACGAGGGAGAGAATTTCTTCCGACGCTGCTGGGTCGGAGTCCACACCGAGGCCCTTGGCGAAGATCGGCGTTGCTATACCCCCGGGGTTTATGCAGTTGACTCGTATGTTGAAAGGGCCTTGTTCCAGAGCCACCGACCTCGTCAGGCCTATGACCCCGGCCTTGCAGGCGCTGTAGACGTGCGGTCCCATTCCCCCCATAAGGCCAGCGACTGACGACGTCGAGATGATCGACCCTCCACCATTCGCTTGCATCGCACGGCAGGCGTGCTTCATGCACAACGCTACGCCTTTGAGCAGGACAGACACAGTCTGGTCGAACCCAGCCTCGTCGAGGTCGGTGATCGGCCCGCTCACCCCTCCGAAACCGGCGTTCGCCACCATTACGTCCAGGCGACCGTACCCGTCGACGCACGCGGCGACCGCCCCAGCGATGTCGGATTCGACAGCGACGTTGCACGGTACGAACAAGCCCGCAATTCGTGAGGCGACAGACGTCCCTCTTGCCTGGTCGATGTCGGCGAGCACGACCTCGGCGCCTTCCGAGCGGAAGCGATCTGCGATCCCCTCTCCGATACCGCTCGCCGCGCCGGTGACGAGAGCTACCTTGCCTTCTAGCCTTCCCATTCCACAGACCTTAACGTCTCGCACGTGGCGAGGCGCCAGCTGCCACGTGGCAGGCGCCAGTTCGGACGTGGCAGTGGCTGTGCTCCTGTTGTAGGGCCGCGGGGCTCCCCTACGGTCGTCACGCGCCTAGCTTGTGCCGATGATCGAAGCGCCGAAAGTCGACTTGGCTCTAAGCGACGCGCAAGCTCAACGGCGGCGGCTGCTGCGGACGACCCGGCGGCGGGCTACTGCGCTCCTCGCTTTCGTCGCTGCCGTCTTCGTCGTCACGTCGGTTCTGGCCAGCCACGCCCGATGGTTGTCTTGGGTCCAAGCCGCGGCCGTCGCTTCGATGGTCGGAGGCTTCGCAGACTGGTTTGCTGTCACCGCCCTCTTTAGGCGACCCCTCGGCATTCCGATACCCCACACGGCGATAATCGTCGAACGCAAAGATCGTTTCGCTCAGACTCTGGGCTCTTTCGTGGCGGACAGCTTTTTCAATCCTGACGCCGTGATGGTCAGAGTCGACTCCTCCAACGCGATATCGAGAGCCGGCTCGTGGCTCGCCGACGAAGCGAACGCCCAGTTCGTCACGAGCCAGCTTGCGGGTCTCCTAGGCGGAGTTCTCGAAGCCCTCGACGACACTGACACAGCTGACGCCTTCGCCGCGGCCGTGACGTCTCGATTGGAGCGGGTGGTCCTCGCCCCCCAGGCGGGCAGGTTGGTACAGGCGCTGACTCGCGACGGCCGCCACCAAGCTGCCGTAGCGCAGGCCTGCCTGGTTGTCGCAGCCTGGATCGATAGCAACGCTGCGGACATACCGCAGCGCCTGGCGGGACGCTCGCCGTGGTGGTTGCCGGGACCGCTGAACAGCCGGATTGTCACGACCATGCTGTCCCAAGCAGCGACGCTGCTGAGAGACATGTCCTCCGACGCAGAGCACCCTTCAAGACGGCAGCTCGACGAGGCGATCGCAGATGTAGCGATCCGGCTTCAGCGCGATCCCGAGTTGATAGCCAAGGTCGAGCAGCTAAAGTCGAAACTCCTAGCCTCAGCGGAAGTAGCAGAGCTGGTCGGCTCGATGTGGGCCGAGGCTCTGTCGGAGATCCGCTCGATCTCTAGCGATCCCCAGTCACCCCTCCGTCGACGAGCCGTGGCTGCGGTGGTGGCTCTCGGCACGAGACTACGCGACGAGAAGGCTCTGCGAGATCAGGCTCGTCGCAGGCTTATGCTCGGCGTCGAGCACGCTCTCGTCGCCTTCGGCGAGGACTTGGCCGGCCTTGTCACTGGCACGATCGAGCGCTGGGACGGGGCTCAAGCGTCCGAAAGGCTCGAGCTGCTGCTCGGTCCCGACTTGCAGTACATCCGGATCAACGGAACGGTGATAGGTGCTCTCGCCGGCTTGGCGCTGCACGCCGTAAGCCTTCTGATCCGGTGATATCCGCCGCCCGCTTGCACGGGCGGCGGACTTAGGAATACCCGGAGGAGCTCAGCCTGGCGTTGCCAAGCGTCGAGTTTCCGCCGGAGCCGGCTTAGGCCTCTTTGACAGCCGAAACCTCGAACTCGAGTGTCACCTTGTCGCTTACGAGAATCCCGCCCGCCTCCAAGGGGGCGTTCCATGTGATGCCCCAGTCTTTACGGCTCACCTCCGTACGCCCTTCCAAACCTACGCGGGTGTTACCCCAGGGGTCCTTCACCGGGCCGCTGAGCTCAACCTCGAAGTCGATCGACTTGGTGACGCCCTTGATGGTCAAGTCGCCGACGACCTGGTAGGTGTCACCGCCGGCCTTCGTGATCGAAGTGCTCGCGAAAGTGATCTTCGGGTAGGTGTCCATGTCGAAGAAGTCGTTGCCGCGCAGGTGGTTGTCCCTGTCAGCGTTGCGGGTGTCGATGCTCTTGGCGTCGATCTCGAGCTCAATCTTCGACGCCGACGGGTTGTCGGCGTCGAAGAAGCCGCTGCCCTTCACGTCGTTGAAGGACCCTCTGACCTTCGTGACCATAGCGTGGCGGGCCACGAAACCAACCCGCGAGTGAGTCGGGTCGAGGTTGTACTTTCCGGTGAGCTCGGAGGCTTCAGGCATGTTGGGTTTCTCCTTGTAGTTTTTGGAACTGCTCTTAGGTTCTGAGGATGCGAGGACTACGTCTCGGCCGTCTCCGCGTCAGTACGCGATCGGCGCCCAGAGCGTCAGCCCTTCGGAACAACCTAGTTGCTAGCGCAACTATTCCCGTCCTCGGTCTATGGGTATTCCCGGTAGGGCCAAAAGTTGCTTAGGTTGAAGACGTGGTCTACCAGCACACCGCTACGTTCGACGCCCCGATAGACGAAGTCTTCGCCTGGCACGCCAGGCCCGGGGCCATCAGAAGGCTCGTACCACCGTGGCAGCCAGTGAAAGTCGCTAAGGAGGCCGGATCGCTTCGAGACGGAACGGCTGTGCTCACCATGGTGGGCGGGCTGCCGTGGCGAGCTGAGCACCAATCTTCCGGCTACGTCGAAGGACGGCAGTTCACCGACGTCCTGACGACGCCGGTGCTGGCCCAGCTCGCAAGCTGGCGCCACGTACACCGCTTCGCGGAGGCACCCGGCGAGCGAACCGTGATAACGGACGAGGTTCATACGCGGGTACCCGACGGCTTCATCGCAGAGATGTTCGCCTATCGCACGAGGCAGCTGTCCGGCGACCTCGCTGCTCACCGGCGCTTCCCCTCCCCCTTGGGGGACCGCCTGACAGTCGCCGTCACCGGCTCCTCGGGACTTGTCGGGTCGGCTCTGACCGCGCTGCTCAGCACCGGCGGACACCGGGTCATACGCCTGGTCAGAAGCCACCCCTCCCAACAGGACCGCTTGTGGCGTCCCGAGGACCCGGCACCGGATCTGCTGGACGGGGTGGACGCAGTGGTGCACCTCGCCGGGGCTTCCATCGCCGGAAGGTTCAGTGCCGGCCACAAGAAGGCGGTCCGCGACAGCAGAGTCTCCCCTACCCGCCTACTCGCCGAGGTAGCAGCGCGACGTGGCGTGAAGGCCTTCGTGTCGGCGTCAGCTATAGGAATATACGGCTACGACCGCGGCGACGAAGAGCTCGTCGAAACCTCGGAGCGAGGCGAAGGCTTCCTGGCTGACGTCGTCGAAGAGTGGGAATCCTCAGCTGACATCGCCTCCGACGGAGGTGCCCGGGTGGTCAAAGTCCGCACCGGAATAGTCCAGTCGCCTGACGGTGGGGCGCTCGGCCTGCTGCGCCCACTCTTCGCCGCCGGGCTCGGAGGCCGCCTGGGCAACGGACGTCAGTGGACGGCGTGGGTGGGCCTCGACGACATGGTCGACATCTACCTTCGCGGCATCGTCGATACCAGTCTTTCCGGCCCCGTCAACGCTGTAGCACCCCAGCCGTTACGCAACGCCGATTACACCCGGACGTTGGCCAAAGTTCTTCACCGCCCGGCTGTCATACCCGTCCCCGCATTCGGCCCACAGCTGTTGCTCGGCGCGGAGGGGGCACGAGAAGTGGCTGGAGCAAACCAGAGGGTGCTACCAGAGAAACTCTCGGCCGTCGGCCACCCGTTTCGCTACCCTGACCTGGAAGCATGCCTAAGACACTGCCTCGGACGTTCAGGTAAAGATTGACGGCGCTTCGGGGAGCTCCGTGCTGTGGCCGGCGACTGCGGCTTGCCTAGCTGACAGCCTCTGCGAGACGCTTTATCAACGCTCTGGCGTCGTACTTGCGCTCGAAGGGTCCCCAGTACATCGAAGTTCTGGCGCCCCTGCGAAATCCAGCCGCGTCGCCGAGGATCCGGCGAAAGTGATGTGGAACAAGCCTGGCGGCGGCGTCGGCGGCTTCTGACTTCGAAACCACCTGACCGGTGAGCGAACCAACTGCGAGACGCGCCGCCTGCAGCACTAGTGGGGTCACCTCGGTGCGCATGACCATGGACTGGCTGGCCGCTCGGTCGGCCAGGCTGATCAGCTTCTCGGTGCACCAGGAGCGAAAATCCGCCTCGGAGTAGTACACCACCGGCCAGTCTGGGCCCAGAAGTGGCACTGCCTCGTCTCGTAAAAGCGCCCGCGTCAGGGGGGTGTCGAGATCGTCGGCTCCGCTTGCGGTGACCGTTGAGAGCTTCGAGCCCGACGTCGGGACAAGCCCGTCGGCGACCTCGCCCCAAGTTGTATACCACACAGCTGCGTCACGGTGCGCGTGACGGAGCATCTTCTGGGCACGCCGACAGCTTGCAGCGGACCCGGCGTCGACCGGCCCGTCGGCCACCACGACCAGATCGACGTTGGAGAAGCGTTCACTGAAGTCGTCCAAGGCGAGACCCCCGACCAGATAGACGGCGGCGACGCTACCCGTCAGAGCCTTCTGTACAGAGTCGACGTACCCCCGGAGCCGGCTGTCGAGAGCATCGGAGATCACGCCCCAGTATGTCGCGCCTGCTTCCCGAGGCGGCAAGCGAAGCGTCAGACAGCGAGCTAAGCCACACCCGGCGAGCGCTGCCAGCGCCCTCCCAGCTAGAGTATTAGTTGAACGTAAAACTTTCGGAGGGAGAAAGCCAGTGTCATGGGACTTCGAGACAGACGCCGAATATCAGGAGCTCCTCGACTGGGTCGATCAGTTCGTAGCGCACGAAGTGGAGCCACTCGACCTAGTGCTGGGAAACCCCTACGACAAGTCGGACAAACGGGCCAACGCCATCGTCCGACCGCTCCAACAAGCGGTCAGAGACAAGGGACTGTGGGCCTGCCACCTCGGCCCGGAGTTGGGAGGGAAAGGCTACGGGCAGGTCAAGCTTGCCCTCCTAAACGAGATCCTCGGCCGGAGCAGGTGGGCGCCGTCCGTGTTTGGATGCCAAGCGCCGGACTCGGGTAACGCTGAGATCCTCGCCCATTACGGCTCTCAATCCCAGAAGGACCGCTACCTCCAACCACTCTTGGACGGAGAGATCTCCTCGTGCTACTCGATGACCGAACCACACGCCGGAGCGGACCCGACGCTGTTTGTGACCCGGGCGCAGCGCGACGGCGACGAGTGGGTCATCAACGGCGAAAAGTGGTTCTCGTCAAACGCCCGGTTCTCGAGTTTCCTGATCGTCATGGCTGTCACCAACCCCGATGTCAGCGCCTACAACGGCATGTCTATGTTCATCGTTCCGGCTGATGCTCCAGGAGTGGAGCTCGTCCGCAACGTCGGTGTCGGCGGCGAAAGCGCCCACGAAGGGACGCACGCCTACATGCGCTACCGGGACGTCCGGGTACCGGCCGATCACCTCCTCGGCGACGAAGGCGGGGCTTTCGTTATAGCCCAGACGAGGTTGGGAGGCGGACGAATCCACCACGCCATGCGGACGATCGCTCAGGTCAAGAAGGCTTTCGACATGATGTGCGAGCGGGCCGTTTCACGCACCACTCGCTACGGTCCTCTTGCCTCGCTGCAGATGACACAGGAACGTATCGCCGACAGCTGGATCGAAATAGAGCAGTTCCGTCTGCTGGTCCTTCGCACAGCCTGGTTGATCGACAAGCACCATGACTACAAGCGGGTCCGCAAGGACATCGCAGCGGTGAAGGTGGCGATGCCCAAGGTGTTCCACGACGTGGCTCAAAGAGCGATGCACCTCCACGGTGCGCTGGGAGTCTCCAGCGAGATGCCTTTCGCTGCGATGCTCACGTCTGCCGAGGCGCTGGCGATAGCCGACGGGCCCACGGAAGTGCACAAGATCACGCTGGCTAACCAGCTAATGAAAGACTACAAGCCCGCCCAAGGACTGTGGCCTTCAGGGCATTTGCCAACCCGCAGAGAACAGGCGCTAGAGCGTTACGCCGACCTCCTCGAACACGAGGTAGCTCAGCTTTAGACGCTCTCAACCACCCGGCTTCGTCGTCGACGTAGAAGCCGACGCTGTAGTAGACGGGCTCGCCGGCGCGGTAGTCGTCGAGGTGGGCGACGACCCTGCCGCACTCGCTGGCAGCTGATTGGCCTGCTGGATTGCTAGCTTCGCCGCGTTGACGTCGGACTGGTACAGGCCGAGGTTTCCTGCTTGGAGAGCAGCTTGAGCGTTGTCGAGGTCGGAGTTGGCCTGGGCCAGCAGTGACGAAAGGCTGCTGCCGGGCGCCGGAGCAGGCACAGTCGTCGCGGCACCCGGAACCGTGGTAGTAGTCGACGACCCTGACGGCGTGGTCGACGTCGACGGCGGAATAATGGTCGGGTTCTGGGCAGCGGCGGTGTTGCAGTAGTTGCTGAAAGGCTGGCTGCCGTCAGGATTAGAAATCTGACACAGTGCGGCGTCGACAGACGCATTCGAGCTGTGGTAAGCGGTGTTGTCGTAGACGACGACGACGTCGTCCAGCGTAGGGATGTGAGCCTGTGTGGACTCCACGAAGATCGGTTCGATGTAGAGCAGCGTGTTGTCTATCGGAACGATGTCGACCTCACCGAGCTCCACCTCAGAACCGTTCTGGTTGTACAAGGTGAGCTCCCGCGATATCGCAGCGTTGGACTTGATGGCGTTCGCTATAAGTCCCGGGCCGTCGATCGTCTCACCAGCGGGAAGCTGGTACAAGGTGAGCTGCCCGTATGTTCCAGGGTCGGACGATCCCATTATGAAGGCGGTCAGGTTCTGCGTGGAACCCGACGCGGAGATCGGAACGAACGGCGTTAGGAGCGAAAAGTTGACGCCCGTCTGCTTGGTGTCAGGCAGTGGCGCCTCGACATACTGAGGTTGCAGGCGGGCGATCGTCGTGGTGATCTGGCCGTTAGCGCCGATGATCGTCTGGCCCACAGGAGTCGAGTTGAGCGGGCCGCTCCCAGGGTCCGGAGACACAGCCCACGCTTGAGCCTGGCTGTAGAACGCGGCCGCGTTGGTCAGATGATACGTGCCGTACATGTTCGTCTGAACCTGGAAGAGGTTCTCCGGATAACGCCAGTGGGCGGTTATCCCGGGCACGAGCTGGTCAGCCTTCGAAACATTGGTGAAGAGGCCGGGGAAGATCCTCTCGTAGACCTTGAGAATCGGGTCTCCTGTTCCCATGTCGAAGAAGTACATCTGCCCGTTGTACGCGTTCACGACTACCTTCACCGAGTTGCGCACGTAGTTGAAATTGGTCTGAAGACCGCTGTTGAGCGGAAGGCCGTCGAGGTTCGCCTCTTGGGAGTACGGGTAGTTGTTGGTAGTCGTGTACGCGTTCAACACCCAGTACGTGCTGCCGCCGAGGACGACAGCATAGGGATTGGACCCGAACTGGAGGAACGGGGCCACCTTCTCGGCGCGCTGCACGACGTTGCGGTAGTAGAGAACTTTCGAGGCGGAGCTGATCTGACCGGACAAGATGAAGTTCGCGTCACCGAAGCGTAAAGCGAACGCAGCCCGACGGACGATGCTCCCAGCGTCGACACCGCCCGAGCCGGAATAGTGGTTTGTCACCTGGGCGCCGGTCGTGCTCTCGTAGTCGAGCTCGGGCGTGCTGGTGTTGGCGATCACGTAACCGCCGTCGTTGGGGCTGTCGTCGAAGTAAACCTGCGAGCCTTTCTCGGTCAGCTGCAGGGTCGGGTCCGAAGCCGTGGCCGGTAGGCCCGACAGCACGAAGTTCGGGTTGCCAGAAGCCGTCACCCCCGCCTGTCCTACGGGAACAGCCACGTCCCCGTAGCCGTGGGTGTACTCCAGATGCTGGTTCACGAACCCGGAAGGCACCTGGTTGTTCAGCTCACGCACCGAGGTGATCGTGGCGGTCTCCTGTTGGGATCCGTTCACGTTCAGCGCGTAACGGTCCAGGTAGAGAGCGTTGAAGGAGTAGTAAGAACGCAGTCCCTGAAGCTTGTCTATGGTGTTGACGAGGTTGACCGAAGGGTCGAGCAGTCGGGTGTTGGCTATCGTCTGGCGGTTTACCTGCGCCTGCGGTGAGCTTCCCTGGATTTCGGAGGTAGTCACCGTCGGGCTGTAGGCGTAGCCGCCGACCACGTTGACGTTGTTGATACCGTAGGCGGTGCGTGTCGCGTCGATGTTGCGCTGGATGTAGATCGACTCTTTGGTCAACTCCGACGGGTTGACGATCAGAGACTGGTAGACCGCCGGGTAGACCGTTCCGGCCAACAGTGACACGAGCGCCCACAGGGCGACTCCGACGGTCGGGAGGACCCACCCTCGCTGGCGTATGTTCGCCAGCAGTAGCAGCGCAGCGATGACGGCGATGATCATCAGTAGGAACTTCGCTGGGGCCGAGGCGTGCACGCTCGTGGCGGTAGCACCGTTGACGATGTGTGATCGTGAAAGCACCAGCGAAAGGCGGTTGTAGTAGTAGGCGACTGCTTTGATGAGCGCTAGGACGCCGAGAAGCACCGAAAGGTGGGCTTTCACGGCAGGCTTCACCCGCTCGTAGCGCGCCTGGAGAACGATCCCGCCATTTAGGTAGTAGGACACGGCCGTCAGGATGATCAGCACGACCGTCGCGTCGAAAGCCCATCCGATCAGAAAGTTAATGAAGGGCAATTCGAAGACGTAAAAGGACACGTCTTTGTGGAATTGTGGATCGACCACCCCAAAACTGACCTGGTAGCGGAACATGTCCCAGTTCTTCCACTGCCGATCCGCGCCGACACCTCCCAAGACGGCGAAGGCGACTGCGGCTAAGACGCGCAACCGGCCGGCTCGGGAAGCAGAAAAGTTGCGGTACCTCGCAACTAGTTCAGTCACCGGCCCCATTTCGTCGGGACGCGGCGCCAGGCGACCGGCGACAGTCAAGCTCGCAAGGATGAGCACGAAGAAGATAGCGATGAACACCACCGACAGGACGATCTCGGTAGCGATTATCGTCCGGAACACCGACGAGAAGTTGACCGAGTCAAACCACAAGTAGTCGGTCCACAGTATCGCCAGACCCCGCAAAGACAGCACTGCGACGATGACCAACACCGCCGCTACGACCAGTGCTATGCGCACACGTCGAGAAGCGCGCGGGATCCTACGGCTGAAGTCTTGTGGGGTACGCATCGGCGACGCCGAGCCTACAGGCTCATACCGCCCGTGATGCGGCGACCACCACAGGAACCAGCATGCAGCGGCAGCCTACGTGGGCGGGAGGATGCAGCTGACCGGTCGGGAACTCCTCCGGCTTGGATAGGACTCCCGCCAGAGCGTCGTCGTCACAGTCTGGACATGCGCCATCCAAGTCGTCCACCAACCAGCGCAATCCCTCGCCGGGTGGGGTCAAGGTCCAGGTACCCCGGGCAAAGGCCGCGCAAAGGGCATCTCCCACCAGCCGTTCGATGCGCTGAGATTTCCACTCCCGGTACGCCGAGCCGATAGCTTCGACGAGGCCGTCACGTTCGTCGGGGTTTCCTTCTCCGCCCAGAACCGACTCCGCCTCGATCGCCTGCTCGAGGCGTCTTCGCAGCGCTCGGACGAGACTTGCAGCGCACGCGTCAGCGAGGTCTTCGACGTCCACGAGGGCAGAGCCAGCCTGGCCGTCGGGTTCGGGCAGTCCGAAGCTTTGCGACGCGAACGCAGCGCCCCTGCTACCTGCTTCGACCAAAGCTGGGTCGACCATCGCCCGGTACCGCCTCAGCTGAGCCTGCTCCCGCCCCAAGAGTCGCTCTACGCTCAGGTTCCCGCTGAGGATCCGTAGCTTGTCGAGCAGGTCATTCTGCTCGTCTTGAAGCGACCGCTTGAGAGCACGCGTCAGCTGCTGCTCCAACTCCCCTATCGCCGACTCTCGCCGCTCCAGCAGCCCCTCTTCCTCGTCGGTCAGCCCTCCTTCGATGTCTGTGGACTCGGCTACAGCTACGGTGGCGTCGTCGACGGAAACCTGATGGGAGGCGTCGACAGGCCCGCCTTGATCGTCGCCGGGTGCCGCTGACGGTATACGAAGGTCTACTGCGGCTTGTGTGCCTTGTCGGTCATCGTCACTGTCTTGCCTGTTGGCTCTTATCCGGGCGAAAAGCTCGTCCACCGCGCTAAGCGGACGTTCCGATCCCCCCGCTTCTAAGGCCTCCGGCTCGGTCGAGTCCGCAGGGACGTCGACGTCCCCTCGACCGTGGACAACTCCCCCGTCGTCGACAACTCCGCCGTCTATGTTCCCGGATACCCCGTCACTAGGATCGGGTTCGACCGTGGAATCGTCAGCTTCGAGCTCTCTGCGGTCATCGCCGAGCACCTCCGAAGAAGAGCGCATCCGACGTCCAACCGCGTCTGCCGCCGCCCGGGCCTCCGAGTCGGCCCTTGCGAGCTCGGACTGAACTTCGTCTAGAGTCCGGCGCACCAACGCATAGCTCTCGATCAGCCGCTCCCGGCCGGCACGGAGTTGCTCTATCTGGACTGAGGCGACTCGGCGGCGGCGGGCGAGATCGTCGAGGATCCGGTCACGAGTCGCATTGGCCGCCTCGACGGTCATCTCGCTATCTTGCTGAGCCTTGGCGGCTAGCGCAGCCGCCTCGGCCCGAGCGTTATCTATCGAGGCTGCTGCTTGGGCTTCGGCGTCTGCGATCAACCTGGCGGCGGCCTGCTGGGAGTCGATCGTCTCCTGTTCTGCAAGCGCTTTGGCCTCAGCGAGCATACGCTCCGCATCCTGACCGGCTTTGGCGATCAGGCTGTCAGCCTCGGCTTTCGCCTGCGCAGCGAGTCGCTCCGATTCCGCTTGCGCGGCAGCCAAACGCTCCTGGGCGTCAGCTGCGGCTTTAGCCCGAAGGTCGCTAGCCGCTGCCCGCGCGCTTCGCAGCACGCTGGCCGTCTCGTCTCCCACGGCGTCGATGAGAGCTTCCTCGTCTAGCACAGGCGGGCGTGCGGCCCGCTCCTCGGCAGAGCGCCAAGCCGACTCGAGGTGCTCGGCCCTTTCGCGCCAGGCCTTTACGTCAGCGGCGACTCGGGCCAGGAAGGCCCGTACTTCTCCGGGATCCAAGCCTCGAAAAGCAGACGTGAAGGACTGGGCCTGGATCAACTCGGGCGTCAAAGAAGGATCAGGTCCCATGCGTGTAGAGATTACGACCCGCTACCGCCCGGGTGGGCGATGGTCGCATCAGGCCTTAGCGAGGACCGACTTGGGGATGGACCCTCCAAGGGCTTTAAGATCGTCAAGCGCCTGCGAGAGCGTCGAGACTGCGTACACTTTCATGCCTTTCGCCTCGCTTTTGGCAGCTGCGAGCTCCTGTACCGGCACGAAGAAATACTGTGCTCCGGCTTTGCGCACCGCGACAGTCTTTTGAGCCACTCCCCCTACGTCTCCTACCGCACCGCCGAGGCTTATGGTCCCCGTCGCTGCTATTCGCCTGCCCCCCGTCAGCTGCCCGTGGGTGAGCGAGTCGAGAAGCCCCAGGGTCAGGGCTAGACCGGCGGAAGGGCCGCCTATCGCCCCGACGTCTATCGACACCGGGAACGGGTAGGAGAAGCTCGCATCTGTCTGGGTAGCGACGCCGAGGAACGCTTTGTGGGGGTCGGCCGGTGTGGAGCCATTAGAGGGAACCGACGCAAGCTTTGCGCGCAGATCCACGAGTCGGGTGGACCCGTTAGAAGACGTTCGGGAGACGGTGAGGCTGGCCGGCGAACCCGGCGCCAAGCCGGCGATCGCGGCCGCCAGCGCGGCGCTCGTCGGAGTCGGTCGTCCGTCTACCTTGGTGATGACGTCGTTGCATTCCACGCCTGCAGCCGCCGCTGCAGTTCCCGGGACCACTTCGACCACTTGGGCCCCAAGATCGGTCTCCGCAACCTTATATCCGAGGGCTCGCAAGGCTACGACCGAGGCCGCCGACTGAGCACCTTGCATCTGCTGTGTCTGCTGGCATCCCAGCTGGGAGGCCGGGGACCCCCCGAGGATCGCCTGCTTGGGATAGAGGACCGTTGCGTCGTCCAACGAGTGCAGCAGTCCAAGCTTCGCCAGCGCGAACTCCCACGGAGTCGCCGGGCCCTCAAGTACGTCGACCATCATTATCGAGCCGTCGACAGGCGCCGACTTGGACACCGGAATGACGATCCGGACACAGGGACGACCCCCCGGCAACGCCCAGTTCCCGCCGCCCACCGACTTGCAGTCAGGTGATGCCGACACAGTCGGCGCGGTCCCCGGGGAGATGGCGTAATACTCGCCCGCTCCGTGCAGGACGTAGACACCGAAAGCTACTATGACCGCTACTGCGACGCCTACGCCAACAGTGGTGGACCGGCGACCTCGGCGGATGCGCCTGCGCTTGGTGTCGTAGTGCTGTAGGGTAACTGAATTGGTGGTCAAGTTTGTTTTCTCCGTACGGGCCTTAACGGCGTACCGTCGCTTCACGTCGGACCAGCCTGCCACGCCGAGCCGCCAAGTTTGTATGCACTCGCTATGACACGACCGAGTCCCACCGTTCGCAGGGTGTTGAGAGCGATCGAATCGGCGACGGTCCTGATCTTTATTGTCGCCCTTCTCGGCGTGCTCCTAGCCGGAGCCTTGGGCGGGGCCGTCTACGGGTTGTCGAAGTTGCTGCATCACCTTGCTTCCCAGTGACAGCACCTCGTACGCCTAGCTTTGCAGCGGTCCGAGCTACCGCAGACGGACCTTCGAGCTCGACGATACTGCGTAGGCGCATCGCCTCCGTCGCAGGCCATATCGAAGACGAGCAAGCCGCTCGACGGGCTTTCGACGACCCTGAGGCTCCGGTACGCGCCAGCGGGCTTGTGGCCCTGATCCGCATGAAGAGACTCACCAAGCTTGACTTCCACACAGCCCTGGCCGACGAGTCACCTCTGCTTCGAAGTCGACTCTGCGAGACAGCCGGGTTGATCTCCGCCGCTGAACCGCAACCTGCCACCACTAGGCACGACCGCGTGCCACCTAGCCAAGAGGATGTCCTCGCCGGTCTGAGTCGCCTGCTAGATGACCCGGTTCCCGCTGTAGTAGAGGCAGCTTGTTTCGGGATCGGCGAGGCCACCACCGCATCGTCGGGGGACGATGCCGAGCCCGCCACGGACGAGTTGGTCTCGAAACTCTCTCAAATATCTCGTAATCATCCAGATCTCCTCTGCAGGGAGTCTGCCGTCGCCGCCCTCGGTTCCATCGGCGCTCCCGATGGGCTGAGCGCCGTGATCGAGGCTATGGGAGGCAAGCCCGCCCTACGACGCCGAGCGATCGTCGCCTTGGCCGCTTTCGACCACGCCGAAGCCTCCGCCGCTGTCGAGCGCGCCCTTTCAGACAGGGACTGGCAAGTCCGCCAGGCCGCCGAGGACCTCTGTGATAGCCCTCGGGACAGCCCGGCACCAAGTTGAGAGCGCACCAGTTCCCAAGCATTTCACCTGAGGTTCTCCTTCCATTCACCTCCTGTCGCTTCGATCCCGCTAGACCGTAGGATGTGGAAACGAAACTGAGCAGCCAAGCCACGACAGCGGGGAATCGCTCGTTGCGACTTGAAGGAGCCGTCAACTTCAGGGATCTCGGCGGCCTCGCAACGCGCGACGGGCGCGTAACGGCAAGAGGGATCCTCTTCAGGGGCGACAGTCCCCGCTACCTGACCGAGCGGGACACGGACACCTTCGAACGGATCGGCCTTCGGACGGTAATAGACTTGCGCTCGGAGACCGAACGCGGCCGGGATTCTTCGCGTCCCTTGGCTTCGTGCGTCCCGCTGATGCTGCACATCCCGATGCAGTACGCCCCCGACTCGGACGACTCCGGTACCTACGTGGTGCCAGAGGGGGTCTCGTCTCTGGAGGATTTATACGTCGCCTACCTGCGCCACAGCGGGCAAGCTATCGCTAGGACCTTCTCAGTGCTCGCCGACCCCAAGACGATGCCGGCCCTGATCCACTGCGCCGCCGGAAAGGACCGCACCGGCCTGATCGCTGCTCTGGTCCTAAGCAGTGTCGGCGTCGAAGACGACCTGATCGCCGGCGATTACGAGGCGACGTCGATCAACATACCGTCGCTTATAGCCCTACTCGAACAGGCTGATCCCATAGCCGGAGATCACCTAAGCCACCTAGACCCCGAGCTGCTACGCGCCGACCGTCGCACGATCCTCTCGACCCTCAACTGGCTGCGATCGACCTACGGCTCGGTGGACGGCTATCTCAAGTTCTGCGGTGTAGCGAACGATGACGTGGCCGTGCTGAGACACCGCCTCGTGGGCTGAGCAGGCTCGCACCTCGTTCTCCGGTGTGACGCCGTTAGTTCATGAACAGGTCACGCACTGCCTCGAACTCCTCAAGACATCTTCCCGCACCGAGAACAACGCATTCGAGGGGGGCGTCGACGAGGTGCACTGGCAGGGAAGTCTCTGAAGCGATCCGCTTGTCCAACCCTTGGAGCATCCCACCCCCTCCGACCAAGTGGATACCTTGGCTGATCAGATCCTGGGCGAGCTCCGGCGGCGAGTTGCCGAGACACTTGACGACAGAGTCCACGATCGCCCCGACCTGCTCCTCTATAGCCTCACGGACCTCTTCGGGTGCCAGTATGACCGTCTTGGGAAGCCCGGACATCAAGTCGCGTCCTCGCACCTCGGCCTTCACCTCGTCGCGCTCTGAAGGCCACGCTGACCCGATAGCCAACTTGATCTCCTCGGCGGTGCGCTCCCCGACGGCGATCCCGTACTCCCTGCGGACGTAGGCCTGTATAGAAGCATCGATGTCGAAGCTACCCACCCGGATCGCTTCGAGCGCAACTATCCCTCCGAGCGAGATAACCGCTGTCTCTGTCGTACCTCCCCCGACGTCGACCACCATGTTCCCAAGAGGCTCGTTGATCGGCAAACCGGCTCCTATCGCCGCAGCCATCGGCTGCTCGATCAGGTACGCCCCGTTGGCCCCCGCCCCACGAGCAGCCTCTTGAACGGCTCTCCTCTCGACCTCGGTGATCGCCGAGGGTACGCAGATGATGACCTTCGGCCTGTTGAAGCGGGACACTCCGGTCCGTTGCAGGAGAAGCCTGATCATCCGTTGGGTTATGTCGAAGTCTGTTATAGCCCCCTTTCGTAGGGGCCTGACGGCGACGATGTAGCCGGGTGTGCGCCCTATCATCTGCCAGGCTTCGTGGCCCATCGCCAGAACCTCTTGGTTGCGGGAGTTCAAGGCGATGACGGTCGGCTCGTTGAGCACGATTCCTCTGCCGCGCGTGTAGACGAGGGTATTGGCGGTCCCTAGGTCTATCGCAAGGTCCCTAGCCACCTGGCTCACCACCTTCGTCGTCGTCAGCGTCGGCCTCTCCTGCAAGGCGGACATTAGCGCTGCGCGGCGCTACAGGCCGCACCTTGAAGTGGTCGCCACGTTCTCGTACCGCAACGACGGCCCCCTTGTCAGGGGCCAGGGCACTTAGACCCTTCTGGAACGAAGCCATCTTGGCGTCGACGGAGGTCGGTTCCCTGTGACGCCACCACACCACCAGGATACCCAGCACAGCCAGAACCACGGCCCCGACGAGGTAGACGACATTGGAGAGGACGTTCGAAGACGTCGCTAGCACTGGCGGATCTCTGCGACGTCATGGGCGTCCAAGCCCCAGTCCTCGCCGCCTTCCCACGTCTCTCGCTTCCATATCGGAACGGTCCGCTTCAGCGTGTCGATGCAAAAGCGAGCGGCTTCGAAAGCGTCGCCTCTGTGGGGCGCCGAAACAGCGACGATCACAGAGCACTCTTCGAGATCCAATGGCCCAGTCCGATGCCAGATCACGATACGGCCGAGGCCGTCGTGACGCTTCTTGGCCTCTTCGGCGATTAGCACAAAGCGAGGAACCACCTGGGACTCATACGCCTCGTATTCTAGCCGGCTGACACCCGGACGTCCCTCGGCATGGTCGCGTACTGTTCCGCCGAACACGACGATAGCCCCGCAGTCGGGGCGCCGAACCCAGGCCCAAGCGCGCTCGACGGGAAGCTCGGCTGTCGTCAAGGCCGGCCACACATCCCCGTCGTGGCGGGGTGGAATCTCCAATGTGTCCACCCGACCATGCTACGACGCCGAACGCCCCCCTGCCGGACGGATGCCACGATCTCTTTAAAGCTCCTTCAGGGTGACGGGCACAACCCGAGTGTGGAGGGGGTCGGCGGACCCGATGCCACCTGAGCGCAGCGGAT
Source organism: Actinomycetes bacterium (assembly GCA_021808665.1). Next base: position 23,898 of record JAKBBA010000016.1, read on the forward strand.
AGTTAGGCTCACGTCCCGTGGGATCGCCATCCGACAATCTGGAACCCGAACCGGAGTTCGACGACGGCGACATGTCAGGGTTTTCATTCGACGACGTCCCACCGCAGCGCGCCTGGCTGTCGCCCGACGACCGCCTGTGGCGTCACCCTTCCGAGTGGTGGGAATCTGGCAGTAATGTCTCACCCGTCGCCCAAGTATGCCCGCCGACCCGACTCAGACAGGGCAGTACCGAGTGGGGACGTTTCTTGGTCACCGGTGTCGTGGCCGGGTTGGTAGCGGCCCTCGTCGTGTCCGGCCTCGCCACAGCGGAAGGGTGGTGGACAGGCCGGACCGTCGTCCGGCAAGGGGCTACGACGGCGACGTCGATCGTGTCGCTGTCGGCGCAGGCGAACTCAGCTGGTCAGCCGGCCACGCCGAACTGGACTGCCGTCGATGACGAGACCATCCCGTCTGTAGTGGCCATAACAGTCTCGGGAGCAGGAGGCCCCCAGCAGGGAAGTGGCGTGGTACTGGCGAGTTCGGGCGGTCGATCGTACCTCGCGACGGACCTTGCCCTGTTCACCCCGGGAGAGCAGGCCGGCTATATCGGAAAGATCAGCCTGACGACCATGACTGGCCAGAGCATTCCTGCCCGCCTCGTCGGAGAGGACTCCGACCAAGGGGTGGCAGTCGTGAGCTTCAGCAGCGTCGGCGGGGTAGCTCCTGCACTGACCGGAAGCGTCGCTGACATCCAAGAGGCCTCAACGCTTCTCGCCGTCGGCGCCCGAGGTTCGTCGGCCGTCAGCCTGGGTGTAGTGAGCAGTACCGACCGGGTGGTTAACACGACCGACGGAGACTCGATGTACGACCTCGTGGAGGTCTCCACCCCGCCGACGGCTCCAGCTGGACGCGGAAGTCCTCTCGTAAATCAGTACGGCCAGGTGGTGGCTGTAACAGTGTCGGTAGCAGCTACCTCCCCCGGTGACCAGCAGGCCACGTTCGCCGTTCCGATCGACACTGCAACGCTAGTGACCCGCGAGGTCCTCGCAGGAGAGAAGATCCAAGAGCCGTGGACAGGCGCCACAGACCTGGCTGGCGTTCCCCTACAAGCGGCCTCTCAAGTCGAGGTGAACGGAGGGGTGCGGGTCGGGGAGGTGCTTCCCTACAGCCCGGCGCAGAAGGTGGGGATGCAGCCCGGAGACGTTATTTTGAGCTTCGACGGAACGGCGGTAACGTCGGCTGGTCAGGTTCTTGCGGACGTCTGCGCGCTCCCGCCGGGGACGTCGGTGCCTATCACGCTCGTGCGCAACGGCCAAACCGTACATATGACCATCACCGTGGCGGTCCAGCCTCAGCACTGACAGCGCGACCTCGTCGACGCCACCAAGCAAGAACCCCCAGTGCGCCAGTCGACAGACCCGCCAATACTGATAAAAGCAGCAGCGAATTTAGGTTCTGGCGTTTTCCCGGAGGAAGGTCATCCCAGTGCCATCTCGGGTCCGTTGCGACGAACGCCTCGGCGCTCGAGTAAGCAGGTCTCCAACCGGCACCGACAAGCCGGTCGGGTGACACGACCCACGGGTAAGTGGCATAGGCAAGCGCCTCCGGTGGAACGCCCTTGCCCCACACTTTCCACCCGAGCGCCGCGACGAGGGCGCCGAGCCGGCCTGGCATGTCAAGAGCGGCCAGTCCACCAGCGAGACGCCGGGCTTCGTCCTCGGCAATACCCGCGTCAGGGGCCACGTTGAACACTCCGTCCAAGCCGTGCTCCCACGCGAACTCGACGGCCGCAGCCAGGTCGTCGACGTGAAGGTACTGCACTAGGCGACCCTCGGGTGCGAACCCGGGAATCCCGGTAGCGTCCAAGGCCCGGTAAAGCTGACGGTCGGCTGATCCGACCGTCACCGCCGGTCTTAGAACAGCCACCGCGACCGCCCTGTTGGAATCGGACCACTCTGCGATGACTCTCTCGGCTTCTGCCTTCGCTACGGCGAAGGGCAGTTCGGGATTAGGGAGGATCCGCGACTGCTCGCTCAGTGGCACGTCATTGTCTGACCAGGCGCCGTATACAGTAGCGCTCGACACGTGGACGAAAGCGGCGATGCCACAACGTGACGCCAAGCCGAGCGCGCCCCTGACAGCGTTGACGTTAGTGCGCGCCAGCCCCCTTTGCTGCTCGACGCTCGACCCCTCCTCGTCGCCGGCAGCCCACGCAAGGTGGATGATTGACGTCGCACCTGCCGCCGCACCGACGATCTCAGATTCCTGAGCTCGGGTCAGCATCGACAGGTCGGCCTCGGCGACGCAGAGCTTGGGATGTTCCAGCGCAGGTTTGACTCGGTCTAGGGCGACTACGCGTTGGACGTCGACGCGCTCGACGAGCGACCTGATCAGTCTCGATCCAACCGATCCGGACGCACCGGTGACGACTACGACCTTCACAGGCGTGCAATCCCGATACGCTGGGAGGCGGTACCTGAGCGAAACGAGGGTGAGTGAGCACACCGCAGGGTTTTGGCGTGGGCGGTCCTTTCGAGGGAGGACCGTTCAGCGAGTTGATGCGCAACATCGCCCACATGTTCACCAGCCAGGGCCCGCTCAACTGGGAGGTAGCCGCTCAGATGGCCCAGTGGGCCGCCACGGAAGGCCAGACTGAGCCAAATCCAGACCCTGTATGGCGGGTGCGCTTGGAGGAGCTTCTTCGAGTCGCGGAGATGCACGTAGCGGAGGCTACAGGTTTGGAGTGGCCTTCGGCAGGTCTGAGCAGCGTCGTTGCGATCACCCGGGCAGAGTGGGCAAAGCGCTCGCTCGAAGACTGGCATGGCCTGTTCGAGACTCTCGCATTGAGGCTCGTCCCGGGCCGGGAGGGGAATGACCCCAACTCGGCTGGAATTCTCTTCCCGGCGATCGCTCCAGCAGATGAGCAATCTGGCGATCCGCTTTCGTCGCTGTTCGCCGGTCTGCCCCAGATGCTCGGTCCGTTCCTCGTCGCGTTGCAGGTGGGATCGATGGTCGGCCAGCTAGCGACGAGGGCCATGGGACAGTTCGATCCTCTCGTGCCTCGGCCCTACCGATCGGAGATTGTGGTGGTGACGTCCACAGTCGAGCGTTTCGCCGGCGAATGGAGCCTCCCACAAGACGACGTACGGATGTGGCTGTGCCTTCACGAGACGCTTCACAGGGCGGTTCTCGGTCAGAGTTTCGTCCTCGAAAAGTTGTCGGCGCTCGTCAGAAGCTACGTCGACGCCTTCACTCCCCAGACAGATCCGATCGAAGCCCGTCTGGCCGATTTGGACATCAGCGACATGGCGGGAATGCAGGCAGCCTTCGCCGACCCGTCCGCGTTGCTGGCTGGAATGCAAAACGACCGCCAGAAGACTATCCAGGAACAGCTGCGCGCCGTGCTGTGTGCGCTCAGCGGGTACGTCGACTACCAGATGGACAAGATCGGTCGGAGGCTCGTCGGCTCCTACCCCGCGGTGTCGGAAGCCCTCAGGCGCAGGCGCCTGGAAGAGACCCCCGGTACCACGATCCTAGCTCAACTGTTCGGAATTACCCTCGCCCAGGAGGACTACGAGGCGGCCAGGGCCTTCGCTGGCGGGGTGCTAGAACGTGGCGGCGACGCGAGCCTCGCTCGGCTGTGGACCTCCGAGCAAAACCTTCCCACCCCGGCCGAGTTGACAGCCCCAGGTCTGTGGCTTGCGAGGATCGACCTCCCGAACGATTAAGGTGTCGCACACAGCGAAGAACCGGTGCAATACACGAAGGTGCCTTAAAGGAACGCTCCGGCGGATGCCGATAGCGAAAGCATGGCCGACGTTCCTCAACTACCAGAGCCTGAAGGGCCGCCCGGCGAAGCTTACCGACGTCAAGCGTTGGAAGCTACGCTGGCCGAGGCTCTGCGGGACGCTCGCTTGACCGGACGGCCTGCGCCCTCGACCGTGCCCGACGGCCGGCCCGCTGGAGGCCGCGACCAGGCCGACCCCGGACAGGCGCCCCGCCCAGCGCCGTCGCTTATTGGATCCATGCGCAGCGCAGATACTCCTGCATCGTCGCCAGGTGGCGGGAAAGCTCCGATCAGCGGGGGCTCGACCATCAGTCGCCTCGTGGCGCCCGGCGGGACTTCCCGGCTCGCTGGTGGTCAGATCGGCGGCGCCCCGTCAGGTAGCGTCGCAGGCGGCCTCTCCGGACTCGGGAGCGCTCCTCTAGGGCGCTTGGGCTCCGACGGACTAGAACCTGACGACGTACACGCCGTCATCGAGATGCGCAGACCAGCCCGCAGGTCCCCTCCGCCAGCATCGCAGATGCCGGACCGTAAGGCGGCTTCGGCCAGTCCTGCAAACGGCAATCCTGATACACAAGCTGGGTCCTCGCAGAGGGCAGGGGAGAGCACCGTCCGAGACGAATCCGCCCGGCGTTCGAGCGCGCTGAGCTTCGTAGCTCCCTGGAGCCCTGACTGCGATGACATCCTTCCAGGTGCTACAGCCAAGCGGCAATCCAAAGGGCCGAAGGGACCGAAGAGCAAGGCAGCAAAGCGCGAAATCAGGCCATTGAGCACCGGGAAATCCAAGAAGCGCTGACCGGTCTGAAATAAAGGCCGCTACTGTCGTCGTGGTGACACTTGAGGGCTGGGATGCCCAGCCGGCATTTCTGCGAGCCTGAGGTGAACAGGTGCGAAGAGTAGTCCGCGAAACGGGGATAAGCCTGATAACCCTCGGGGTGGTCATCCTCGCGTTCGTGGCCTACCAACTCTTTGGGACCAGCATCGCCGAGCAGAACAGCCAGAACACTCTTTCGAAGCAGTTCTCGTCCAGCATCACCAAGGCTTCCGTACCCCACGTGGCAACCTCGCTCCGACAGCCCTCCTCCACACCCGGATCCGGCGGTGTGACCGCAGCCGCCCAGAACTCGCAAGGCGTCTCACCTGCAACTGAGAAGCTTCCGTCCGTTCCTACCGGTCAAGCCATCGACCACTTGGAGATCCCTGCGATCGGAGTGGACAAGTTCGTAGTGGAGGGCACAGCCGAAGCGGACCTCTCCGAAGGTCCCGGCCATTACGAGGGAACTGCGCTTCCAGGCCAGATCGGCAACGTCGGTATCGCCGGCCACCGGACAACCTACGGAGCGCCGTTCTTCAGGCTCGGTGACCTGAAAACCGGCGATCAGATCCTGATAACCGACCTCTCCGGGCACACTTGGATTTACAAGGTGTCCGAGGCACCGGTCGTGGTCAGCCCCAGCGACGTAGCCGTCCTCGACCCGACACCCTTCGCGCAACTGACGCTTACGACTTGCAACCCGATCTTCTCGGCGACGAGCCGGATGGTCGTCTTCGCACGCCTCGTGGGCAAGGCGGCGTCGATCTCTGTTGACGAAACTCCCTCGATTTCAACTCTTGCGTCAGGCCGCTCCTCGGGCGGCTCGACTTCCAACCCGGTGGCGGGTACCGCAACCCCGGCGAAGCCGAGCGCTCCAGCACTACAGGCCCTGACCGGCAAGGTGGCAGGGTTCAACGGAGGGGGAAGCAGCTCTAAAGCGTGGTTCCCGACCGTGGCTTACGGTGCGGCGGTGCTGCTTTTGTGGCTTGCCACCCGTGTCGTGCTCGCATCCACCCGCCGATGGAAGCGCTTCGGGGTTCTGGTCGTGGGAGTCGCGGTGTGCGCCGTACCGCTTTGGTTGTGCTTCGAGAACGTCACTAGGCTTCTGCCGCCGAGCGTCTGAACAGCAGCGCTCCGATCGAGCCCTGCGGGGTCGGCCGGGCAGGGTTGACGCGATCAAACCGCCATGAGGCTCCGGAAAGCTTCTAAGACGTCGATGTCGTGAGAATAACTCAGCCGGCTGACTGCCTCTGGGAGGTCGACCCATTCGGCACAGTCGACCTCGTTGGCTCCGCCCGGCTCACCCGACACGACGGTCATGGCCCAATAGCGAACACGTTTGAAGCGTCCGCTGCGGTCCAAGTACATAGTTGAAGGCAATTCCGAGCCGAGGGCTGCAACGACAGTCGTCTCTTCTTCTACTTCTCTCAGAGCGGCGTCCTCGTCGGTCTCACCGGGATCCACTTTTCCCTTCGGGAGGCTCCAGTCGTCATAAGCCGGACGGTGGACCAGCACGACGTGGACACGGTCGCCTTGGCGGCGCCACACGACCCCGCCAGCGGCGAGTACCACATCCGGCTCCTCGCTCATGTAGCGGTCTCCGACTCAGGGCTTCTCCTGCCTGATCGGGTCAAGGCGAGCTCTTGCATCTTGTTCTGGGCGTTGAAGGTACCTTCGCGGGACGGCGCTCGCCAACGGCCGTCGGGTTGCAGCGACCATGAGCGGGCATCGTCGGCCAGGTCGATCTCGAGAATCTCCCACAGCCGTGCTCTCAACTCGGCGGACTCCACTCCCACGATGGCCTCCACGCGCCTGTCCAAGTTGCGTTCCATCATGTCAGCTGAACCGATGTAGAACTCGCCAGGGCCGTCGTCCTCGCCGGCCGAGAACCAATAGACCCTGGAATGCTCCAACCAGCGCCCCACGATGCTCGACACGGAGATGTTCTCCGACAGGCCCGGCAATCCTGGCCGGAGGCAACAGATAGCCCGAACCAGCAGTTCCACTCGCACTCCCGCCGACGACGCCCGGTATAAGGCGTCGATGATGTCAGGGTCGACCAGGTTATTGAGCTTCCATATGATCCGACCGCGAGGGCCGAGGGAGGTCTCGCGTTCGATCAGCTCCACCATCCGCCGTCTGAGTGACGTCGGAGCGACCAGAAGCTTGCGGTACTCCTCCCGACGGCTGTAGCCGGTCAGATAGTTGAAAAGGTCAGTCAGATCGGCGCCTATGTCGCGATCCGCCGTAAGAATGCCTATGTCCTCGTAGCTCCTGGCTGTCGTAGCGTTGTAGTTCCCCGTCCCAATGTGACAGAAGCGGGTAATGCCGTCTCCTTCTTGACGGACCACCAAGGACAGCTTCGCGTGGGTCTTCAATCCGACGAGCCCATAGACCACATGAACCCCGGCCTGCTCGAGAGCCCTTGCGAAGCCGATGTTCGCTGCTTCGTCCCCGCGAGCCTTTAGCTCTACTATCGCCGCCACCTGCTTGCCTCGCTCGGCGGCTCGTATCAGCGATCTCACGATCGCCGAATCCCCTGATGTCCGGTACAGCGTCTGCTTGATCGCCAGCACGTCGGGGTCGGCGGCTGCTTGGGCGACGAACTCCTCCACCGAGTCCGAGAAGCTGTCATAGGGGTGCTGGATGAGAATGTCAGACCGCCGGATCGCCGAAAACACGTTGGCTACACCGCCGCCGCTGGCCACCAGCCGAGCCGGGGTCACCGGCGTGAACTGTTCGTCTTTCAGATCAGGCCTGGCGAGACCATAAAGCTGCCACATGGAAGCGAGGTTTAGGGGCCCCCAAGCTTCGTAGACGTCGTCGTCTTGAAGGTCAAGCTCCCGCACGAGCAGGGCACGAACCTCGTCGGTCATGGTCTCGTCGACCTCGAGGCGCACTGCCCTCCCGAAGCGCCTCCGACGCAGCTCCATCTCGACCGCCAACAGGAGGTCGTCCGCCTCCTCCTCTTCGAGAGTGAGGTCCGCGTTGCGAGTTACACGGAAGGCATGGAAACTTTCGATGGTCATGCTCGGGAACAAGGTTGCGAGGTTCGCTGCGATCACCTGCTCTATGCACACGAACCGCTGGCCTCCCGGCAAGCCCAGCAGCCCAGGAAGAAGTGGCGGGACTTTCACCCTTGCGAAACGCCGAGCCTGCGTCTGCGGGTCGCGCACGATTACCGCCAAGTTGAGAGACAAGTTCGAGATGTACGGGAAGGGGTGCCCCGGGTCGACCGCAAGTGGAGTGAGGACTGGAAATATGCGTTCGGCGAACACGTCGCGGGTCCAAACCTTGTCCGTATCCGAAAGCGAAGCCCACTCCTGGATCGTGACACCGTGATCTGCAAGCTGCCCCAAAAGGTGCCTTAGGACTGCAACCCTCCGTTCGAGGAGCTCAGCGGAGACGCTGCGAATAGCTTGGAGTTGCGCATCGACGGGCAGCCCGTCGGGGGCTGTGCCGATTCCCGCAGCGAGCTGGTCTTTCAGGCCTGCCACGCGAACCTGGAAGAACTCGTCCATGTTGGACGCGAAGATGGCAAGGAACTTCACGCGTTCGAGAAGCTTGAGATCTTCCCGCTCGGTCATCGCCAACACCCGCTCGTTGAAGTCGAGGTTTGACAACTCGCGGTTGAAGAAGCGGTCTCCCCTCCACCTGAGAGCCTTGTGATCGCCCTCGACAGCACGAGCGAAGCTGGGAGCCGGCGACCCGGGCGAGATCATCCGATTACGAGCCGCCCTCTTGATCGGGAAGTCCGAGATCCCACTCCAAAACCAGGTTCTCCCTCTCCGCGTCGCGAACGACCCTCTCTCGGTTACGGCGAAATTGCGGATCGTGGGGTGGCAGCAAAAGCAGACGTGCCAGAACCCGCTGGCGGAATTCCTCTATCACGGGCCGGTCGCCGAACTCGGAGTCGACGCGCCAGTGGGGCGCCACGGGCCCGAGGTACACCACTCGGACGTGGCCCCGGGGGGCACTTTGAGACTCTGTTGACATCGTGGACATATGCGCCAAGCCTACCCGCGGTTGCGATCCCGCAGCCGGTTAGCCGCGCTGATGACCGCCTGGAGAGTGGCATCGAGGATGCTCGAGTGCATGCCAACCCCCCAAAGGGTCACGCCGTCAGGCCCCCTTGCCGACACGTACGCCGCTGCGCTCGCCTCCGAACCGGAGGTGAGTGCGTGCTCGTGGTAGTCAGTGACCTCGAAGACCAAGCCCAGGAGGTCGCGCAAACCGTTGACGAGGGCGTCGACGGGCCCGTTCCCGTCCCCTACGACCGTCTCGTGACGACCGTCGAGGAGCACCTGGGCGACCACCCGAGTCCCCTTGTTCCCAGATGAGACCTCGCTGGATATGAGGCGAACGTTGGCCTCCTCTGCGAGGTAGTCCGAGCTGAAGGCCTCCCACAGAGCGGCTGGCTTTATCTCGGTCCCTGTAGCCTCGGTTATCGCCTGCACACGCTTGGAAAACTCCACCTGCAGTCCTCTTGGAAGGTCGAGGTTGTGTTCGAAGTCCATCAGGTAGGCGACCCCACCCTTCCCCGACTGGCTGTTGACCCTGATGATCGCCTCGTAGGTCCTCCCGACGTGCTTTGGGTCTATCGGAAGGTAAGGAACCTCCCAACGTCGGTAGGGGTCTGCGAGCGCGTCCATCCCCTTCTTGATCGCATCTTGGTGAGAACCCGAGAAGGCCGTGTACACGAGGTCACCTGCGTAGGGGTGACGAGGGTGGACAGGCAGCCGGTTGCAGTGCTCGGCGACTTGGCGAAGGTGGTCGATATCGTGAAGGTCCAGCTTCGGGTCGATCCCCTCGGTCATCAGGTTGAGAGCCAACGTGACGACGTCCACGTTGCCGGTACGTTCCCCATTGCCGAAGAGGGTGCCCTCCACTCTGTCGGCCCCTGCGAGCTGAGCGAGCTCCGCTGCGGCGACAGCCGTCCCGCGATCGTTGTGAGGGTGAACGCTGAGCACGACCGCCTCCCTGTTGGGAAGGTTACGATGCATGTACTCGATAACGTCTGCGTAGGTGTTCGGCCCGAACATCTCTACGGTGTTCGGAAGGTTGATGATCAACTTGTCATCCACGCTCGGGGTGATCACGTCCATGACCGCCGAGCAGATCTCCACTGCGAAGTCCGGCTCTGTCCCCGTGAAGCTCTCAGGAGAATACTCGTAGCTGACTCGGGTGCTACCCACTGAGGATTCGAACTTCTTGACCAACCGGGCAGCGTTGGTTGCAATGTCGACTATCCCCGGCTTGTCTAGACCGAAGACGACTCTGCGTTGTAGAACCGATGTCGAGTTGTAGAAGTGGACGATCGCGTGGCGGGCACCGTCTATGGCTTCGAAAGTCCTCTCGATAAGCTCCGGCCGGCACTGCACCAGCACCTGGATGACCACGTCGTCAGGAATTCGATCCTCGTCGATGATCTGGCGTATGAAGTCGAAGTCAGGCTGGCTGGCGGCGGGGAAACCCACTTCGATCTCCTTGAACCCCATGCCTACGAGCGTCTCGAAGAACCGGAGCTTGCGAGCAGGGTCCATTGGGTCGATCAGAGCCTGGTTCCCGTCGCGAAGATCGACGCTGCACCACGCTGGCGCTGTTTCGAGGTGCTTCTCGGGCCAGGTTCGCACGAAGTCAGCGACCCCTTGGAGCGGCCTGAAAGGCTCGTAGAGCGCAAATGGCATCTCGCATGGGGTCGGGTACTTGTAGGCGGTCATCTGTAGCACCTCACTGGACTGTCTTGGAAGAAAAGGAGACGAAAAGCGGTGTTACCCGAGAACATTTCCTTACGCACAGCCCTGAGGAAATGTCGGCGGGAATTGAAAAACCTCCTGGCCGTGACGGCACAGGAGGTTAAGGCGAGCCCCTAGATAGGAGCTCGCCTATGGGAGAAGAAGTCGCCGGCTAGCGCAACAACCCACCAAGTTTGACACGAACTTCATTGTAACAGGTGCGGTTACCAGCGGGTGACGGTCGCCTGTGAACTGCTAGTGATCGCCAAGGACTCCTCGGGGCGCTCGTAGACGGACTGCACCGCCACTCGGCCCGGCCCCCAAAGCCGCAACCACACCTGCCGGTATGAGTATCCAGACCTCCACGCCGACCCGGCAGCGTTTGGGTACTCGAGATGCAGCGCCATCCCCACCGACGCATCCTTATAGAGAAGGGATGTCGGCTGGATGCATATCGGTTGATTAGGAGCTAGGTCGCGGATGAACACGTTGCCGGGCGCGTGCAACAGCAGCAGGCCGTTGCCAGAAGCCGAGCTGAAACTGTCTACGTTGTAGCCGATCGGATAGTGATATTCCTGCTGGTTGCCTGACGACGTCGTGTACCAGATTCCCGACTGACGCCAGCTGTAGTTCACGTTCGAGGTGGCGGCAAAGAACCTGTGCTCCCGTACGAAGATCTCCTGACCCTGCCGGAGGGGTATCGCTACCACCTCTCCCGGGGCGTCCTCCGACAGGGCGATGTGCCCTGGGCCCTGGGCACTGAGCATCACGAGCGGGAGGCCCGCCATGACACGGTTCCACCCACCGGCCATCGGCATCGCCTCCATAGTCACGCCTGGGTCGGCCCAAAGCACGCTGTGGTGCGAGAAGAAAATCCCGTCCTTATCTCCCAAGCCGAAGTCCGCCACCGGCACGGTGGTACCTTCGATCTGGCAAGTGGATCGACCGAAGTTGATCTTTGCCATGTCCCGAACCGGGGGCTGCTCCTCCCACCCGGAGTCACTGGTGACATCCCGAACGTCGAGCGGGGCCCCGCAGCTTGGACAACTCGTGCCGGTGGGGTCGCTGGAAGTCCTGCAGAAACGACAGACGTACGGTGCCATCAGATGCGCCTCCTCGACATGGCGGAAAGCTACTCGGCGCCAGCGTGGACGTACATGGACTGGATGCCGACCCGACCTGGCCCCGTCATCTCCGCCATGTACATCCCGTGGCGCATCATTCCGGTTCGGACCTTCTGCTGGACGGTATTCATCGTTACAGACGAGTCTTTGTACAAGAAGCCGCCGGGCTCGACGAGGATCTTCTCCCCAGCCTTTAAGGTTCGTTCGAAGACGTTGCCGTATCCGTGCAAAAGCAGGATGCCCTGCTCACCTGAAGTGACAAAGCGGTCCATGTACATGCCCTCCCCGTGGAGGACGTTGGTCATTCCCTGGATCCTTACGAAGCTGTAGCTGATCGAATGCGAGGCTACGAGGAAGGCGTGTTCTCGGACGTCGAGCTCCATGCTTGGGTGCATCGGGAGCACTACGACTTCACCGGAAGCGTCGCGTGAAAAGGCGACCCTGCCGGGTCCGTGAGCGACGGAGATCACATGCGGCATACCGCCGAGCATGCGCTTGATCCCTCCGCCAGTGTTCATCGCTGAAAGCGGAGTGGACTCGTCTTTCCAAAGCAGCACGTGATGTTCGAAGAAGACCGAGTCTCCGCTGGCGAGGTTCACCTCCGCCACCGGGACGAGCTCGCCTTCGACCTGGCAGGTGCTGGAGGAGAAGCGAAACTCTGTCATATCCCGCAAACGCGGGGCTTCTTTCCAGCCGGAGTCGCTGACCACGTTCCGGGCGTCTAGGGGCGCCCCACAGGTCGAGCAGGTAGTCCTACCCGTATCGTTCTGCGACTTGCACCACTGACACTCGATGCGCTCCATGAGCGCGAGCATAACACCAGTGTTCGATTCGGCTGGGCTGCTACGAGTATGTGACTACTTTCTCATAGGTTTCTTAGCTTGTGCGACCATACTCGTTATCACCCGTACGAGGAGGGCCTTTGTGGACACTAACTGGATGGTTGAAGGAAAATGTCGCGACTTTCCCCCTGAGACCTTCTTCCCCAGCGACGGTGTTGGCGTAGAGGTGGCACGCAAGATCTGCGCAGACTGCACTGTGAAGTCCCCGTGCTTGGAATACGCCTTGGTCAATAGGATCGAGCACGGCGTCTGGGGCGGAGCTTCAGAGAGGGAGCGGCGACGCATAGCCCGTCAGAGGCGGGGCCTGCATCGCATCGGAGCCTAGCTCTTAAGTTCAGACCCGCTCTCGGTCGAGCTAGTCCCGCCCAATGGCGTATTAGGTCTGGCCTGCCAATCCGAGGGAGTGGCTAGCCGTCCGAATTTGGTATCGATACGGGCAGTTGCCGGCTGCCAGATGATGGACTGCCCGGCGGGAGTTGGAGCTACTCGTTAGTTGCCGCTGGACTCGCGTCGGATCCGATCCTCATGGGCCTTGAGCAGCTCGTCGAGCTGCGCTGGCGTCAAAGTCAGAGCTGCCTCTCCTGCAGCGCTTGGAGCGGCTTGCGCCTGCGAGGACTGCACCACGGGGGGAGCTTGGACTACAGGGGGAGCTGTGGATGAGATAACTCCGGCCGCCGGAGGCAGCCCGCTAGAGTTTGCTCGCGCCTCGTCTTCGGCTTCGCTCTGGGCCTTTTTGAACTCTCGGCCAGCCAAGCCCACGTTGCGGGCGATCTTAGGAAGCTGCGCTCCCCCCACGAGAACGATCAAGGCCACGACGATCACTATCAGGCCGTCTCCACCGAACACGTTTGCGATCATGTAACAACTGTACCCCCGCCACCTTGCTACTTTCGACGGGCATCGGGACACTGCGTATGGATTGTCGATAATGGGTCACGAAACCCTCTTCGAATGCGTCGTCAACGTCAGCGAGGGCCGCGACCTCGACGTGGTCGACTACATAGGCCGAGCGGGCGGAAGGTGCCTCCTAGACGTGCACTCTGATCGATACCACAACCGGTCTGTGTTCACGTTGGCGGGGCCACGTAACCTCTTGGCCGGCGCCGTCCAGGGCGTTGCGTCAGCCACCTTGAACCGAGTCGATATAACCAAGCACAGCGGAGTCCACCCGCGAATAGGAGCTTTGGACGTCGTCCCTTTTGTCGATCTCACAGCTGTGTTAGGTCGCGTTGGACAGACCAGTCAGGTCCGCACGTCAGGGTCTACATCTCCGCTCGAACCAGGTAAGACTAGCCCAGAAGCCTGCACAGAGCGGGACCGCTTCGCGATCTGGGCCGCAGAGAACCTGAGCTTGCCTTGCTTTCTCTACGGCGACGAACGGTCCTTGCCAGAGGTCCGTCGCGGCGCTTGGAGGGGGTTCATGCCAGACGCGGGTCCGCCCCGTCCACACCCTACGGCCGGAGCGGTGGCGGTAGGGTGCCGGCCTGCTCTGGTTGCATACAACGTGTGGCTCGCTGATGCGGACCTCGACACTGCCAAAGCGATCGCAGCGTCTCTCAGGTCACCTGAAGTAAAGGCGCTGGGGCTCCAAGTTGGTGAGTCTGCCCAGGTCTCGTGCAACCTCGTCCGCCCGTTCTTACGGGGCCCAAGCTTCGTCTATGACGCCGTGGCCACTCTGGCGCCTGTGTCGAGCGCAGAGTTGGTCGGGTTGATACCTCGCAAAGTCCTGAGAACCCAATCGCGCTCACGATGGCAGGAATTGGACCTCTCGGAGGAGAAGACGATCGAGGCCCGCCTCGAAGAGGCGGGCCTCGATGGGGGAAGGTTCGAACTGTACTGACATCTCAGCATCAGCCAGCTACGGCAGCCTTGGCCTCCAAGGTTCGACGTCGACGGATCTTGCGGCGCTCCCGCTCGCTCAAGCCGCCCCAAATGCCAAACTTCTCTCCGTAGCTGACTGCATACTCGAGACACTCCTCACGAACCACGCAACCGCGACAAACCTCTTTAGCCTCTCGAGTGGAACTTCCCCGCTCCGGGAAGAAAAGATCTGGGTCGACGCCCATACAGTTCGCCTTACGCTGCCAGGACGGATGGGGTCCGCCAATCAGATTGACTATGTTGCTGACCACTGTCTCCTCGATTTCCGGCGCCCTAGGGTTGTGCAACATGCAGAGGACCTTCAACCACTCCCCTGCACGTAACTACACCACTGTAATACTGTTCGATCCGGAAGAAGATATCAAGATTTTCGTCCGATTTTTTTTCTCCGGTCGCCTTCGATCGGTGATCGTGGCGACTCCGTCTAGGAGGTAAGGATCGACTTGACCGCGTCCTCGGCGCCCTCAGCGACGAGGACGATCACCTCGTCGCCAGCTGCCAAGACGATGTCACCGCGCGGCACCACCACACGGCGGCTGCGCACCACGGCGACGACGCTTGAATCCCTCGGCATACCCAGATCGGCTATCGCGCGATCGACGGCAGGCGAGGAGGCGTCGAGGGTCACTTCTACCAAGCCGGCGCGGCCGTCTGCGAGGCTCATCAGCGGGACCAAGGTCCCCACCGACAGAGCCTCTTCGACCAGTGCAGTCATAAGGTGCGGCGTCGAAACTGCCACGTCGACCCCCCACGTCTCGTTGAACAACCAGATGTTCTTGGGATGGTTAACCCTGGCGATCACTCTCGGAACGGCGAACTCCTGTTTGGACAACAAGGAGACCACCAGGTTGTCTTCGTCGTCTCCCGTGCACGCTACGACGACGTCCGCCGAGTCGAACTCAGCCTGAGACAGGACGCTAACTTCGCAGGCGTCGCCCGGCACCCACCTCCAGCCTGTCTGGCCCGCCTGGCGGCTGACGACTGCGTCGTCGACCTCGACGATCAGGACCTCGTGGCCGTTACGCGACAGGTCGCGAGCGATGGAACGACCTACCACCCCTCCACCGGCGATTGAGACTTTCATCGCCCACCTTTGGCGACTGCGCCCGACATCAACAGTGCCCTCATTTCGTTGATGTGCTCTGTGCACACTGCCATATGGACGATGTCTCCTTCTTGGCCGACCAAACCCGGCTTCACAAGTTGGGACAGGACCCCCCTCGTGACTAGAACAGGCCTCCACTTGTCTCCTGCCGCCAGTTCGGCGACGGGCTTGCCGCAGTGAGCTTCGGGTAGCGGGACTTCGACCAGGTTCACGGTCCCCGTCGGGTCGGTCCACTCAGAACTGACCTCGCCCGGTATGAGTCGCCTGGCCACCTGATCGACGGTCCAGCTGACTGTCGCCACCGTTGGGATACCAAGTCGTTGGTATATCGCGGCCCTGCGGGGATCGTAGATCCTTGCCACGACGTTGCTGACTTCGAAGCATTCCCGGGCTATACGGGCAGTCAGTATGTTCGTGTTGTCCCCGCTCGTAACGGCCGCAACCGCCCCGGCACGCTCGATCCCAGCTCTGCGAAGGTCGTCTTGATCGAAGCCGAACCCGACCACCTGTTCGCAATCCCACTCAGAGGAAAGGCGTCGAAAAGCGACCGGGTTCTTGTCGAGGACCGCTACCGTGTGATCCTCCCTGCGAAGCCTGCCGGCGAGCTCGCTTCCTACCCGGCCGCAGCCGACGACAATGACGTGCACCTGCCAAGCTTAAGCGAGATCCGACTTGGCGGCGAACTCGTGACGCTCGCCAGGCGCAAGGGCTCTCGGGTTTCAAGTCTTCGGGGAAACCTATTCCCCCGGTCGTCGGATCAGGCGCTGCGACGCTGGACCCGCTTGTGCTCCAAGAAGTCGACAAGTACGTAGCTGCCGAGGCTCTCAGGGGTTGTGTAGAAGGCTCGGCCCCCGTTGATTTGGGTCATCTTCTCTACGAAGCTACGCAGGTAGCCCGTTGCGTCGAGCATGAACGTGTTCAGTCGAATCCCATCTCGGGTCAGCCTCGCCACCTCCTGGAGGGTGACCCTCACAGTCTCGGGAGTCGGCGGGTAGTCGAAGAACGGTTCGCCGTTCGCAAGTATGTGCGCCGTCGGCTCGCCGTCGGTGATCATGATCACCTGCTTGGTACCTGACTTTCCCGACAGCATCCGCCTGGCGAGGATCAGGGCGTGCTGCATATTCGTCCCGTAGGTATAGTCCCAAGAGACCTCGGGTAGCGAGCTGGCTTTCAACTCCCTTGCCAGTTCGCCGAAGCCGACCATGCCGAGGAAGTCACGCGGGTACTGGCCGCTGATCAGTGACTGCAGAGCCATAGCCACTTTCTTAGCCGCCAGGAAATTCCCCCTCATCGGCATCGACAGCGAAAGGTCGATCGCCAAAACCGTCGAGGACGATGTCACGGTCTCCGTCTGATCCACTTCGAAATCATCAGGCTCGAGGCGGACCGGCAGCCCCGAGCCCCCACGGCGCAGAGCGTTACGGACGGTTCTCTCTATCGAGAGGTTGAACGGGTCGCCCCACTCGTACGGCTTGGTCTCGAAGGTCCGCTCGTGGCCGACTCCGAGACGCTGTACCTGATGACCTCCAGTGCGGTCCTTCATAACCTTCGAGAACAGTTCGGACAGCGCATTACGGCCGATCTTGCGCAAGCCGCGCGGGGTGAGCTCCAAGCGTCCCCCTTTGGTGTCCATGAGACCCGCCTCGGCCAACTGGCGTGCTATGCGAGCGAGCTGCTCCAACGATCGTGCCGCGTCGTCGCCGACTAGTTCCCTCGCCTTGTCGATATCCACCTCGGCTAGGGCACCCGGGTTGGAGGCGGTGGTAAGCATCGACTCCAGACTGTCGAGGTCGCCGAGGTTGTTGAGCACCGAGGCGGCTTCGGTCAGGCCCAGCGGATCTCCCCCGCTGAAGCTGTAACCCCCCTCCCATCCTGCTCCGGGAAACGCTCCCCGCAGGTTTCCTCTCAGCCGTTCCACTTGCCACTTGAGATCTAGATCCTCCAGCAGTGCGTCCGACAGACGCTGCAACTCTGCCCTTTGGTCAGGAGTCATCGAGTTGAGCAACTGGGACATTGCCGCCATCTGGCGCGCCATCCCTTCGAGCAGTTCGTCAAGGCTCGCTGGGTTGCCTGGGAACATGTCGCCGAACCGGGCCATGAAGTCCTCGAACGCGCCAGAGGTATCCCGGCCCGCCGCGCGCGCTTCGATCATCTGGTTGAGATGGTCGAACATTTCCCTCATCCGCTGCAGCGACTCAGGAGACATGTCCGACATCGCCTCGGACATCTGGTTGAACTGGCTCTGAAGAACCTGGGACCGTAGTTCCTCGACGAGCTCCTCAAAGCTCTGATGCGCAGAGGAGCTCGTCCAGTCGTAGTCTTGAAGGGAGCGGATCTGACCTGCCAGGTCAGGGGGTAGAAGGTCCAAAGCGATCGACCGCTCAGCGATAGCTTCGTCGCTCACGCCTGCTCTGCGTTGGTCTCCGGAGCCTTCCGCCTGCTCGCGAGCTGCGTCGAGTGACCTCCTCTCGGCGTCTACGATCTCTCTTAGCCTCTCAGCCACCTCGGAGAACGGCTCCCCGAGGTCGTGCTTTTCAAGCAGCTCGGCTTTGCGCTCCCGCAGCTTTTGGAGGATGTCGCGTAGCCCCTCCACCCGGCGACCATTTCGATCGGTGAAGCCACGTTGGAGAAGTCTGTGCAGCGCTTGATTCAAGTCGCCGTGGAAAAGCAAATCGTCGGTGAGCTGAGCGAACACGTCGTCAGCGTCGAAGTCGAACCCGGTCTGGGTTCCGTCCCAACGAGAGTAGGTGAATCCGGCCACCGCCAGCTACCGGGCCCTGTAGAGGGAACGGGAGCCAGACTGGTCCTTGTTGAGCCGCTTCGTTAGGTGCATCCCTTCCAAGACGAACTCCACCCCCGAGGCTATTACCGAAGGCGACTCGCTGCCGGCTATGGAGCCTATTGACGCGACAGCTTCCCGAAGGCCGGGGAACTCACCAAGGGTCTCCACGAGGTCCGAGGCCGTCACGTCGTCACCGCTGTGGAGCACCCTCCCGCCTTCGAAGTCGGCACCCACGGCCTTGAGCTTGTCGGCTGGCACCGACGAACGGAACACGCCTATCACCGCTTGGGCGATGAGCGCTTCCACTACGTGGTTCTCACGACTGTCGTCGATGGAGTCCAACTCCACCTTCCCGAGTGTCGACGCAGCCAGAGACTCGAGGTCTGCGATCCGAGGGGCCGCGTCCGGCTCTCCGAGACGCAAGGCTCTGCGTAGGGAGCTCGCCACCATGATCTCTTGGTTTGCGACGCTCAACCGTACCGAGACGCCCGACCGCTGGTTGATGTGGGGACTCTGACGTGCCAGATGCGTCAACGTCGCCACGACCTCGGACATGAACTGGGGGACCTTCAAGACTACGCCCGGCAGGTCCGCCTTGGTCGCCTCCTGCTCGACGACGGCCATCTCCGCCTCCACGTCCAGCGGATAGTGCGTTCGGATCTGTGACCCGAAACGGTCTTTCAGCGGCGTAATGATCCGGCCGCGGTTTGTGTAATCCTCCGGGTTGGCGGAAGCCACCAGCAAGATGTCGAGAGGGAGCCTGATCTTGTACCCCCGAACCTGTATGTCGCGCTCTTCGAGCACGTTGAGCAGGCCAACTTGGATTCGCTCAGCCAGATCTGGCAGTTCGTTTACCGCGAAGATCCCCCGGTTCGTGCGCGGAACAAGCCCGTAGTGCAAAGTGAGCTCGTCGGAGAGGTACCGGCCTTCGGCAACTCGAATCGGGTCCACTTCGCCGATCAGGTCCGCGATAGATGTATCGGGCGTCGCGAGCTTCTCGCCGAGACGCTCGTCCCTGTGAACCCATGCGATCGGACAGTCGTCTGCCTGCTCGGCGACGAGGTCTCTTGCGTACCTAGACACCGGACGGTAGGGATCATCGAGGATCTCTGAGCCCGCCACGATAGGAATCCACTCGTCCAGCAGCCCAGTAAGGGACCGTATCATCCTGGTCTTCGCCTGGCCGCGCTCGCCGAGAAAGATCACGTCGTGGCCTGCGAGAAGGGCGTTCTCAAGCTGTGGCAGGACGGTGTCCTCGTATCCGACTAGGCCGCTGACGATTTGCCCGCCAGAGCGGAGACGAGCTGCGACGTTACGGCGAATCTCTTCCTTGACAGGGACGGACTGCCATCCGCTTCGCCTTAGCCCTCCGAGTGTTACCGGCCTGGATGTCATGGGGTCCAAGCTACCCCTACCAAGAGGCAATCATGTCAGCGCGTCCCCGGCATGGCCCGACGTGTGTCCAGGGGCGCTCAGCCCGTGTACGAGGATGCCGCCAAACGCCGCCGGCGGTGGAACGACAGCCTGGCAAAAATCGACTCCCGGGCCTTGGGCTTCTTGGCTTTCGGCTTGGTCGGCGCGTCGGGGCGCAGGCCAGCCGGCTTGTACGCGCGATGATCTAACTCTGGGGTAGCCATCCTGCTCAGTTTCCGCCGCGCCTGGGACGCGATCAGGGCCCTGTCTGCCCTCGACATTCCGAACAGCACTCCGATCATCTCGCGAGTCTGGGCGGAAGCCACTTCGAGGCGTAGAGCCGGCATCCCCTCGGTGACGGTAGCTGTCAAGACGGTCAGCATCTCCAAGCTGAGCGTCAAACCGTCCCGGACGCCGTCGGTCGGAGTCAGGTCTCCGTCGTGGTAGGAGGAGTAGATCCGCTGGATCTCCCGGCACAAACCTAGGCTGAAAGCGACGTCATCCTCTTCCACCAGCTTGAAGCCGTGAGCCTCGACCATCGGTTCTAGGGACTTTGGCTCGCTTAGCTGTAGCACTTGGCTGTCTCCGAAATCACTCATGCCTCTGTCGTTGTAGGGCGGGGCCCGTAACGGACGGAGCTACCCACTGCGAGGTCTTTCGGCTTCTATGAGGCTCGCCTTGAGGCCAAAGCCGTCAAGACGAGCTTACGGCGGCTCCAGTCGGGGCCCAATCCCAGGTCTCGGAGTCCGACCACAGCCCATCTAGCTGGTAGAAGTCCCGAGCCTCCTCGAGCATGGCATGCACCACAAACGCTCCGAAGTCCATAAGAACCCACCGGGCGTCGGCGAGCCCTTCGACGCTAATGGGCCCGCCGCCTCCGAACTCCTTCACCCGCTCTTCGACAGCGTCGGCTATCGTGCGGACCTGTCTGGAACTGGTGGCACTGGTTATGACGAACGCATCGGCAATTCCAAGGGACTTCCCCACCCCGAGGACCACGGTGGATTCACCGCCCTTCTCGTAGCACGCCTTCGCCGCTTCAAGGCACAGCTGCCTAACGGTCGGACCTTCCAAAACTCTCACCTCTCTACCGTAGGGCTTGCGACGCTAAGTTCAGCGTCAGGGAGTGATTCAAGCCCGTGTGAGCGGGGTGGGTTCCTCCCGACCCGGATGGGCTGTCGAGCCACTGCAGTCCGAGAATCACGACTGTCGCCGTCAGCAAGGCGACGAGCACTACCAAGACCGCCATCATCTCCCTGAAGCGGCGTCGGCGCCGACGGCGGCGCGCCGAGCGGACGCCGATCTTGGGTTGGTCGACGCCGGATCTAGCGCTCAGGGACTTGGCTGTTTCGGTCGGTGCAGGCCTGCGCGTCGAAGGCTCCGTCCGCATGCCACTGAGAGCTCGCTGCGATAGCAAGTCACGGCGAACCGTCAGCATTCCCCTCCACAATACATTCCCCTGCGTCGCAGCAACTCCACGCCCTTGGCAGGTATCAGGTAGTCGAGCGGGCGTCCATCTCGGGCACGTTCGCGCAGGTCAGTGCTAGAGATCTCAAGGTTGGGCACCTCGACGGTCTCGACTCTCCACCCTGAGTCCTCGAGGCCGCTCGGTGACGCCGCACCGGGACGATTCACCACCACGAGACGCGCAAGGTCGCGGATCTCTTCCCATCGATCCCAGCTCTGCAGCGACGAAGCGACGTCCCACCCGACTATCAGGTACAGATCCGGCGCTGGGACACCGACCCGCAGCTCTCGCAGTGTTTCGACCGTGTAGGACGGCCCCCCCCGGTCGATCTCCGTTCGGCCTGCCTCAAGACCCTCGACGCCAGCCACGCAGGCTTCGACGAGTGCCAACCGGTCAAGCGCCGGGCTCACCGGTCTCGAGCCCACCTTCTGCCACGGCTCGTTGGCGACCATTAGAAGGACGCGATCGAGATCTAAAACGTCGCGACAGTTCACGGCCGCGACGAGATGACCTACGTGGATCGGGTCGAACGTCCCGCCGAGGACTCCTACACGCTGGGCCATCGTCCTCGAAGGCTACCGTTTCAGCGGGGTCGCCTCTAATAGCCTGACGTTCACCTGGTCGGTTAGGAGATATTCGCGTTGCCAAGGGTTGGAGTTTGAGCCACTCTGGATGGCATGCCCAACCGATCCACGTGGAGTCCCGCCAGCTGGAGAGCTCGACCCGCAGGCCAGCAACCGGACTGGCCTGACGCTTTCGCCTTGGACCGCGTGCTGAAAGTCATCTCGGCTTTGCCCCCTCTCGTGTTCGCTGGTGAGGCGAGAAGCCTGACTTCGAGTCTTGCGGAAGTCGCGGCCGGCAGGGCTTTCCTTCTGCAAGCGGGTGACTGCGCCGAGTCCTTCAACGACTTCACGGCGGACAGCATCCGCGACAAGCTGCGGGTGATACTACAGATGGCCGCAGTGCTCACCTACGGGTCGGGAGTACCGGTTGTAAAGGTTGGGCGGATCGCCGGTCAGTTCGCAAAGCCCCGCAGCTCCACCACCGAGTTGGTCGACGGCCAGGAGATACCGAGCTTTCGAGGTCACCTCGTCAACGACGACGCTCCTACCCTGACCGCCAGGACTCCCGACCCGAACCGACTCCTCGACGCTTACCACCAGTCCGCGTCGACGCTCAACCTCCTAAGGGCGTTCACCAAGGGCGGGTTCGCCGACTTGTCTCAGGTCCACACTTGGAACAGGGAGTTCGTCGCCCAGAGCCCTGGTGGGCGTAAGTACGAAGCTCTCGCGTCGGAGATCGAACGGGCCCTGCAGTTCATGCGTGCATGTGGCGTCGACCTTTCCGCCGGGACGCTTCGCGAGGTCGAGTTCTGGACGAGCCACGAAGCCCTGATACTGGGCTTCGAGGAGGCTATGACCAGGCGAGACTCGCTGACTGGTGACTGGTATGACACCTCGGCCCATCTGCTTTGGGTCGGCGAACGCACCAGGGAGGTGGCTGGAGCTCACGCCGACTTCCTCTCGGGGATTTCGAACCCGATAGGAGCGAAAGTGGGCCCCTCTGCCACACCGGCGGAATTAGTGGCTCTGTGTGACAAATTAGACCCCGAGCGGACTCCGGGACGGCTGGTGCTGATCGCCAGGATGGGGATCAGCAAGGCGGCAGGCCGCCTGCCGGGGTTGATAGACGCTGTTCGAGAGTCAGGCCATCCCGTAGTTTGGACCTGCGACCCGATGCACGGCAACACCTTCGTCGGCGCCGGGGGACGAAAGACCAGGCATCTCGACCACATCATGGGCGAGATCAGCGAGTTCTTCGAGGTATGCCGGCGCGAGGGCGCTTGGCCCGGCGGGATCCACATCGAGCTCACCGGCGATGACGTCACGGAATGCCTTGGCGGAACGGAGGAGGTCTTAGAGGAGCAACTCGAGCTGCGCTACACCACCACCTGTGATCCCCGACTTAACGGCGGACAGTCTTTGGACCTCGCCTTTCAGGTAGCGGAGCTCCTCCGGACCTGATGCAGAGAGCGGCGCAAAGCGGCCGCGGATCATAATTGTTGATTATTCAGATCAACATTTGATAGATTCTGTCTGTGGCGCACAGAACGATCGACCCTGAGCTAGAAGCGGACATAATTAAGTTCGAGGAGCTCCTGGAGGCGCACCTCTCGGGCGCGATCGACGACGACGCTTTTCGGGTGTTCCGGCTCAACAACGGCGTGTACGGTCAACGCCAGGGCGGGCACAACCAGATGGTGAGGCTGAAACTTCCCTACGGGAACGTCACCGCCGAGCAGCTGGAGGTCCTCGCGGACGTCTCGGAGCGCTACAGCCGAGGCTGGGGACACATCACGACCCGTCAGAACGTGCAGTTCCACTTCGTAGCGCTCAAAAGGGTGCCCGAGATGCTCAGGGACCTCGCGGGCGTGGGACTGACGTCGCGCGAGGCGTGCGGGGACACTGTGCGTAACGTCATGGGATGCCACCTCGCTGGAGCGTGTCCCTTCGAAGTGCTCGACATAAGCCCGTGGGCCGAAGCGACCTTCCGTCACTTCTTGCATCACCCCTACGCCCAGAGGCTGCCACGAAAGTTCAAGATCAACTTCTCGGGGTGCGCAACGGACTGTGGCCAGGCCATGTTCAACGACGTGGGTGTCGTAGCAGTAGGCCGGCCTAAGGAGAACGGGACCGTCGAAGCCGGGTTCCGTGTCTTTATAGGCGGGGGCCTAGGAGCCAACCCCCACCCGGCGCAGGCCCTGGAAGAGTTCACCGCACGTGAGGACCTCCTCCCTACGATCGAAGCTGTCCTTAGAACCTTCGACCACTTCGGGAACAGGTACAACAAGCTTCGCGCTCGCCTCAAGTGGGTGGTAGACGAGATCGGCATCGACGAACTTCGGCGGCGCGTTCTGCGAGAACGACAGCTGCTGGTGGCCTCTTCAAGCTGGCCGGGGGGTATCCCGCCTATCGTAGAGGAACTTGGCGACAGCCCCGCTGGAATGAGCCCGACGCTCCCGGTAACTCCGGTCGGAACCCCGGTAACCCTGAGGACTTCCCGCACCGCCAGCCCCTACCAGCGATGGGAGTCCACCAACGTCGTCGTCGGAGTTGCCAAGGGGACGGTTAGCGCAGTGGCTCACGCCCCTCTCGGAGACGTCACCGCCGCGCAGTTCAGGGCGCTGGCGGCCATAGTCAGGGACTTCGGCGTCCAGATCCGCGCCACCAACCGCCAGAACCTCGCTATAAGAGGCCTGAGCGCAGAGCAACTTCCGGGCCTCTATCAGGCTCTGGATGCGATCGGAATGGCCGCTCCTGGGGCAGAGCTCGCCAGGGACGTCGTGTCTTGCCCAGGTGCCGACACCTGCAACCTGGCCGTCACGCAAAGCAGGGGCTTGGCCCAAGACATCTCCAGGGCACTCGAAGAAGCCGGCCTCGCCGACGTGGGAGGCGTTCGCATCAACATCTCCGGCTGCACCAACAGCTGCGGGCAGCATCACATCGCGGATATCGGCTTTCACGGGGCCGAGCGGCGCTCCCACGGTCGGCCCGCCCCCGGATACCAACTCCTTCTCGGAGGCCACGTCGGCGACACCGAGATCGAGTTCGCTCAACGCGCTCTGCGTTTGCCGGCCAAAGCGGCCGCTGAAGCCGCCGTTCGCGTGGTCGCCAGGTTCGCCGACGAGCGCTCCGCCGGGATGGCTTTCCAGGACTGGCTCGCGGCGGCAGGTGGAGCCAAGGCCGTCTCGAAGGACCTTGTGGACCTTGACGAGTGGCCAGACCCGGAGGAGCGACCTGACTTCTACGTCGACTTCGACGAGACCGGACCCTACACAGCGGAGGTCGGCTCCGGGGAATGCGCTGCCGGCTGATTCTGTCGTTTCGCCTTCTCTCCTTTCGCAGCCAGGCCCAATTCCTTAAACCCCAGCCAGGGGGGGGCCGATGTAAGAAAGAGTGGTTTCCTGGACGGCTGCGTGCACGCAGACTCATCGCCCGGATGCTGATGACGCTCACGGGAAAGCTCTAAACGTTTCCGCAGCGGCGCGACTCGGATGGCGCGCCGCCGTCGGGTTCGTCACCGCCGTTACGGTCGGACTCGCCACCTTGGTGCCGGCCGCTTACGCCACACCCCCGGCTGGTAGCAGCCCTGCGTCCACCCCCGCCACGACTGCGGCGCCGACGTCGACAACTACCATCCCAGCGGTCAACCTTGACCCGCTGCTGTCGCAGGTCCAAGGGGACCTCTACCAACTGAGCGCCATCGCCGACTTCCAACCGGCCCTGTCCTTGGTCTCACAGGCCCGCTCCGTGCTCGGCGAAGCGAACGCAAAGGTCGACTCGGCGGTGTCGAGCGTGGAAGCAGCCCAAAAGGCCCAGAGCCAGTCCTCCGCCAACGAAGCCGTCGCCGCCGAGCGCCTACGAGAGATAGCTCTCGACGCTTATGTAGGGGCCGCCGCACCAGCGGCAGGGCCCTCATCGCCAGGCTCGACGAGCGCGAACGGAAGCCAATTCGCGGGCTCCGAGTCGGCTCAAAGCGCCATCAGCGCTATAGACGCCCAAGAGATGCTTGTGATCGTAGGGGAACAGGCCCGAGCTGACTACACCCAGGCCGTGCAAGCGGCGAACGCGTCGGCGTCGAAAGTAGCCGCAGCAAGTCAAGTTCTCGTGAGCGCTCGCAAGGTCGCCGGGCACGACCAAGAGCTCCTCGACTCCGCCCTGTCTACTCTTACGCTAGTGGAGAAAGCTGCGACGACCCCTGCGAGCGCTTCGAGCCCACCTCTCCCCGACCTCGGCAGCCCCCCAGCTTCAGGACCGACGAGCACCGTTCCCAACCCGATAGTCCCCCACGCCCCGCTGCCGCAGCCCGTCAGGAGCGCCACCTTGTCGAGCTCCCAGGCCGTCGCCGATCCACCGACCCCGCGCTCGCCAGACATCCTCGGGACGCCTGTACTGACGGCCGGCGAACTCGCAGCCTGGTACACGAGCACCGGCCACCAAGCTGACACTACCGTTCCGATCTCCCAACTCACTGGCTTCTACGCCCAGTGGGGTTCGTCGCTAGGCGTCCGAGACGACGTTGCCTTCGCCCAGTCTGTAGTAGAGACTGGATACTTTTCGTTCCCCGCCGGCGGGCAGCTATCAAGCGCCGACAATAACTTCGCAGGTATAGGAGCGTGCGACAGTTGTGCTAGCGGGATGACCTTCCCGGACGCGGACACCGGGGTGGAGGCCCAGCTCGAACTGCTCTACCAGTTCGCCACTAAAGCTCCGCTGCCGGCGGGAACCAACAACGTAGTCGGAGGTACCTCGCTTAGCGGGTGCTGCACAACCTGGGTACAGCTCGCTGGCCACTGGGCCACAAGTCCGGTATACGGCCAGTCGATCATGACGGTCTACGACAGCATGCTCAAATGGGTTATTCCCCGCAGGGAGGCATCGGCTGGCATCCCCGCACCCACGCCGCCGGCGTAAGCGTCACAAGGCCCGCTACGCCGATCCAGCGGCGGGGGTGCCACAAGAGGCGCAGAACTTCGCTCCCGGGACCAGCTCAGTGCCGCACTGAGAGCAGTGCGCCACGGCGGGCGCGAGCGACGTGCCGCACGACGCACAGAACCTGGCGCCCTGCGGGTTATCCGCAGCACAACCGGGGCAGGTGACCCCCGGCGGGGCCATCGCAGTACCGCACGACGCACAGAACTTGGCTCCCAGGGGGTTCTCCGCTGCACACGCGGGGCACTTCGCCGTCGCCGAGGCTGCGCTCGCCGACGCAGCGGCGGCCTGCGCAGCGTACCCCGGCCCACCGCCGGCGAAGCCGGGGCCGGCCGGCAGCGTCGGGGCAACTCCCTGGGGAGCTGCCGCCGCCTGGCCTCCCAGACCGAGACCTGCAGCCAGGAACGCACCGCCAACAGCGCCGCCTCCCTGCGCCATCCCGGCCCCCGCGCCGAGTGCCATCTCACCCGCCGCGTACTGGTTGAAGCCACCTGCAAGCCTCGAATAGGCGGTGTCCTTGGCGAGGGTCTTGAGCTGAGCCTCGTCCTCGGCGGACAGGTTGATGTCGAAGTTCCCCATCCGCACCAGTTGCACCCCGTAGCTGGCGAGCTGCTCGTTGCCCGCCGAGACCACCTCTTTCTCGATGTCAGGCGTGTAGGCAGATAGGCCGAGGATCGGCCAGCCGTTACGGACGATCTGAACGGTCATGTGAGTTCGAAGGACTTTGAGCAGCTGATCGCTCATCCAGCCTGTCACCGCGTCGTTGTCAGCGACGTTCACCGTACCGACCAGGTTGGTGATCAAAGCGACCGGGTCCACGACCTTCATCGAATAGTCGCCGAAGACACGAAGGGTAACGATCATTCCAGTCTGGGGATCCTGCACGTCGTCTATGCGCCCACCGAATGCGTTCCGAGGGTACTCCCGGGTGCCGACGAAGTACAGCTCCGCACGGTAGGCGTTACCCCCGGTAGCAAAGTCGATCAGGGCGCCCAAGCCGGGAAGCTCGTCCGCTTGTATCTGATGGCGCCCGGGACCCATCGTCGCGACAACCTTGCCGGTATTGACGAATACCGCCATCTCGTCGGCGTTGACGATAGCTCTGGTCATCTTCCTGATCGTCTCGTCAGGCCATTTGAAGACGATCTGACCTTTACGGTCGTCGGGTACAGCGATGAACTCCCTGTCGAACAACGCCATCTAAAACCCTCCATCTGTTTGGCCTTTCGGCCGACTGGCAGCTCGTCGCCTCAATGCGACGACAGGTAGACACGATACTCATACTGGGCGTCGCCTGGAGGCAAACAGACCACCTTAAGCCATCCGGCTTAGACGGCGGCGATCGCAGCTTCGAGCCCCCCCGACAACTCTGTTTGGGGTCCGTTGTGGCTCTGCCGGTATGCTGACAGCCTTATAGCCGTAACGTGCCCCCAAAGCTCGGAACTGGCGGGGCCATAGAACCGTCCCAACTGCTTTTCCCGAAGATTCAACATGCCGAAAGGACCCGTGCCTGTGACCGCAATCTCCCCTACTCGTTTCGAATCTCCAGGGGCTGTCCGTGAGGGTCTCGCTTCGGTGTCCTACCTCGCGAACGAAGGGATCGCCGGTGTCGTCTTCCTAGCCGAACGGCTCGGCAAGCCGGTCCTGGTGGAAGGCCCGGCGGGCACCGGCAAGACGCAGCTCGCCAAATCGGTAGCCGAGATGACAGGATCGAGGCTCATACGACTGCAGTGCTACGAGGGCCTCGACGAGTCCAAGGCACTCTACGAGTGGAACTACAAAAAGCAGCTTCTTCGCATCCAAGCCGAGCGGATCACCCAAGCCGACGGCGAGACGTGGACCGACATAGAAGACGATATCTTCTCAGAGCCATTCTTGATGACCCGGCCTCTACTAGAGGCGATCCGGGCACAAGACCCCGTCGTCTTGCTGATCGACGAAGTGGACCGCGTCGAGGTCGAGACAGAAGCCCTGCTGTTGGAGATCCTCTCGGACTACCAAGTGTCCATTCCCGAGCTAGGGACCGTCGAGGCGACGCAGATACCCCTGGTGTTCCTGACGTCGAACAACACTCGGGAGCTCTCCGAAGCTCTCAAGCGTCGCTGCCTCTTCCTGCACATCGACTACCCAGATGTCGAACGCGAAAAGCAGATCGTCCTGACTCGGGTCCCCGGGATCACCGACTCACTCGCCGATCAGGTCGTGAGGATTGTCAGATCCATCCGGGGCCTGGACCTGAAGAAGGCCCCGTCCGTGTCGGAGACCCTCGACTGGGCGCGGACTCTCGTGCTGCTGGGAATTCAGTCTGTGGACACCCAGACTGCGACGGAGACGCTCCACATCCTGCTCAAAT
The DNA here is from genome assembly GCA_021808665.1 of Actinomycetes bacterium. The sequence goes on from JAKBBA010000016.1 coordinate 52,670, forward strand.
ACCAGTCCGACATCGACAAGGCCGCCAAGGACCTGGCCGGCACGTCGAGCGCACAGCGGTAGGCGAAGGTGGACGGCAGCGAGCAGGCGCTCCCAGAGGGAAGCTCGGCGGGCATCCTCGAGTCGGTGTCGGGGTTCGTCAAAGAGCTCCGCAACGCAGGGATCCCCGTAAGCCTCACCGAGAACCTCGATGCCGTCGAGGCTCTGCGTCACGTTCCCTTGGAGGACCGCGACGCCTTCAAGTACGCCCTTGCGGCGACGATGGTCAAGAACAACGCCCACTGGAAGACTTTCGAGACCGTCTTCGAGGTGTACTTCTCGCTCCGGGGCCGGGAGTACCGTATCGGCGATACCGGCGGGCCCGACGGCACCGAGGACCTGCTCAGCTCGCTCATCGGTTCGGCGCAGAGCGACGGACAGGGGTCAGCTGAGGGCCTCACCCAGGAACAGCTCGCCGAGATGCTCCTGCGAGCTTTGATGGACGGCAACGACTCGATGCTCAGAGCGATAGCCAGGACAGCGGTCTCGCGTTATGCGGGCATGGAACCCGGACGTCCGGTTGGTGGCACTTACTACCTGTATCGGACCCTCCGACAGCTCGACTTGGAAGCCGTAATGGCGAAGATGATGGAGCACGCGGGGAGCGCGAACCCTGACCGCTCAGACCTGGAAGAGAGGCTCACCAGGGAGGACTTCGAGCACAGGATCGACGCTCTGCGTAGGGAGATCGAAGCGGAGATACGCCGGCGGCTTGTGGCCGACCGGGGTGCAGAAGCCGTGGCGAAGTCCGTCCGCAAGCCGCTACCCGAAGATGTCGACTTCATGCATGCAAGCCGGGAGGAGCTCGCCGCGCTACGTAAGGCGATCACGCCTCTGACTCGCAAGCTCGCTGTGCGTCTAGCGCGAAAGCGGCGTCACGGTCGTAAAGGACCGCTCGATTTCCGAAGCACTGTCCGGCACTCCTTGTCATACGGTGGAGTTCCCGCAGACCCGCGGTTCCGTTATCCGAGACCGTCCAAGCCCGAAATAATGGTCATCGCAGATATTTCCGGCTCGGTTGCCGCGTTCGCTCGCTTCACCTTGCACATGGTGTACGCGATCAGCTCCCAGTTCTCCAGGGTGCGATCGTTCGTGTTCATCGACGGCATCGACGAGGTGACCGACTACTTCAAACAGACTGAGGACATCTCGGCCGCCATCGCCCGGATCAATACCGAGGCCGACGTCATCTGGGTGGACGGCCACTCAGACTACGGGCACGCGTTCGAGGCCTTCTGGGACCGCTGGGGCCGGGACGTCAACCCAACGACGACGGTGCTCCTGCTCGGCGACGCCCGGAACAACTACCACGCCTCTCAGACCTGGGTCCTCGCGGAGATAGCCAAGAAGGCCCGCCACGTGTACTGGCTAAACCCTGAACCCCGATCTTACTGGGACACAGGGGACTCTATCGTAGGCCAGTACAGTGCCCATTGCGACGGCGCCTACGAATGCCGGAACCTCAAGCAGTTGGAGCGTTTCGTGGAGCACCTCGGCTGAGGCTATGGCCTGACCTGACCTGAACCTTCGACTAGGTACTTGTAGGTGGTCAGGGAGGCCGCCCCCATCGGACCCCGGGCGTGGAGCTTCTGGGTGCTTATACCTATCTCGGCGCCGAAGCCGAACTGCTCCCCGTCTGTAAAGCGGGTGGAGGCGTTCACCACTACGGCGGCTGCGTCGACCTCCCTTTGGAACCGGCGGGCGCTGGCGAGGTCGGAGGTGACTATGGCCTCGGTGTGGCCGGAACCGAACCGGCCGATGTGGGCGATTGCCTCGTCTATGCCGGAGACCACCTTGACCGCCAGGGTGAGGTCGAGGAACTCTCGTGCGTAGTCCTCGACGGTAGCGCTCGACACGTTGGAAGTCCCGAGGATCGACCGGGTCTCCTCGTCGCCTCGCAGCTCGACGTCGCGTAGTAGAGGGCCCACGAGCTTCAGGAACTCCCCGGCGACATGGCGGTGCACGAGAAGCGTCTCGGCAGCGTTGCAGACGCTCGGTCGCTGAATCTTGGAGTTGACGAGGATGGCACAGGCCATCTCCAGATCAGCCGACTCGTCGACGTACACGTGGCAGTTTCCGTCCCCGTCGATGACGTACGGTACCCGGCAGTGCTGCTTCACCTCGGCTATAAGCGACGGACCTCCTCTGGGTATTAGGCAGTCGATGACGCCGTCCAAAGCGAGAAAATCCCTCACCGTCTCGCGGGAGGGATCCTCGACGAGTATGAGGGCGTCCTCGGGCAGGCCTACCTCGCGGTAGGCATGTCTCATAGCCGCCGCTATGGCCACATTAGTCCTCAGAGCTGCGGAGCTGCCGCGAAGGAAGGCGACGTTGCCCGCTCTAAGGCAAAGCCCAGCGGCGTCGGCTGTCACATTGGGGCGATTCTCGTAGATCACCGCTACAACTCCGAGGGGTACCCTGACTCGGCGTATCTGTAGCCCGTTAGGTCGTACCCAGCCGTCGAGGACCTCGCCCAAGAGATCCGGGCTGGCGGCGACGGCCCGCAAGCCGGCGGCCATAGCCGCAAGCCGTCCCGGGTTGAGGGCCAGTCTGTCGATCGTCGTATCGGCCAACCCCGCCGCCCTGGCGCTTGCGATGTCGGCTTGGTTGGCGGCGAGAATTTCTTCGCGCGCGCGTTCGAGTTCCGCTGCGGCACGTTCGAGGCCACGATCTCGGGTCCCTGACGGTGCCGACCCCACGACGGACGCCGCAGCTTTGGCTCTGCCCCCCAGTTGGACGAGATCGCACACGGTCATAGGCCCAAGCTAGCGCGCGCATCTACGCCAGTAGCGTCCTAACCTGTCCTTGTGGCCGCTACCACCTCTACGCCTGAGCGTGTCAGTCAGTTCCCCGAGCATGTCCGCCGGGGCCCAGGAAGTCGCTGGTAGCCGAGGGTGTCGTGGTCGAGCCGAAAAGCCAGGCGCGAAGCCGAACGCAAGGCACGGATAGACCCCTGGGGTTATCCCGAACCCTGGCGCGGCTTCCTCACCCGGCTGATCGACGCCGGGGAGCGCTTCGACTCCGCCCTCGAAGCCTGGCCGGATGGACCGACACGGGATCGTCTCAGCGAGATATCGCCCCGCCTTCACGCCCAGATGGACGGGATCGTCCCCGCTATCGACCGTGCTGTCACTTTGACTTCGCGCTCCTCTGGGCTACCCGCTGCAACAGGACCGACTGCCGCCCAGCTGAGCGCCTCGCTAAAGCGTATCCAGGCAGACCGAGCCCGCTTGGACGCCAGCGATGCGACAGGCTTGGCTGCTTTGGATCGTGCGGAGGCGTCAGCAGCAGCATCGCTTCGAGCGGCGAGAGAGGCCGAGGCCGTGTCTCAACGCCTGGTGGATGCCGTCCGCTCGGCAGTCGAGCTGGTCGAGAGGTCTGCCGGCGAAGTGGTGACTCTAGCCGTGGAATCCTCCCTCGGCGAAACGCTGTCGAGCCAGCTTGCGGGCAACTTGGACGAGGTCTGCGACGAAATCGCGTCGTTGAGCACCGCTTTGGAGTCGGCCAGACCTCCGACTGTCCGTCCGACGTCGTAGCATGTCGTCCATGAACGTGCTCGACCTCTTTCGCAAGCGTCTCCGGTACTTCACCGCCAAGACCAACAGCCGCTTCGAGGAGAGAGCAGACCCGAAGATTCAGCTGGAGCAAGCTATAGCCGAGGTCCAAGACCAGCACCGTCGCCTAGTCGAGCAGGCTGCCAACGTCGTGGCCAACCACAAGCAGCACGAGCTGCAACTCAACCGGGCCCTAGAGGAGCTCGAAAAGATGAACCTTTCCGTCAGGCAAGCCCTGACGATGGCCCAGCAGGCCGAGCAGGCCGGCGACATGGCTAAAGCCAACGAGTACAACCAGACGGCGGAGGCTTTCGCAAACCGACTGGTGGCCACCGAGAATCAAGTGAACGAGCTCAAGACACTGAGCTTGCAATCAGCCCAGGCAGCCGATCAAGCCCGCACAGCAGTCCAGCAGAACGCCTTGGCTCTCCAGCAGAAGCTAGCCGAACGCCAGAAGCTGATGTCCCAGCTCGACCAGGCGAAGATGCAGGAGCAGCTGAACAAGGCCATGAGCTCCCTGAGCGACACTGTCGACCAAAGCGCCCCGTCCCTCGAAACGGTCAGGAACAAGATCGAGGCGAGGTACGCAAAGGCGATCGGGACTTCGGAGTTGACCGGTCAGACTGTCGAGTCGAGAATGCTCGAAGTCCAACAAGCCGCTATCGGGTCGGAAGCGAGGAGCCGCCTCGACGCCATCCGGGCTCAGATGCTCGGCCCAGCCCAGCCTGCGACCGGGGAGCTCTCAGGACAGCCTGGCACGGCAGCGCTGGGGACGGGAACCCCCGAACCCGCAGACGCGGGGGTTCCTCCGGTCACTCAAGTGCAGGCACAGACCGACACCTCTAACGTCGACGCCCCCCCTTCGGCTTGAGCGCCGATCGTCAGCCGACCTTCTCGTCATGGCCGCCGAACTCCTTGCGCATGGCTGAGAGCAGCCTGTCGGCGTAGTCGGCCTCACCGCGAGAGGAGAACCTCTCGAACACGGCCGAGGAAAGCACGTGGGCAGGTACCGCCTCGTCGATCGCCGCCATCAGCGTCCAGCGTCCCTCTCCCGAGTCCGAAACCCGCCCTGCGAAACTTGACAGCCCGGGATCGACCGACAAGGCGTGTGCTGTCAGGTCCAAAAGCCAGGAGGAGATCACGCTGCCACGCCTCCAGACCTCGGCGACAGCAGCTGTGTCGATGTCGTACATGTAGTACTCGGGGTTGGCGAGCGGAGTCGTCTCGGCGTCAGCCTCAGCCGGTAGGCGCTTGCCGAGATTTGCCTTGTGCAAGACGTTGAGGCCTTCGGCGTAGGCCGCCATCACCCCGTACTCGATTCCGTTGTGGACCATCTTCACGAAGTGGCCGGCGCCGTTGGGCCCGCAGTGCAGATAACCCCGTTCGGCCTGAGTGGGATCGCCGCTCCTTCCCTCGGTGCGGGTGGCAGCCTCGACTCCGGGAGCTACGGTACGCCAGATCGGGTCTAACCTAGCGACGACGTCTTCCTCGCCTCCGATCATCAAGCAGTAGCCGCGTTCAAGCCCGAAAACCCCTCCGCTCGTGCCGACGTCGACGTAGTGGATCCCTCGCTCTGCCAACGCTGCGGCCCGGTGGATATCGTCGCGGTAGTAGGAGTTGCCGCCGTCTATGATTACGTCCCCTTTGGCCATGCACGCAGCGAGACTCTCGACGGTGTCACCCGTGTAAGCGGCGGGCACCATGACCCACGCGGTCCGTGGCTCATCCAGCTTTGCCACGAAGTCCTCGACGCTTGAGGCTCCCGTCGCCCCCTCGGCTGCCAAGCCTGCTACAGCTTGGGCGTTGACGTCGAACACGACGCACTCGTGCCCGTCGCGCATAAGACGGCGAACTAGGTTCGCTCCCATTCTTCCTAGGCCGACCATTCCCAGCTGCACTCGCGGACCTCCAGACGTTCGTTTGTCGACACCACCGTGTCAGGTGCCACAGCCATCCTGCCAGACTTCACCCGGACCAGGCAGCAACTCATAAGATCACCATGTCGTCGCGGTGCACCACCTCCGCGGGCACGTCGGACGGCAGGTCCGAGCTACGCAGTCCAGCGAAGTTGCGGACGCGCCAAGCAGGGTGACGAACAAGGCCCTTGGCGAAGGTGACGCCGTCGAGCCCGGCGACTTCGACGGCGTCACCTTCGCTGAAGTCGCCGACGACCTCGCGGACGCCAGCGAGAAGGAGTGACCCTCCCCTCGCCACAACAGCATCCCTGGCGCCGTCGTCCACTTTCACCGCACCTGACGCCCCGACCGCGAACGCTATCCACAACTTGCGGGCAGGGAGTCGGGACTCGCGTGCAACGAAAGTAGTCCCGACACCGGCCACCCCTGCTATGGAGTCGGCTAGGACATTCGGACGCGCCGCTGCTGCTATCACCGTGCGCACACCTGACCAAGCGGCCATCCTCGCCGCTGCAAGCTTCGAGGCCATCCCGCCGCTACCCCTGCTCGTTCCGGCGCTCCCGGCGATGCTCTCCAAGTCATGGTCGACCGCCTCGACCTCTTCGATGAGAGAGGCCTCACGGTCAAGGCGGGGGTCTGCCGTGAGCAGACCGGGGGTGTCGGTCAATATGACGAGCAGATCCGCACCGACAAGGTGCGACACGATAGCCGCCAGACGGTCGTTGTCACCGAAGCGGATCTCGTCGTCAGCTATCGCATCATTCTCGTTCACGATCGGCACGACGCCAAGGTCTAGGAGTATCCGCAGCGTCTGGCGTGCGTGGAGATACTGCTGGCGGCTCACGAAGTCCCCTGGAGTCAGAAGGGCCTGGCCTGAGACCAGACCGTGGGCAGCCAGCGCCTCGTTGTAGAAGCCGACGAGGTGCGCCTGGCCTACTGCGGCGACGGCCTGCAGGAGACCCATATCGGTCGGGCGGGCATCTCCCATACCTAGGATCGGCAGTCCGGCGGCGATCGCTCCGCTGGTCACGACCACCACGCGGTCACCTCCCGCCCAGGCGTCTGCCACCTCGGCGCAGAGCTTCTCTATGCTCTCCGGTTGGATCGCCCCCGTCTCGTCGGTCAGCGACGACGTGCCGATCTTGACGACTACAAGTCTTCCCGGGACCCCGGGATGGATGTCCCGACCTGTCGTCGTGTCCGGCGTCGAGCCACTATCCACATCCGCCGAAGCGTCGAAGCTCAAACCGCGTCCGCCTGGAAGTCGAACTGGAACGAGCCGATGCTAACCACGTCGCCGGTCCGAGCCCCGGCCCGTTGCAGGGCGCGGTCGACTCCTAGACGTTTGAGCCGCGCCTGGGCGTACTCGAGCGCGTCAGGTACGGTCATATCGGACAGTGCCACCGCCCGCTCGGCAGAGCGACCTCGGACTACCCACCCACCGTCGTCGCCACGAGACACGACCACCCCTGCCTGCTGGGGTCGGTGCAGCACGAAGCGCCCTTCCGGCGCCCCCTCGGCGCGAGCCCTTTCGACCATGCCGGCGAGCGCTCCGAGCAGCGGGCGCAACCCTTCGCCAGTGAGCGCAGATACTTTCGTTCCGTCCCATTCGGTGGCGTCGGGAGCGTCGGCCTTGGACCCGACGACAATCCGCGGCCGCTCCAGCAGCGCGGGCTCGTAACGTCTCAACTCTTCGAGCAGGACTTCTTGCTGCTCAAGTGGCGACCGACCGCCAGACTGCGACAGGTCTAACAGCACCAACAGTGCTCGGGCTCTTTCGATGTGGCGGAGGAATCTGTGACCCAACCCTTTGCCTTCGCTGGCTCCTTCGATCAGACCGGGTATGTCTGCCACGACCAGTTCGTGCTCGTCGAATCGCACGACGCCGAGATGGGGTTCGAGCGTAGTGAAAGGGTAGTCGGCGATCTTCGGTCTCGCCGACGACACCTTGGAGATGAGCGTGCTCTTACCTGCGTTGGGGAAGCCGACTATGGCTACGTCCGCCATAAGCTTCAACTCCAAGTCGAGCCATCTCTCCTCGCCCAGTTCAGCCTGCTCGGCGAATGCTGGGGCCCGACGTCGGTTGGACAGAAACCTTGCGTTGCCCCGGCCTCCGGATCCCCCCCTTGCAGCGATCCACTGGTCGCCGTGGCGAGCGAGGTCGGCTATGACCGACCCGTCGGCGTCCTTTACCACCGTGCCTTCCGGGACTGCTACGAACAGATCCTCCCCGCCTTTACCATGACGACCCTTCCCCATACCGTGGGTTCCGTTGCCGGCGCGCCGGTGGGGGTGGTCTCGAAAAGAGTAGAGCGACGCCACATTGCGGTCAGCGACGAGCCACACATGACCGCCGTCGCCGCCGTCGCCGCCGTCGGGACCCCCTTTGGCTACGTGAGCTTCACGTCGGAAAGAAACTGAACCTGCCCCGCCGTCGCCGCCTTTCACATGAACTTGAGCCTCGTCTACGAAAGAAGACGAGGACATCAGATGTCGCCTGGGTTCGCCACACCTGGCGCTGTCAGCGCTCTCCGAGCAGTACCGCTGGTAGGTCTGTCAGGTTGTGAGGACGTCAACCAGCTTGCGCCCTTTGCGGCTAGCGAACTTCACGGTCCCGTCGCTTAGAGCGAACAGTGTGTCATCTCCGCCCCTACCGACGTTGTCGCCGGGATGGAAGTGAGTTCCGCGCTGGCGGACGATTATCGAACCGGCGGTCACAGCTGTACCGTCGTAGACTTTCACCCCGAGTCGCTTTGCGGCCGAGTCCCTGCCGTTGCGGGTTGAGCCGCCACCCTTAGTCTTGGACATTCTTTCAATCCTCCGAAACTGAGGCTGCTGCTACGCCCCCCAGGTCGATACCGGTTATCTCAACGGTGCTGTAATGCTGGCGGTGACCCCACGCTTTGCGACCCCGGGTCTTGGGCTTGTAGGTGAACCCCTTGATCTTTGGCCCTTTTGTCTCGCCGACGACTCTGGCGGTGACAGTCACCTTCGCCAGGTCTTGGGGCAGCGAGATGACCTGGGTTCCGTCGACGACGAGAACCGGTCTCAGCGACACCTGTTCCCCCGGGCTTGCACCTAGCCGCTCTACAGCTAGAGTTTCGCCCTCACGGACCGTCGCTTGTTTGCCACCACTGTCGATCACCGCATACACAAGAGGTTTAGTATACCAGCAAGGCTAAGGTCGCCTCACAGCAAGGACTGGTCGAAGACGATGCCACGGCCGCTGCAGGTGGGACAAGTGTCTGAGAAGGCCTCGATCAAGCCTTCGGAAATGCGTTTCCTTGTCATCTCTACGAGGCCAAGTTCGGAGATGTCGAACACCTGAGTCCTGGTCTTATCCCTCGCCAGCGCGGATCGGAAAGTCCGCATGACCTCGGCCCTGTTGGGTGCGATCTCCATGTCTATGAAGTCGATGACGATGATTCCCCCGATGTCACGCAGTCGAAGCTGGCGGGCTATCTCCTCGGCGGCCTCGAGGTTGTTGGCAAAAACAGTTTGTTCCAGGTTCGAAGTCCCTACGTTCTTGCCGGTGTTCACGTCGATCACGGTCAGTGCCTCGGTTCGCTCGATGATGAGAGAGCCACCGGAAGGCAACCACACCTTCCGGTCAAGAGCTTTGTGGACCTGCTCGTGGATGTGGTAGCGCTCGAAGACCGGGAGAGGGTCATCGGAAGTTCCGGACCACTCGATGCGGTCCGCGAGCTCGGGGTTGACGCTTGACACGTATTCTTTCACTTCGTCGTAGAGTTCTCGGTCGTCGATGACGACACTGCGGTAGTCCTTGTTGAACTCCTCACGTATCACCCGCACCGCCATGCTCGGCTCCCGGTAGAGCAAGGCGGGTGCGCTTGATGCCGCCGCCAGACCTTCGATGCGCTCCCATTGACCTGCGAGCCGTAGGACGTCGCGGCGAAGTTCGTCCGCGGTGGCGCCCTCGGCTGCCGTCCTCACGATCAAACCATGCCCAGCCGGGCGGATGTCATCGAGGATCCGCCGCAGGCGCCTGCGTTCGTCGTCCGCGAGACGCTTCGAAATGCCGTAAGTGTCGCTTCCAGGGATGAGAACGACGAAGCGACCAGGCAGCGACACCTCCTGGGACAGTCGCGCTCCCTTCGTGCCGATCGGGTTCTTCACCACCTGACATAGGACGGTCTGGCCGTTTTTCAGGAGCTGCTCTATGCGCGCGTTCTTAGCCGCACCGGCGAGTTTGCCTCTCGTCGGCAGTGAGTCCTGCCCGTCAGGCTGGGCCGTCTCGACGTCGTCCTTGTCGTAGCGGACGTCACCTCTGTAGAGCACAGCGTTCTTCGGGGTCCCGATGTCCACAAAGGCCGCCTCCATACCGGGTAAGACGTTTTGCACGCGGCCTAGGTAGATGTTGCCGTCGATCTGGTTTGCGTCGTCTGCCGGACGAGACACGTAGTGCTCAATTAGGGATCTTCCTTCGAGCACGGCGACCTGAGTGACGTCGCCTTTGGAGTGCACGACCATCGTGTAACGGCCGACCGGTCTGCCTTTGCGCTCCCGGCCTCGTCGCTTTTCAAGGGTGTCCTCATCGATCTCGACCGGGGCGTCTGAAAGAACAGCGCTAACCGGCTGGGGCTGCGTGGCTGCGCCATTCGCACGCGCCGGCTTGCGCCTCCTTCGGTTCCGCTCCGCCGGAGTCTGGTCCCCTGAGGCGTCCCCAGCATCTCGGGAGGCCCTGCGGCGGGTCGCCTTTGGCGTGCCACCGCCGGAAGGTACAGCCGTAGGTGCAGCGCGGCTGTCGCCGATTTTAGGTCTCCCGGGGGGCGGGGGAATCGATTCCAAAGGTCGTATCGTCCAAGCGTGCGGCCCGCCGTCTGAAGTCGGAGCAGTCCGACCCACTCCGAGCGAGGCCTCGCTCTGGTCAGACGCCGGTTGAACGGCCTCGCGGTCGTCCCTCGCTGGACGCTGGCGCGTCCGGTTGCGATCCGAGCCGGCCGCACGAGACCCGTCCGGGCCGGATCCTTGCGCCTCGCCTCCGGCGACGTCCTGGGCGGCATCCAAGCCAGGAGCGTCGGGCATGCCGGGTCGGGATCCTGCCCTGCGCCTACCCCCCCGGGAGCCCCGTCGACGCTTCCGTGACCCCCCCGTCACGTCCTCCGAGGCAGCCTGCAAGGCGGGGTCTGGAGCTGAGTGAGGTGCGGCCGCTTCCGGCCGGTCAACCTCGGGGGATGATCTCCCCGGGGGGTCCACATGATGGCCGGGGTCCACATGTTGGTTCATGCCGGTTCCGCCGGCGTTCGGGTCCGACATAACAGAAGTCCCTTCTGATCACGCGTGCCCTTCGGCGCGCGGCTTCCCTGGCAGGCGCGCATCGAGCCATCCGGCTCCGAGCTCGCACCGTGGGAAAGCGATTCAATTTCAAGTCTCTGACAACCTTCGATGCGAATGACAGCGCCGCGCAGAAGCCACGGCGGGAGTAACCGTCGCAACCGTCGACAGAGCGGTCAACGACAAGCCGAACGGACGCGGTGGGGTTTCATCGGATCGGCTTCACTCCACAAGGACACCATTGATATATGTATTCTAGGCGCCACTGAACCTCGTTCAGACCGCCGTAGCCTCCGGGTGAGCGCTCAGCGGACTCCGTTCATCCTGACGCTCATTACCAGTCCGATAGCCGCAAATGTCATGACCACAGATGACCCCCCGTAGCTCATCAGCGGCAGAGGTATACCGGCTACCGGCATGATTCCCATGGCCATACCAACGTTCTCGAACACCTGGAACGCGATCATCGCGAACACGCCCACACACACCAAGGTGCCAAAGAGATCCTTGGCCATGTAGGCCGTTCGCCAGGTCCGCCACAACAGCACAGCGAAGAGCCCTAAGAGAAGGACCGACCCTACGAAGCCGACCTGCTCACCTACCGCACTGAAGATGAAGTCGGTCTGCTGCTCGGGAACGTATGCCAGGTTGGTCTGCACGCCCTTCCCGATCCCCTGCCCAGTCAGACCGCCGTTGCTCACGGCGATCTTGGCCTCGGCGACGTTGTACTCGTTGGCTCCCGCCGGCGTCGCCAGCACGGCTGCGCTCGGGTGGCTCGTAGCGTTCAGAAACGACGTGAGCCGGGCTTCTTGGTAGCTCTTTAGGACACCGAAGTGCACTACAGCAACGGCGATAACCAAGCCTATTCCCGCCAAGGCGCCCAGATGGCGGGTCGAAGCACCCCCAAGGACCAGGACGCTCACGAGCACGAATGCCAGCACCAACGCCGTCCCGAGGTCGGGTTGCTTGTAAATTAGGACAAAAGGTATCGCTGCTAGCACCAGGACGGCCACCAAGGCCCTCCCGCTCAGGCGGCCTTTTGCGGCTGCGCAGAAGGCGGCAAGAGCCAGTATGAGGGCCACTTTCGCGAACTCTGAGGGCTCGAACTGGTATCCGGCTACTTGGAACCAGGCTTGGGCGCCTCTGCTTTTGTGCCCCACCACGTACACGGCGACCAGCAGCAGTACCGACAGACCGTAGAAGCCTGCGGCCAGCGTAGCGTAGTGGCGGTAGTCGACTGCGGCCACGGCGATCATCACGACCACACCGATGACCATGAAGATTGCCTGCTTCTTGAGGTCGTAGGTCGGGCTTATGTGAGCGGCGGCGAACTGATATCTGGTAGCCGTGTAGACCATCAGGCACCCAAAGGCTCCTATAGCCAAGGCCGATAACCCGAGCAGCGGGTCGAGGCGCGTCCACTTCGGACGGTCTCGTGATCGTACGTCGTTCACCGGCTCCCTCGATCGGACACTCGACAAGATCATTGCACTCCCGGCCGCCTGGAGGGGAGCACCCCTCCTGCGAGGGCCCTAGTCCTGCGCAAGCCTGGAGAGGATACTACCCACCGGTGGGCCCACTCGAACGGAACGGAAAGAACGAGGCTCCAGGCGGTTTCCACGAAAATGACTCTCAGAAGCCAGGTTCGGCCCGCGGACAGAAGGTGTGCCTGGCCGAGCAGGTCACCCGCTCCGACGTAGATCACCACGGTCGCCCCGGTTGCAAGGGCCCCAACGAGAGCCACTGTGAGCTTACGGCCCTCCAGGACCGACTCGAAAAGCGCCCCCACGCCGAAACCGACGATGCAGAACGTTAACGCGTGCAGGCCCAAGGGAGATGCCGGGGACAGGCAGTCCAAGGTCAATCCGGACGAGAATCCCACCCATGCTCCACTTTGAGCGCCATCTACGATGCCGGCACCTATGGCCACCAACACCGGAAGGTCGGGTGCGACGCCCCACAGCCTCAGATCATTCCCGAACCCGGTTTCGACGATAACTACCAGCACTACCAGAACGGCCAGCCGGGCTTTAGCTGCCAGGGGCGAACTCATGTTAGGGCGGTGACCACAGCATCACATCGAGGTACGAGAACTGCGTGACGTCGACTAGGGGCGTCAGGGAGATGTGCGGCTCGAGCGAGCCAGGAACTGTCGAAACACCCGACACTCTGCCTACAGGTATGCCTTTGGGAAAAGTCTCTAGGGACAACCCGCTCGTGTAGAGGACGTCGCCTATCTTCACCGCCGGGGTTTTGAGCGACGTTGTGTCTACTATCACGCCGAGAGGGCGTCCAAGTCCTTGCCCTGATGCAGATCCGATGTTCCCGCCTGGAAGGCTCAGACCGACCGAGAAGCTCGGGTCGCTCATGAGCCTCACCGTGGAAGTCTTGGCCCCAGCGGCTTCGATCGTTCCGACGAGGCCGCCTGCTGCGACGACCGGTTCGCCTACAGCGATGCCCTGCGAGACGCCTTTGTCGATGGTCAGGTTGCTTGCGAAGTTCGAGGAGCCGCGATCGATGACCTGTGCCGTGCGCGTTGGGATCGAACCTACGAAGGTGAGACCCTGCTCTTTAAGGACCGCTGCTGCCGCCTGCTCTGTCGCTGCGGCCTGCGCCGCAGCGACAGACATAGCTGCAACCTGGTTCCGCAGCCGTTGGTTCTCTTTACTAACCGAGTTGTAGTCGATAGCGCCCTGTAGGAAGTTGCCAACCGGCGCAAGGGCGTCGTGGGTGGCCGCCTGGATCGGACCCACCACGTCTGAGACTGCGTTACGCACGTGACCTGTTATGCCACCTCCGCCCGATCGCGTGTCGACCGCAACTAGTGTCACTGCAATAAGCAGCAACATGGCGACAACATACCGAGAGCGCAGCGATTTCCTGTGTGAGACCACGAGGTGCAGCGGAACCTAAAGCTTCAGTTCAGGGTTAGAACTTGGCGATCGGCTGGCCCACATCGGATCACGGAGTGTGGGACGTCATCAGAACGCCCTTGAGCACGTCGAAGCTTTCGAGGCACTGTCCGCTGCCCATCACGACCGAGTTGAGAGGGTCATCGGCTGTCACTATCGGCATGCCGGTCTCTGCCATGAGCCGCGCGGCCAGCCCATGGAGCATAGCACCACCGCCGGTCAGGACGATCCCCTGCTCCATGATGTCAGCAGCTAGTTCAGGCGGAGTCTTGTCCAAGGTGACTTTCACAGCGTCGACGATCGCCGACACCGGCTCCTCGATAGCCTCACGGATTTCCTCGGTGGTCGTAACGATCGTCTTGGGCAAACCTGTTATGAGGTCTCGTCCGCGAATCTCGGCGTACAATTCTTCCTCAAGAGGGCAAGCCGAGCCGAGGGCTATCTTTATCTCCTCGGCCGTGCGCTCACCTAGAGCGAGGCTGTACTCCTTCTTGATGAACTGGATGATTGCTTCGTCAAGTTCGTCACCCGCGATCCTCACCGACTGAGAAGCCACGATCCCGCCGAGCGAGATCACAGCCACCTCTGTCGTGCCGCCTCCGATATCGACCACCATGTTTCCAGTCGGCTCGTGAACCGGCAGTCCCGCTCCTATCGCCGCCGCCATCGGCTCCTCGATGATGTACGCCGGCTTGCGAGCGCCAGCGGACTCCGCCGCCTCTTGAACGGCCCGCTGCTCGACACCTGTTATACCTGACGGGACACAGATGACCATGTGGGGACGAGAGAACCTCCTCGTGCCGTTTACCCGCCTGATGAAGTAGGCGAGCATCTTCTCGCACATGTCGAAGTTGGCGATGACACCGTCCCGCAGGGGCCTGATCGCCTGTATATGACTCGGGGTCCGCCCGATCATCCTCTTGGCTTCCATCCCCACGGCGACTGGACGGTTGTCTTTGGTGTTGACTGCCACCACAGAGGGCTCGTTTAGGACGATCCCTCGCCCCCGCACGTACACGAGGGTGTTGGCGGTTCCAAGGTCGACCGCCATGTCCCGCCCGAAGAAGCCGTTCAAGATTTTCTCTGACATCCTAAGAGGCCTCCATCATTATTCGGGGGACTTCGGGGACACCGAAGCTGACGGGCGGGCTGGGAGTCCGACCTTCCCGTTCATAGATCCACCACTTGAACGGTCCCTCCCACTATAGTTCCGCCGCCGCTCGACCGGTTCCAGTCGCCTGGGGCGCTGAGCTAGCCTAACTGGCCGAACCTCAGACGAGGTGGGGAAAGAATATGGAGATCTCGCGCGCTGCGGCCTCTGCGCTGTCCGAACCGTGCACGAGATTCTCCCCGGTGTCAGTGGCTAGATCCCCCCGGATCGACCCCGGAGCTGCGTTGGCAGGATTGGTAGCACCCATCATGGACCGTACTATCTGCCAAGTGTCCTCCGGACCCTCGACGACCAAAGCGATCACCGGCGACCGGGTGATGAAAGCAAGGAGATCCTCGTAAAACCCTTTACCCTTGTGCTCGGCGTAATGCGCTTCGGCCGTCTCGCGGTCCAAGAGGCGCAGTTCAGCAGCGACGAGCTTCAGCCCTTTACGCTCCAATCGTGAGATGATCTCACCGCTCAGGCGGCGTTCGACTGCGTCCGGTTTGCATATGACCAGTGTTCGATTCACGAGGTTGGCAGGTTAGCCTGATATCAGTTCGTGCGCCGCGCGGAAAGGACAGCCCTTGCAGCTCCCACGACGTATAAAGAGCCCGTCACGAAGATTAAGTCGTCGGGCCTGGCGAACCGGAGGGCCTCTCCGACAGCTTCGGTCACGTCGTCAGCGACGATCGCCTCGCAGCCGAGCGCCCGAGCGGCCTGTGCTACTTCCTCAGCCGGCTGACTGCGTGGCGACGGCGCCGGGCAGGCGACCACCAGACGGGCGTGGCGGGCCCCTAGGGCACTCAACATGCTTCCTGGATCCTTGCCTGCGAGCATCCCCACGACCATGATCAGCGAGGAGCGGGAGGTGAACTCCTCTAGTAGGGCGTGACCGGCAGCGGTGGCGCCCTCCAGGTTCTTAGCGCCATCCAAGACGATCGTCGGGTCGGATCCGACGATCTCCATGCGGCCAGGAGACGACACGCCGGCCGCCGCCCCTCGCACCACTTCCTCGTCGATACACCGGCCGAAGAAAGCCTCTACTGCTGCGAGGGCCGCTGCAAAATTACGGCCCTGATGCGAACCGTGCAGGGCAAGGCGTACCTCCTCGTAGGACGCACTCGGGGTCCGCAGATCCAACATCCTGCCTGCCCGCGTCGGGTCGTTGGTCTCGCAGTCCCAGTCCTTACCGGCCAGCCAGATAGCGTTAGGGGACTGACCCTCGAATATCTCCACCAAGCTCGCGTCGACATCACCGAGCACGAGAATCGACCCAGCTTTGACGACCCCCGCCTTCTCGCGTGCCACGTGCTCGCGCGTGGGCCCGAGGAACTCAAGGTGGTCAAGACCTACGTTGGTCACCACGGCTACGACAGCGTCAGCGACGTTTGTGGCGTCCCAACGTCCGCCCATCCCCACTTCTAAGACCATCACGTCGACCGGCCTGTCGGCAAAGTAAAGGAAGGCGGCGGCAGTGATCAGCTCGAACCACGTGAAGCCCTCAGCGGGCGCGACGAGATCTTCGATACCGGCGAGAGTGGACAGCGCTGAAAATAGCGCAGCGTCGTCGATCGCTGAACCGTCCGCCTCTATGCGCTCGTTGATCGATTCTAGATGCGGACTTGTGAAGAGTCCTACACGCAATCCCATCCTGGTGAACAGTGATGCGACGCAGCGGGCTGTCGAGGTCTTGCCGTTCGTTCCGGTCACATGCACGACTGGGCACGATGCCTGCGGGTTGCCGAGCGCTTCCATCAGGCGGCGCATCCGCTCCAAGTCCGGCGCCTTGCGCCGCTCTGGTGCTACCGCGAGCATCCTCTCTAGGTTCTGGTGGCTGTCCAACCATTCGAGGGCATCACCCAAGGCGGAGAAAGTCACAGCCCGCCCATATCCGCAGAGGTTATCAGGATGCCTCTCTACGCCCCCTCGCGGCGACCCTGGGAAGGCTTTCGCTGCGAGGCACGAGGGTCGGAGCGACCCTCTCTAGGACTACCGCCCGGTCGATCACGCACTTACTGATGTCTGTACGCCCGGGCAGGTCGTACATGACGTCGAGCAGTACCTCTTCGAGGATCGCCCGCAGACCTCGGGCGCCGGTCCCGCGCAGCAGGGCCTGCTCGGCTATCGCTTCGAGAGCGTCAGAGCTGAACACGAGGTCGACACCGTCGAGCTCGAACACCCGCCTGTACTGCTTCACCAAGGCGTTCTTCGGCTCTTCCAGTATCCGCACGAGGGCGGAACCATCCAGGCTCGAGACCGCCCCGATGACAGGTAACCGTCCGACGAACTCAGGTATCAACCCGAACTTGAGAAGGTCCTCGGGGAGGACCTTCTCAAGCAGTTCGCTCTCTGAACGGCTCTCGTAGCTGCGAATGTCAGCTCGGAACCCGATGCCCTGGTGTCCGAGACGAGCTTCGATGATCCTGTCCAGGCCGGCGAACGCCCCTCCGCAGACGAAAAGGATATTCGTGGTGTCGATCTGGATGAACTCCTGGTGGGGATGCTTTCGCCCACCTTGAGGAGGGACCGAGGCGATGGTCCCTTCAAGGATCTTCAAGAGCGCCTGCTGGACTCCCTCACCGGAAACGTCACGAGTGATAGAAGGGTTTTCGCTCTTGCGGGCAATCTTGTCGATCTCGTCGATGTAGATGATCCCCGTCTCGGCCTTCTTCACGTCGTAGTCCGCCGCTTGGATCAACTTCAACAGAATGTTCTCGACGTCTTCGCCGACATAGCCGGCCTCGGTAAGGGCGGTGGCGTCGGCGATGGCAAAAGGAACGTTCAGCATCCTTGCCAGGGTCTGAGCCAGGAAAGTCTTACCGCAGCCGGTTGGCCCAAGAAGCAAAATGTTGGATTTGGCCAGTTCCACTTCGGAGTCGCCATAACCACCCGACTGGACCCGCTTGTAGTGGTTGTACACCGCGACCGACAGGATCTTCTTCGCCCGTTCCTGACCGATAACGTAGTCGTTTAGGAACTCGAATATCTCGGCCGGCTTGGGCAGGTCGTCGAAACGGACCTCGCTGGTCTCGGTCAACTCCTCTTCGATGATGTCGTTGCACAGTTCGATGCACTCGTCGCATATATAAACCCCCGGACCAGCGATGAGCTTCTTCACCTGCTTCTGCGACTTGCCGCAGAACGAGCACTTGACTAGGTCGCTAGAGTCACCGAACTTGGCCATCTCCCCCGCTCCTTCTCAGGCCACGCCAGCGGCCTGCGGCAGCAGAGCCAGATCTCTGGTCGTGATTACCTCGTCGATCACCCCGTAAGCCTGCGCTTCGGCAGCGCTCATGATGAAATCTCGGTCCGTGTCAGCGGCGATCCTCTCCACTTCCTGGCCGGTATCGCCAGCGAGCATTTCGTTAAGCAGGTCCCGCATTCGCAGGATCTCCTTGGCTTGGATCTCGATGTCAGCCGCTTGACCCGCCGCCCCACCGTAGGGCTGGTGTATGAGGATTCGGGCGTGGGGCAAGGCGTAGCGCTTACCCTTCGTTCCCCCGGCGAGTATCACCGCTGCAGCAGAAGCAGCCTGGCCGTAACAGAATGTAGAGATGTCGTTCTTGACGAACTTCATGGTGTCATAGATTGCGAAGAGCGCTGTTATGTCGCCCCCGGGGGAGTTTATGTAGAGGCTGATGTCCTTGTCGGCATTTTTGTACTCAAGGTAGAGCATCTGAGCACACACGGCGTTAGCCACGTAATCGTCGATCGGCGTCCCCAAGAAGACGATATTTTCTTCAAGCATCCGTGAGAACAGGTCGTAGCTCTTCTCCCCACGGTTGGTCTGTTCGAAGACACCCGGAATGTGATATTGCGCTACGGGTCGGATCGTCACTGCACGTTCTCCTCGTCTTCGTCGCCGGCCGGTGCCGGCTCTCCCATGCCACTAGAAGCGGCCTCACCCGCCGTGGCCACGCCAGTCGCCTCGTCTAGCGGAACTTCTGGCGTCGCGCCTCCGTGTTCATCCTCTGAGCTTACGCCACTGTCGGGCTCAGCGGTCGATCCCGACGAGGGATCCGACTCCAGCAGGGACCGATCGACGGGGTTGCCGTCCTTGTCCACGATCTCCACGTGTTCGAGGAGCCAGTCCAAAGCGTGAGTCTTCTTCCAGTCGGCCCGAACGGCAGGAAGCTGGCCGCCTGCCTCCAGATCGGCACGGACCCGGCTCGACTCCATCCCGTAGACGCGGGCTAGGCGCTCGAACTCTGTCTCCATGTCCTGCTCGGAGGGCTCCAGGCCTAGGCTCTCCGCTACCGCCCGCAGAGCTAGGTCGGCCTTGACCGACGGAACCGCCTGGCCAGCGAAGCCGGCAACTAGCTCCTCGGGAGTTTGGCCTGTCGCCTCAAGGTAATCGTCGATCGTCGCTCGCTGAGCCTCAAGGCGGTGCCCCAAGTCGTGGATCTGACGCTGGACCTCCGAGTCGACCATAGCTTTGGGCACCTCGTCGGTAACCAACTCGATGAGCGCCTCTAGAACGGCATTCCGCAGCGCCACCGAGGCCTGAGCCCGCTTGACCATGGCCATCCGCTGCGCCAGGTCGGCGCGTAACTCGCCGACCGTGTCGAACTCGGAAGCTTCCGACGCCCATTCGTCTGTGAGCTCGGGCAGGCGCCTGGACTTGACCTCTTTGACGACTAGCCTGACTGTGACGGCTCCCTCCCCCGGCACCTCGGCGGGGAACTCGAGCTCGTCGCCCTCACTGGCACCTTCGAGGTGCTCGTCGAACTCGACTAAGACGGACGCTGAGCCCACCTCGTAGAGGAAGTCGTCCGCCGACAGGGCCGACACTGAGGCTCCGTCACGCTCGGCGGTAACGTCAACAGTGACAAAGTCGCCCTTTTCTGCGGGCCGGCCGGCCGGCTCAAGCTCGCCGAAGCGTGCCCGCATCCGGTCGACCTGGGCGTCGACGTCGGACTCGCTGACCACTGGGCTCGGGATCTCCACCCGCAGTCCTTCGTAGCCGGCGAGGCTGATACGGGGTCGGACCTCGACGACCGCCTCGAAGGCAACAGGGCCCGACCCCTCGCCTGACGTTACCTCCAAGTCAGGAGGGGCGATGACGTCTATCTCGTTCTCGTAGATCGCCTTTGCGTAATAATCCGGGAGGGCGTCCCTGATTGCCTCGGCACGTCCGGACTCTTTGCCTAGGCGCGCTTCGAGGATCCTGCGCGGTGCCTTGCCCGGCCGGAACCCAGGTATGCGAACCTCCCTGGCGATCTTGCGGAAGGCGGCGTCGATGTCTTTCTCGAACTCCTCCTCATCGAGCTCGACCGACAACTTGACCTTGTTGTCCTCTAGGGTTTCGACCACTGCTTTCATATAGGTGTCACAGTCTAGGAGCCAGAACGGACCTTGTGCCCCACTGCGAGCAGCGGATCACCGAACCAGCCAAAAAATCCCGAGTTTCCCGACCCGCACACGAAGAGGTTCCGTGTCGCCTAGCGTAGTAGCGACGACCGGGGAGTAGCGCAGTGGTAGCGCGCCTGCTTTGGGAGCAGGAGGTCGGGGGTTCGAGACCCCCCTCCCCGACTGGTACAGG
>JAKBBA010000263.1 GCA_021808665.1 Actinomycetes bacterium
TGGGCTCATGTCGTTGTCCTCGTGGTGTAGTCGGGTGGGTCGTCCAAAGCGGACCATCAACACCATGTATACGTGAATAGTATGTCCGGCTGATTAAGGGAACATCTCTTCTGTGTTACAGGCGCTGGCAACCGGTAGAATATTGAACGCAAGCGACCTAGCTGCCGACGGCGTGTATACGTAACTGAACACTCGACGACTTGTCTCGTCACCTCCGGAGGAAGTCCTTAAGCCCTAGACCACGTTATAGTTTGGCTGCCCGCTCGCTTCACGAGAGGTGTGGTCAGCCGTCCATGGGAGTACCAAGTGATACCACGCGATGAATCTCGAACCACCGCTCCTGTCTCACACGGCGAGGCTGTGTACCGACGCCTCAAGACCGAGCTGGTCCACCAGGACATCCCCCCAGGCGCACGAATACTCGAGATAGATATTGCTGAGCGCATGGACGTCTCGCGTACTCCTGTCCGCGAGGCGCTTCGCCGGCTCGAGAGTGACGGTTTCGTGCAGCGCATCGGCAAAAGCCGACTGGTGGCGACGCCTGCCGGCCCTGACGATCTCGGTGACATAGGCCTGCTTCGCGTCGAACTCGACGGCCTCGCGGCAAGACTCATGGCCCGTCGCGCGACCCTGCGCGACTGGGCCGACCTGGAAAACCTTGCAGCTCGCATCGGCGAGTCTGACGACAACGTGAGCGAAGCCCACATCCAGTTCCACCGTGGAATCTATGCCGTAGGCTTCGGGCCCCGCATGTCGATCTTCGTCGACAACCACATCCTGCCGTTTCTCGACGTTGCGGTCAATCCAGGCAACGGGGAAACAAACGCCGTCGCAAGTTGCCACACCCACCGAAAGCTGCTCGCAGCCCTGTCGCGCGGCGACCCCGACCGGGCGGCCGCCGCCGCACGGAACCACGCTGTCGGTGGGCTCAAAGCCGCTCGGAGGCCCCGATCGTAGCGGTCACGTCGAGCTGAGCCGCCATTAGCGATTCGACATCCGACTCCGACCAGGCACGCGGTGCTCCTTGGTGATGAACTGATATCGTCGCTATCATTGCGTCTCCCAAAGTGACTGGTGCCAACATCTGGGCTCTCACGTCAAAATCCTCGACCAAAGATCGAGGAGGCGCCACCGGATCTGTCAAACAGTCCTCTTGGATCAGAAATCTCCGATGCTCCAGTAAATATAGATACGTCGGGGCTTCGGCTACACCTCGCAGCGAGGAGTCTCTCATCGACGAAACTCCGGGAGCACACACCTCGGCGATAAGCACTGGACCCGATTCTCGATTAGCCCATCGGAGGGTTGTCCTGCTTGCACCGGTCCTGTCGAGCAACAAAGCCAGGATCTCGTGCAACCTGGTCAAGTCGATCTCCTCTGCAACCCCGCCCACTACCGATGCGATCGAATTTTCCGACCTCACATTCACTCCTCATCTTCGTAGCTCTGCCATCGGCGCAGGCAACTGCGGCCGTCCCACTCTCGAAGTGTAGGCTACAGACCGCCCGCGTGGTCTCATCACCCAGTTCGACCTCGTGTCAGCCCGCCAAAAGCTCCTCGAGGAGGAACGCCACGCTGAGCAGATGCTCACGCTCCGCCGCTCAAGCCGATCTCGAGACACGATAAGCAGGGGCTGCACGCCTTAACGTTTGTCGCCCGAGGGTTGGGGGAAGAGTGAGATCGATGCGGTTTTCGCGACAGACAACAGGGGCCTCAGCGACAAGGAACCCCCTCGGTCCCGCTGCGGGCAGCCTCCCCGGTCGGGCATTGCACGACGTGCAAACCGGGCGCTTCGAACGAACCTTGGCCGGGTTAGCAGCAGCAGGAGCGATAGTCACCACCGGGGAGATTTACACCTCACATGACGGCGCCAGCTTCGGAAACAAGATGATGTGGTGGCCGATCGTGATCGTACCTACCCTGCTGCCGGCGGGCGTCGCCGCTGTGTTCAGTCGCCGCGCAGCCAAAACCGTGCTCCCAGCCGCCTCACTGCTCGTGATCGCCAACGGGATGCAAGGCACCTTCTTCCACTTCCGTGGCATCAGCCGTAAGCCTGGCGGTTGGAGAAACCTTCGATACAACTTAGAGATGGGACCCCCGGCGTTCGCACCGGCCCTTGCCAGCCTCGTCGGGGGAATGGGGCTGCTGGCGTCGCTTCTGCGGCGCGAAGGGGACTGAGTTGCCGTTCCGCCCACCGGACGCTCGTGCAATCACCCCAGGCGGCAAAGGACGATTCCCTGGCTTCGACGTCCTCGATGGCGTGGAGCACTGGGATGACGTGACCGCCGGTGTCGTTCTCGCCCGGCTCGACCCGCAGCCGGAGATCTCGTTCTTCACGGTGACCGAGCAGGCTACGGCCGACGCACTCTTCGACCAGCTGCTCGGCCAGGACGCTCCCCCGAAGATCCCGGTGTTGCAGCTCGTTGACCGCCGTCTGGCGCTCGGCCAGACCGACGGATGGCGATACGAGGACATGCCAGAGGACAGCGTCGCATGGCGACAGACCCTCGCGGCGCTAGACGTCGACGCAAAAGCAGCCCATGGCGAGCGCTTCCACGAGCTGTCATGGAACCAGCAGGGCACTCTTGTTCAAGCCGTGCACGACGCGGAGGTTTGGCACAGCCTGCCGGGTTCGCAGGTGTGGAGCCTCTGGACGCGCTACACGAGCACTGCTTTCTACTCGCACCCGTGGGCGTGGAACGAGATCGGTTTCGGAGGTCCCGCCTACCCACGCGGCTACAAGGCGCTCGGCGTCGACAAACGCGAAGGATGGGAGGTGCCAGACCATCACAGTGTGGACCCGGTGACTTTCGCTGCACGAGTCGAGCGCGCGAAGCGCCGCCACGCGGACACCAGCGGCGGTAACCACCCAGTTTCGCAGGGGAAACGATGATCCGAGCGGGCCGACATCTATGACACGCTTCAGCGACAAGAAGATCAGAGCGAGGAACGCGTCAGCGTGGCTCGTCCCCGACGGCGACAACCGCACGGATCACCGTTTGCGGGGAGACATGCGCCGCTTCGCCGACGACGACGAGGTCGACATTGTGATCGTCGGCTGCGGAGCCGGGGGCGCAACCCTGATGCAGCGCTTGGCTCGCGCCGGATGGAGCGTCGTCGCTCTTGACGCCGGACCGTTCTGGGATCCTGACGCCGACTGGGTCAGCGACGAAGCCGCCTCCCACCGTCTCTACTGGACCGAGCCGCGCGTCATAACCGGCGACGATCCGGTGCCTCTCGGTTCGAACAACTCCGGGCGTGGAGTCGGCGGCTCGATGATCCACTACGCCGGCTACACGCCCCGCTTCCACCCCTCCGACTTCGAGACTGCGAGCCTCGACGGGGTGGGCGCCGACTGGCCGATCAGCTACCAGGACCTCAAGCCGTACTACGAGGCGATCGAAGAGGAACTCCCGGTATCCGGCCAGGACTGGCCTTGGGGGGACCCTCACTCATACCGCTATTCGCCTCAGCCGGTGAGCGGCAATGGCGAGATCTTCCTACGAGGTGCATCGGCGATCGGGCTGAACGCTCGCGTTGGTCCGGTGGCAATTGCGAATGGCCGCTTCGGGAACAGACCGCACTGCATCTACCGCGGCTTCTGCCTGCAGGGGTGCAAGGTGAACGCGAAAGCATCGCCCTTGATCACCCACGTCCCCGACGCCCTCGCGCAAGGCGCTGAGATCAGGGCGAACTGCATGGTGAGCAAAATCGAGGTTGGCGACAGCGGTCTTGCGAGCGGCGTCACCTACTTCAGCGGTGGAGTCGAGCGTTTCCAGCGTGCCCGGATGGTTGCCGTCGCAGGGTACTCGATAGAAACACCGCGCCTCCTGCTGCTATCAGCAAGCAAACGATTCCCAGACGGTCTGTGCAACGACGAAGGGCAGGTCGGCCACTACATCATGGTCCAAGGCGCCCCGCAGACGGCAGGACGCTTCGCCCAGGAGATCCGCATG
>JAKBBA010000264.1 GCA_021808665.1 Actinomycetes bacterium
TCCACCCGATCATTCGCCAGAAAGTCGAGGCAGACGCGCTTCCGCTGTGACCGAGCATCACGACACCCTTTACCTCGCCCACATCGACGAGGCCGCTGCTCTAATCGAGCGGAATGCGGCACGTCGCGGCCGCGACGCTCTCGCTGCCGACGAAGATCTCCGAGACGCCACCATCTACCGGTTACAAACGCTGGCAGAGTCGACTCAGCGGCTATCCCCCCAGTTCAAGGAGTCGCACCCGGAGATCCCGTGGGCCGACATCGCTGGCTTCCGCAACCGAGCCGTCCACGGCTACCTCGGCGTCGACATCGACATCGTTTGGGACATCATCGAACGTGATCTTCCTGCCTTGGCACGGATGGCTCGTCTCGAGCTCACCCTCAGCAAAGCTCGAGAAGCGCAGAGCCGTGAGCTCGGCGATGACCTTGGCCTCGGGCTTTGATCCAAGTATTACATCATAACCAGACTCCCAGATCGGTTGCTCCTTCTCTGCCAGGAGTCGCCCAACACCAGGCATACCCGTCAACAAACGGCGTCAAAGACGTCGGAAGAAGATCCCGACCGCTTGTTGGTTGGACATTGGACCCGACCGGGCCAGCAACCTCCTAGAGCCCTGCGGTCATGGCTAGCAGCGCAGCCCCTTCAATGACATGGGCATCCCCAGCTGGCGCCTCGCACCACCGACAAGTGGCCAGCGTCGTTGGCCACGAACAAGCGCCCTGAGCGCCCAAAGGCCCGACGCGGAAGGTAATCCTACCATCGCCTTGCAGGAGCGGCAAGGCGCGGACGCGTGTTCCCGGCTAGCTGAGCGTCGTTGACAGCGGGCAGGGGCTGTCGAGTGCACCGACGACCGCCTTCCACGTCGGTCCGGTGGTGGCGGTAGAGGGTGACTAAAGAAAGCCCCTGCGGAAACTCGTCCGTCGCGTGGGCGGTCAGGGGAGCAGTTCGAAGGCGTCTGTGTGCCTGGGGCGCACCACGGTGAAATCGCGATGGTTCAGCGTGGCAAGGGTGGTGATCTCTAGGCGCTCGGCGACGGCCACGATGCTGGCGTCGACCAGCCCGAGCCCGAGGTCGGCGTAGGTTTCGATCAGTTCGACCACCCGCTCCCAGTCGGGCTCGGATAGATCGACCCGGGTGAGTTCACTGGCGGGGAAGGACCGCAGGAAGGCGGCTTCGGCGACAGGTCCCAGTCGGTCCTCGATCAGCCACGACGACTCGACGATGACGGTGACAGGCACCAAAAGCTTCCGGCCGGAGTAGCTGGCGAGGAGTTCGTCGCAGCGGTCATGGTCGGCGTCGGCCCCGTCGGCGACGGCCAAGATCACCCCGGTATCGACAACGATCACCGCGACGCCTGCGGCTTATACGTCGTCGGCGGCCTTACCGGTGAAGTGCTCGGCGATGAGCTCGTCGGCTTGGGCGCCACCCCGGCCGTCGGCGGAGCGGCCGATCCCGGAGAAACTCAGCCGGCGCTTGGTCACCGGCAGGGCGGCCTCGATCGCTTCGAGGGCCATCCGCTCGACGCTGACGTGGCGCGCCTCGGCGGCCGCTTGAAGGCGGCGGCCCAGCTCGTCGGGCACGTGCACGGTCAACGACATCACCTCCAGGGTAGGCGCCGCGCTGTCCATCCCGTTGACATCGCTCACATTCCGGGGGTGATGCTGGGGCCGCCCGGCGACAGCGGGGTGTGGTGGAGCTGGTAGGCGGCCCGGACCCGCACCCCGCCAGGAAACTGGCGTGGGGGCGGAACGAGCCTGTGGTTCAGCGCTTTGATGTGACGCTCCAACAACCCCCGTTGCTGGCCCGGCGCTGCGCGGCCCGTAGAGTTGGACGACCTCGCCGCCACCGTCGAAGATCGGCACCACCACCAATCCACGAAAAAGCTCATACCCGCTGGCGCGCAGCACTCCGACAGCCTGTAGCGCACCGCCTCGCCCGCCTGGCGCTGCTTGCGGGGAATCCTGTAGCGGGTCACGCCTACAATCGCACCAACGCCATCAAGGGTCGGCCCGTTGACGTAGGCGGCGGCGAGGTCATTCCCCGAGGAGTCCGCTGCGGTCGAAGTGTTTTGCTCTGAGAGGGGCCAGACGGCGGTCGGATGGTCGGACTGAACTAGCGCCGGGTAGGCCGGGCGCGGCGTGTCAGGAACTGAGGCCACCACGAGACAGTTGGCATGATCGCACGCGAACGCGTCGCTAGAAGCCGGGCCGGCGAGACCGCCAGGCCGCCTTGTGGTTTTGGCTGGCGGTGGCTTTCCCCGCCGCGGTTGTGACCGTCTCGAGTCGGGCGACGCGTCGAAGATTCGGATACTGCCCGCGTCGAGGGCCGTCGGATCGTTAGCCCTGTTAAAGCCGACGCCGACCCGTCCAGGGACTCAACTGACCCAAAGGATTGTAGCCATACTGTGGTTGTCGGCCGGAAAGCCCGACGAGGTAACGCCCGTCACCTGGCCTTCGACCCCCGCCCCTGGTCGGGTCAGCGCATCGCCGACGACCGGATGACCGTGGCAATGGCCGTAGTAGCCGTCACTCTCGACGCCGACTACTTGGTCGGATCACCCGCTGAGCGGCATCACCTCGAGGGGGCGATCTCGGCGCGCTCGAAGCCGCACGTTCTGCTCGCACAATCGGTACCGGAGCGCCGGGGGCCAGTCTGACTTGCCGTGACCGTAGCCGTCGCAATGCGTGGCTTCGACAGCCGACATGGACCGGCGACGAGGGTGTTCTAGTTCGACGCTATGGGTGCGGGCGCTGATCTCGGGGTCCTCGTAGCCAACCAACTGTCTTTCGACCGATGCGCGTGTAGCCGTGAACGGATAATGGCCATGCGGGGAGGTTGTCCGGCACCGGGCCTTGGCGAAGGACGGGCCGGCCTTCGCCTCGCTGAAAGGTCAGATGAACTTGGCCGCCCTCGTCGAGTACATAGCTCGCAATACCTGGACCCATGATCCCGTTGTGGGGTCCGACCGGAGTGGATGGGTCCCAGGCCTTAACCCCAGGGGGTACGCGAGCTACGTGAGCCTCAGCGCCTTGGCGACTAATCGTAGCGACGATCTCTCGTGGATGAAGTCGCCGCGCACGTTGCATCCCAGTTCCGACGACCAGCGCCGAGACCAGGAACGTTCCGGCAAAAAACACCGCGGCGATGACCCCACCTGACACGGAACCCAGTCTTCCAGACAGCCTCAGGACTTGAGCGCCCGACTCAGCGATCCGGCGTTGGCCTAGCCGTGATGAGTCCCTCGCTACAACCACGTCCGGTGCTCAGCAACAGTGAATCCGGCTCAGGCGATGGTGTCGGCCAACCTCTGCCGTCTCGGCAACCAGGTGCTGGCGGCGAATGACTCGGCTCCGTCGTGAAGCGACAGCGCTACGTTGAACCAGGGCGGGACAAGGCGAGCAACATAGAGGTTCACCTCGCGATCTGTGTGAGTCCATGTGCGGTTGCTCCGATCACGACGTCCGCCACCTCAAATGGCTCGCGAGCAAGTACAAGGAAAAAGTCATCGACCACATCGTCATCACCACCGGCCCGGTCGCCTACCGTCGCCCCGACGGCATCGCCATCGTCCCGCTCGCCCTGCTCGGCCCCTGACACGGCGACGTCACACAGCAACCAACAGAATCACCCGCTCAAACCCTCATGCGTGCATGATGTCGAGGGTTCGAGTACGACGCGTGGAATGGTGTCGAGTGAGTCGAACCCACGACGCCCTGCTTGCAAAATATCGAGACGTGAACGCTGTGCCCACCAGGACATTCCCAGCTTACGAGCGACCGCTGTGCGCAAAGTTATCGGGTGAGACAAAAACGCTTTGATCCCGTCACGCGAACAACTCGAACCTTAACGTGGTGAGGTCGGACGACAGTGAAATCACGCCAGCCCACGGCAGCGATCGTATTGATCCGAAGAAGCTCGGCGGCCACGCTGGCGTCGACTAGCCCCGGCCGACCG
>JAKBBA010000265.1 GCA_021808665.1 Actinomycetes bacterium
TAGACGGGGGAGTAGCGAAGCAGGATCTGCCTTGCGTCGCCTGCCGTGGCCGGCCACCAGCCGAAGTCAATCGCCAGAGCCTTAGGGTGCTCGCCAATCCCAGCGCGAAGCGACCAGCCGTCGGGGAACTTGAGCGTCGGCTGCGAGGGTCCGCTCGACGCCTTGCTGTCGCTGCTACGGCGGGTAGCTAGCATCCACACCGGACCTCGCCACCAGTCCGGAAGGCCAGGCAGCCACCTGGTGCCGTCCCGGGTGACTGAAACTTCGGACACGACGGTCCTTCCTTGGCCTTGGTACACGACGTCGAGGCGCGGGGCGAGGCTGGCGACTCTCGGGTTGCCGCTCGCCTCGAAGGTCTCGAGCGCTCCGGCAGTTACCGGGTGCTTGGAGGTCGGCGTAGTCTTAGTGCCCGGCAGGCGGTGCAGCGAAACAGTGTGCCGCTACGCTACGGTTCGCGGGGTCGACGTGCCCGATCGCCGACATCATCTTCCTGGCTCGTCTCGTCGGTGCGTCGAGCGCGGAGGAAGTCAGGCGCATCACGGCGCAGGTCTTCGGGGGGACGAGCAGCTCAGCGAACGAAGCCTGGCTGTGCTCGCCGATCTCGATGAAGTCCTCCACCGATTCTGACTGCCTGCTGGCGACAGTCCGGCTCGGCGAATCCCTCCAGGCGTCTAATCCGCATTAGTGGATGCATTGTTGGCCACTTTGCCGCCGTTACTCAGCTGACCCCCCGCCCCTATAGGGCTGCGGGAATCTTTACTGGGCCGGCCGATACAAGACGGTTCGGCCTACGCGGCCTGCCCGGCAACTTACTGGAAGAGCGTCTCTTCCAGCTCGGCTCGAGTGACGCCGAGGTGTTTTGCTACCTCTGCCAGGATCGCCGTAAGCGTCCCGACGCGAAGGGGTCCACCGGCCGGGATCGTGACGCGGTGCTCGCCAGCGGTCGTCGTGACCAGGCGCAGATGGCTCCCCGTTTGGCGGACGACCTAGTAGCCGAAGTGCCGACGAAGGGGTATGGCAAGATCATGCCCACTGAGGTCTCTGGGCAGCTTCACACGGCGAGTAGTTCGTCGCGGACCAAGTGCAGACGTATGATCTGGGGCCGGTCACTCTCATCGAAGTGGCACATCACCGCGTCTCGCACCACGCTCCGAAGGTGGTCGAGGTCATCGGCTTCGGTGAGGATCGGTTCCCCCAGGGCGCGAGCCAGGTAGCCACCCTCGGGCGCCTCCTCGACCACGAAGACAAGCTCGGACACCGCCACACTGCCAGAGTACTCGGCTGCGGGACTGTGACTTCATACTTTGCCTCCTGTCATGGCGTGTTGGACTTTGGAGGTGATCTGCGGCGGTAGGTGGACAGAGCTGGCGATGCGTCGCCGCAGGCGAGCTGCCTGCAAAGCGGCCAGCTGGTCGATCAAGTGCCGGATGGACCACCCCCCGTTGGTGCTGCTCGCCCTTACTCCTCTCCTGACAGCCGATGTCGTCTACGAATGGCGCGGCGAGTTCGACAACGCCGAGGTCAACCGCCTCCACGCCGAGGGCTTCGGGCGTCGGCTGCTCGACATCGACTGGCGCACGCACCCCAGCTCGAGAGCCACAGTTTGGGAGGGGAACGGCTCCCTGTTGACCGCCCCATGAGGGCCTTCCTGCGCCAAATCGGGATCAACAGCGCCACCGGGGGGGCGAGAAGGGAGCGGAACCCGCTTACGGGACCAGGTGACCCGGCTGGCTACGTCGTCGATCACGGTGGCCGACACCCGCCAGCACGGAACGGCGTGTGGAACTCCAGGCCGAGAATTTCGGGTTCGTGCGTGAGGTCAATCTGTGGTGGTCTGACCGAGACACCGGCGCCGATACCCTCATGCCATCCACGCTGCGGCTCACCAAGGCGTGGAGGGACTCGATCAAGGCGTCCGCAGTTCCGCTCGACACGCGGGCCCTCGCCGTCATCCAGAAGGCCAAAGCCGGCCCCCTGGCTCTCGACCTGTATTACTGGCTGGCCCACCGGCTCTACACCGTGCGCCGGCCCACGGTGGTCCCCTGGGCGCTCGTCGCCCGCCAGTTCGGCTCCCAGTACGACCGATTGCGAGACTTCAAGGCCGCCGTGGTCCGTCAGCTCCGAGTGATAACGCTGGCCTACCCCCAAGCCAGGGTGAACGTCACCGACGACGGGCTCATGCTCAGCCCGTCACCCATGCCTGTTCCCCACCAGACCGTCATCGACGTATGAGCCAGCCCTGCCGGTGAGCACCCGCTACGTCTACGTCGATGAATCAAAGCGGACCGGGTACGTCCTTGCAGCGACGACCGTCCCCGACTTCGAGGCGGCACGCAGGGTGATCCGCGGCCTCATCCTGCCAGGCCAACGCCGCCTCCACATGAAACATGAACAACCCCGCCGCCGGCGGGCAATCGTGTCTGCCCTTGTTGCCACGACCGTCGAGACAACGATCTACGACGGCTGGACGCGGGCATCCGACCGACTTGGCAGCCCGGGAAGCGTGTCTCCGAGCGCTGATCGAGGACCTAGCCAAGGCGGATAATGGTGAGGTCCAACTCGTTATCGAACAAGACGAGACACTCGAGTACCGACATCGACGCGCGAACGAGGAGCCGTTACTCGCACTTCCAGACGTGGCCGCGTGGTGCTGGGCCCGCTCCGGCGATTGGCGCCGACGGATCAAACCGATCCTAACCGCCGCTCGCAGCATCGAGCCCTAGAAAACGCAAAGCCCGAGCGCCACGTCCGTCCGGACGGGTCTCGGGCTCACTTCCCGCAGCTAATGCATT
The DNA here is from genome assembly GCA_021808665.1 of Actinomycetes bacterium. The sequence continues at coordinate 2,793 of JAKBBA010000265.1, forward strand.
GGACAATCCACATCATATCACCAGCGCGGGCGGAGCATCAAGCGCAACCCAGCACCGCTTGCTCTTCATCAAGGCCCCTGCAGTTCATTCTCCAGCCCCCCAAGCCAGCGGGTTTTTCTCCTGACGATCTGGGGACGGGCAAGTTATCCACGCATGGGAGGTCGCACCCCTACCCCCCGTTTTCCCTGGTCAGATGCCGCTTTTCGGGGTCCCCCTTCGAGCCCGCCCCGGCTCCTCGGCCGCTTCGCTCCCCCTCGAAGCGGGGGCGGGACACCCCCCAGGGGGTTCTCGACTAGCGCCCTCGCTCCCTCCGCTCGCTACGGTCGCTCAGTTGCTCTCACAGCCCCACAAACACCCCGCGGCCCCTGATAGAGACCTTCGGCACGGTTAAACAGCGCACACAGGCGTCCAGACACCCCATACGGGCAGGAAAGACCGCCCATCGAAACTCCCCAAGACAACCGCGGATACGCCGGCCGAAAAGATACCCTTTCAAGCGGGGCCCGCAACAGCACTACGAGCAGCCCGGGCCCCCGCGCCTGCCTGGCAACGAAGACCTGTTCGTACAAGTCGGCGATCGCATCGTAAGTCGGTACCATCGGGATATCGGCCGGTCCAACCATGCCCAGACGGCACCGGAGGTCGGGGGTCCCTCCCTCTTCGTCGGTCGCGGATCGACAACCGGGCACCCTTCCGGGGGCCAGTAACGACAAGTTAGCTTGCGAGACTCATCCGTACGAGGTAACTTGGGACAGGTGGAGCGGCCGTTCATCGCCGAGACCGCCCACCGCGAGGTGTCGATGACGAGACCATCCTCCACGCTTTCAACCATCCGACCCGAGTCGAAGACCTCGACGAAGGGATGACCATGCTCGTCGGACCCGACCCCGCCGGCAACCTCTTCGAGATCGGCGTGGTCTCCTCAAGCGACGGACCCGTAGTCGTCCACGCCATGCCCGCTCGGTCCAAGTACCTCAGGTGACGCCCATGCCCAGAAGCCTCCACGAGATCATCAATCACGCCGACGAACTGGCCGCTCGATTCGAGAGCCACGACGCCGATCCGGCCAACCTGGTCGACGCCGCCGCCCTGCGAGCGGTACGGGCGGCCTTCGCCGAGCGCGTCCAAGCCGA
>JAKBBA010000266.1 GCA_021808665.1 Actinomycetes bacterium
AGGTGATCATCGCAAACACCCCGATACAGACGAGGGTTCCGAACAGATCCTTCGCCAGGAACGCCGTCCTCCACGTCCGCCACAGCACGACAGCGAACAGGACCAGCAGGAGCGCCGAGCCGACAAACCCGACCTGCTCGCCCACGGCGCTGAAGATGAAGTCAGTCTGCTGCTCCGGCACGTACGCAAGGTTGGTTTGCGCCCCTTTGCCGATGCCCTGTCCCGTAAGGCCGCCGTTGCTCACCGCGATCTTCGACTCGGCGACGTTGTACTCGTTCGCGCCGGCGGGAGTTGCGAGGAGCGCCGCGCTAGGACGGTTGGTGGCGTTGAGAAACGAGGTGAGACGGGCTTCCTGGTAGCTCTTTAGGACACCGAAGTGCACCACAGCGACGGCGAGCACCAGTCCCAACGCCGCGAGAGCGCCGAGATGGCGCGGCGACGCACCACCGAGTACCAGAACCGCTATGAGCACGAAGGCCAGCACCAGCGCCGTCCCGAGGTCAGGCTGTTTGTAGATGAGCACGAATGGGATCGCCGACAGCACAAGGACCACGACAAGCGCACGGCCCGTCAGGCGGCCCTTCGCCGCAGCGCAGAAAGCCGCAAGCGCAAGGATCAGAGCCACCTTCGCGAACTCCGACGGCTCGAACTGGTAGCCCGCGAACTGGAACCAGGCTTGCGCTCCCCTGCTTTTGTGGCCGACGACGTACACGGCTATGAGCATCAGCACCGAAACGCCGTAGAGCACTCCCGACAAGGCCCCGTAATGGTGGTAGTCGACTGCGGCGACCGCGATCATCACGACTATCCCAAGCACCATGAAGATGGCCTGCTTCTTCAGGTCGTACGTCGGGCTGATGTGTGCCGCAGCGAACTGGTAGCGGGTGGCCGTGTAGACCATCAGGCATCCAAACGATCCGATCGCTACCGCCGCCAGCACGAGGATCACGTCGAAACGCCGCCAGCGGCTCCCGTCCCGGGATCGAACGTCGTTCACAGTTTGTCGTTCCGAGCCACGCTGTTAGATCATTGCACTCTCTGCTCCCGAGAGTGGAGCGCTCCGGACATCGCCGCCTTTCGGACCGGCGCGCCACCGTGCGGGCCAACCCACCGGTAGAGCCACTCGGTCGGCACCGCCAGGAGCGCGCTCCATACCGCCTCGACGAGGATCACCTCCAAAAGCCACGACCGCCCCGACGCGAGAAGCTGGCTCTGGCCGAGGAGATCTCCGACACCGACGAATACCAGGACCGACGCAGCTGTCGCAACGCCTCCTACCAGCGCGACTGTAAAAATACGATCCTCGAGAATCGATTCGAAGAAGGTCCCGACGACGAATCCAGTTACACAGAATGTGAATGCGTGAAGCCCTATAGGCGTCGCCGGAGCTAGAAAATCGAAAAAAAGTCCCGTCCAGAAACCGATCCACGCCCCCGTCTGCGACCCGCCGACCATCCCTGCGGCGATAGCGAGAACTAGCGGCAGATCCGGCGCCACTCCCGCGACTCGGAGATCGCCCCCTATGGAGGTCTGCGCCAAAACGACGACTGCTATCACCACGGCGATGCGGAGTTTCGGAATGATCGGTGAGGTCATCTCAGGGCGGCGACCACAGGAGCACCTGTAAAAAGGAGAATTGTGCGACGTCCACGACCGGCGTCAATTCGATCGCCGGCTCCAGAGATCCGGGCTGCGACGACACCTTGGAGACCCGCCCAACGGGAATACCCTTCGGGAAGGCCTCGAGCGACAGCCCGCTCGTGGAGATGACCTCGCCGACCTTGAGCACCGGCGGCTTCAGGGATGTCGTGTCCACCGTCACAGTGAGGGACTTGCCTTGACCCTGCCCGGAGGCCGACCCGACATTCCCGCCGGGCAGGCTGACCCCAACGGAGAAGCTTGGATCTCCCATGAGGCGCACTGTCGACGTTGTCGAACCCGCCGAAACCACCGTCCCGACGAGGCCGCCGACGGCGACCACCGGCTCACCTACCGCTATCCCCTGCGACGTTCCCTTGTCGACCGTGAGACTGACAGAGAAGTTGGACGAGCTGCGATCGATTATCTGCACGCTACGAGTCGGGATCGAGCCGACAAAGGTGAGTCCCTGCTCCTTCAGCACCTCGCTCGCCGCCTGCTCGGCAGCGGCGGCTCGAGCCGAGCCGACCGACATCGCGGCCACCTGGTTGCGCAGCTTCTGGTTCTGAGCGCGCACGGACCCGTAGTCGATCGCGCCCGCCACGAAGTTGCCGATGGGTCGAAGCACGTCGTGCGTCGCAGATTGAAGCGGGCTGAACCCGTCCGCGACAGCATTGCGCACCCGGCCGATGACGCCCCCGCCACGACCACGTGTGTCGAGGACCACGAGGGTCAGGGCAAGGAGGAGCAGAGCGGCAATCACATAGCGTGACCGCGGCGACCGACGGTGGGCTACCACGAAGAACTCAGACCCTAAACTTCCAGATCAGGTTGAGACTTATTGCCCACTTCCACCGATCAAGGAGTTTGCGACGTCATCAGCACGCCCTTGAGAACGTCGAAGCTCTCCAGGCACTGTCCACTTCCCATGACGACCGAGGTAAGGGGATCGTCCGCCACGACGATCGGCATTCCCGTCTCCGACATCAGGCGGGCGGCCAGCCCGTGAAGCATGGCCCCGCCGCCGGTCAGCACGATGCCCTGCTCCATGATGTCCGCGGCCAACTCCGGCGGAGTTTTGTCCAACGTCACTTTTACAGCGTCGACTATCGCAGACACCGGCTCCTCGATTGCCTCCCGTATCTCCTCGGTGGTAGTGACGATCGTCTTCGGCAACCCGGTGATCAGGTCCCTCCCCCGAATCTCGGCGTAAAGCTCCTCCTCGAGCGGGCATGCAGAGCCGAGCGCGATCTTGATCTCTTCGGCTGTCCGCTCGCCCAACGCGAGGCTGTATTCCTTCTTGATGAACTGGATGATTGCGTCATCGAGCTCGTCGCCGCCGATCCTCACCGACTGCGACGCCACGATACCCCCGAGCGAGATAACTGCGACCTCGGTTGTGCCTCCGCCGATGTCGACGACCATGTTCCCGGTTGGTTCGTGCACCGGCAGGCCGGCACCTATCGCTGCCGCCATCGGCTCCTCGATGATGTAGGCGGGTTTGCGGGCTCCTGCAGATTCCGCAGCCTCCTGGACAGCCCGCTGCTCGACCCCGGTGATCCCCGAGGGGACGCAGATGACCATGTGCGGCCGTGAGAAGCGCCTCGTGCCGTTGACGCGCCGGATGAAATAGGCGAGCATCTTCTCGCACATGTCGAAGTTCGCGATGACACCGTCACGAAGGGGACGAATCGCCTGGATATGGCTCGGTGTGCGGCCGATCATGCGCTTAGCTTCCATACCGACCGCGACCGGACGATTGTCCTTCGTATTGACAGCAACCACTGACGGCTCGTTGAGCACGATCCCCCGGCCCCGCACGTAGACAAGCGTATTGGCAGTGCCGAGGTCGACCGCCATGTCTCGTCCCAAGAAGCCGTTCAAGATTTTTTCCGACATCCGAAGAGGCCTCCTCTACTTAATCCCGGGAACCGCGGCAGCAGGCCGGCCAGTTGGGCTGGGCAAAAGCACCAGTCCTTGCGTTCGCAAATCCACCACTCGAGCGGCTCCCCACACTATAGTTCCGCCGCCAGCGCCACAGAGCACGTCGGCGGCGGCCGCTACGCGAGGAGCGGGAAGAAGTTACCTATCTCACGCAACGCTGCCTCGGCGCTGTCGGAGCCGTGGACGAGGTTCTCTCCGGTATCTGTCGCCAGATCGCCCCTTATGGTCCCGGGCGCCGCGTTGGCCGGGTTCGTGGCTCCCATCATGGTCCGGACGATCTGCCAGGTGTCCATAGGTCCCTCGACGACCAGGAGCATCACCGGCGACCTGGTG
>JAKBBA010000267.1 GCA_021808665.1 Actinomycetes bacterium
GCGACCGCGATCGTGTTGGCGAGCGGGTGCAGCGCCGGCTTTACTCCGGCGACCACGGCGGCGAACTCGTCGACCATAAGTCGATATATCTCGCCCCCACCGACGTGGCAGTCCTCGGCTACGTCGCCGGCACCCCGGCGAATGTAGGAGGTGTCCGTAGGGCCAGGAGTGAAAGCCCTCTCGACCGACAGCGAACCGGCCGACCCCATAAGGTCCACCCGCTGGCGCTCAGCGGAATCGAACGAGCAGCTGAAGCTCGCCACAAGGCCGCGCTCGAAGCGAAGGAGCCCGGCGAATGACGTGTCGACCTCTACGACGCGACTCTCGTGTCTGTCGGCAGGCGCAGGCAGCGCAACGGCTGTAACCGACTCGGGCTCGCCACCCCCGAAGGCGAGCAAAGGGGCGATGCAGTATATCCCCAGGTCGAACAGGGCCCCTCCTCCCATCGACGGGTCCCACCGATGGTTGCCTGGACGGCCGAGACGTCCGGCGAAGACACTGTTCGCGAGGCGAGGTTCGCCGAGGATGCCCTGCGCTACGACGTCGGCAATCGCGCGGCTTCGCGGGTGGAACGGCGTCATGTACGCCTCCAGCAGGACGAGTCCGGCCGCTGAGGCCGTCCGCGCCATAGTCTCGGCGTCGGAGGCACTTACAGCGAGGGGTTTTTCGCATAGGACGTGCTTCCCGGCGGCGAGGGACGCTTCGACCCACTGCAGGTGAAGCGAGTTCGGCAACGGGACGTATACCGCTTCGACGTTCGGGTCGCCGAGAAGCGAGTCGTAGCTTCGATAAAAGGCGACCTCTTCGCCGAGCCCGGCAAGGTCGGGACTGGTACGGTCGCCGCTCAAGCTGGCAGCAGCGACGATCGTCGCCATCCTGGACGTCTGTAGAGCCGGAACGACCGCCAGTCGGGCGATCATGGCGGTCGGGGCGAGAACGCCCCATTTGAGTGGCGCCACGCCTACTTCAGCCATGTCGCTGCGCTGATCCGAAGGTCGTCACCACCTAGTGCTCCGGTATCGTCAGGTCCACCACGGCACCGCCGGCGTCCAGCGAGCGCTGCGCGGCGTCGAGGACAGCGACGACGTTGCGTGCCGAGCGGGGTTCGACCGCAAGCGGCTCGCCCAGAAGAAGATGGTCGGCGAGGTTCGCGTGGAACGGGAAATCACCCGGCGGGGCCAAGGGCACCGTCTCCTCGATCAACCCGCTGATCCCTGCGTACGTCGCCATCTTGACGTCCGCCGGCGCCTCAGCGTGATGGGCCACCGTGGAGCGGTATCCGATCCCGGGCTCGACGACGTCGAGCACGACCGGACGGTAGTGTGCGACCAGGGTGCCCCGCGTTCCCTGCAGGTACATCTTCGGCCGCCTGATCGCTGCAACGTCGCTATGGACGAACTCCGCTTCGCGACCGTCGGCCCATCCGAGCCTCACCCGGACCTGGTCCTCGTTCGTGACATCGTGCCAGACCCGCTTGTGCCCGGTGGCGCTGACCCGTACCGGGTTGTCGCCGAGGAGCAGCAACGTCCAGTCGAGGTAGTGGGCGCCCCAGTCATAAATCGCTCCTCCGGAGATTGACACCTCCGAATGCCAGGCCCGGCACGGGTGTTCGAAACCGCCCACGAAGGTCTCCATGTTGAAGATCGTGCCGAGCCGTCCGGAGCCCACCACCGACTTGACTGCCAGGAAGTCCTGGTCCCACCGTCTGTTCTGATGGACGGTCAGCATCACGTCATTACGCTCGGCAAGCTCGATCAGGCTGTCGGCTTGGCGGGGGGTGAAGCACATTGGTTTCTCGCATACCACGTGCTTGCCGGCGAGGAGGAAGCGTTCTGCGAGCTCGGCATGCGTCGATGGCGGTGTCGCCACGACCACGATCGAAACGTCCGGGTCGCCTGCGAGATCGTCGATACCCGAGTAGGTCGCGACGCTCGGGAAGCTCTCGGCGGCGGCCTTCAAGCGTTCCCCCGAATTGTCGCAGACAGCGACGAAGTCGAGCCCCGGGGTTGCGGAGGCGCCGAGCCCGTGATGAAGACCCATCCCCCCGAGAGGCCCGAAGCCGACTATGCCAAGACCTAGGGTCCGCGAGACCGGACTTGTCGACCCCACGATGCGCGAAACGAACCTGGAGAGAGCGGCGCTGCGCAACATGGATGTTGCTGTCAGGGCGCAGGTGATGACACGCCCAGCCCCATGGGGGCGCAGCGCCAGGACAGGCCGGTCGCGATAAGCAATGCTTACATGCGCTAGGACCACGTCATCCGGAGCGACCTGCAAGGGCCGGAATGCCCCTCGGACCGGGAACTCACCGGGGAGGCGGTCCGCCCACCGAGACGCCTCGTCGGTGACTTTGACGAACCACTCACCATCAGGTAACTCCGTGTCGACTCGGTGCCCGGCAAGGTCTGCCCAACCCTGCTCGGCCCCCGTCGATGCCCCGCCGAGGCTGAGCAGTGTGGCTCCCGCGCCTACCGCCCGGCGGATCTCGTCGGCGAGTCCACCATCGGGGTCCGTCCCGTCAACGATGATCACGTCCGCCCCTGTGGTGATGCCGAGCTGCAACGTGCCGACGCGCAGTGAGTCTGCCTGTGAGGTGAGGCCTTTGAGCACCCCGAGGCGTTGCGGATCAGCGAGGTCGGCGATGATGGCAGTGGAAGAGTGTCTCAGCACACCCTACATTGTGCCCGCTGAGGCGAAGATAACCGGAACCGTGGCGGCGATTCGTGCTCCCGGCGCGACGGCGGCCCCCGCCGGGCGCTCCCGGCGCACCACGGGTGGGTGCGCCGCTAGCGGTGAACGTCTAGGATCGACCCCGGTCGGGCCGCTAGCTCATCCGGTAGAGCAGGGGACTTTTAATCCCAAGGTGCAGGGTTCGAGACCCTGGCGGCCCACTCCGCAACCGCCGGCCCCCTCGCGAAGCCAGTCGGGGCCGGCACCTCGAATTCATCTAATCGCCAGCTGTGCGATACCGGAAGGAAACTCTGCGTTCAAGTTCGTCTCCTACGGTTGGCCCGTAAAGGACATCCGAAGAAGGAACTTCACGAGGGAGTGAATGCACATGTCGAAGGCCCATATCAATCGCAGGAAGCTCACGGTCGCGGTCGCATCCATAGGGTTTCTGGCGGCTGCATGCGGGAACTCTGCGAGCACGGCGAAGTCTGCGGGATCTACGACTGGTTCGACGTCTGCGACGACCGCCTCCGCCGCGCAGGCATCTTCGAGCGGACCGATCGATCTGAGCGTTTGGACTGCGTTCAACGGCGTCCTGGGTACGGCGTTCAATCATCTCGTCGACGAGTTCAACGCTTCGCAGAGCACCTACCACGTGACCGCAGCGTACAAAGGGTCCTATTCCCAGGTTCTCTCGGACACGATCGCAGCGTTTCGGGCACACGCAGCCCCCGACATAACGCAGATCTTCGACGCCGGTACTGCGACGATCATGGATGCGTCAGGGACGTACGTGCCCGTCTACAAGCTGATGGCGCAGAACAACATCCCCTTCTCCACCTCTGATTTCGTCGGTGGAGCCGCCAGCTACTACGAGACGAGCTCGGACCAGTTGGACTCCCTGCCGTTCAACAGCTCCACACCTGTCCTGTTCTACAACAAAACGGAGTTAGCGAACGCCGGTATCACTTCGCCTCCCTCGACGTGGACACAGCTCCAGGCGGATGCGAACATTCTGGCGTCACACGGCCAGAAGTGCTCCCTGACGTCGTCAGGAGCGTACGTTATGTGGACCGACATGGAACAGTTCGCAGTCTGGAACGGCTACCCGTACGCATCAAACGACAACGGCTACACGGCGACGAAAGGTGTCACTCTCCAGATCGACACGGCGCCTTTCATATCGCACCTGTCGATGCTCGGCCAGATGGCGTCGAAAGGCCAGTACATCTGGAAC
>JAKBBA010000055.1 GCA_021808665.1 Actinomycetes bacterium
CGATCTTATGCCTTTTTGGGAAGAGCTGACCGGGTGGTAAAGCGAAGCGGGATAAGGCTCTCGTTAGTCGAGGTTGCCGAGGAGCTGACGAATCTAACCGGGGTTCAGGCTGCGGCAACGGTAACCTTCGACAATGAGGGCACGCTGGGCGTCGCAGCTTTCGTCGTAGTAGACACAGGCGTGGATCACCTTGACGTCCGAGATCGCGCTGCGGCCGTGCTTCCGACAACCATGCTGCCGGATCGCATCATCGTCGTAGCCGAACTGCCTCTCGGCACGTCTAGCAAGGTCGACGAACGGCGCCTATTGCGCGAGGCCCGCCTTGCCCCATGGCCGCTGAAAGGAATCGCAACCGCATAAAGGGGTCGAGTTGGCTTCGAGCAGGGCGCCGATGCGATAGAAGAACCAACTTCAGATGCTCCGCTGGAACGCCGAAGAGGCCATTGTGGACCCTTCCAGGTCAAGTCGTGGCATTCTCAAACGCGAGGCGAAGCGCGATCTGGAAGTCGCGTTCGTCAACAACATGCCGCCTTCAGCATTTGCAGCCGCCGAGAGGCAGTTTCTCGGATTGGTAGCTGAAACCGCCCCCGTGCCCGTCAGCTGCAGACGATTCGTCGTATCTGAGCACTCTGCGGACTTCATCGACAAGCCAGTGCCAGGATATTTGGGCATCGAGAACATCTATGCCACTACCCCTGATGCCGTAATCGTAACCGGCGGCGCACCGCACCCGGGTCCCACCGAAGACGAGCCGTCCTGGGAGGAGATGGCGAAACTCCTGGAGTGGGCATGCGATACAGCGACAGTAGTGGTTGCCTCCTGCCTTGCCGCACACGCTGCGCTAGCATTGTTCGACGGGATCGATCGGCGTCGCCTACACCAGAAACAGACGGGCGTCCTGCTTCAAGCCGTCAGGAGCCATACGCTTTTGACCGAAGGCCTCCCGACTAAGCTGCACATGCCCCAATCCCGCTTCAACGATGTCCCGACAGAACTCATTCAATCAGCCGGATACCAAATACACCTGGCGTCGGTGCACTTCGGTTGGACTGTCGCATCCAAGCGGGTCGGTCACTCCGAGTTGGTATTGATGCAGGGCCATCCTGAATACGACCCGTCAAGCCTTCTCTTCGAATACCGCCGCGACGTACGTCACTGGCTCGAAAATGGCCGCGGCGACATCCCGCGGCTTCCGAGCGGCTGCGCTGCACCGGTCGACATGGGGCAGCTCGAAGACTTTCACTCAGCAATACTCGCGAAAGCCCCGGTGGAATTCCCCGACTTCGAATTGATCGCCCGGCGAGCTACAGCTTCATGGCGTCCTCACGCCCGTCGGATCTATCGCAACTGGTTAGAGATAACGAGAGGCAAGGTACGTTCGAGCGTTGCGTGACGAGACGATAGCAATCCACGGTGGCTACTCCGGTGACTCGACCCGTGCAGTAGCGGTGCCGATACATCAAACCATTGCGCACGACTTTATCGACGCAGCGCACGCCGGGGCTATTTTTGATATCCAGACCCCCGGCTTCCATTACAACCGGATCAACAACCCAACGAACGACGTACTCGAACAGCGAATGACAGCGCTTGAGGGCGGCAGTGCGGCACTCGCTGTCGCCTCCGGAATGGCCGCTGTCAGCTATGCCCTGCTCACTGTTGCCAGGTCAGGAATGAACATAGTAGCGGCTCCTCAGCTTTACGGAGCGACCTATACCTACCTTGCACATGTACTCCCGACGTTCGGGATCGAGACGCGCTTTGCAGCCAATGACAGCCCGCGCGCCATTTCGTCTCTCATCGACGACCGGACATGCGCTGTGTTCTTCGAAAGCGTGGGAAATCCAGCCGGAAACGTCGTGGACATCGAAGCGGTGGCTGAGCTTGCCCACAGTCGTGGTGTCCCGGTCATAACCGACAACACTGTTGCAACGCCCCTGATGCTAAAACCGATCAGCTTCGGAGCTGACGTTGTAGTCCACTCGCTGACCAAATTTGTCGGCGGTCACGGTACAACACTGGGTGGCGTAATCATCGATTCCGGGCGATTCCCGTGGGCCAGGCACGCTGATCGATTCCCGATGTTCAGCGAACCGGAGCCGGCATTCCACGACGTCGTCTTCTCGCGTGACTTTCCCGATCGTGCATTCGCAGTGCGAGCACGCAGCGTTACGCTACGAAACACCGGTGCGACCCTATCCCCGTTGTCTGCCTTCCATCTGCTCCAAGGGCTCGAGACTTTGGCAGTTCGACTCGACCGCCACGAAGCGAACGCTCGCACAGTCGCCGAATACCTTGCGCAGGACACCAGGGTGGCGTGGGTGGGCTACGCCGGATTCGCCGACAGCCCCCACCATGCTTTGTGCCACCGCTACCTTGGGGGAAGAGTTCCGTCGATCTTGACGTTCGGTCCCGTCGGTGGCTTCAAGGCCGCCATCGCCTTCTTCGACTCGGTAGCCCTTCTCAAGCGTCTGGTCAACCTCGGCGATGCCAAATCGTTGGTGAGTCACCCCGCTTCCACGACTCACCGCCAGCTCAAGCCTCACGAGCTCGCAGCTGCCGGGATAACAGCTGACGCAGTCCGCCTGTCAGTGGGGATTGAGCACATCGACGATATCCTCGAAGACATCGACGCTGCGCTAGACGCCGCAGTCAAGGCTGCGGTTCAATCACCTAGCTGACAATAGATCGCGCGCACAGGTCCGCGTCCAATACGGCACGCAGCCGGCTCTGTGGAGACGGCAGATAGTGAGTGAAGTATCTTGTCCCCTCGCTCAGGACTCCGAGGATCCAAAGCTGTTCCTGCGGCCGGCCGCACGAGTCTATAGGATGAAAGGACTCATCGAGGCAAACGCTTCCGACCTCGCGAGTTCCGTAGTACATCTGGCGCATTCTTCCGGAATCGGCGAGGCGCCTCAGGAGAGGTACTTGCGAATTTGCAAGTGACGGCATGTCCAGATGACCTCTGATCACTCGGTCAACCGTCATGCCAAAAGAGACCGCCAGCTTTGTTGACTCTATCCGAACCCCACCCGTAGTCCTTCGAAGGCGAGGGTTCGGCCCAAACGGAATCCGTACCACGCCTGCCTCCATCAAGGCGAGCAACTGCTGCGAGCGTATTGCTGGCGGTCCTGCCTCCAGACGGTTGAGTCGCCCGCGGATAGTCGAGCAGAAGTCGACATACGATTCCGCAGAGAGCCCTCCGAATTCGATGAGACCGCGTATGCGGTCACGAAGAATGCGGGTCGTCTCCTGTGCCGCCTTGACGGGACTTCCCATTGGGTCGAGAGCCTCGTCAAGGTCTGCTGACAACGCCTGCTTGGCCCATGACTCGTACAGATCACTCGAAGTGAACTCGATACCGTTCCCAGCAAAGAGATTCTCCTCCGCTACGAAAGTACCGTGCATGGCCTCGAGATCCTCGAGGACCTTCGCGAAAGTGCCGCTCTGCCAGGCGACTTCAAGGTCCGCTACAACGTGTCGGGCCGCCTCTGGCCCCGCGATCCTCTGCGCACGGTGGGCGTGATAACGGACCTGCATCTCGGCTATTATCAGCGGAAGGAGGTCGTTCCGAAAATCGAGCTCCCTCCGAAGTCCGGCGTCGGTTCGCGCCAATGCGGCCGTTGCCGTCGCGGTGAAGACCACGGGATCGTAGGAACCCGTCGGGTCGATACCGTGCGTCGCCTTCGCGCAGTAGGGTACGCCTGACCTCGAATAGAGACAGATCGTCGGTTCCGTTCCTCCACGCAGGTAAGAAAGGCGCCCGGCTTCGGCCGAATCGACGAAGCGTCCGCCCCTCCCAGTAGTAAGCGCTGCAACCACGTCGAACGCAACAAGTCCCATTCCAGAGACCGCAACCGTTTCCGTGGGCGCGACGACCGAAACAAGGTACTGCACAGGGTAGGGCCTGTAGGACCTCGGACGCTCCTCGGTATCGCACTCCTCGATGTTTTCTGTGTGTCCGGTAGTGAGGACGACATGGTCGACGGTGAGCAGTCGCCCGTCGCTTAGCACGACAACCTCCCTCCCGTCGCTGCTGAGTGCGACGTCGAGGGCTGAGGCATCGTGGTGGCGGATCTCGACGTTGGCGGGAAGTGACGCTGCCAGTGTCCGGTAGAACCACTGGAGGTACTCCCCCATCAACCGTCGGGGCAAGAAGTCAGATGGCACGATCGGCCGGCCCCCAGGATCTCGACTGCATTCGTCGCCAACCCACCGGTAGCCTTCTCTTGTCACCCACTCGTAGAAACTCAGGCCGTAAGGAACCTCGGACCCTTCGCCCATGGCGTGCAGGGAGAGCTGTCCGCACGCGTTGTTCAGGATCAGATAATCGGGCTGGTTGATGCCGTAGACACCGCTACCCGGAGTGCCGGGCTGGACGACTTCGACGGCGAGCGAGGCGCGGTTTCGCCGCGCAACATCGACTAGTCGCTCCACGACCGTCAAGCCCCACGGACCGAGACCGATAACGGCCACGCGCTTCACCGCAGATCACGGCCCGTTTTGACTCCGCGGCACCTCGTGGTCCCGGGCTGATTCGAATTGTCCACCGGTTTCACGAAACAGTTATCGGGCCGAAAGCCTCGTTACTGAAAGGTGCGTGACGTCACGTGCTCTACAAGGAAATTCAACATGGCCCGCCCCACGACTCTCCTGGCGTCCTCCGTGTAAAGCGGATGGTCCTCTATCGCGAAGCGGTATTCCACGAGCATTCCTCTACGACGAGCCGCTCTGCCTCGCACCAGCCAGGAAAGGTTACCGCCGAACGCGCCCCGAACCACGCCAGTCGCCAACGTAAGTACCTTGACTCCAACTCACCCTTCGGTGTCGGCGAGCATCTGCCGATACCTTAACTTGTGATCGTGGAACATCTACTGCCGCCGTGGCGATAGGTGAGGTGCGCGTATCGCCGTGGACTACCACAAGCGCTGCGCTCGCAAGAATTGCGCGCCTGAGGACCCACGGACCGGAGTTCCCTCTCCCGACCTTGATTGCAGCGGCGTCATATGTCACGGCGTCCACCGCGAATGTTCACCCCACTGGGATGGCGTTCCTCGATCATTTGTATCCTGCGCTCGTAGGCGGTATCGGAGCTTACGCCGGTTCACGGGCGAGCAGAGGCAGCCTCTTGTGGCTTGCTGTCGTTACAGCCGCGCTCTGCCGAGGGTCGCTTCTCATGGCCGGGGCTCTGTGCCTCCTCGTAGCGGTCGGTGGGACTTTTCCCCGGGATGCATCGCCTGTCTTGGGTTCTGCGTCAGCCGCGCTGTCAGTGCAAGTGTTGCTGCATCTGCCACCGCTCGGCTTCCAGGGGGCTACTGCAGTCGCCGCGTGCATTGCGATCGTGCCACTGCTCGTCTCGTCGACGCGGTCGCTGCCGTTGCGGGTGCGCCAATGGGCAACAGTCATGGGAGCGTGTCTTGCAGTCGGAGCGTCGGCGTCTGCGGTTGCCGTAGGCGTTGCCGCACTCATGGTCCGCACACAGGTCGACCAAGGCAGCTCGACCGCTCAAGCTGCTATAGCGACGCTGAAGTCTGGGAATCTTGCTGCAGCGACGACTCAGCTGAAAGTTGCCACTGCGGAACTCACTGCAGCGGGCAGAACGCTCAACTCTTGGTGGACTGCGGGAGCTGCCGTCGTTCCGGTTGTCGCTCAACAGCGTCGAGCGCTCACTGTTTCGGTATCGGTGGCGCACGATATCTCAGCTGCGGCTGAGACAAACGCTTCAGCGATAGATTTCTCGCAGCTTCATGTCACCAACGGCGCGATTGACCTCGCTGCCGTTCGAGCGATCGGCGCGCCGCTCAACAATCTTGACGCTGCACTCACTAAAGGTTCGCTTCGCCTAGCCTCAGTCGCCTCACCTTGGCAGTTGCCACCGATTGCATCGAAGATTGCCGCGCTTCAATCAGACATCACGAAAGTTACCACGGTCACCAAACTCGCTTCGATGGCCGTCCACGACGCGCCATCCCTTCTCGGAGCTGACGGCACCCGTCGCTATTTCGTTGGCTTTCTGGACCCGGCCGAGAGCAGAGGGCTCGGAGGACTGCTCGTGTGGTATGGCGAGCTGACTGCCACGAACGGCCACATCCAACTGACGAGTTTCGGCGACGCTGGGGCGATCGCCAAGCAACTCCAAGCGAAGGGAGGCGGTCACCTGAGCGGCCCCCCGTCGTACCTGGCACGCTATGGACAGTTCAAACCGCAGGATACCTTTATCGACGTACCCTACTCACCCGACCTTCCCACAGTGACATCAGTCGTGTCACAGCTATACCAGCAGGTCGGACATCACCCGATCGACGGAATGCTGATCCTCGATGCAAAGTCCGTGGCCTCGATACTCAGCGCCACGGGTCCCCTCCAGGTTGCCGGTTTAGGAACCCTTAACGGAGCCAACACAGAGCAAATGCTCCTCGAAGGCCAGTACGCCAAGTATCCGACCGTGGCGGACCAAGGTGCTCGCAAAGCGGCACTTGCGGACGCTCTCAAACTCGCCGCAGGTCGCCTCACCGGCGGGACACTACCCGGGCTCAGGACCCTTGTTGGCGACCTGGCGCCGGATGTCGCTACAGGGGACTTGCTCTTTTGGAGCCTCCACCCGACCGACCAGGCACTCCTCTACGCAACCGGCCTCGCAGGCGCCTTCCCCAAAGCACACGGCGGGGACCTTCTGTCTTTCATAACCCAAAATGCAGCAAACAATAAGACCGACGCATACATGCAGCGCTCGATTTCGGACAACGTCGAATACAACCCTGCCACCGGCGCGGTCCAATCCACGGTCACGGCGACCTTGCACAACTCGGCGCCCGACAAGGGACTTTCACCTCTGGTCATAGGTAGCTATGCCGGAAGCGGGCTTGCACCGGGCAGTAACCTCGTCTGGTTCTCCGTATACAGCCCGCTCACCATCTCGAATGCGACGGTGAACGGGAAGGTCACGGCATTGACCAGCACCCCCGAACTTGGGGTCAACACATACAGCGGATATGTCGATGTGCCGTCCGGGGCAACTGCCAGGGTCATCGTGACCTTGCATGGAGTTGTCGGAAAGGGAACATACAACATAGTCCTACACAACCAACCGATGGTGCTGGCAGACCATGTCGTCGTTAACGTCACTTCGGTTGGTGGTGGCTGGCACGCCGAGCAGAACAACACCTGGCTGGTGCCGACAAAACTCAACGCTTTCCGGTCTTTCCGCTTTAAGCATTAAGTACCGCCTAACTGCACAGCGGTATCGCTATCTGAGCGTAAGTCGGTTACGGTGATGACGTATCGGCACAAAAGGTCCGCAACTCGAGGATTTTCGTCGAGAGGAGCAAGCAAAGTGAAGTTCATGACAGATCGGGTACTGCGGACAACTAGCGTTGGCGCGTTTACAGTGGCAGCCTTCTTTGGCAGCCTCGCCGTCACCTCGACCGAGTCGCCTGCGTTCGCCTACGGACCGACACCCACGACGACCACACCACCTACCACGCCGCCGCCTACGACACCCCCTACGACGACCACGCCACCTACGACGACCACGCCACCTACGACTCCGCCGTCGACGACGACGCCACCTACGACAGCACCCTCTGTGGTCCCGCCGCCGCCTCCCGTGGTGCCACCGGCACCTCCTTCAGGCTTGGCGTTCACCGGGATTGACGCTGCGTTGGTAACAGCTGTCGGAGCCGGGGCCATCGGAGCCGGGGGCGCCTTGGTGCTTGCGACTCGCAAACGGCGTCGCCCGAGCGAGGCCTAGCGCGAGCGGGAGTTCGCTGCAGTTTCGAGCACATCAAGAAACGCCCTGCCCCGCGCGCCCCAAGAGGCCGAGTCATCCATGTCGGAGCGTCCCGGCCCCGGGACTGATTGACCTGCCAATGCACGAAGCACTGCCGGTACGAAACCTTGCCGATTGACGGTTTCAACCGGCCAGCCGACGTCCCTGAAGCCCGCCACCGGTGTCGAGATAGCCAGCTTGCCAACGGCAAGGATCTCTCTCGCCTTGATCGGATCGAGACTCTCGGTGAAGGGGGTAACGAGGTGCGGAACGACAAGCAGCTTTGCGTGCTGCATGTAAGCAGGAATGTCCTGATATGGCCGAGCTCCAAGGAAAACGGCCCCGGCATAGGTTAGGCGCCTCGTAGTCTCCCGTGAGCAGGCGTTTGGTCCTACAAACACGAGTCTGACTCCGTCCGGCAGTGTCTCGGCAAGCTCCGCACAAAGCTCTACATCGATACGATCTTCTGCGAGCGTGCCGCAATACAACACCGGAAGGTCGCACGGAAGGTCCCCAGGTCGAGCTCTCTCCCTGCGGAAGTGATCGACGTCCACCCCGTTAGGAATAACTGTCACGGAGCGGCCCGCTCCGCGTGATGCGGCAAGAGCAGGAGAGCAGACCACCACCTCTCGTGCAGAAACCAGCATTCGCCGATCGTTTGCCTCCTGCCGTCTCGCCTCCCGCTCGGAGCGCTTCGCGAGAGTCCAGTCGTCTGTTACGTCGTAGACGGCGGGCCATCCGCAACTCTCGGCCAGTCCGGCATAACCGCTGTCATTCACCCACAGCACTGGGTTCACGAGATCCATCCTGAGGGCGTGAGAGAGGACAACCCGGCCAAGCCGGTCGTCGACACCTCGGAATGCGCCACGTGGTAACCATTTGCGCGGCGTCAGGGTCGCCACCCGCTCGTAGCGAGGAACAAGTCGCACACCGGTCTCGCCGATCGGCCTGGCGTGCAGCGCGGACCACAGGGCATCTGAAGGAGGTTGCACAAAGAGCAAGCGCATACGCCTACGCAGGCCCAGCAATTCCCTCACGAGGAACTGGTTCCTTCTCCATACTTCGTCCCACGCCTCCAACGAGCAGCAGACGACATCGAAATCACCCGCTCTTTCGCCATTCGCCACCCGATGAAGGCTACCTGAGAGACCGGCACACCAGTGCGTTCGGTCAAGCCTGAGCCGACTTGCGCCGAAGATCCTCCAATGGCGATCAATATCGATGACGTGATAAGGCGCGTGCTAGCCGAGGAAGCCAAGCTGGTCATCGAGGTCAGCGAGGTGCTCGACAGCGACGACCTTCAGCGCCTCGGAATGTCGTCCCACGCCCTGGTCAGCGTGATGCTGGGTCTCGAAGACGAATTCGGTATCGAATTTCCCGACCAACTGCTCACCAAGACGACGTTCGGGTCCATAAATTCCATACGGAACGCGATCGCGTCGCTTACGAACTGAAGGTCGTTCTCAGCATGCGGGAGTAGCATCTGAAGGCGGGGCTGGTCATAGCCGAAGATACATACCATGAACGCAGAATCGGAGGCCTGCTGTCTTCGAGTCCTGTCAGTCATTCACAGCAGCACTTACGGCGGCCCCCATAACCAGGCTGTCGCACTCGCGTCGAGCGTACCCGGTCTCGACCTCACAGTGGTGCTGCCCGCCGAGCCGGGAGACGGCGCCTCGCGACTCCGCTCTGCAGGTATCGACGTCGTCGAGATGGACCTACGCCGGCCGCGTGCGTCCCTGCGAAACCAGGGCCTTTTCGACCTTGCGAGGAACTATCCGGCTCAGGTCAGAAATCTCGCAAGCCTCATCGACGAGAAGCAGATAGACGTGGTCGAAGTTCACGGATTGCTCAATCTCGACGGGGCTATTGCCGCTCGGCTCCGAGGCAGCGGCGTCGTCTGGCAGCTCATAGATACGAGACCACCCGTAGTTCTACGCTGGGCGATGATGCCGTTCGTTATTGCTCTGTCCGACGTCATCATGACGACTGGAGCCTCGCTCGCCACGCAATATCCCGGCGCGCGCCTCCGGCCGGGGCGGCAGATCTCATTTGTACCTCCCGTCCTCGCACGAGACACGACGGGTGCCGGTCGCTCGGAGACCCGACTGCGACTCGGGGTTGAATCAGACGAGACTCTCGTCGTCGCTATCGGCAATCTGAACCCGCAGAAGGGGTTCGACCGGTTGATCGAGGCACTCTGCTGGCCTACCGAGACCGCTAATCTACCCCAAAGACCGGCGCTCCGAATCCGAGGAGCTGTCCAAGCCGGCCACGCCGACTACGCTTCATTACTAAGCCGTCACGCTGCGGCGAAAGGCTTCGGTGACCGAGCCGTAGGACACCTCGAGGCCGGTCTCGACGTAGCCGATCTATTGGGCGCTGCCGACATCTTCGCGCTCAGCTCGACAGGACTATCCGAAGGGATCCCGACGGTAGTTCTAGAAGCGATGACGCACGGCCTCGCAGTGGTTGCGACGAAGGTGGGTGCGATACAGGAAGTTATCTCGGATGGTCATTCTGGTTTCCTCGTCGACCCGGGTGATTCCGCGGCCCTGCGACAATGCCTCGCGGGCCTTGCGGCGGATCCTGCCAGACGACTCGCCGTGGGCCGGGTCGCCGCACAAGAAGCGGCGACCCTAAGTTCACCGGAGCGGTTTGCCTCCGCTGTAGTCGAGTCGTGGCGCCTTGCGATGACACTCACGGCTCGGCGCGCAAACCGTCACAAGCGAAGTAGCCGTGCCCCAAGATGAGGGTTCTCATTATGCACCCGTGGGCGGGCCTCCCCTCCCGCCAATACCTCTACTCCAAGCTCGCAGACCACACCGGTTGGGACATTGCATTGCTAGCCGCTGAAACTTGGAGAGACGAGTACGGTACCGACATCCAGGCTGTCGCGGGGCAGGGAATGACGACAGAGCTACTCTCCTCGCCGATCGCCTTAAAGGGAAACATTCCTCTGCACATCTTCATCGGGCGATTGCGCCGTCATGTCAGAGACTTTGATCCCGACCTGGTCTACGTCTATCATGAGCCTTACGCCGCAGCAACATTCCAGATGCTTCGGGCCGTTCGCGCAATATCTGACATCCCTGTTGGCGTGAGAAGTGCGCAGAACCTACTCAAGCGCTATCCAATGCCGTTCCGCCAAAGCGAAGCATACGTCTACCGAGAATCGGACTTCGCCGTCGCGGTTTCGGACAACGTCGCCGACGTGATGCGCCGCAAAGGCTACCGCAAGCCCATCGAAGTCATTCCGATGCCTGTCGACTTGGCAGTGTTCAGGCCATCCCCCGACCGCGCGCATCGAGGGAAGGGCACTCTCCGCGTGGGCTTCGTTGGCCGCCTGGTCCCGGAAAAAGGAGCCGACACAGCCATAAAAGCGATCGCTGACGCCCAAGGCAGTGACCTCGTAATGGACATCATCGGATCAGGCCCGGATGAACCACGACTACGGACCATCGCCGACGCTCTCGGGGTGCGCGACCGAATCAACTGGCGAGGAGCGCTCGATCGGACGGCAGTCGCCTCCGCCTACAGCGAGTTGGACCTGCTCGTGGTGCCGTCGAGAAACACAGCGCGCTGGAGCGAGCAGTTCGGAAGGGTGGTAATCGAGGCGGCCGCAGCAGAGGTTCCGGCAATCGTGAGCAGATCCGGGGAGCTTCCCTTCCTCATCGGCCAGATCGGGGCAGGCTGGACCGTCGGCGAGTCGGACCATGAGGAACTTGCGAGGATGCTCCTCCATCTGGATACCGATCGCATCACCCTGAGCGACGCCGGAGTGCGAGCCCGTCAGGGTGTCGAGGCGCGTTTCTCCGATGAGGCGATCGTCGCTTCGCTCGCCGCCGCATTGAGTGCCGCCGCCATGCGCGGAAGGGTTGCCCGACATGGCTGAGATTGCGATCGTCCATGACTATTTGACTCAGCGTGGCGGAGCTGAACGCGTCGTTCTCGCCCTAGCCGATGCGTTCCCCGGCGCCGACGTGGTGACGTCGCTCTACGATCCACGTGCCACTTACCCGGAGTTCGAGTCGCTCCATGTTCGTACCCTACCGATCAATCATCTGCGACTGTTTCGCAACGACCATCGCCTGGCGATGCCGGTCCTCGCGCCGGCCTTCTCCACCGCCAACGTCGACTGTAGTGTCGCGGTCTGCTCGTCAAGTGGTTGGGCACACGGTGTGAAGGTAAGCGGTCGGAAGGTGGTCTACTGTCACAACCCCGCTCGTTGGCTATATCAGACAGACAGCTACCTGAAAGGTATGGGGGCTGGAACAAGGACTGCGCTCAAAGCGCTTCGACCCACCTTGGCGCGCTGGGACCGAAGGGCGGCTCTGTCTGCTGATCTCTATGTCGTCAATTCGAATGTCGTGAGAGACAGGGTGCGAATCGCCTACGGGATCGACGCCAAAGTCGTCCACCCGCCGTTCTCACTTGGCACGGATGGTCCGGTTTCGCCGATTACCGGTATCGACGCTGGCTTCTTCCTATGCGTCTCTCGCCTCCTCTCGTACAAAAATGTGGAATCGGTGGTCGAAGCGTTTCGGATGCTGCCTCATCTCCGACTTCTCGTGATCGGAGGAGGCCCCCTTTTCCGGGCATTGCAACTTGGCGCTCCACCGAACGTAGAGATGTGCGGAGAGGTCGATGACTCGACACTTCGATGGAGTTACTTGACGTGCGCAGGTGTGATCGCAGGGTCATACGAGGACTTCGGCCTTACCCCAGTGGAAGGCGCCGCATTCGGCAAGCCGACAGCGGCACTTAGATGGGGAGGGTTCCTCGAGACCGTCGTAGAAGGGCGCACAGGCGTCTTCTTCGACAACCCAGAGCCGGCCTCGATAGCGCTTGCCATCTCGCAACTCTGCAGCCACAAATGGGATGAATCAGAAATCCGACAGTGGGCTCGCCAATTCTCTCCTCAGTATTTCACAGCCACGATGCGCGGCCTCGTAAACCAGGAACTTCCCGCAATCGGCGAACATCTCCAATGACTCAGCGAAGGCCTGCCGCGCTAAGTCAAGTAACGCTCCGACTAGGCCGACTGAGACAAGTATGTCGATGCCACGCGTGCTCTTCGGGCGCCCTTTTCCGACCAATACCCTTGGCTCGGCCGCGGAACGATCGGGCCGCAGCACAGGTACCATCGGAAGGCTAAGTTCCACGGAGAAAGCAGCGTCGGTGCAATCGTCGATCACATCACCTGGTACGTCGAACCTCGGTTCCACATCCTGGTCACTTGTCGCCCGGCGTCAGTGGTGGATCGTAGCGCTGTGCGTGATCCTCGCGACTGGCGCATCCGTCTTCTACGTTAAGCGTCACAAGGTGACCTACCAGGCCACGGCGACAGTCGTCGCCAACCCCGGTAGCGCAGCAAGCTCCGCCTCGACGTCCAACGCGCCGAGCGGACCTGACCCGCTCGTGCAGACCCACGACCTCTCGATAGCTGCTGCGGCGGCCAAGGCAGCAGGAACTCCCGCCGGGTCAGTTGGGGTGGCGTTCGCACTCGACGCAAATAACAGTGCCTTGCTGGATGTCACTGCTACTGCTGCGACCCCGGCGCAGGCCGCTGCGGCTGCGAATGCTGCTTCCCAAGCATATATAGCGGTCCGCTCAAAAGCACTCAACACATCTGCCGCATCCCTCGACGGTCAACTGGCCGTGATTGCGAACCAGATACACACTCTGCAGGCACAAGGTGCGCT
Organism: Actinomycetes bacterium; assembly: GCA_021808665.1. Next base: position 13,474 of record JAKBBA010000055.1, read on the forward strand.
CACACCGGGCTCGACGGCCGGAACTCAGCCCAACTCCTCCCAATCGTCCGGCGCCAACCTTGCGGCCGACGAGCAGCTCGCGGTAGCGATAGCTGACTACCAATCCCTCTTCCAGCAGCAGCAGAACCTGTCCCTCGAGTCTGCCGGGATAGAAGTTTACAGTTCGGCCACAGCATCGGAAGCGACAGCGACAGGAAGCTCCCACAAGGTAATCGAGCTAGCGGTAGTCGCAGGTCTTCTTGCCGGCCTGGGAATAGCGCTTCTCCGGCACCGTTTGGACGACAAGCTGCGCTCGGCTACGGAAGTCGAAGCGCTGAGCTCACACAGCGTGCTGTCACGGATACCGCTGCGAAATGACGCCACGTCCCCTGGAACGATCGCAACCCACCCGAACGACGATCTTGCTGAAGCTGTCAGAGAGCTACGAACCGCGCTCCGCTTCGTCTCGGTCGAGCGGGAGATCAAGACGATTCTGGTCACGAGTTCTGAGCCGGGCGAGGGTAAATCGTTCGTAGCGGCGAACCTAGCGGCGGCTTGGGCGATGTCCGGCATGCTCACTGTCCTCGTCTCTTCTGACCTTCGCGCTCCAACTGCCGAGCGTCTTCTCGGCGTAGAGCCCTCGCGATGGGGGATATCGTCCGCAATCGCCGACGCAAGCTCCAAGCTCGGTCGGCTTCGGACGACCAGGAGAGAATCCGGTGATAAGAATGGTCTAGCACCCGAACAACTAGACGTCAGTACCTTGCAGGCCTTCGCTACAAGCGCTATCACGCCATCACAGTTACAAGGTTCGCCCTACGCACAGACCAACGGCCACGGCACCAACGGTCACGCTAACGACGTCCAAAGCGCCCGAAGCGTACGCTCGTCGGCTCTATCGTCGGTCCGCACTCCCGCAACGGATCTGCTCGATCTATTGGTTTGGAGCGGCGTGAAAGACCTTTGGCTGTGCCCCGCGGGTCCCGTCCCGCCGAATCCAGCGGAACTCCTTGGATCGAGCGCATTCGAAGACCTGGTCGCTGACATCTCTGCTGTCGCAGATGTTGTGATCATGGATAGCCCTCCCGTACTGACGGTGACTGACGCTATGGTCCTGACCGAGCAAGCTGACGGAGTCCTGTTCGTGGTCGCCGAGGGACGCACGTCACGTTCTGTCGCGAAGCGCGCCCTTCAACTTCTGGAGAGCAGTCCGGCGCCCGTGCTCGGATTGGTCGCAAATATGAGCACCAGAAGCGAAATCTCCTCATACTACGGTTCGTCCTACGTCACATACGGCCACCCGACGGACCGTGGCATCGAGGCTGACGACGCTCGATTGCCTACCCGGCGCATCCGTAGCAACCGATGATCTTGGAGGGGTTGCGAGTCAGACACCCGTTGTGGAAGCCGCACCTCCCGCGCTGGCAGACGACGTTCACCTGGGGGCTGGTGGCAACAACGCCGCTACTCGCCTACATGACCCATGGCGGCTCCCGATACACCGTGGCATTAGCCGCAGGGATCTTCGCCATTGCGATCGTGGTATGGGACGTCTCGATTCTGCCGGTTCTTGCCATCCCCGCAACTCTCCTCGTCTTTCGCGTGAGTGCGTCGAGCTCGAATCTGAGCTTTTCCGATCTCATTCTTGGCCTCGCGACACTCTGCGCCCTCTCAGCTTTTGAAGGTCGCCGAGCGCCACAGGTTCGCGCACTTCTGTGGTTGCTCGGCTTCTACGAGGCCACCACGCTTCTGAACGTCATCTACAACCCGTATCGCGCCAACCTGATCGAATGGGTGCACGAAGCCTTCCTGGTGGGCGGGAGCCTCATAATCGGCTGGGTGGTTGCAGTGCGTGGACGTGCCACGGTCGCCACTTCGGCATTCCTGATCGGCTCCTGCGTTATCGCACTTTGGGCGACCGCTTGGTCGGTGACCCACCATTTGACCGCTGCATACCTTCCGCTCGGAATGCAAAAGAACTACATAGGAGACATGCTGTGCTTTGCCTTTTTAGTAGCCTATGCACGCCCTGACTGGCTCGGCGCACGCATTGCGGAGAGAGCGACGTTAGTTTGGTCGGTGTGCGCGGTAGGAATGCTTGCGAGTCAATCCAAGCAGGCGATGCTAAGCGCGATCATCGCCGTAGGCGTTATGACGGTGCGCAACAAAGAGCTGCGACGTTACGCCAAACCTATAGCCGCAGCGTGCGTCCCGCTGCTGATCGTGGCTGGGATCATTGTCGATAAAAAGCTACGGTCATCGAATAAATTCAACAGTGTGCACCAACGAGAGACTTGGCTCCGCCAGTCCCTCCAGATCTGGCACATGTCACCTTGGTTTGGAATCGGACTTCGATGGTGGTACACCAATCGTGTGCCCTTTGCATTTCAACCTCCGAACGGCGAAGCCGAGGTGCTCACCTCTGCAGGTCTCGTAGGACTGGTAGGGTTCGTGGCGCTGCTTATCGGATCGGTCATGATTCTGCGACGCGTCCCCCGCCGATACGGCACACTCGCACTAGCGGTCGTCGTTGCGAGGATCGTGCAGGGTCAGCTCGACGTGTTCTGGGTCACCGCGCAGGGATCTATCCCGTGGCTTATCGCCGGATTGTGCCTAGGCGCAGAGTGTCTTGCATCGGCGACGCAGGGCCGGAACGACTGGGAGCGCATTGAACTCGTGCAGGTGGGTGTCCGGTGAGCACAGGGTCAACCCGGGAATCCCCTCCGTTATATGTAGTAATAGTCGCCTACGGAAGCACAGTCCCTCTTAGGGCGTGCTTGGACTCTCTTGCACGCGCTGACTCCCATGGCTCGACCTTCACGACCACCATCGTCGACAACTCGAGTTCCGAGTTAACTCGACAACTCGTCGAGGAGTATGGTCACCGCTATATAGATCCGGGCAGGAACCTCGGGTTCGCCGCAGGTGTAAATCGGGCGCTTCAGTTGGTTTCCGAAACCCACACCGACGTAATGCTCATGAATCCGGATGCAACGATCAGCGCCGCGGATGTCACGACACTTCACAGAAGACTTCACCTCCAGGCGCACACTGCGTGCGTCGCCCCAGCGCAAGAGGGCGAACAGGGACCGGCGAGGGTTATGTGGCCTTTTCCCTCGCCAAGTGCTGCGTGGCTCGAAGCTTTCGGACTCAGCCGGCTCATCCGAGGACGCAAGTTCCTCATCGGCTCGATCCTTCTCCTAAAAGCAGCGGCACTCGCAGATGTCGGCCTCTTCGATGAGCGGTTCTTCCTCTATGCCGAGGAGACAGACTGGCAGATGCGGGCCGTCGCGCGGGGCTGGGAGGTTAAATACATCGGCGATGTTCACGCTTTCCATGCGGGAGCGGGTACCGGAGGAGACCGCGTGACACGGCTCATCCATTTCCATGCATCCCAGGAGCGGCTGATCCGAAAGCACTATGGCTGGACCGGATGGCAGTCCTACCGCGCAGCTTCGATATGCGGCGCCTCGATACGATCGGTACTACTCGCCAACGAACCGCAAGGCCGTGAAGCCCGCGAACGTCTTCGTATCCTGACAACGGGCCCGACCACGGTGGCCTCCGCGTTACGAACGCGCGATGAGTCTGTCGTTTGAGATGATCTTATCCCTCGGCGCACAATTGGCGAACCCCGGATTGAAGAACCGTCCACCGCGAGTCGCGCATGTTGTCTGTACCGAGTCGTTCGCCGGAGTCGAACGATACGTGACGGTCCTTTCCGCCGCCATGGCTCGTGCCGGCTGGGAGGTAGTGATACTAGGCGGGGATAGACAGGCGCTTCTTTCGCATTTACAGAACGCACAAGTCTCATGGGTTCCTGCTCCTACCGTGTGCGCGGCGGTGGTTCAACTTCGAAAGCTTCGACCGTTCGATGTCGTCCATGCCCATATGACTGACGCCGAAGTCGCCTCAGTCATTGCGATGCTTGGAACAGGCGTGCCAGTCGTTTGTACCCGGCATTTCGCTCAACCTCGCGGTTCGTCAGCTATCAGAAAGTCGGTGTCCTCCCTGACAGCGCGTCGGATACACACGCAAATTGCGATTTCCGAATTCGTCTCCTCGAGAATCGAAGGAGTCTCCACTGTGATCGTTCCCGGGGTAGACAACGTCGACGATATCAGACCATCCGCCGAGCGGGACAATCAAGTACTCATGGCCCAGAGACTCGAACCGGAGAAACGGGCTGATCTCGGCATCGAGGCGTGGGCGGCTTCCGGGCTTGCAGCGCAAGGATGGACGCTCGTCATCGCAGGCGAAGGGTCGGAACGGCGACGCCTCGTTGCTCTGGCCGACGAACTGGGGGTCGGCGACTCCTGCAGGTTCCTCGGGTTCCGCAGCGACGTAGCGGAGTTGCAGCGGAGGGCCGCCATATTCCTCGCCCCCCGCCCTGACGAGCCCCTCGGCCTCTCGGTCATCGAAGCTATGGCGGCCGGCGCACCAGTCGTAGCTGCAGGAGGGGGCGGGCATCTCGAAACGGTCGGTCTCCACCTCGCTGCGTCGCTCTACCCGCCGTTCGACGTCGCAGACGCCGGACGCCAACTCGCAGAGCTGGCCTCCGACCCGAAGCGTCGAGACGAATACGGACGAGACCTCGCAACCTTACAAAGGCTTCATCTGGGGGTCGAGACACAGCTCGCAAAGACGATCGACCTGTACCACCGCGTGACTGAGGAGACCAGATGAGGCTTGCGCTTCTTCCAAGCCAGTACCTTCCTAGCTTGGGGGGCGTCGAAGAGTTGACCCGCAATCTTGCCCTCAATCTTGCCCGCTGTGGCGACGAAGTGGAGATCTGGGCACCCTTTTCGACAGAAGGGCCGAGGGTGTCCGCCGAGACTATCGACGGAATACGAGTAAGGCGTTTTGCCTACACGCTTCCAAGGGCGGACCCCTCATCCCTACGACCATTTGCACGTGAGGGATATTCGACTGTTCGAACAATGCTACGGGCAGCCCGGGAGTTCCGTCCCGACGTATTGAACGTGCAGTGCTTCGGACCAAATGGCGCCTACGCCACTGCCGTAAGCGCCTTGACGGGTATCCCCCTCGTGATATCACTCCAAGGCGAGACTGTGATGGACGACAGCGACATCTACTCGGTATCAGCGACGATGCGTATCGCCTTGCGTGTCGGCATTCTTCGTGCGCGCGCCGTAACGGGCTGTTCAAGATTTACCCTCCGTGACGCCGAGGCACGATTCGGACTTCGCGAGGGACGCGGGATGGTCATATTCAATGACGCCGATAGGACGCTGAACAGCGGAGGCGCCAGCTTTACCATCCGACCCGACCTTGGAGCCGTCCTTGACAGAAGGTACGTGCTCGCCGTTGGGAGAGTGGTGAAAAAGAAAGGTTTTGACCTTCTTCTCGACTCGTTTTGCCAGATCTCCGCCGACCACCTCGGGACAGACCTTGTGATTGGTGGCGATGGACCTAAGCTCGACGAACTTCGCAAACGGGCAAGTGATCTCGGCATCGCCGAGAGGGTCCACTTCACCGGACGCCTGTCGCGCGAAGAGGTTGCAGTGGCGATGGCTGGAGCGTACCTGTTCGCGATGCCGAGTCGTCTCGAACCTTTCGGGATCGTAGTTCTGGAGGCCTGGCGCGCCGGCACCGCTGTCGTAGCTACGTCGATCGGAGGTCCTCCCGAGTTTGTATCCCACGGCGTAGACGGGCTACTCGTCGACCCGCACGATAAAAAGGCCTTGGCCGACGCACTTGACACTTTACTTAGCGACACTTCACTGCGCGACAAGATCGCGTCGAGTGGTCAGAAACGATTCTCGGATCTCGCGTCGCCACGACTGGCCAACGAATTCCGCAAAGTCTACGCAGGAGCGGCACGCCAGCCAAAGGACACCCGGAAGAGCAGCTGAATACGGCGTCAGGCGACGGGTAAGGATCTCAGCGCGCCGCCCTTGGCGATCTTCGGGCTGAGCGACCCGGAGTAGATTTGAACTGAGTGAACGAGTGGACTGGCTGCTTGGCCGATGGGCCAGAAGCTTGGGACTCCGCCCCCTGCGTATCCTCCGTAATCGGCCTCCGTAATTGCGATTCTGATCGACCGGGTGACAACCGGATCGAAGACCAACTCCTCGATGTGACTCCGGAATTCCTGACGAACCTGCGCGACCTGTATCCAATTACCTTTCGGGTTTGCCACTTCGATCGCGAAACTCCGCACGCCCGCAGCGGTGCTACCTGCAGACTGACTGTCGACCATTACCCGGTTGACCTCCGCAGGCTTAGCCAGCGTGACAGTCAAATATGGGTGAGTGTCGCCGGAAGCCGGCATCCACCCCTGACCGTATCCGGTGGAAGCGGCGGGACCGGCTAGCGCCGCCGCCGCTGGATTGCCTACCGCTGAGCTTGAGGCCGTCGCAGTCGCCCCCGAGGAGGCAAGCGCCAGATCGGGCCCGAATGGCTCGGTCGACTTAAGCGCAAGTCGGTAACCTCGTGGTAGTAGCACGTACGTGACCGCTTGCGAGACGGCGAAGCGATAATCGACCGAGGTACGGACCTGGAATGACCGGGAGCGACCGTACTCGTTGGTCACCACGATCGGTACCGTAGCGGCGCTCCCCGCTGGTCCTGACACTGTCATCGATTCGACGCCGGCCAGCCCACCCGTCCACACGACAGCAAGGCTCCCCCTCGTCGCTGACGGTCTCGAGAAGTCTGCCTGATATACGTTCGGGATTCCAGTCGCGGAGTTTCCTCCGAAAGTCGATCCGGACAGCTCCCTGGAGGCCGTCATCGTCGCAAGAGCGGCAGGCTTGACATAGTCGTCGCCGCGTCCTGACGTCTGGATGAGTGAGAAGCTCACCCCGTCGTTGCCCCAGCTTCCTTCGTCGAAGAAGTAGTTCCAGACGGGTATGTCGAGCGTCTTTTGGACAACCATTGCCTGGGCGACGTTGTCGGCCTGCGCCAGGAAGTCGTAGGGGCCGTCGCTCCACCACCCGAGCTCGCTAATCCAAAGTGGTCTTGGCAGCACAAGCCGTTGCAGTACGGCGAGCTGCGCCGGCACTCCGTCCTCCTCCCACGAATCGTTGTTGCCAGTGTAGGGATGCACGGTGGCGACATCCATGTAGGACAGGCCACCTGCCGCAACCAAGGCCTTCCACCATGCGATCGGGACGCCCAGCGTCGAGCCGCCCAGGACCGTATCCTTGGCATCGACTTGCTTGACTGCAACGTAGAATGGCTTCAGGACCTCGGAGACGTAGTTG
>JAKBBA010000268.1 GCA_021808665.1 Actinomycetes bacterium
GTGACGGCGTCGACGGCTCCTCGGATACCGACGCCCTTCTGGCGGCCACAGAGATGATGATCGAGGCGTTGGCCACCTGGCCGGGAGCCAGCCGGCCGCCATCAGGCAGAGCAGAGCCGACAGGGACGGCCCCGCAGACCGAGTCCCCCCAGCCGGTCGACCTGCTCGCCAGTATCGACCCGCCGAGCGACTGCCCGGCGACCAATCCGAGGCCGGCCATTCCGAGGCCGGCCATTCCGAGGCCGGCGCGCCCGACCCAGCCCGTCATCCGTCGGGAGTGACGTGGGATACCTCCGACCTATCGACCGCCACGACGTCCTTGCGGGTCAGGAAGTCGACCTCGGCGGTCGACCCGACAGGCTTGAATCTGTCGATCATCGGTCGTAGGCGCTCCTGGTCGTTCGGAGATCCCCGGGTGATGGCCCTCCTCGCTGCGACCGCCTCCTTCGAGCACCGTCATCGGCGGGCTCACAAACGCCGGCATGTGCAAGTTGATGACCGGTCTGTATGACCCCGACTACAACCCCTGCCGCGCCACCTACGACCTACGACGACTCCGACGAAAAGGCTTCATCGAACGCATCCAGGGCACCCACACCTACCGGATCACCGCCTACGGCCCAACCACCGCCATCTTCTTGACCAAGCTCAACGCCAGGGCTGTCGTCCCCGCGCTCACTGACCTCGAAGCTCCCTCGACACCGCTACCACCACAGCCCCGCCCGCTAACCACCGCGTGGCGCGCCTACAGCAGGCAACTCGACGCCCTCATCGCCAACTGCGGACTTCCAGCCTGAAGTTGACTTATCTGTGAACAGCCAGGCGATCAAGCGGGGCTAGCCCTGGGCTAAGCCGGGGGACCGGCAGTGAGCGCTACCGTCGCCGTCTGCAGCTGACCTGCCGGAGTCGTCCAAGTGATCTTGATCGTCTGGCCCGGCTTCTCGGAGGCGATGATCGTGCTGAGGGAGCTGGCGGAGCTGACCGTCTCGCCGTTGATAGCGGTTATCACATCGCCTGCGCCGAGGCCGGCGTTTGCGGCGGCGCCCCCGGTGATGACCCCTCCGACCGGCGCTCCATTAGTCGACTGTTGGCCCGATCCCTGCGAGGAACCGAAGGCGAATGCGCCGGTGTTGCTCGACGAGCCCGAAGAGCTGATCAGCACCCCGAGGAACGCTGTCGGGCCCACGTGGATGACAGACGTCGAGTGGCCTGCCACGATCGACGAGGCGATCGACGACGCTTCGTTGATCGGGATTGCGAAGCCTTGACTCACGGCCGCTTGCAGCTGGTTTCCGGTTGACGCGGCGGTGTCCATTCCGATCACTTGACCTGCCGAGTTGACTAGGGGGCCACCGGAGTCGCCGGGCTGGATGTTCGCGTTAGTCTCGATCAGCCCGCTCAGGTGCTCGGCTACGCCGTCAAGTGAGTCTGCTGCAGTAATCGACTGGTTGAGGGCTGTAATCGAACCTCCGGCGAAGCTCGGCGCCCCCCCGACGCCTCCGGCGTTTCCGATGGCCGCAACTCCCGTTCCGACCTGGGCTGCCCCGGAGTTGCCGAGAACCGCGGTTCTCAGTCCTGACGCGCCGGATAGCTGCAGCACTGCCACATCCTGTGACTTGTCGTAGCCGACGACCGTAGCCGGGTACGTCTGACCATTGCCGATATCGGTGACAGTTATCGACGTTGCGCCATTGATGACGTGATTGTTGGTGAGGATCTCCCCGTTGGAGGTGAGCACGATGCCCGTCCCGGCGCCGCTGGCCTGCTGGTAGGCGAACGTGGAATTGACGTCGACCAGGCCTGGGGCGACCTTCGCTGCAATCGACGAAACGTTGGCGGGACTTCCCTGGCCTGAAACTGACGACGTCCCGGACCCGTTCGCCGTACCTGATGCGCTGCTGCCGATCGAGCTTCCGCTGCCGATCGAGCTTCCGCTGCCGGTCGAAAGACCGCTGCCACTCGCAATGCCGCTCGAAGCCGAGTTGCTTGAAGGAAGTGATGCGGCAGCGGAGCGGGTCGCGGACGCAGGCCACAGCACGTGACCCGCTACGGTCCCGGCGCCGATAGTAGCTACGACGAGGGCTGCCGCAACCCCAGGCCGGGTGCGATGGGAGCCTCGCGAAGTAGGCACGTGAGCTGGCGAATGCGTGTACGCCGGGATCTCCGACTCGGCCCCTGACGGAATCTGCACGGATTCAGGTTGTCCTTGGAACTGTGTCATGTCGTCGTCCTCTTCCGGTTGGTCGTGGCTTGGTGCCATGCTCACCAGAATGCGCCCCGGAGCTGTGACTGCCTTAGGACGACGTTGAGAACATCCTGAAACGTGTCGCTGACAGCAGTGTCGCTGGCCGCTGTGTCGCTGACAGCAGTGTCGCTGGCCGCTGTGTCGCTGGCAGCTGTGTCGCTGGCAGCAGTGCCGCTGCCGTCAGTGCCGTCTCAGCCTGCGTGGGCGGCGCTGGCGTCGAGCGCGCCTTCCGCCTGGCCGGTGTCGGTCTTGCGGACCCGCGGCACGACAAACGACGCCACGAATCCAGCGGCCGTGACCACTGCTGCGACTTGGAAAGCCCGCACGAAGCCGGAGTCGAGCGCCTTCAACGTCGCGAGCGTAGGGGCGCTGCCCTGGACGTGTGCGGAGCGCAGCATCGAGTTGGTCCGGTCAGTCGCGATAGTGGCGAGGATCGCCAAGCCGAGGGATCCGCCCACCTGGCGCGACGTGTTGAGCACCCCCGATGCCAACCCCGCCTGGCTCTGCGCAACGCTGCTGGTCGCTGTTGCCGCGAGCGGAGTGAAGAGCAGGCCCAGGGCTAGCGAGATCAGGCAGCCGGGGCCTAGAACGTGCACCCAGTAGCTGCCCCGGACGGTTATACCCGACAGCCAGAAGAAGCCGACTGTCGCTGCGAGCGTTCCAACCAACAGAAGCGGTCGCGCCCCGATGCGAGGGAGTAGACGCGAACTCGTCTGAGCTCCGCCGATGATGACGAGCGCCATCGGAAGGAACGCCATCCCTGCTCGGAGTGCGCCGTAACCGAGGACGTCTTGTAGGTACAGCGAGAGGAAGTACCACATGGCGAAGAAGGCGGCGCCGACGAGGAACATGACTACGTTCGCCCCCCACACGGAGCGGGACCGGAACAGGTCGAGCGGAACGAGCGGGTTCGAAGCGCCTTTCGCCTCGTAGATCCCGAAGCCGACCAGGACGACGACGGCGACCGCCAGGAAGACGACCGTCACAGCAGAAGTCCACGGGCGCGTCGCCGTGCCGACGATCGCATAGACGAGCGCGCTCAGACCGACAGTGACAGCGACTGCTCCGACCACGTCGAGCTTCGCTCGCGGTTGGCCACCCTCGCGGTGGCCCCTCGTCTCGGTGAGGTAGGCGAGCGCAGCAACGGTCGCAGCTATTCCGACAGGGATGTTGACAAAGAGAACCCAACGCCACGAGATCTCCGCTGTCAATACCCCGCCGAGGATCGACCCGGCTGCACCACCCGCCCCCGCGACGGCGCTCCAAACCCCGATCGCCCGGGCGCGATCACGACCTTTGAACGTGGTTACCAGGATCGTCAACGTCGCAGGCGAAAGGATCGCCCCACCGACGCCTTGCGTGGCGCGGGCTACCGTGAGCCACGTCGAGTTCGTCGCGAGCCCTCCTGCGAGGCTCGCAGCGGTGAACAGCCAGAGGCCGGCCAAATAGACCCGGCGGCGACCGAAGATGTCCGCGGCTCGGCCGCCGAGCAGCAGGAAGCCCGCGAAAGTTAGCACGTAAGCGTTGACCACCCACTGGAGGCCTGTGGCGCTGTAATGGAGGTCCCTGCCGATCGAGGGTAGCGCTACGTTGACGATCGAAACGTCGAGGACCACCATGAACTGAGCAAGGCAGGCGATGGCCAGGACCGCGTTG
>JAKBBA010000056.1 GCA_021808665.1 Actinomycetes bacterium
GAAACAGGCATTAAACGCTTTCGAAATGTTCTTCCCCGGAAGACTCAACTTATGATAACATAACACCAGAGGCACAACTAAACAATAACCACATAAAGCCTCTTACACAGAATAAGTTACAGGCCCGATCCCGCAGGTCCGACATGTTCGCCCCGGGCCCGCTATGCCCGCGCAGTCGGCGCAGCGCGTGGCGCCGGGTCCGGGTGGGTCGATCAGCCTGCGGGGTCGCCCGCAGCCGGCGCAGTTCCCCCGCCTTCGCAGCGCCGCCCGGTAACAGCGCTCGCATACCGGCCCTTCGGGCCAGTGCGCCGAGGGCGGGCGCTCAGCACCGCAGTGCGCGCAGGGCAGGGACCGCCGCGGTGAGCACGCCGCGCAGATCGGGTGCCCTTCGGCCACGAAGGTGCACCGTCTTTTCTGTCCGCAGCTGCCACAGGAAGGTCGGTCACCCGATGGTTATGCCCTGGTATACAAGGGTGGGCAGCGCCGACGGACTCCTCGCCCGTCTCGACGACTGAGCGTACTGAGGGAGTTCTAACGGAAATCCGTATCAGTCCCTTGATAGGTATCACCCACAGAAGTTCAACCAGGACCGCCTTCACACTCATTGCGGGGACATTCGCCTCACGCAGTACGAGACAGCGTTCTATGCTGCCTACAAAGCCGACCGGCTACCATACTCGTTGGAAACCAATAAATCGGGCTCCATCAAACCCAGGGCGGTTCAGACAACGATTGTGTTCTGAATTTGCTCGTGCCGAAGCCGACCAGCGGAGTCGCCTAAGCCGCGTTCACTCCACAGAATGTGCACTCACTCGAGGAGCTCGGCGCGGCGTGTAGTGGGTAGTTGTCGGGCGCCACTTTGGGAAGCATCCGTTCAATCGTCTTTTTCAGCGAGAAAGTCGGTAGTCAGTCGAGCGAACTGTTCGGTGTATTCGATCTGGGTCCAGTGGCCACAACGCCCGAAGACGTGGAGTTGAGATTTGCCAATCAGCTGGTTCAGTCGTATCGAGCTTTCCACGGGTACTACCCGGTCGTCCCGGCCGTGGACTATCAGGACATCGTTGTCCAAGGCGCTAATTCGTTCCTCAGTGAGCGCTAGCGCGTCGACCCACCGTTGCCGCGGGGCGGGGAACATTGCCTCATACGATTCTTGTACGCCGGGTCGGATCGACGCCTCGAAGCGTAGCCGGGCGAGTTCGTCGGTGGCTATGGCCTGGTCGAAAGCAAAGATTCCCAGCAGCGTCCGCATGTTCTCCACCGAAGGCTGGTATCCCCATACTGCATCCAACCCGTATGTCAGATCAAACCGAAGCCCGGCGCTGCCCATCAACACCATACGACTCACCCTGCGGGATTCGGCTGCGAGCCATAGGGAAAGTGCTCCGCCGAAGCTGTTGCCAACGAGGTGCGCTCGGTCTATTTCGAGGGCATCGAGGAAGTTGTTGAGATGGCGGGTCCAGGCTGGTATCCCGTATGCGAAGCCTGAAGGTCTCTCAGTGTAACCAAATCCCACGATGTCCGGTGCCACGACTCGGAAGCGCTTCGCCAGAAGTGGTATGACCGTCCGCCAGTTGGCCCATGCCGACACGCCAGGACCGGAACCGTGCAGGAGTACTACGGTAGGACCCGCTCCCGTGTCATGGTAGTTGGTTGCTATACCACCGGCGTCGACGCTGTACGCTACCTCCGGGATGGTAGCGCTCATCCCGGGTTTCCTTGCGCGTGACCAGCTCGTTCGATTGCGAGTTCGCCCCCGGCAATAAAGTTGGCCGGCGGGAACTCTTGGATCCACACCCGGATGGACGAAACCGGGGCACCGATACTCTCATGCACTGCATCGGTGATAGCCCGCAGCATCCGTTCTTTTTGGGCGTCGGTGCGGCCTTCGAGCATGTTGACCTGGATGAGCGGCATTTAGACACCTCGCAGGGTCACGGTTCCGAGCTGTGCGAAGCTCGCGGATACGCATACGCCTGGGCGGATCGGGACCGCGTTTGTCATACCGCCCGATAACACGATCGTCCCTCGTCTGAGGCACCCACCCTGAGCGCCTAGCCAGTTAGCCAACAAGGCTACTGCTGAGGCGGGATGGCCGAGTATGGCCGCGCCCGCAGCGCTAGCCACGACACGGCTGTTCGTTTGGAGGTTGCAACCGATAAGAGCAAGATCCGTGATATCAGATGGGCGTACTCGCTGCGCCCCCAAGACGAACCGGCTGGCGCTGGTGTTATCCGCAACCACGTCGGCATAGGTGAAACGGAAGTCAGAGTAGCGGCTGTCGATCACTTCTAGACCACACGTGAGGTAGCGGGTCGCATCAAGCACGTCGTGGCCGGTGATGCCCGGACCGGTAAGATCGTCACCGAGAACGAAGACGATCTCGGGCTCCACCCTGGGGTGTATCAGTTTCGAGCAATCCAGGGGATGCTCGACTTCCAGCGCCATGCCAGACATGAGCACGCCGTACACAGGCTGCTCCACGCGCATGGCGATCTGCTTAGCAATTGATGTAAGCCCGAGTTTGGCACCCACGATGAACTCTCCTGCCGCGACCTTGGCTTCAACGACGAGAGCCTGGATCTGGTAGGCGTCGTCGGCGCTCAACTCGGGTTCGAGGTCGGTGATGGGATTCACAGCTTCTCGCCTGGCCTCGGCGTCGACGAGGTACGCGGCCCACTTCCCAAGGTCATGCAAGGACTGTTTCTCCCTTCCCGGCCTGGGATGCCAGGGCGGCGGCGATCGAAATGATCTGGTCTTCCTGACCGCCGACAAGTCGGCGGCGGCCGCATTCCGCCAGGATGGCGACTCCTGGGACCTCATACTGTCGGGCTGCGTCCCAGGCGTGACGGAGGAACGAGCTGTATACACCGGCGTAGCCCATCGTCACCGCCATTCGGTCTTTGATGCAGTCTCCGTCCATGATCGGCCGGACTGCTTCCTCCGCTGCATCTATCAGCGCGGCCATGTCGATACCGGTCTTAATGCCAAGACGTTCCGCTACAGCGACCAGCACCTCGAGGGGGGTGTTCCCGGCTCCTGCTCCCAGGCCACGCGTCGAGCCGTCTATCTGTACAGCGCCAGCCCGGATGGCGAAGATGCTGTTGGCGATCGAGCACCCTAGGTTCTCGTGTGCATGAAATCCTATGGACGCGTCAGTTCCGAGCTCAGCTGCGGTCGCCTTAACGCGATCCGTGACCTCGTCGAGCAAAAGGGCGCCTGCCGAGTCAACAATGTACACGCACTGGCTGCCGGCGTCCACCATAATGCGGGCTTGGGATGCGAGAACGTCGGGAGACGCTGAATGCGCCATCATCAAGAACCCGACCGTCTCCAACCCGAGGTCTCGGGCCATGCCAAAGTGCTGGATTGCAATGTCTGCCTCCGTGCAGTGGGTGGCGATCCGTACCACTGACACGCCAACGTCGGCCAGGAAGCGAATATCATCTTTGGTGCCCACGCCGGGTAGCATCAAAGCGGCGATCTTGGCCCGCTCTGCTGACTCCACCGCAGCGCGCATCAATACCCTCTCGTCGACGAGGGAAAAGCCATAATTGAACGAAGAACCGCCCAGCCCGTCGCCGTGGGTGACCTCGATGACAGGGATGCCAGCGGCGTCCAAGGCTGTCACCACGGAACGCACCTCTCCTTCGCTGAACTGGTGCGAACGGGCGTGAGAACCGTCGCGGAGAGACGTATCGGTCAGCCTGACGTCCAGATCGGATGAGTATGGCAACGTTCTCAGACCCTTTCTGCAGTCAGGTGTAGAGCGATCTGCTCGCCGACTCGAACGGCGGCCGCTGTCATGATGTCGAGGTTCCCCGAGTAGGGTGGAAGGAAATCTCCCGCCCCTTCGACCTCCAAGAAGACCGCTACGCGCGGAATGCCGTTGCGGGCTGTGCCGAATTGCGGTGGAACGACCAAGCGGTAACCGGGCACGTAGGCGGCGACGGCCGCGACCATGTCTTCGATCGATGACACTACCTTTTCCCGGTCCACGTCTTCGGGGACTTGGCAGTAGATCGTGTCACGCATAATTAACGGCGGCTCAGCCGGGTTGAGTATGATGATTGCCTTACCCCGGGAGACTCCTCCGATTGTCTCGACTGCCCTGGCTGTAGTCGTCGTGAACTCGTCGATGTTCGCCCGGGTCCCGGGGCCTGCTGACTTGGACGCAACTGAAGCCACAATTTCTGCGTAGGGCACTTCGACCACCCGGCTTATCGCGTAGACCATCGGAATAGTTGCTTGGCCACCGCACGTCACCATATTGACGTTCATTGCGTCGAGGTGCTCTCCCAGGTTCACCGGTGGAATCACGTAAGGGCCGCGCGCTGCGGGGGTCAAGTCCACTGCGCGGATCCCGGCGGCGGCGAAGCGGGGAGCGTTATGTAAGTGAACATATGCGCTCGTGGCTTCGAAGACGATCGGCGGAAGCTCTGGTCTGGCGAGAAGCCAATCGACTCCATCTGCACTCGCCTCGACTCCGAGCTCTCTGGCCCGAGACAGACCTTCGCTGCCTGGGTCGATGCCAACCATATAGCGCGCTTCGAGCACGTCAGACCGCACCAACTTGTACAAGAGGTCGGTACCGATATTGCCGGATCCTACGACCGCCACGGGAACCTTCGACATGCTCACACTCCTCTATACAAAACTGATCTCAACGCGACCCAGCTGGTGAAAGTCGGCTCTGATCCAGTCGCCGGCGCACACGTCATAAGCACGTGTGCAACTCCCAGGCAAAACCACATCTCCGGCAGCCAGTTGCACGCCGAAGGCGGCGACCTTATTCGCCAACCAGGCCACGGCGATGGCTGGGTTGCCGAGAACCGCCCCGGAGGAACCGCTGTCGACAATCTCGCCGTTTCGGCGTAGCACAGCGCCGACAGT
Source organism: Actinomycetes bacterium (assembly GCA_021808665.1). The sequence continues at coordinate 4,891 of JAKBBA010000056.1, forward strand.
ACGGAGGTCCAGCTTCTCGACAGAAAGGCAGGTCCCTCCGATTACTACCCCTGCCGAAGAGGCGTTGTCGGCGATAGTGTCGGGCAGGGTGATCCGCCAGTCTTTGATGCGGCTATCTATGATCTCGATGCAGGGCATCACGAACTCCGTAGCCCGCATCACATCTGCCACGGTGCAGCCCGGACCCGCTAGCGGCCGTGCGAGCATGAAACCGATTTCCACCTCGACCCGAGGGGCGCAGAAAGTCTCGGCAGGCAAGTCGTCGCCGTCGAAGACGAACATGTCGTCGAGAAGGTGTCCGTAGTCAGGTTCATTCACTCCAAGCATTTCCTGCATCGCCCGCGACGACAACCCGACCTTGTGGCCGCGGACGACAGCCCCCGAGGTGACCCGCTCGCTGACATTGAGGACCTGGATCTGATATGCATCGTGGGGATCTATGGCTGGCCAGATTTGGGAAAGCGGGTCGATTGGAGTCGTGTCTCGCCGCGCGATCCGCAGTAACTCGGCCGCCTGGGTTAGTTCCGATTCGCTCAGCACTTGGACGTTTCGCCTCTCAAGTTAGCCTCGCCTGAGAATACGCAGATAGCTCCGGAGTTCCAATCCCCGCGTTCCGCCCGGTGGAACTGCGTCTATCATTGGTACATGGGGAGGCATTCTGAGTCAGCACCGAGGGCGCCGGAACACGGTCGGGCGGAAACTGGATCAATCGAGTTGCTTCACCGCACCTTCGATATCCTCGATGCCTTTCGCGGTCCCGGGCATCGCCTTGGCGTGACTGAAATAGCTCGCCGTAGCGCCCTTCCGAAGTCGAGCGCACATCGTATTCTGGCCTGTCTGGTCTCCCTACACGCTGTGGAGCGAAGCGGTCATGGCTACCAGCTGGGAATGAAGCTGTTCGAGCTTGGAGAGCTCGTGCCTCGCAAACGCGATCTCCGGGAGGCTGCACTCCCGTTCATGGAGGATCTCTACGAGGTCACTCATGAGACGGTCCACCTCGCGGTGCTCGACGGAACGGAAGTCCTGTACATTGAGCGGATCCACGGCCACAACGAGTACCGTCAGCTCGCTTCTCGTGTCGGGGGTCGGCTGCCTGCACACTGCACGGGAGTGGGAAAAGCTCTTCTCGCCTTCAACCCCGAGTCGGTCGTGGCGCTGCTAGCAACCGGCACGCTTCAAGCCCGAACCGCCTATACAATCACGAGCCCGCAGGTCTTCGTAGACGAACTGGCGAAGATCCGCCAACGGCGGTTGGCGAGTGACCGCGACGAGAGCGCCATCGGGATCCACTGTGTTGCGGCACCCATTATCGTCGACGGCAAAGCCGTCGCAGCTCTGTCGGTCACTGGTCCACCGAACCGTATAGACGAAGAAAAGCTCGGCTCCGCTGTCCGAACCGCCGGTCTCGGACTACAACGGGCCCTGAGCGCACCCAACCTGCGGTCGGCGCGCGCATAAGTACCCGACCCGAGGGGGCACCTCGAGTCATCGCAGACTCGGAAAGCCTCTGCCGTTCATTAACGACGACGACGTTCGCAGAGCGGCGCTCATACTCTCGTGGCGAGCCACTCCTTTCCCGGCGATGTCGACGGCGGTCCCGTGCGGCACGGTCATCCTGATGTAGGGCACTCCAACGTAGAGGGTGCAAGCCCCGAGGAACGCAGCGGTTTTCAGTGCAACCTGGCCCTGGTCGTGGTACATGCTGACGACCACATCGAATTCCCCTTCAATGCACCGCCGGAAAACCGAGTCAGGTGGCAACGGCCCAACGGCGTCCAAACCACGCTCTAAAGCTGCCTCGACGGCCGGACCGATCTCGGCAACTTCCTCCGCGCCCACTGCGTGCGGATTGAGACCAGCGATCGCATAACGTACCCGGTGCATGCCGTGATCGCCCACATACGCGTTGAAAAGATCCAGCAGTTCCAAAATGGCATCCCTGGTTACTGTTCCGGGGACGGCGCTGATCGGTATATGTTCAGACAGGGCGATAACGCGCAGATTTCCGTTGATCCGGAACATGAAAGTACCGGCAGGTTGAAGGTCGTCGATGGAATCGGCCACACCCGCAGCCTTGAATGCCTCTGCGCTCACCGGGGCCATGATCCAACCTGCGAGACGACGTTGCTCGCACAGCTGTTCGCAGAGCCTCGCCCACTCGAAGGACGCCCGGCCGCATTCCGCGGAAACAGAGCCGAGGGCCAGGCTCTGAGCAGCGAGATTGTCCGGGTCGAGGACGTTCAAAGTTCCGGGAGTGCCCTCAAGTTCCATAGTGTCGCCGATAAGCCGGCACCGCCAGTCGTGCATTTGCGAAACCTCAAGAGCGTTCTCCAAAGCATGCCTGCTGCCGACGAGTACAACCTCGCCAAGGAGATCGGTGTTGGCTGCCAGGGCTTTTACGCATACTTCGGGCCCGATCCCGTTCGGATCGCCGATCATGAGGCCAATACAGAAAGGATCTATCATGTGTATGTCTCCCCTATCCTTCGTAAAAATTTATCGTACATGAGTCTCAAAAACCACACGTCTTACAAGAACCTAGGCTAGCGACGTAACAAGCGTCTCGAGGGCTAATACGAGTAGTCCAGCGAGGACGATCCGCTCAAAGCTCTCGGTGCTGAGGTGTTGCCGAAGCGCCGATCCGATCGCCAGGCCGCCGAGCAAAGGAACCAGTGCGGCTGCGCTCAGCGCGACCCTGGTCAGGTCGTAGTGACGGAGGACAGCGAGATACGCGACCTGAAATGCTGTCAGTACCTCGAATACGGCGGCCATCGTGAAGACAAAGGCCTCCTTGCGGAAGCCTACGGCATTCAGGTACGTGGCGAGGACCGGTCCTGACACCCCCGTAGCGCCCTGAAGGAAGCCGACGAGGACCGCTGCCGGTGCACCAACGACTTTGCCGGTCGTAGTACCGATACGAAACTCCGGCCGGAGCGACCTGACCACTACGTACATTACGATGACACCCGCAAGCAGTTCACCGAGGACCGTCTCTTTAGCCGTTGTAAAGAGCAAGGTGCCGGCGACGATACCGCCGAAGCCAAACAGCGTCAGGACTAGCAATGAGCGGCTACGCACCATCCCAGATCGGGAGGACCACATTTGTCCGGCGTTCGTGGCGAGATTGGTGAGCACGATGATCGGCACCGCCGCCTTTAAGCCCACGGCGTGCCCGAGAAAAGGGACCGCGACCACGTTCTGGCCGAGACCGATACTTCCCTTCACCACACCCGCCACCAGGAGACCAGCGGTAGCAAGAACGAGGGCCTCGAATCCAGCGTGCGCTACCACCGTCCCGGTTCCAGCCCCGCCAAGAGGTCTTTCGTGCCCGTACCAGTCCACTCCGCCTGTTCGGTCGGTAAGTTGCCGTTTTCTGCGGAGGACCATCGCGCGGCTGGATCCATCAAGTCGTCCTGTTGATCCGGGGACAACCATATTATGCTCTCCAGGAATAACGCGTCGAAGGTGGCCGTCCTCCCAGTTCGCAGGTCGACGAGTCGCAGGCGCAGGGCATTGCCTGTGTCGTCCTTGCATATCTCCACAGCCGCGAATTCGTTCTCGATCACAAGGCGACCGTCTTCCATCTGGAACACGTTCTAGAGAAGGAAGGTGAGGTTGCGGATATGGCCGTCATTATTGACCAGGCATACCTTCTTAACGCGAATCCGGAACCCGTCGCTCGCCACATCGAGGTCGTGGGTAACTGCCGCGAAATAGGTGGTCTGTATGCCGCAGCGGAATTCCGCTATCGCCTGGTTTGAACGGACCGTGACGGAGCTGTCGGTCGCGTCAAGAACCTCGATGTTCGCAACCAGGCGCACCGTCCGGGAAGGGGGATCCTGCGAATGAGCAGCGGGGCTACGCAGACGAACTACCCGCTCCGCGAGGCGTTGGCGGTCGTCGTATATCAGCGATACGTGCTCGGTAGGATCGTAATCGTCCTCGTTGCACGGCACCCAGTAGGTGAGGGCGCCCTCCTCGGCCCACAGCGACAGCCACTGTTCATAACGGTGCTCGTCGAGCAATCGAGCTTCGTGGAATAGGAATTCAGCGGCGCCCCCTACCGGCAAGCGGTCACCCGTGACGGCAGACCTATCCCTGTCCAGATTCACCTGACTCACCTGTCGACCGCCCCGCTCACCACAGCCTCGGGCATCACAGTTCCCTCTGATCGTCCCGTCATTACCCAAAGCCACTGCTTAAAGCGCCCACGATCGGTTGTCTCATCGGTGATCTGGCCAATCACGGTCCCTTTATCATCGACGGTCTCGCGCTGGAGTCCCCTCGCAAAGAGTAGCCATGGCTCCTTGTCATTCAGGTTACCTTGGTATGCGCGCTCGAACATCTCGCCGTCGTCGGGCGTCCCGAAACTGGCAGGCCCGTGGAACCACTCGTGGCCCCGGATCCGGGCCAGGTTGATCTGCTTCGGAGCACCTTTGAGGGTGGCCGGGTAGCAGTCGACCCGGGTGACACCGGGTGCCACGGGCCGCAAGACACGGATATGTGCACCGGTTAGTTGCAAGTTCGGCCACACATGCATGTGCGGATCGGCCTCCCACATGTAGCGGGCCGCTCCCTCGGGACCGTAAGCGGATTCCATCATCTCACGGTACTGTCGGTTCGCATCGGATTCGCCCACGCTGCGGGCGAATGCGAGCAGGCTTCCCGTCTCCTCCTGCTGCTCGTCGAGCCTGACGTGTCCGTTGCCGAGATCGATTGTGCGCTGACGGGACTGCTCGCCGTACTGGTTGAACGTTGCGGACGCCATGTCCTTCGATCTCACCGCCATAATGTCCTGGACGGAGCGGTGCGTGAATTCGGGGTGGTAACCGTCCATGCCGACATATTTCCAGTTGCCGAAAAACTCCATCTTTGTGACCCCGGCCCGGGCCTCGATTTCGCCGGTAGGAGACGCGTCGACAAACATGTCGATGCCCTCGCGCGCCCTCCCGAGGTAGTCTTCAAATGTAACCGGCGCCCCTCGCAGGCTGGCGAACACGAACCCTCGGTAGGTTCCCGTCTGTGCGACCTCAGTCAACCCAAGCCATGACTTGTCGAACCCGTCACCGTATCCGTTGGGAAACGGCACACCGACGAGATCTCCGTCGTTGCGGTAGGTCCACCCGTGATAACCGCAACGGAAGAAGCCGGCGTTCCCGCTGTCGCGATGGCAGACGATCGCCCCACGGTGGCGGCAGCGATTGAACAACAGCTTGACCTCCCGTGTCCGCGAACGAGCCATAATGAGCTGCTCAGTACCGACGTGTTTGACGACATAGTCCCCTGGCTCGGGGATCTCGCTGTCATGGCCGACATACACCCACCAGTGCTCGAAGATGCGCCTCATCTCCTCCGCAAAGACGTCGGGGTGCGTGAAGACGGCGCTGTGCACTCTCTCGTCGAGGACGAGCCGGTGATAGTCAATCATTCCATCGGCTGTCATAGGTAACGGTGTTTTGGTCATTCGGTCCTCCCTGTTGTCACTTGTTCTCAGCTTCTCTCTCGAATCTGTGGGCGCCATCATGGGACGCTCCTAGGTAGTGGCTCTGGATGGACTCATCAGCGAGTAGCTCTTCGGCGACGCCAGAACGGACCACCGCGCCACTCTCCAAGACGTAAGCCCTCTTAGCTATAGCGAGACTTGCACGCAGGTTCTGCTCGACCAGCATTACGCTCCGGCCGGCAGTGTGCAGCTCCTGAAGGACAGCGAAAATCCGGTCGCATACCAAAGGAGCCAATCCGAGAGACGGCTCGTCCAGGATCAGCAACCGCGGATCCGACATCAAGGCACGGGCAATCGCTACCATTTGCTGCTGACCGCCCGACAGGGATCCCGCCATCACATCCAGGTACGGCCGCAGCTCAGGAAAGAGACTTAAGCAGTAGTCCTGCCGCTGAGGCAAGCGGCGGCCCTTCCTCTTGCTGAAGTATCCGAGAGTCAAGTTATCACGGACGGACATGCCTGGAAAGAGCTGGCGACCCTCGGGAACCAAGACGACGCCCATAGTCACCATCTCATGCGCTGGAAGCCTTGAGGTGTCCTTGCCACAAAACGTTACTGATCCGCTCATCGGCGGCTCAAGACCTGCGATACAACGCAACAGTGTCGTCTTCCCCGCGCCGTTTGCACCAAGAAGTGCGACCAGCTCGCCTTCGGATACCGATATTGAAACCTCGCGGACTGCAGGAGATCCCCCATAGCCAACCGTTAGAGAATCAACTTCAAGCACGGTCGGCGCCCCCCGTCATCGAACGCGGCCCTGGAGCAGCTGATGCTCTTTCTTGACCGAGGTATGCATCGATGACAGCCGTAACCTTCCGAATCTCGTCAGGGGTTCCGGAACCAATCACATTTCCTTGATCGAGGACGATAACCTGATGCGAAATAGACATGACGAGATCCATGTTGTGCTCGACCAGCAACACGGTACAACCACTCTCGTTGAGTTTCTTGAACAGCTCAGCCAACTCTCCGCGCTCATGGTCGTTTGAGCCGGCGGCCGGTTCGTCCACGACCAGCAGTGATGGCCTGGCCATTAAGGCGCGGGCGATCTCGAGACGACGCTGGTGTCCCAGGGGAAGCTGACCGGCCGGACGATCGTCAAATCCTTCGAGGCCGATCAGGCGTATCAACTGCCGGGCGAACTCCGCGTCGTCCTTCTCGCGCTTGCGGTATCCACGGAGACCTAGAAGTGCTCCGGGGAGGGAGCCGGCTGATAGTGCACTTCCGCCCGTCAACACGTTGTCCAGAGCGCTCATGGTGAGCTCCAGTCGAGGGGTCTGGAACGTCCGTCCGATTCCCGCTCTCGCAACTTTGTGCGGCAAGGGCTGGTGCATTCGTTTACCATTTAACTCCAGCACACCTCGATCCGGAGCTACGGCCCCGGTGATGACGTTTAGCAAGGTGGTCTTTCCGGCGCCGTTTGGGCCGATCACCGACGTTATGGAGCCGGATGGGACAGCAAACGTCACGCCCGACAGAACATGGAGACCAGAAAACGACTTCACTATACCCTGCACCCGCAGGATGTCTTCTGTCCTGTGTGTACCCGGCGGCTGCCCGCAACCACTCGCCGGTGGTGACTCGGTCTGGGCGACGCGGAGGGAAACTGGGAGAGCTAACTCCGATATTGGAAGTCGCTCCTGGCGTAACCGCCCGGCAGTTCGCCGCCAAGGACCACGTTTCGCTACGCGTTGCACCGCCGCTGCAACACCGGGAACGATGCCCATCGGAAAGAACCTGAGCACTGCCAGCAGAACGCCTCCGTCGATGAGCAACTGGAAGCGCTGCGCGCTCGGGGCGATCTGTGGGACAGCCTGGAGTATCGCTACTCCAATTATCGCTCCGATGATGCTGCCTACGCCTCCGAGCACATGCATCACGAACACCTGAAGGCTCGCCTGGTAACCCACGAGACCCGGTGACACGAATTGTAGCGTCCCCGCATAAAGCGCTCCGGCGACCCCGGCTAGCGCTGCGCTGATCACAAAAGCTGCGACCTTATATCGCACCACCGGTACCCCGAGTGAACCGGCCATCAGTTCATCTCTGCCGATTGCCTTCAAGGCGCGTCCTCTAGGCGACTTGGCGAACTGGTGCAGAACTACCCCGACGACGACGACGACAACCCAAGCGAGCACGTACTGGCGCAAAGGAGAGCTGATGGCGTAGCCAGCGAAGGAGATGGACGGTACGATCTCCCCGCTGGGACCTCCCGTAACCTTACTCCATCCGGAACTGATCGTCTCGACGATGTCAGCAAAGGCGAGGGTGGCCAAGGCAAGGTATAGCCCACGCATCCGGAGGAGTACCACACCCATCACAAGAGCGACCGCGACGCACAACACCAAGCCGAACGCCAGGCCTGCGAGGGCTGGCCAGTGATAGCGAGCACTCATGTGGGCCATGGTGTAGGCAGTGACGGCCATGAAGCCCCCTTGGCCGAGCGATAATTGCCCGCTGTAACCGTGAAGGGCTACGAGCCCGATGGTCACGAGGGCCAACTCGCCGACCTCCGTAGCGACAGTCATGTTGGCAGCGCTCAACAAAGTGGGCAGAACAACTAGTACGGCGATACCCAATGCAAGTCCAAGGCTCGTGGCGCCTGCCGTTCCTATCTTGAGGCCTGCACGGACTATTCGCGGAGGCATCACCTCGTCATCGGCTATCGGCTCCATCTCGGTCATGAACATCTAGCCACCGGGATTCAGACCCGCCTGACAACATCGCCGGAACGGCCCAGTACTCCTGCAGGAAACACAGCAAGAACGACCATGAGGATCGCAAACACAATGGCGGTTCCGAACAATGCAGACACGTACCCGGTCACGACAGCATTCAGAAGTCCAACGCTGATGCCCCCGAGGATCGCTCCCGAACTTTTACCAAACCCGCCGATGCCAAGCGCGATGAACGCGTACAACAAGAATCCTATACCTGAGTCGAAGGAAACGAATGTGATCGGCACGATTAGAACGCCAGCGAGAGTCGCTAGGGCCGCCGCTACCATGAAAGTCACCCTGGTCGCCTTTTCAGTCTTGATCCCGACGAGCTTCGCCGCCTCCTTGTTCTGCGAGATCGCGCGAAGCGCCTTCCCCCAAACTGTACGGTTGAAGACGAGCCACACAGCGATAGACGCCGAAACGCATGCGCCGACCACCCACATTGTCTGGGTTGGGATACTCACTCCGCTAACCAGGTACGGCCTCGCACCGCTGAATGAGCGAAGGCCGTAGACGTTGGTTCCCCATACGGCCTGTTCGACTCCTCTCATGATCAAGGCGACCGCCAGAGTAATTATAAACGGTGATCGGATCCTTGAACCACCCCGCGAGGGTGCACGGATGCTGATGTCGAACTGGACCGCTCCTAGGACCGCCGCCCCCGCCATCGCCGTCACGATGGCGATGGGTAAAGGCAAACCATGACCGACAATCCCGATAACAACGAACGCGCCCAGCACGGCGAACTCGGTAACGGCTACATTAAGCACGTCCGCACTCATAATAATGAGATTGATGGCAATGCCGAGAAGAGCGTAACAACTGCCCGTCGTCAGGCCGGAGATGAGGGTATCGAGCAAACGCACCATACGCGGTACCTGCGGCTTTACGACGCGCCAGGCGGCACTACGTAAGTGCCGTTCTCGACCTGAGCTATGACGAGCGAATTGTTCTGAAGGCTCTTCTCGCCTTTGTGATCAGTCGAGGTGATGTTGTAGACGCCTTCCATCCCCTGGTAGTTCACGACATGCTCAAGCGCATTCACTTCGGCGGACAGGTTCGTGCCACCTTCGGTGAGTGCTCGCACCACCATATTGACAGGATCATAGGCCAGAACTCCGCCTTCGTCGAGCGGCTGGTGTGCAGACGACTCAATAAGGGCATTGGCGTTCTTGCCCATGACTGCGTATGGATCGGTCGAAGGAAGTTTGTTCCACAGAATGGCCTTGAACACCGGTGCAAAAAGTTCCTTCGGGTTGAAGGAAGCAGTGGATTGGGCGAACTTCAGGCTTCCATTCGCCCATGACACTATTAGTGGGATGTTGCTGGTTGACTCCTGCGTGAACGCCTTTGCCACCACGTTGGCGGGAAGACCCGAAACCCAGGAGATGAGCGCTTGCGGCTTGGAGCCCAGTACGTTGGCTAACTCCGGAGTGATGTCAGGGTTCGTCGGGTCGAAGGCTACTGCACCCGCAAGTTTCATGCCGAGGCTTTGACCGTAGCTTCCCTTTAGCACTGATTCAACTTCCTGCTGCGCTATCGATCCGGCGGCGTCGTTCGAGCTTAGGAGCCCGACTCGTGATAGCCCTTTTTGTTTTAGAAAACGCAAGGTGGCACCCAGCGGTGACGAGTCATATGGAGAAATAGAGAAAATGTTGGATGGCACCGGCGGTGTATAGCCACTACCGAAGTCCACGATAAGTGTATGAGCACCAAAGGGCTGGATCGCCGTCATAGTGGTGGCGGTAGGGCCGAACATCATGACATTGGCATGCGCCGCAACGAATGCCTTGGCATCGAGAATTGCCTGGTTGGGATTGTTCTGATTGTCCTTGACGATAACCTCGACCTTGTGACCGTGGATTCCCCCCGAAGAGTTGATCTTGGCGAACATCGCCTGAGCCATACTGGCCTCTTGGGCGCCGAAAGCGGCGGCGGGACCCGTTAGGTCAGTTGATACTCCCACAACATACGGCGACCCACCGGCAGTACTTGATGCAGGTGTGCTCGTAGATACGGCTGTTCCTTGCTTGTTGGTGCTTCCGCAGGCGGCCGCCAGAAGAGCGAGTCCGCCGACAGAAGCCGCAACCTTGTAGCGTTTCATTTGTTCCCCTTTTCTTTCTTCATAGATTTGCAGTTTGTTTCACACCTTGGTCGTCCAGTTTCTCGCCACCTACCTGCTAGATCGAGCAACGGAAGCGAAGAGACGGCTCGCGTTACCACGCCTTATCTTGTCGAGCGACTCTTCTCCCAACCGTTCCAGGTGGCTCAATATCGCTCCGGGCGGTGATTCCCGAGCATCGAATGGATAGTCGCTGCCCACCATGACGTTGTCTATGCCGAACCTGGCGATCGACATCTGAAGGCAAAGCGGATCGTATGCAAGCGTGTCACACATGAACCTACTGGCAGCGTCGAGAGGCGAGACCGCGCTACCGGTACCCTGAGGAAAGATATCGAAGCCTCGATCGAGTCGCGGTAAGATCGATGGGAGCGCTCCACCAGCGTGCGCGAGGCAGATCTGTACGTTCGGCCACCGATCGAACACACCGCCGAGAGCTAACTTAGCTGCGGCAGTCGCCGTCTCGCAAGGCATGCCTGCACCGAATTGGAGACTTGGCGTTGTGAACCTAGAGGCATCCGGGAATTCAGCCGGATGGACAAAGACCAGCGCTCCAAGCCGCTCGGCGGCGGCGAAGAACGGTTCGAGGCTCGTATCGCTAAGCTCCCGGCCGGCCACATACGAGCCAACCTCGACTCCGAGGAATCCGAGGGAACGGACACAGTACTCAAGCTCATGTATCGCCGCAGCGGTGTCCTGGAGAGGGACAGCGCCTAGAGCGGCGAAACGTTCGGCGCTCTCATCTCTCAGACTGGCAAGGAACTGATTCTGGAAGCGGCACAGCTCCCGTGCGCCATCGGCTGGGGCCCGGTAACAGAACGTGACTGGTACCGGGGAAAGGACCTGGACAGCAACCCCTTCCTGGTCCATGTCAGCCAGTCGCCGCGCTGCCGACCAGGAACGGCTGTCGATCGTCCTGAAGTAGCGACCACCTACTAAGATCTCGGCTTCGTCATTCCCTATAGGGCGCACGCTTGGCCAACTGTCGAACGGATATCGGTCCTCTAGGCGGGGCATTGCGGGCGAGATCGCGTGCGTGTGTATATCGACTACGTCATTCAACACAGGCCCGTCACAGTCGCTCAGCACGTCGGCTCGTATACGCAAAAGGCCTTGTTAGAATTAAACACTTCGGTACGGACCATATCTGCCCAGTTCGGAGTGCGCCGGCCAAGTTCTTCCATCGCCCCTACTAAGCAGAACCAGTTCAGCATCTCCTGCTGGCCGGATCGTTCGAGATCGCCAACCGCCTTGGAACGCCATTGATTCGTGTCACCTTGTAGAAGCGCCTGGTATAACTCCATGTCGGCATCGGTGTCCGGTCTGAGACGCCATGTCTTGTCGCACAAGAACGCGTGCGACCAACTTGAGGACGCTACGAGCGCGACCTTGAGCGGCTGATCAGCGAAGAAACGGGCGACTGCAGCGCCGACATCCATCATGTGACTAGGTGAAGGCGAGGGCGGGTCCAGCTCACGCTGCTCGCCGAACCTGCTGAGAAAACCCTTGTAGCTCACTACCTTGCGGCCGTAGCAATTCACGGGAAAGGGGATTATCGGATAGCTGAATCCTCTACGGTCATAATCGAGGTAGAGGATCGCGTTCAGAAAGGCGTGCGGAAGACCCGGATGGTGAAGCTGGGTGTAGCTGTACGCAACCGGTAGGTCGTCTTCAGTCAGCGCTGTCACCAAGGCTTTGGCCAGATCCGGTCGACCTCGAACGATGAATGACGTTGAAGGAGGTTCATTCCAGATGTTCGCCTTCCCAACCATATCGGACGACTCCTGAACCATCTTCCACGGATACAGGAGTAGATCGCCGTAAGCCAAGACTGCGTACGGGGGAATGACATCCTCGCGGAAGTTCTCGTACTGGTCGTCCCCCCAGATGAGGAGGACATCGGGCGAGAAATCGTCTAGGACTTGACGAACTTCACGGAAGGCGGCCACAAGCCGAGTACGGTGCTCACTGGCGGCTGCCGCCCCCCCGTCGTCAGCCCACTCTCGCCGCATTTCCTTCGGCCAGGTTTCCGGCTGCTTCTCCGCGGCGGGGATATCAGGATCCTCAAGTGTCCATCGGAGTATCCCAGCCATGTCTTCGTCGCGCCCGCTCAGCGGCGGGTAGTGGGAGAGACCGATTCCGAGAATCTCACCCACGATTGTATCCCGGACACGTTGCAGTGGTCCCCGCGAGGGTACGTGGGCGGCTGGTCACAACTTTGTTCGGCATGTCTCGTGCTGGCACGAGGATCTCCCTCATCAGAATGCGCGGATCTCTTCTTCGAGGAGTTTCCTCCCACGTGGCAGATGTCCACAAGGATCATGTTCCGTGTCCCGGAACGCCCCTTCGCCGGAGCTGAGAATAAGACGAAAGACGGTTCGAATCAAAATGTTTCGTGTTTTAGTTCCCGGTCGATGTTCGTCTTGGCTATGCGATGACCCGGGTGCCGTGCCCCCGGGTGGCGTTTTCTTCCCCGGCGCTTGGACTCATCGACTTGCTCGTCCTTGGAGAACGACGCCGCTTCACCGTTGCCCGAACGACGGAATTCGTCAAGCAGCTTCACCAACGTGCCTGTGCAGCTCCGAAACCGACCCGACATACCCTAACCACGCCTGCAACGCATCCACTCTAGAAGGGGTCGACCTTGGACAAGGTGAAATGCGGGGGCGTACGCATTGACTTTACCTCCTGCCCGAACTCGAGAACGTCGTAGCCGGCCGACAGCCAGGCCCATCTGTCCGGGAACGGCCCCGCCAAGTCGCCGTCCGACGTGCCGGCGGTGATACCTCGATCCGAGATGATCTTCCTTGCCGCCGACACGTCACGGTGCGAACAGCCCACCGCCTCGAAGATCTGCCGATAACTCCAGTCCTAAAATGCAAAGCCATGATCGCGCGATAATCCAGCATCCCTGCGTCCTCGCAAAGACGTGGCGACACCCAACGCGTCAGCGTAGCCACGAAGACCAGCACCAAGGCCGGCGTCCGCCAACGTTGCATCGCCCGATGCCACTGTGTGCGCCTCTTTTGATTTGGCGGTTCAGCTGTCGGGCTTGCTGGCACCGTCGATGCTGCCTGCCGGTTCGGGTGCTCGGATTTGGGTGTTTGCTCGCGACGGCTCCGTCGTTTGATTACCGTGCAGCTGGTGTGGGGGTGCGGGCTTGGCGTCACGATCGCAGCGGGCTCTACCAGCTGACTTGTGAGGGCAAACCGCCCGGCCGGCCGTTAGGACGGCCCGGCGGTGCGCCCGCCGGCGGGTGCGCTACAGGCCCCTCCCGCCGTCAGCCACCACTTCGCCGATGGCAGGCCGGGTCAGGCGTCTGGCCTGGGCTGCAACGTTTACGGCAACCCTGCGGCAACGCTTGGGCAACCACGGCAGCTGTCGCAAACCTGGCAGAGTAGACCGTCGCGAGAGACGCCGGGCTGATTCCTGTGTGCGATCAATCGACAGAACCGGCTCCGCGGTCGCGGTGGGCTCGACAGGGCACGACAACTGACCGAGGATCGGTGGCGAGTCAATACGGCACGCCGAAAACGGTTGGCCTACAGTGACTTGGACCTCGACGGGCTACGAGCCGGCGGTTTGCAGCGATCGTAGGAGCAGCCGCGCGTCGCCGAGACGGTGTCGCAGGTCGTGTTCGAGTCCGCCGATTGGGATGAGGTTCTGCGGAGCGCGGGGTTCGCGAAACTCTTTGCTGGCATGTGGGGGTAGAACCGCCTGGCTGACGTTAGCGAGGGCCACTACTTGAGACGCGGGCAGGTCGGCCGCGCACTCGATTCGTACCACGCCGGCCCAGGGTGCTCGGCTGGCTGCGGGCAAGCGGAGGTACCACGAGTGCCTGTCCCATCCGGTGCCGAGCAGGAAGACCGGGGTCCGCTCTCCGGGTTTTAACGTCCCGACGATAGCGTTGAGCTGGGAGGCAAGGTAGGTCGTCCGGTGCGTCTTGATGTAGCCGAGCGTCCTCGGTAGGTGACCTCGTCCCTTGAGCGGTCCGTCGATGATCAGCAGGTCAAGATCCGGATCGGGTCCGTGATCGCCTAGCGCTGCGCGGGCAGCGAGAGCGGTCGCTACCTCCAGCTCGCCGAGGCGTTTCTGCAGGCCCAAGCTAAGGGCAGTCATCAGCGTCTGGCCAGCCGGCACCGTCGTGTGTGCAACTCTCCATATGTCGGCAGGTGTGACGACGTCGGTGGCATGCGTTGAGGTAGTAACCAGCAAGCGACGGCTCTCGACTGTGACGATATGGGCTCTACCTGCGCAGCAGCAGACGACACCCGCTGCGATCGACGCACAGATGCTCGGCTGCGGCGTTTCGACCGGTTCGGCTGGGTCGATCCACACCCGGGCGTCGATCCGGCGGACGCCGTCGACGAAGAGCAGGGCGCTCGGTTGGATCACCGGCTCGCTGGCGCTGATCGGTTTCCAGTCATCGTGGGCTGTCTCGACGTTCGCGTCGACGGCTTGCGCCGATTCGGCAGCGAGGTCGTCGCCTTCGGCGTCGAAAGCGTTACCGTACGCTGGGTCCCAGCCATCAACTGTGAATCGCATGGCCGTCTTCTCGGTCGTGCTCATAGGGTTTCTCGGTGGACGGTGCTACCGCGCGGGTCACGGTTGACTCGGAACCGAACCGGCACCCTGGCGGCGAGGCCGGGCACGTGGGTGATGACGCCGACCATCCGCCCGACGTTCATGGCCAGCGATTCGAGCGTGTCGGCCACGACCTCGAGGGTGTTCTCGTCTAGCGTTCCGAAACCCTCGTCGACGAAGAGCGCTTCGAGCTGGACGGCGCCGTTATTGGCCAGGGCGCCGAGATTTTGGGCGAGGGCGAGGGCGAGGGCAAGCGAGGCCTGGAAGGTTTCCCCGCCCGACAAGGTCTTGACGGGCCGCACGGCATCGGCGTCGGCGTGGTCGATGATCGCGAAGTTGGCGTCGTCGGCCTCCGACAGGGACAGCTCGAACTGGCCGCCAGACAGATCCATGAGCGCGCGGGACGCCGAGGTGACCAGAACTTCAAGGGCATTACGGTTCAGCCACCGAGGGAAGCCGTTGACGGCGAGCAGGTCGCCGAGCTGTTTGGCGACAGCGGAGTGCTCCCGCGCCTTGGTGATCTCGTCGACTGTCAAAGCGCGGCGGTCTCGGGCCTGCTTGATGTATTGAACGGCGGCGGTGGTCTGAGCGCCGGCGGCGGCGACGGCAGCAGCGGCCCAGACGTCGGGTGAGCGGCTGTCATCGGCGGCGACGTCCGCTTCAGTTAGGAGTCGGCGGATCTCGCTGTCGAGCTTGTTGCTATCGCAAACGCGTTTCTCGGCGATAGCCGCCGCCTTGTCGCGACTTCCCTTCGCCTTGGCCGCCGCGGCAGCCGACCACTCGA
>JAKBBA010000057.1 GCA_021808665.1 Actinomycetes bacterium
CATCCGGTGTGACAGCGACTCACCACTGAGTGGCAATTCGTTCCGTCCGGCAGACCTCGAGCCGGACGGACCAGCACGGTCACCAGTTCGAGTAGAGACGTATGGGTTGGGTGGGGTGGAGGTGATCGCGCTACTCGCGAAACAGGAGCTCGCTCCCTTCCTTGAAGCCGCCTTCAACGGGCGTGGCGAGGACCAGGTCCGGTCGCAACCCCAGCGATCGGTCCAGCGTCAGCGCCGCCTGTCACAGGAAGAGATCCTCAACCTTGCCAACCGGTACGTGACTGGATCGACAGTGCGCGAGCTCGCGCAGATCTTCGGGATCCATCGCACCACGGTTCTCGCTCACCTCGAACGGCATGGCATCGAGCGTAGGAGGTGCCAACGACGACTCACCGATGCGGAGGTTGCGACAGCTGCCCGGTTCTACAGTGACGGCAAGTCGCTAAAGACAACCGCTAGCTACTTTGCCGTTGATCCTGAAACCCTTCGACGGGAATTCAAGAAGGCGGGCGTGACCTTACGTCCGCGCCGGGGATGGCACCGCCCGAACACCCCATAGTCGTCACCCCGACCAATCGACGGCAAACAACGATCGGGATTACGCCGGGAAACTATTTCCTAAAATAATCTTCCAAAGGCGCTTGGCCTCCTCATGATCGCCTCGATCCTCAGCAGCCAAAGCGCTGACTGCTCGGGTATTAGCTGCTTGCAGGGCCTGTAAGAGTTCCTGCTTTGCAGTCCAGCTCAAATAGCCGGAGAGGGAACCAGACTGACCTCCAGGATCTGAAACTTCGAGGTAGCCTGGAGCCCACTCGAAGAACTTCTGTAGACCGATGCGACGGTTACTTCCCAAAGAACTAAAGACATGCCCGGCCACAGTCTCCATGTGGAACGAACGCATACGCTTCGAGTGTGCCGTGTTCCACTTCTTCAACATACGGACCAGTGGCGCAAGGTTGTAATCGAGTGAAGCATTCGTGTCGCTAAACCACTTGTTTGCGACGAAAGGCGATGTGAGGATCCACCCGCCACTGCCCGAGGGCAAATGAAAGGTAGAGTCGTTCATTTTGAATACCGGAGCAACGTCGACATGACCACCATTCTCATAGAAAACCCTTACTGCTTGGCCACGCGTTCCCACCTGTTGCACCTTGAAGCCACTATATGCCTGCGTTATGCGGTAAATGAAAGAGAATGAATCATTCGCGTACTTGTTCTGCCACGCTCTCTTTTCGTTTGAGAACACCGCCAACACATCGATGTCATCGATCGGCCGAACTATGGTCCCCTTCGCGGCCGAGCCCATCAATCGAACTGATAGAAGAGGAATGTCTGAACTCGCCGGGAAAGCGTTGCCTAAGTCGGCCTCCACGCCAGCCCGCCGTGCTTCAACAATGCTCGTCTTTTGATAGTCGGTGATCGTTATGTCTGTGAGGAACTGGCTGAACGCTTGAACCGTAGTCGTCATGAGTCCTTCTCCTGATCCGTTATCGCTGGTCTCGACCGGTTCTTGGCAGCACGGCTCAACTCTGCGGCCGCAGCGTTCATGGCTTGCTCATTCTTATGTCGAGTACGCTTGTAGATCAAAGTGGGTATCTGCGGCGCCTCGCGCCTTAGATTGTAAAGTTGTCCTTGCCAGACCAGAAGGTCCTGACCACTCAACTCATGCTCATCTTGGCCACGGATTAGCCGTTCAATTCCGGCAGCCAACGCTCGTCTCTCAGCTCCGGCCTGCTTGGTAATCCTCCACTGCTCAATCACATCGAGAAGCGATGGAAGCACCGGCAGTGCCACACCAAGAAGGAACGTCTCAAGACTTAAGCCCAACGATAGGCTAAGACCGACAGCTATTACCGACCAGCTAATGGCAACTGCGAGCCATACATTCGCATTACTATTGTGAAGCCGTTCGGCATAGGCCGCGTTGGCTCGCTGCATGATGGCAATGCCGACGTCACCGTCCAGCGCAGTGTCTACCGGATACCAATCGAATAGCTTTTCTCGCTTCGCCGCAGTTTCTACCGAAGCATCATCCCCCACGAGGCTAGATATTTCTTCTGGAGTAACGTAAGGATCCCGTAGAGCTATATCGGGCATGCTGTAGACCAGCAGGTCAAACTGCTCCTGGACAGAGGCGCCCGCTGCCGCCTTCTTGCGCTCAACTCCTAGGAAGACGGTACGAGAGAGAAAGATCCATACACCCGCCACCGCACCAACAGCTACGGAAGCGGCCGGATACGCAGCCGTTATTACTGGAGCAGCTATCGCAACGACGCTCAGACCTATAGTCCGCAAGAATGCCCAACGTTTCGCCACGTGATATAGCTTGCGTTGAGCGACCAGGAGACGAAGTGCGCGGATGCTGTTTTGCGAAGCAGCAATCGCCTCGCATGACGGAGGTACGTATTCCATAGATTGTGACGGCTTATCTTCCATAGCGTTTCTCATATACGCCCTACGGAGGGCCACTGCTCATGACCGAGCGGTGCCTGATTGAGCCGGTCCCGACGCGCCTGCCAGTCCGGCATGTGCTTGTCCATCAGCTTCGCGAAGCGTTCGCCGTGGCCGCGCTCTATTAGGTGAGTCATCTCGTGGACAGCCAGGTACTCGAGGCAGTCCGGGTGCTTCTTGGCCAGCTCGACGTTGAACCAGATGTGGCCGGTCTCCCGGTTGCACGATCCCCACTTGGTCTTCATCCGTCGGATGGTCCACTTCGGGACCGTTACCCCGATCTTCGGCTCCCACCGGCTCACTACGTCCGGTACAACCCGCCTGAGCTGGGCGCGGTACCAACGGTCCAGCAGGGCACGACGGTGATCAGCATCGGTACCCTCGGGGACGTAGAGCAGGAGACGCTCGCCGTCGAGTTCGACGTGTGCCCGGCCGTGGCGTTCGATGACCTTTAGGCGGTACCGGGAGCCCCAGACGTAGTGAGACTCGCCAGTCACCATCTCACGGACTGACTGGCGCTGTGCCGACCTCAGTTGCTGCTGGTGCTTCTTGATCCATGGGAGTCGGTGCACAACCGCCAAGCGCACCTGATCGTCGTCAAGCTGCTGGGGAGCAGCGACCCGCACCCGTCCCATCGGCGGATAAACGCCTATATGCAGGTTCTTGATGTCCTTGTAAACGACGTCGACGTCGATGCCTGCAACGGTGAGGTAGGCACTAGCGGTACTCATCACGCGCCTTAACCAGGTCGAAGAGGTCATCGACCTTGTCGAAGTCGCCTGGAAGCGCCGAGCGGATGGCCTGTCGGACCTTCTTTTCCTTTAGTTTGTTACCAACCCACGAGTCGGGCTTGGAGTGCCGGACAGCCCTATCGATGGTGACGGCCAGGTTGAGGTCGGGGTAGAAGAAGTCGTAGAGAGCTCGGCGTGCGCCGTTGTCCGCCCACTCCGGGTAGGCAGTGTCCGACTCGCCCTTGCCGAGCTTGGCGGCCTGCTCCAGCAGCTTCGCCAGGAAGTCCTTGTACTCCAGCGCTCCCTTGCGGCGCTCCTCAAGCAGCGCGTCGAGGAGCTCGGACATCCGGTCGTAGTACTTGGGGTTCAACGGTCGCTCGTCGATGATGACCTTGCGCATGTTGTTCGTGATCGTCTCGGCCACCGCTTCTGGGTCCTTCTTGATCCCGGCCGGTAGCCTGTCGAGCGCAGAGGGCCCGAGCTTGACGATCAGGTCGATCAGGGTGGCGTTATCGAAGTCAGAGAGGACTTCCGACGGTTTGGCCTGGATGTAGGTGTCGAGCAGGTGCCGCATGCCGGCCTCGTACTGCTTGAAGTCGACATCCTCCCCGGCACCGAGCTTCACCTCATCTCGCACGCTCGCGTAGTGGGCGACCTCCGCCTTGATTGAGGCAGCCTGCTCAGCGCTGTATCCAGCCGCTTCCATCTCGTTCGCCAGGTTGCCGAAGGTCCTGACCAGTGCAGTGACCGACTTGTAGAGCTCGACTCGCTTGGGTTCGTTGGCCTTCAGCTGCTCGGCATTGCCTTGCTCGGAAGCACAGAAGTACCTCTGGTACTGGAGCGTGCCCTTCGGTGGTTCCACAGGTTCGCAAAGCGCACGGATCTGCTCCAGCGCCTGGTCAAGGTCCTCGCGGGCCTTCTCGATGCGGTCGCTCAGCAGCCCTTCGATGTCCTTCTTGTCGTAGCCGTCCAGCGCGTCGCCGGTGTAGTCGGTGATCGCTGACTCCAGGGAGTTGAAGAGATCCCGGTAGTCAACGATGTAGCCGTAGTCCTTATCGTCGCCGTCGAGGCGGTTGACTCGGCAGATGGCCTGGAAGAGGCCGTGGTCCTGCATCTTCTTGTCGATGTAGAGATAGGTCGCGCTCGGTGCGTCGAAGCCGGTGAGCAGCTTGTCGACCACGATGAGCAGGCGCATCTGGCCAGGCTCGTTCAAGAACTTGTCTTTGACCTGTTTCTCGAACAGGGCAACCTTGGTGGCTGCCTGGTCAGCAGGCTCGTTGAAGTGGTCGGCCAGCATCTGCCGGTAGATCTCGTATTGGCGCAAGCGCTCGGTAGCACCTTCGCCGGAGTCTTCCTTCGAGATGTCACCGGCCTGCGGCTCGTAGCTCGTGATAATCGCGCACTTACCTTTGAAGCCCGCCTGGCAGAACAGCTCGTAGAACTTGCAGGCCTGGTATATGCTGGCGCTGACAAGCATGGCGTTTCCGCGCCCGTCCATCAGCCGTGGCTTGATGTCCATATCGAGCAAGATGTCGTTGACAATCTGGCGGGCACGCGGCTCAGAGCTGACGACCTTCTGCATCGTGCCCCAGCGCTTCTTGAGCTCAGCCTTAGAGAGGTCGGTCATGCCCTTGGTCTTGGCTTCGAACCACTGATCAACCCTGGCCGGTGAGGTCAGCTCCTGGTCGATGCTGCGTGCTTCGTAGCGCAGATCCAGAACGACCTTGTCGGCTACGGCCTCGTCGAACTTGTAGGTATGGATGAAGCTGCCGAACGTTTCGATGCTCGTTTCCTTGTCGGACTTGAGCAGAGGTGTGCCGGTGAAGCCGATGAACATGGCGCCGGGGAGGATCTGCTTCATGGCCTCGTGCAGCTTGCCGGACTGGGTACGGTGTGCCTCATCGACGAAGACGAAGAGGTTGCCCTTGGCCCGGAAGCCCTTCGGCAGCTTGGCCTTAAGCTCCCGGATGAACTCGCCGTCCGCTTCATCCCGCTCCGTCTCGCTCTCGGAGCCGCCGAACTTGTGGACCAGCGAGCAGATCAGCCAGGGCATGCTCTCGTTGAGTGTGCCCAGCAGGTCGGCACCGCTGGTGGTGCGGTAAATGTCCTCATTGACCCCCTTGAAGACGCCTTCGATCTGTTCGTCCAGTTCGGTGCGGTCGGTTATAAGGAGGACGCGGGCATCGGGCTGGTTCTCGCGGAGCCACTTGGCCAGCCAGACCATCGTGAGCGACTTGCCTGAGCCCTGGGTGTGCCAGATGATGCCGCCCTCACGCTTGATGACGCGAGCTTGGGCAGCCTTGACGCCGAAGTACTGGTTGTGGCGGCAGGTCTTCTTGGTGCCGGCATCGAACACCACGAAGTCATGAATAATCTCAAGTAGCCGCTCCTTAGAGCACACCTGAGTGAGTGCTCGATCGAGTGGCCCCTCAATATCTGATGGCTCCTTCCAGCTCAGCCAGTACTTTTCGGGCGTATCGATGACGGCGTAGCGCAGTCCCTCGACATCGTTGCCGGCCATCACGAGCTGGACGGTCGTGAAAAACGGGCGGATGAAGTCGGCCTTCTGGTTGCCGATCGTCTGGCGGATTCCTTCGGACACGGCCACCTTCGAGCGCTTCAGCTCGATCGTGCCGAGCGCCAGCCCGTTGACATAGAGAACCAGGTCCGGACGCTTGACATGGTTGCCGGCGACCGTGACCTCCTCAGCCACGCCGAAGTGGTTGGCATTCGGGTTCTCCCAGTCGATCAGCCAGACCGTTTCCGTATGCTCCCCGATGCCCGGCTTGACCTTCACGCCATAGCGCAGCAGTCCGTAGACGTCCTTGTTGGCCTCGTAGAGATCCCGTCCACCGCCAAGCGACGCATCGCTCTTGAGCTTGTCGAGGGCCTTGTTGATCAGGTTGTCGTCGTAACCACGAGCCTTCAGGTTCTGCCAGAGCAGCTCAGCTTCGATGTTGGAGTTCTCCCGGTACTCCCAGTTGCCCAAGTAGTCGTACTTGAGACGCTCGTGAAGAAGCTTGACGACGCGCTCCTGCGCACGGCGTTCCGGTTGGCCGACATCGCTCACGACGCAACCTCCTCAAGAGCCCGATCGACGCCCTCACTCTGCCAAGAGCCGTACGAGACGCCCGAGCCTTGAATCTTCCACTCGACACGACCGTTGGCGCTGCGACCAGTCACCATCGCGGCTGCGGCCGAAGGCGACGCAAAGACTTGGTTCCGAG
This sequence comes from Actinomycetes bacterium, assembly GCA_021808665.1. The sequence goes on from JAKBBA010000057.1 coordinate 6,410, forward strand.
TAAAGCGTCGGGAGCTCCCGTCGTCGGCTAGAGCCAGTGTTCCATCCTCTTCAAGTTTCTCTCGAAGACGTTTGTATCCGTGTCCTTCGACCCCTTGCCACTCAGATCGAGCGGTCGAGCCCTCGAAGACCGTGAACTCGCCGTCGACCTCCTGGGCAGTGGCTGCTATGCCCGACTTCTTGAGGGTCAGCTCGAAGATCGGCGACTGCACTGAGAGCGTTGCTGTCATGCCAGAACCCTGTTGCTCAGCTACAGGCATCCTCGGCACGGCGCGGAGGAGGTTGACTCCAAGTACTGGCAGGACGATCTTGGCCTGCGAGATGAAGTACTCCATATCAGAAATGTCAGCCTCAGGCAGAGGTAGCGGAGAAGGTGCTGTCCCATTCACCAGGGACGTCCGATTCGCCTGCTGCGCGAGGGTTATAAGGCGAGACTCCAGGTAGCGGGCATGGGCCTTCGTGAGGTTGGTGTCCTTGCTGGTAAGCACGATGGCGCGATCCCAGAAGTCCTTGCCGCCCTGATCCTCCGGCCGCGCGTGCTGATAGAGGCGCTTGCTGACATCGTCACCCTCACCGACGTAGGCGATCGTGCCACCGAGGCTATTCGGGTCGTCGCCCAGCAATATGTAGATACCCGTCCGACTCGCCTCGGGCCGCTTCAGGAGCGCTGCGAGATCAGACCGAGGAGCGGCGACGACGTGGCCGGTCCAGTTCATGATCTCCGCAGTCAGCAGCCCGCCGGGTGTGCCGTCGGCGAGGAAGAGGCGGATCGACTTACCGGCTGTCATGCGACAGCCTCCTGCACCGGCAGCCGGGTCCGCCCGGTTAACAGCTCCTGCATCATCCCCTGCTTGATATCGCGTGTCTTCGCGAGCCGCGTGATCAGCGTCTTTATCTCCGCATCCACATCCACGAGGACACTCGCAATCGCGAGCTGCTCATCGCTAGGCGGGACCAGGAACGTCCTCTCCTTCAGAAAGCCAAAGTGACGGTTATATCCAGTACTTACAATAGGGTCGTGTTCGAGGACGTAGGCAAAGAACTGAGTGACATTCGACCCGGTAGCCTTAACAACTTGAGTTCCATCTGCACCCACGGCAAATGCGAAGTCCACAAATTTCGTGATACATGTATGGTCACCAAAGACGATGACACCCCCGAGACCTGGGTGGAAGGTTGCTGCTAGATTGTTGGTGTATCCAACAATGGCCTGTTGCCCCTGATCCACGACGGGCACCGAGCCAACCGCGCCGTACGACGAGGCTGGTATCTGATACTTCTTGACATTTAGGCGCGTCAGGACTTCGGCAAACGGCCGCGTTGACCAGGGACGCACAAATCCAGGCAGTCGGGTCCGCCCGGTCAACAGCTCCTGCATCATCCCCTGCTTGATACCCTGCTTCTTGGTTATAAAGTGCTCCAGCGAAGCTATGAGCTGATCTATGTCCTGCAATCTGTCGGAGATCGCTCGCTGTTCTCGCTGGCCTGGGAGCGCCACAATCAAGCTGTTCAGGCTTCCGTTCGTGATCTGATTGATTGTCGCGCCGAGGTGTTCGTCGATCTGGCGCTTAAATTCGTCTGACTGGAAGAAGTACTGTAGAAAAGGATTGGCGTCTGACCGAAACACCGCCATGAAAGCACCGAAGGTCTGTCCTACAACCCGTCGGTCCAGCATCACGCTCTTACCGATTAGCCTACGACTACCATTACGGACGCAGATTAAGATATCGTTGTCCCGGATTCTGATCCTGTCCGGGATATTAGAGTCGACGTAGACGTTGTCTTCGAAGGTAAGCCGGCCATCTTGGATATTGGAAGACCGCAACACAAGGGTCCCGGAACGCTTGACCTCTTCGGGGCTATAGGTTAGTCCGATGATGCTTTGGCCGATATCACCGAGTCGCACCATGGGCCAGGTCGTTGTAGGGGTTGTCATCACTTGACCCCCATAGCAGCGAGATGTGCTGCCACCTTGGCTTCAAACTCTTCAACTGCAGCCTCGATGCTGGCGACCGTGTCTCCGTACCGTGCGCCGAGCTCCTCGATGCGCTCTACGAGCGAGAGTGTAAGCGCATCGACCTCGTTGCTAATCCTTGCCTGGATGCTGTTCAACCACTTCCGCTCCAACACAAGTGGCTGGATCTCCGACTCCGTCAGTTCCCCGTACTGCTTCAGGACAGCAAGATCGAGGGCGCTGCGTGCGTCCTTTACGTTCTTCTTGACGTTCGCTTCCTTGGCGTAGAGATCTATCAAGTGCTCCAGGGCTGTTACTTCGTCCGGGTCGGAGCCTTCACGCTTGGCATCCTTCAGTCGAGCAGCAGCGAGAGCTTTCGTTACCTTGCCGTCGTCCATGGCCTCCGACAGCAGGCCCTCGTCGGTGGCGTTCTCGTAGATGAACTCCTCGACCGCTCGGGATGCCTCTTCGGCGGCTGCATCAAGTTCCGCCACGCGTTCCTGCCCAGCCCGGAAGTAGCGAGCTTCGATGAGAGTCGGCGGCAGCAGATCCATCTTGTACTTGGTTGCTGACTTGCCTGAGCCGACAACGAGATCAGGAGCCTCCGCGAGCTTGCGGTCCTTGTCCTCGATAGCCTTCCTCGGCTTGGCAGCCTCCAGCCATCCGTCGTTCATTATCAGGAAGACATCGTCGTGCATCGTTTCGTGCCAGTAGGTCATCAGCTGCTCGTAGACGTCGTACTCGTCGAGCAGGGGCACCGGCTTGAAGAGTGCGAGCAGCTCATCCGCGAGACTGGCAATCAGCTCGTTGGGACGAGTGTCTGCGTTGACCTTCTCGAGTTCGGACCGGTGAACGCCGAACCAGTCGGTGACGAGGTCCTGGGCACGCTTTGCGAAGTCCTTGAACTCCGTGGAGTCGAGAATCGTCTGCTGAACGTCGGCGACGTCGATGGCGAGATCGAGGTAGCCCGGCCGGTTCGGCTTGAAGAGCGTGGAGCGGAGGCTCGGGAAGGCCTCCCAGTAGGCGCTGAGGGCGTCGATGTCACATTCTGGGATGCCGCCGTGGAGGTGGGCTCGGAGGTCCTGGATGTCCTCGGGCTCTGATGAGTCGATGTAGCGAGGGATGTTGAGGTTGTAGTCGTTCTTCGGATCGGCGATCTCGGAGAGCGGCACCATGCGCGAGTAGCGATCGAGCTCCAGTTGCCGGTTGAAGACGTCGACGATCTTGTGGATGTCCTGGCTGCGCAGCCGGTTCTTCGGGCCGTCCTTCATGAAGCCCTTCGAGGCGTCGATCATGAAGACGCCGGTACGGGCTTGGGCGTTCTCCTTGTCGAGGACGAGGATGCAAGCAGGGATGCCCGTGCCGTAGAAGAGGTTGGGCGGCAGGCCGATAATGCCCTTGATGTAGCCGCGCTTGAGTAGTTCCTTTCGGATGGTGGCCTCGGCGTTGCCACGGAAGAGCACGCCGTGAGGGAGGATGACTGCCGCCTTGCCGGTGCTCTTGAGCGACTTCAGGATGTGTAACAGGAAGGCGTAGTCGCCGTTCTTGGCTGGGGGCATGCCGAACTCGAAGCGGCCGTAGTCGCTTTCCAGGCCATTGCTCCACGACTTGACCGAGAACGGTGGATTAGCAACCGCGAAGTCGAAGGTGCGAAGCTGGCTTCCGTTCAGGAACTGCGGGCTGGTGATCGTGTCGCCCTTGCGGATATCGGCGATCTCGTTGCCGTGCAGGATCATGTTCATCTTTGACAAGGCCCACGTGGCATTGTCTTTTTCCTGGCCGTATATCGTGATCCCGTGTGGCGCTTCGTCGGCGACCTTGAGCAGTAGCGATCCGGAGCCGCAGGTCGGGTCGTACACCGTCTGGTCCTGCTTCGTCGTCGGACCGATGCCGACGACCTTGGCTAGTATCCGGGATACTTCAGCAGGCGTGTAGAATTGGCCCTTACTCTTGCCGGACTCGGTGGCGAAGTGCCGCATCAGGTACTCGTAGGCGTCACCAAGCAGGTCGTCACCTTCAGCACGGCTGCCTCTGAAGTCGAGGTCGGCGAAGATCGAGACCAGCTTGGTCAGGCGGTCCTGCATCTCCTTGCCGCGACCAAGTTTTTCTTCGTCGTTGAAGTCGGCTTGGTCGATGACCTTCTGCAGGTCGTTCGCCTCAGCGAGCCGGGCGATGATCTTGTTGATCTTGTCGCCGATCTCTTTGTCGCCCTTGAGGGCGATCATGTCGTCGAAGGATCCTCCGGCTGGGACGTCGATCAGGCTGCTGCGATCAGTCTTGGCTTTATCCGAAACGTACTTCACGAAGAGCAGCGTCAGGATGTAGTCCTTGTACTGAGAGGCGTCCATACCGCCGCGCAGTTCGTCGCAGCTCTTCCAGAGCGAGCCGTACAAATCGGACTTGCGCAGCGTCATATCGCCAGCCTCCTGGCTGCATACATCGCAATGCTCTTTGTCCTATATATATGTGTCATATTAGCGTAGCTCATTATACAATGATCGGCTTTCTTTGGCCATCTGTAGTCGACTCTCTTTTGCATTATTTGGCCGGGGTCTTGTCGTGGAGTAGCTTCAAAAAGTCGGTTCGGTTTTCAGTGCCTGAGCGCGCCAAGACGTAGCGGAGGCGCTTAGCGTCGTCACCGCCGAGACCGCCATGCCAACCAGCGAGGGCAACCAGCCCTTCGACGTTGAAGGGAGTGTCCCCGTGCAGGATCTGCTCGCCGTAGCGGTCGAGGTAGTCCGATACGAAGTTGAGCAAGCGAGCCAGCTGCCAGGTCCCGGTGTCGAGGTGCTCCTTGAGGTCGGCGTCGGGCTCGCGTTCCTCGTGTCTGGCCTCTCGGAGGCGCCGCTCGGTGGCGATCAGCTCAGCCCGGTAGCCGTAGACAGCACTCCAGACCCGGCAGAGCAGCTCCTCCTGCTCGGTGTAGGAGTCCTCGGTGACCACCGGCGTGTCCTCGTGGGCCGCGATGGTTGGTCGGCCGTGTTCGGCAACCGGTTTGTAGCGCAGGTTCTCCTGGTGGAAGGCGAAGGCCAGTTCGTCGAGCAGCTTCGGCTCGATGTGCTTGCGGACGTGATCCTCGTGGCGTTCCAGGATCTGCGCCGCCTCTAAGCGGCGGGCAGTGAGCGTTGTCCCGCGCATGCCCCGAGCAGTGCCGAACAGCCTGCGTGCAGCTTCTCCCCGAGGGGAGGGACCCAAGTCGCCCAGGAGCTGCCGGATGACCCGGTCGAGGGCGCTGATCCGGCTGGCCCGCTCATCGGGGTGTTGGGCGTGAGCGATGACCACCCGCTGCTCGGTCAGCACATCACCGGCGGTCGCGTCCGTAAGCGGGAAACCGGCCCTGAGCAGCAGCTTTAGCTCGCGGCGCAGCTCCTCAGGTGGCGAGAAGAGCACATCTGCCGCGGGCATACCCACAAATTACCCAGTCGGCACCCTACGCGGTGGACTTCTCGCTCTTCACACTCAGGATCGGCGGTCGACGATTGGCGTCGATCCCGGATCAATAAGGAGACCGTGGATGTCCAACCTGGTACCCAAGTCATCGGCCACGGAGGTGGTGCCGAGTGTCGGCGTGGGTCTGTCGGCCCTCGCTGGAACGGATCGTCGCACCAGCCGGGCCCTTAGCACCGTCCAGCGCAACACCCTGGTGCGGATGGCATCGGTGCAGGCCCATGCCATCGTCCAGAACGAGAAGCTGCACGAGATCGACCGTCTCACCCGTGAGGCGATGAGCGGCCAGGCGATGCTCAGCCGTTGGGCGGCGACCCTGGCCCAGGGTGACCCGTTCCTGGCAGACGACCTCAAGTTCTTCACCGACGTGGCAAAGATGGGCAAGGGCGAGATCATCGCCGACACCATCTCGGACTTCTGCCGGGAGGGCCGCCAGTGACCGCCCTACTCATCGTCGGCTTGGTCGGCGCCTTCCTGGTGGTGGTCGTGCTCGTCTACCTGCTCGGGTTTCGCTTGGGCGGCCAGTCGTGGATGGCCGATCTGCAACGGGTCCGGGCTGAGGCAGCTGAGGCAGAGCGGCAGCTGCACGATCTGACCCGGTCGGCTTTCGTGTCGATGGCGGAAGCGGCGGAGCGTCGCCGCTTCGACCGGCCGTAGTCGGGTCGGGCAATGTCGCTACTCGACACATCGTCCGAGACCCGGGAGGTCGAGCAGGGGCGGGCCAACCTCAGCATCTGGATCCGGGGCCTGGCGAAAGAAACTGCCGCCGAGCTCGGAGTGCGCTGGCGTGGAGCCCGGATCGCCCCGCAAACCCTGGAGGCGGTAATCGCAGAGTTCCGAGCGGCAACGCTCGCCGGGCTGCCGGTGCGGGTATCGAATCGCTTCTGCGAGCAGACGATCTACCTGGAACCAGACGACAACGTGGCATTCCGGTTCGTACACGACTCCCGCCACTATTTCCTGCGGGCCGGGTTCGAGACGGAACCCGAACTGCTGGTCGCGTCGTGTCACCTGGCGCGGCTTCGTTGGGCGGGATATCCGCCCGGGTCGATCGAGTACCGCCTGTTGGAGGCCGACACGATCGGTCAGGCCTTGTTCGTGGCCCGCACCGGACGCTTCGTCAGTAATCAAAGACGCTTCGCGCTGCGCTGCTTGACCAGCACGTTCGACGAGGCGATCACCGATGAGGTGGCTGCCGAGGCAGTGAGTTCGCCGTGAAGAAGCTCATTGAGGCTGTCGGGGTCGTGCTGCTGGTGTGCGTCGGTGTTCGGGTTGGCGCGGAGCTCATCCAGCCGGTCGTGCCCTTGCTCGGCGGGGTCGTAGCCGTGGCAATCGTAGCCTGGTGGCTGTTCGGCCGGCATGGCCCTGGGCGTGGCTACCGGTAGCGATTGTTGTGGAATAGCCGACATCGCTTGACGGCCAATAGGTCCGCGTGAGACATCGTGGACAGCGGCGGAGACCTCCGGGGATACAGCGCATCACATGACGCTTAGTTCAGCGCGTCCTCGATGCAGGTCTCCTGGCCGCAACTGCAGCAAGCGAAAGGAGGTGTGACATGACGCAGCGCAAGGTCCGGATCACGGCGGTCCGGAAGGAAGAGGTGGACGTCGAGCGACTGGTTGCGGGCCTGCTGCTGTTGCTCCACGAGATTGCCGACACGAGCAACTCGAACAACGAGACCGATCCAGCCGACGGGGGCACGCAGTGATCTGGCTAGTCCTGGCGCTGCTGCTCCCGGTCGGAATCATGCTCGAGCTGGTTCTCGCGAAGGCGGCGGACGCCCGCCAACAACGCCGGACACTGGAGGCCTACGAGCTTCGTTTCCCGACCAACCTAGACACCGACGGAGTCGAGGCATTCCTGGGCAGTATCAGCGGACTGCTGCCGCCGTGGTGGCGACGCTGGTGGCACACCCCATTTGTTGTAAGCGAGATACATGCTGATCGATACGGCACTCTGCACCGCCTGCTCGTCCCGCGTGCTTTTACCCGCCATATTGAAGCGGCACTTGCGGCGCATCTGCCGGCGGTTCGTTATGAGCGCAGCACCCTCATTCGCTACCCGCAATTGTGCAGCGGCGCGGAGTATCGGCTGACGAACGCCGAGCGCAGCTTGAACGTCCACAGCGTCAGGCTCTCGTCCGGGCTGCTCTCCTCGCTGCAGCCGCTCTTCGGTGAGGAGAAGATTGTCGTCCAGGCATTGCTCGCGCCTGCACGGCCCATCCTACCCGCACGTCTGGCGACCGCTGCGGAGCGTGAGCAAGCGACCAACCTCGACGACGGCGTGTTGCTGACCAGCGAGGCCGTCAGTGCCTTGCGTAAGAAGCGAAGTGCTCCACTACTCCTGGCCACCCTGCGGATCGGCATCTCTGGCGCCACGCCAGAGCGGAGCCGCAGCTTGCTCAGGGACGTGGAAGCGTCCTGGCACACCACCCGGGCTCCGGGGACGCTCTTGAAGCGAAGGCTGCTGAGCGGCCGGTCGGTCGCCCGCCGGATCACGACCGTTTGGCGTCCGCTCACCGCGTGGCCGGTCCTCCTCAATGCCGAGGAAGCCACTGGCCTGGTCGGCTACCCGCTTGAGGCGACAGCGCTTCCCGGAGTCAGCCTCGCCTGTAGCCGCCCCCTTCCGGTCACCGCCGCTGTGCCGGCCCATGGAACGGTGCTGGGTATCGGCACCCATCCCAGGAGCCTCCGGTCGGTAGCCATCGACCCTGTGTCACGCACCTACCACAGCTTGGTGGTCGGCCCCACGGGTTCCGGTAAGAGCGTGCTGCTCACCCACCTGGCCGAGCACGATGCCCGAGCAAATCATGCCCTGGTCGTGATCGACCCGAAGGACGGGGACCTGGTCGACGCGGTTGCGGCTCGACTTCCGGCCGAACGACTGGAGCACACGATCCTGTTCGACCCGACCGACGATCGGCCGGTCGGCTTCGATCCCTTGCGCGCCAACCCAAGCGAACGAGAGCTCGTCGTTGATCGGGTCCTCGGCCTGATGGTCGACATCTGGCGTGAGAACCTCGGGCCTCGGTCAGCCGACATCTTGCGCCACGTCCTGCTCACCATCGCCGCGCACCCAGACCTCACCATGACTGAAGCGCCTCGTCTCGTCGTCGATCAGGGGTTTCGACGCCGAGTCCTTGCCGCCCATGATCCGGGCGAGGACGTCCGAGCCTGGTGGGACTGGGCCGACAACCTGGGTACGGCCGAGTGGAACGCCATGACCGGCGCACCGCTCAACAAGCTTCGGGCCTTCGTCGGTCGCTCACCCGTAGCGCATGCCATCGGACAGGCGAGCCCGGCGATCAACTTCGGACAGCTGCTGCGGGACAAGCAGGTGCTCCTGGTCCGGCTGCCTGTCGGGCTCCTCGGTGACGAGACGACCGCGCTGCTCGGGGCGATGCTGATCAACCAGCTGTGGCATGCGATCGCCGCCCGGGCTGCGCTTCCGAAGACGAAGCGCCGTCCGGCGAGCGTCATCATCGACGAGGTCGGTACCGTCCTTCGGTTCCCGGCCAGCTCGATCGACACCATGCTCACCCAAGCGCGCGGGTACGGAGTCGGGGTCACCCTCGCCGCTCAGCACCTTGGTCAGCTCCCGGCAGACATCCGAGCTGCGGCGTTGACCAACGCCAGGACCAAGGTCACGTTCGCTACCGCCCGAGACGACGCCGGGGTGTTCGTCCGCGAGTTCGGACACGGCCTCACGCCCGAGGACATCATGGGCCTCGACCCTTACCAGGCGATCACCACCGTCTACGCCGGCGGACAGGTGCAGCCGCCAGCGAGCATCCAGACACTGCCTCCGGAACGTCCGCTGCGGTCCCCGAGCGAGCTGCGGAGCATCTCACGGGAGCGCTGGGGCGTCCCCCGAGATCAGATCGACGCGGCACGCCGAGCCCGGGTGGAGGCCCCGATCAACGGTGACAGCCCGGTCGGAAGGCGTCGGAGACGTCCATCATGAGCGCCGAGCCGATGTCCGATCGGGTGTCCGATCGGGTGGAGAAGGCGACGAGAGACCACCTGATCAGCCCGCCCAACAGGGGCGAAACGCGCAACGACTCAACACGTACAAGCGGTGCTGGCGGCATGCTGGCCCCTCGGTTGGAGCGACTCAGTCAGCAGCTCAGTGAGATCGACCAACTCGTGATTGAGACGCTCGCCTTGGTACGGATGGCGTCGGGCGGGCAGCTCAACCGGCTGATCTGGCCCACTACACCAGCTGGAGCCCGAACCTGCCGAAGACACCTGCAACGCCTGACTGAGCTGCGGGTAGTGACGCGCCTTCATCGTCAGGTCGGTGGCATCAAGGGCGGCAGTCAGGGCTACACCTATGCCCTCGACGTCAACGGGCAGCGCCTGGCCGAGACCCTCCAGCACCAGACCGTTCGCCGACCGACACCGAGCGATCTCTTCGTCGATCACACCCTGGGCGTGACCGAGGTGTACGTGCAGCTACGCGAGACCGCCCACGTCGAGCTGCTGGAGTTCGAGACCGAGCCGACCTGCTGGCGATCGTTCACCGGACCGGCCGGGAGGACCGTCACCCTCCGACCTGACGCCTACCTCGCCTGGGCCGTCGGCGAGTGGGAGCTGAGCGCCTTCTTGGAGGTCGACCGCGCAACCGAGCACCCCGGACGCATCGCCCGCAAGGCCCAGCAGTACGTGCGCTACTGGCGCACGGGCAACGAGCAGCGACTCAACGAGGTCTTCCCGACCGTGCTCTGGCTCGTCACCACCAAGCGCCGCGCCGAGGTGCTGCGCGCCGTGCTTGCCGACCACGAGGCCGGGCCACTGTCGGAGGTCGTCACCGCCGAGGGTCTGGCGTCGTACATCACTAACACCCGAAGGGAGGGACAACCATGACCAACAACATCATCACGCCGCCAGCCTGGCGGTACTGCCGCGTCCGAGGACCACGCCCGGCCCACCTGCCGGAGTCGACACCACCGCTGCGGACCCTGCTGTACGGCGACGCCATGACGGTGCTCAGCCAACTACCGACCGCCTCCTTCGACTGCGTCGTGACCTCACCGCCGTATCACCTGCTGCGCCGCTACGGCGCCGGAGAGAAGGAGATCGGCACCGAGACCCACGTCGACGACTACGTACAGCGCCTGATCACCGTCTGCGACGAACTCGCCCGAGTGCTCACACCGACTGGCAGCCTCTTCCTGAACCTCGGCGACAGCTTCTCGCGCGGGCTGCGCTACGGCGCACCGGCAAAGAGCTTGCTCCTGGCGCCCGAGCGGCTCCTGCTTGCCCTGGCTGAACGTGGCTGGTCCGTGCGCAACAAGGTCGTCTGGGCCAAGCCGAACCCCATGCCGAACTCGATCGCCGACCGCTTCTCGACTACCTGGGAGCCCGTCTACTTCCTCGTCCGATCGGAGCGCTACTACTTCGATCTAGACATTGTGCGCGTTCCGCACAAGACGACCAGACGACCGGGTCCGGTCATGGCCAACACCAAGTACGGCGGGCGACGGCCTGTCTGGGCCGGACCACTCGCAGGAGCCAACGACGGCCTGGAGCGCACCCGTGCCGAAGGACGACCGGGACATCCGCTCGGCAAGAACCCCGGCGACGTCTGGACCATACCGACAGCCGGCTACCGGGGAGCACACTTCGCCGTCTTCCCGGAGAACCTCGTCCGACGTCCGATCCTCGCCGGCTGCCCCGAGCGCGTCTGCAGCCGATGCACTAAGCCCTGGGTCCGGGAGCGGCGACGGGATCGCCTCGGAACGATCGCGCCGAGTTGCGAGTGCCAGGCTGACTGGCGGAGCGGTCGTGTCCTTGACCCGTTCATGGGAGCCGGGACCGTAGGGGTGACCGCCGAGCATCTCGGCCGCGACTGGCTCGGGATCGAGCTCAACCCCGACTTCATCGCGATCGCCGCTCAGCGGATCGCCAAGGCACGGCGGCCAATCAAAGACGAACCACAAGCAGCATAAGCCAGGGCCGAGGCTTGCTTCGTTTACAGGACAACAAGCGATCCGCAATTCACAACATTACTAGTATGGACAGCCGTCTAGTAAAAGCAGATAATATAAGGGAAAGGAGTACCAACCAATATGAAAAGGAGGAAAACACCAGAGATAAAGAACGCTGCTCTTGGGGAGTTCATCAAGGCGCGACGTGAGTCACTAAACATAACCAAAGCTGAAGCAATCCGACGCAGCGGTCTCGACTACAGCTATTGGGTAAAGCTAGAAGCAGGCATCTACCAAATGCCCAGCCCCAAAGCCCTTGACCTTGTTGCAGAGGTTATCGAAGCGAAGCCGGCTGACCTCTATGCGCTGGCAGGGTACCGGATCGAAGGCGAGCTACCGAACTTCCGACCTTACCTGCGCAGCAAGTACTACCTGCCACCTGAAGCCATTGATCAGCTGGAGTCGTACTTCAACTTCCTACGACATCAGTACGGCATACCTGAAGATCAGCCGGTCTTTCCACCGAAGCCCCGGGACAACGGCGAGACCGAAGAAAGAAGGGCGTCATGAACCCGGGCGTGCTGACCGTGCTGCGGGACTTCGTGCCGATCCGGCCACTCACCCGGACCGATGCCTACCGGATCGCCGAGCTTCAAGCCGCCCGCTTCCTGAAGATCATGCAGGTCAACGAAGCGCCGATCAACGAGCGGATCATCTCGGAGCAACCGCGGTTGCAGGTGCAACGTTTCAGTCCACTACCGGTATCGGGCGCTACCCAGTGGACCAATGGCCGCTGGATGATCATCCTGAACGCCAACGAGTCGACGGCACGACAGCGCTTCTCACTGGCACACGAGTTCAAGCACATCATCGACCACCGTTTCATCGACATCCTCTACGCCCGCGTTGCCGAGGATGACCGGGAAGACTTCGTCGAGAGCATCTGCGACTACTTCGCAGGCTGCCTCCTCGTGCCCCGACCCTGGCTGAAGAAGGCTTGGGGCGAAGGAATCCAACGGCCGGCAGACCTAGCTACTCACTTCGGTGTCTCCCAGCAGGCCATCCAGGTCCGGCTCTCCCAAACCGGTCTCACCGGACGCCAGCGTCGTTGCGGACAGACGGCGAGCGACTGGCGCTTGCCCCGTTTCCCCCGAACTGGTACCCCCGAGGGTTACCACCGTCGCGCCCTGACAGTCACGGGATCGTCGGAGAAAGGACTCGCATGAGCAGCACAGCTTCCTTGCCGAACGAGCTACCGGCGAGTGCGCACCGCTCCAACCAGCGAAGGAAGCTGCCACCTCGCCTAACAACGGTGAGCGGCAACTGCCGCGCCGTCATCTACCTACGGGTATCGACTGCCGGGCAAGTCCACACCGACCGTGATGCCGAGGGCCTATCGATCCCGGCCCAGCGCGAAGCGTGCTACCGGAAGGCCGAGGCCATCGGCGCCCAGGTCGTCGAGGAGTACATCGACGCCGGCGAGTCCGCCCGAAAGAGCGACCGACCAGCTCTCCAGCGGATGCTCAAGCGACTCTCCGAAGAGGGCGACGTCGACTACGTCATCGTCCACAAGGTTGACCGTCTCGCTCGCAACCGTGCCGATGACGTGACGATCAACCTGGCGATACGCGAGGCCGGTGCCGCGCTCGTGTCGGTCACTGAGAATATCGACGAGACCCCCTCCGGCACCCTGCTGCACGGCATCATGGCCTCGATCTCGGAGTTCTACAGCAAGAACCTCGCCGCCGAGGTCAGCAAGGGCATGGACCAGAAGGCCAAGAAGGGCGGTCGGCCCGGCAAGGCCCCGGTCGGGTATCTCAACACCCGGGAGATGGTCGACGGCAACGAGATCAGGACCATCGTCCTCCACCCGGAGCACGCCGACCACGTGCGCTGGGCGTTCGAGGCCTACGCCACCGGCGACTACACCGTGCGGACCCTGACCACCGCACTGAAGGAGCGCGGACTACGCACCAGCCGAAGCCATCGCGAACCGCCCAAGCCGATGAGCCCCTCGAAGGTCGCGTACATGCTCCGCAACGTCTTCTACGTCGGCGTCGTCGAGTGGAAAGGCGAGCAGTACCCCGGCCGTCACGAGCCGCTCGTCACCCCGGAGGTCTGGGGCAAGGTCCAAGAGATCCTCTCCTCCCGTGACCAGTCCGGTGAACGGCAGCGCCTTCACCAGCACTACCTCAAGGGCACCGTCTTCTGTGCCCGCTGCAAGCGCCGGCTCGGGTTCCTGGTCGCCACCGGCCGCAACGGCGGCAAGTACGACTACTTCTTCTGCTACGGCAGGCAGGCCAAGAACGGCTGCGACCTGCCGTTCCTCACCACGACCGCGGTCGAGGAGGCCGTCTCCGACGCCTACAGCGACATCGAGCTCGGCACCGCCCTCAGCGAGGAGGTCCGAGAGAAGCTCCTCGGTGCCCTGAAGCGCTCCACCGCTGGCCTGGAGCGGGAGCGCAAGCGACGAGCTGAGCGAGTCAACGACCTCAAGAACCAGCGACGACGCCTCGTGCAGGGGCATCTCGCCGGGGTCATCCCAATCGATCTGGTCAAGGAGGAGCGGGAGCGGATCGAGTCAGAGCTATACGACGCCGAGAAGCAGCTCCTGGAGACCGCCGTGGACTGGGACACCATCGAGACCAACCTCACCCTGGCCATGGGCCTGGTGTCGGACTGCCAGCAGGCCTACCGCCGAGGTGGACCACGGGTGCGGCGGCGCTACAACCAGGCCTTCTGGGAGGCAATCTACGTCGACGTCGACGGGGTCAGCTACGGCAGGCTGGCCGCACCGTTCCACCAGGTGCTACCACCAGAGATCACGGAACGGGTTGAGATAAACGAAAA
>JAKBBA010000269.1 GCA_021808665.1 Actinomycetes bacterium
CTCAGCGGGGTCCGCGAACCGATCGACACCGCCACGACGTTCGTCCTTTCCCCCCTCTCAAAAGCCGCCCCCGTCGAGCCGGCGCTCGCAGCCGCGCTTCGACAGTATGAGACCGCCAGATCAGCGCAACAGCAGGCGTGGACGGCGGCCTATTTGAAGGCGGTCACCAATGTCCGCTTCGCCAACGGCGTCCCGCAGGTGCCGGCCGCGCCCGACGGTCCGGTGCCTACGCTCATCGCCTCGGAGCTCACCCTCGCCCGTTCGGGTGCGATCGACGCCGACCTTTTAGCCCAAGAGCCCTTCTACGGAACCAACTACACCAAGCCACTTCTCTTCTTGGAGGACGGTAACTACTTCTCCTCTCTCGCCAAAGCCGACCATCTGGTCGGAACGCAGTGGGGGGTGATGAACGAGACCGGCAGCTATCCGGGTCAGCCATGGCTGTGGCTTTACACCCTGTGGTACCAGGTGCCGGGCTTCTCGAGCTCAGCCAACGTGGACCTAATCGCTGTCTATCTGACCGGGGCGGCAACACTGCTACTGCTCGCGGTGCCATTCATCCCAGGCCTTCGAGATATCCCGAGGGTCCTACCCGTCCACAGGCTTGTCTGGCGGAATTGGAATCGGAGCGACCTTGCGAACCCCAGTCCGTCGGCCCCCGCGAAGGACTAGTCCGCTAGTTGACCTCTCTTGCTCCGGCTCGGCGGCCCGCGCCAGCAGGTCCTTGCGCCGCAAGGGTTGCCTGCCAGGAGCGCTGGTACCAGCCGCCTGCCTCGACGAGGTCTTCGTGTGTGCCGTCTTCGACGATTCGCCCTGCGCTCACGACGACTATCCGGTCCATGGAACGAGCGGTCGAGAGCCGGTGGGCGATGACCAAGGTGGTCCTTTCAAACGTTACTGCGTCGAGGCCGGCTTGCACCCGATTCTCCGTGCGGGGATCGAGGTTCGCGGTCGCCTCGTCTAGGAGCAGTATCGCCGGGTCGACGATCAGAGCGCGCGCCAGGCAGACGAGCTGAAGTTCTCCCGCCGAGAGCGAGCGCCCTCTCTTGCCGACCACATGGTCGTATCCGCCCGGAAGCGCCTCGATGATCTCGTGTGCGCCGACTGCCAGGGCAGCCGCCGTGATCTCCGCGGGGGTGGCGTGTGGACGTCCGAAGGCGATGTTGTCAGCGATCGACGCAGTGAAGAGGAACGGCTCCTGTGGCACGTACCCAAGCTTCGAGCGGACAGCGTGCAGGTCGAGGTCGCGTAGGTTGGTGCCGTCCAAGCTGACCGTACCGTGCGTAGGGTCATGGAAGCGGGCAACCAGCTTGAGAAGCGTCGACTTTCCCGCTCCGGTCTCACCCACGAGCGCCACGTGCTCGCCGGGAGCAACGTCGAGGTCGACGTCGGTCAGAGCGTTGCGCCGCGAACCCTGGTAGCGAAACGATACTGAGCGCAGCTCCAAGTGACCGCGGGCGTCCCCGGCGCGCGCCACATCGATGTCTGGAGAGCGCGAGCCCTCGGCACCGACTCGAAGTGCGACAGCGTTGGTGCTCGAAGTCGTCACGGTCCCTGCGGCCTTCGGATGCGAGGTGACCGAGGGTTCCTCGGCTAGGACGGAGTTGATCTTTCGCGCTCCGGCGAGGGCGCGCTGATAGGAGTCGAAGGTCTGTGCGAGTTGCTGGACGGGGGAGAACAACTGCGTCACGTAGAGGACGAACGCCACCAAAGCTCCAATAGCGAGGCGATGACTCACCACAAGACCCGAACCAACCCACAGAACCAGAACCGTCGAGATCGCTGAGAGAAGGTCGGACAACGCGACGTACGTGGCTTGCACCCCGAGAGCGCTGAGGCTCGCCTCGCGGTACGCGACTCCGATCGAGTCGAAAGTGCAGAGGCCGGCTTCCTCGCGGCCCAAGGCTTGGACGACACGCACGCCGGAAATGCTCTCCTGGAGGTGGGTGTTGACAGCTGCGACGGCGTCCCTTTGGCGGTCGTAGGCGCTAGAGGAGCGGGACCGGTAAACGACGGTGGCAGCGATGAGAACGGGAAGCACAGCCAGGGCAACGACGGCGAGCTTCACATCCATGACGAACACGATCACGGTGATCCCGGCGAAGCTGGCGAGACTGACGAGGGCGTTGACAAGTCCGTTTTGGAGGAGTTGCGACAGGGCGGCCACGTCGTTTGTCGCCCGGGTGACGATCCGGCCGGTCATCTCCCTCTCGTAGAAGTCGATTCCGAGCCGCTGCAGCTGGGCGAAGACCCGGATCCGCAAGCCGAGGAGTATCGATTCGCCGGTCCGGCCGGTTTGCACCGTCTCCGCCCACTGGTCCCACCACGAGAGGAGAGTCAGTAGGAAAAAGGTTGCCGACACGGCTGCAAGAACCCCAATGGAGTGTGCTTGGACCCCGCCGTCGATACCCGTTCGTATCAGCAGCGGGCTCGCAATCCCCGAAAGAGCGTCGAGCGCCACGAGAACGCCTCCCAGAGCCAGAGCTTTCCGCCAGGGGCGTAGGAAGCGACGCAGCTTGAGCGGGCCGGTCGCCTCCACCTGGGCGGCGAGGTCCACGCTCGGAACGTCGGTCGCGGGTGGAAGTGCAGCGATACGGTCGCGGATCGCAGGAGGAGGTTGGCCGAGCATGGCCACCCAGCCCTGGCCGCCGCCCGACGTGCCCCGGCCGGCCCGGCCTGCACCTGCCATGGGCAACGGTCCGCCCGAGGATCTGGAATGTGACCCTTCGACGACAAGTGGAGCCTCATCGCGGCGCGCGGACCCTAGCTTGTGTGCGCCATCCCCGCCGACGTCCATGAAGGTGCGCATCCAGGCGGAACGTGCAGCGACATCTGCTGGCGTACCGTCGTCGGTGAGGCGGCCGTCGCCGAGCAGCGCCACCCTGTCGACTAGTCCGAGGACCGACGGCCGCTGGGACGTGACGACGATCGTCGGCTGGGGCTCGAGGCTTCTGATCGCCGAAAGGATCAACGATTCGGTGTGCGGGTCGACCGCCGAGGTGGCGTTGTCCAACACCAGGAGCCGAGGATGACCAAGAAGCGTCCGCGCCAGGGCGAGGCGCTGGCGTTGCCCGCCCGAGAGGGTGATACCGCCTTCGCCCACCACCGTCGCGTAACCGTCGGGTAGCGCGTCGACGAAGATATCGGCCTGTGCAAGTCGGCAGGCAGCGGCCACCTCGGAGTGAGTCGCGTCAGGGCGACCGAACCTGATGTTGTCCTCGATCGACAAGCCGAAGAGGAAGCTGTCCTCGAAGACCATCCCCACCTGCGAGCGAAGCGACCGGAGGGTCACCTCGGCGACGTCGATACCGTCGACGCGCACACTTCCGCCAACCGGATCGTACATCCGCCCTAAGAGGTTGCATAGGCTCGACTTCCCGGAGCCCGACGGACCTATGACAGCGACCGCTTCGCCCGGCTTTAGATGCAGGCTCACTTCGTCGAGGACCGCCCGGCCGTCAGCGTACGAGACGGTGATGCAGTCCAGGTCGACGGCCCCCGATATCGGAGGTAGATCGTAGGCGTCCTGCCGTTCGACCATGCCCGGCTGCAAGTCGAGGATCTCTGAGATCCGCTCTACCCCCGCCCTGGCCTGCTGGCCGACCGTAAGGATTCCCGCCAACATCCGGGCCGGCGCAGCGAGCTGCGTCATGTAGGTGGCGAAAGCCACGAACGTCCCGATCGAGATCCTCCCGTGGATTGCAAGCCACCCGCCGAGAGCAAGAACGCCAAGCTGGCCAAACGACGGGATCGACTGAAGCTCGGCGGTCATCCGGGCCCTGAGGCGGATGTTGCGAAGCCGCGACGCGTAAAGCTTGCTCGCTGCGTCGGAGAAACGCCGGACTTCCATGTCCTCAC
>JAKBBA010000270.1 GCA_021808665.1 Actinomycetes bacterium
ATCGAGGGGATGTGACAGCGACGATGCGCCGGCCGCGCCGAGCAGGTCGGTCGGTAGGCGCAGCGACTCCGACACGTGCGACACGCCGGGAATGGCGATGCTGGAAAAGCCAACGGCGGGCAGTCCGTCGAAGCGGCCGTGGGCGCCACCGGTCGCGCCGTTGACCGTGAGACGGAACGTGGAAAAAGTCCGGGTCGGAAACGACACCGTCTGTCCCGCCTTTGACATCGACGTCGGGCCGAGCGCGACCGTCACGGGGTGGCCGCCGTCGAAGCTGAGCGTCACGGACGTGATCCGCCGTTTGACCTGGCCGAGCTCGGGGAGTTGGTGCAGCACCACGTGGTTCGTGGTGACCGCCTTGTCGAGGGTCGCCAGCAGGAATATGCCGTTCACCGCCTCGTGCGCCCCGAAGCTCCAGGCAAGGCCGGGCACACCGAGGAAGGCGTTGATCGGCTTGTCTTCGGGGGTAAATGAAAGCGAATCTCCGTACTGGGACGCCTGCACCGACTTGAGCCCGCTCACCAGAGCGACCGTCTGGTCCGCGGTTGTCTCGCCGGGGAACACGGGCAGCGCATAGTCGGACGGGGTGTTGCTCAGGTCGGCAACACCCGGCTGCTCGACCTGGCCGACGTTGGCTTGGAGGCTGCCCCACTGGTAGGTGGCGTCGGGATTCGTGTCGGTCAGGACCAGAGTGGCTCCAGCCGACATCGACTGCGTGAAAGTTGCGGACTTCGCCGGAGCTGACGCCGCGTAGATGATCGGCTGGTTGCCGCCGAGCAGCCCGGCCCCTGCGGCTTCGACGATCCCAGAGCCGTCTCCTGCAATGATCAGCGGGTTCGCCGTCGGCTCGACGCGCGTGATCGGGCGGGCACCGCCGACGTTGAACACCGACAGCGCCGGCGGATTAGGGGTGCCGGTCGGGATCCCGAGGCGCAGCTCGTTGTCGAGGGGGTAGCGGACCACCGGGGCAATGTCGGGGGCGCCGAAACTTGTGGGCGCGCCGAGTCCCGCCGCGGCCGACGTCAGCTGCGCGTACAGCACCTTCGGCAGCGGCAGATGGTAACGCTCGTACTGCAAGTCCGACTGGAGAAGTATCTGCCCGACGTCCATCAGCCGCGCGGTCGGCGCGAGCGCAGCCATGTCTAGAGTTCCCTCCTGGATCGGCTCGTCGAGGGCCTGCAGCAGGTTCGCCGACGCCGGGGATCCCATCGGCTGAACCTGGCGCTGGACGTACGGCCGGTTGAGTAACGCCGGGGCGATCTGGTCGACGGTCACCCCGAACGCGTAGGCGGCGAAATCTTCGCCTGGCAGGCCGAGCACCCTCGTCGAGGAGCCGAAGGAGTTCAAGTAGCTAGCGGCCTGGCCCCAGTAGGAGGGTATGGCCGAGCGGGACTGGTTGGAGCCGACCAGACCGCCGGTCCACATGGCAGGCAGGTCCGCAGCGACGAGCGCTACGCAACCGACAGCAGCGAGCGTGGCAAAGGTCGGCCTATAGAGCCGTAGCGCGGTAACACCGGATCCCATCATCAGGGCGAGGCCGAGGACGACGATCGGGACGATCCTGTCCACGGAGCGCATGGCCATCGCAAGCTCCGAGCCTGTCGAGGCTCCTTTGATCACCGCGCCCAGCAGGGACGGGTGGGCGAAAGGGAACGCCCCGACGGCGACGGCGGTCCCTACCCCGACGACGGCGAGGCAGAAGCCGCGGTAAGCCCAGCGGGTGACCATGCCGAGCACGAGCGCTGCCCCAGGCACCGTGAAGCTCACCACGATGAGCCAAGGCGACTGGGTGTAGGGAATCGACGACATCGTCCACGGCTGCACCTTGTCCCAGCCGTAGAAATACCAGTAGCCGAGCCCTCTGAGCACCTCAGCCGCAGACGAGGTGCTCGATACCGTGGGGATCGTCTCCGTGACGCGCAGGATGTTGATCCCGTACTTCGCCTCCACGAGCAGGCCGGCAGCCCACCACAACGACACGAGGATGCACAACACGGTGAGCCTCGCCGAAGTGACGAGGGCCCTTCGAAGCGTTATCTCCTTGGTAGCCCAAACGGCGTAGGCGAGCCACAACGCCGGCGCTGCGATCACCAGGATGATCGACGTGGCGTTGACCCCACCAACCAACGCGACGACCAGAGCGAACAGTGCCACATGCCTCCAACGCCCGCTTCGCGCCGCCACGACCACCAGTCCCACCATCCAGCCCAGTGCAGCCCACGGCATGAGGATCGCTGTCGTGCGGTCCACGTACACCAAGATGTACGGGCTGAGCATGTAGGCGATCGAGGCGACGAACCGGCCGGGGCCTTCCAGGCCGAGCCTGCGGGCGCAGTACGCGACGCCGAGACCTGCGGAGGCTACGAGCGTGCCCATCCATATCCGCTGGCCGATCCACATCGGGATCCCGAGCCAGCTGACCACGCTGTAAAAAGGGCCCATCGGCAACAGGTAGCCGATGTTCTGATGGGTCACGGTTCCGAGGCCCTGGTTCGGGTCCCACAGGAATGCAGCCCCTGAGGTGAGCTTCGCCGGGTCGAGGTAGAGGTACTGCTTGGTGTCGGCAACCACCTGGCCGGGGGCGCTGAAGAACATCGGGATGTAGGCCACCGCTACGAGAACTGCGACCAGACGTCGGTCTGCACTGCGGCTGCGCACCGTCGGGAGTGTAGAGGCGGCCGCGACCCGATCCCAATCGCCAACCGGGTGACACCCCCCGGAACCGTTGACCGCTCTCTCCCCGGCCGCTCGTGAAGCGACACTCGATACGTTGTAGGCATATGACCTCGAACGAGCTCAGTGCAGGTACGTCACGACCACGGCTGTCGCTGGCAGTGATAACCCTGGTGCTGTTCGTCACCTTCTTGGACAACACCATCGTCGCCGTCGCTCTGACCAGCATCCAGACACAGCTTCACGCCGGGATCACCGCCTTGCAGTGGGTCGTGAGCGCCTACGCCCTCGCGTTCGCCGCGTTGATGCTCACCTTCGGAACCCTCGCGGACCACTTCGGCCGTAGGAGGATCATGGTGGCCGGCCTCGTGGTCTTCGTCGCCGGTTCGGTGATGGGGTCGCTGTCCACCTCGTCGGGGATGCTCATCGGGGCAAGGGTCATCATGGGCGTAGGGGCGGCAGCGTCGGAGCCGGGAACGTTGTCGATGATCCGCCAGCTCTACCCCGATCGCGCCGACCGCGCTCAAGCGCTCGGCGTGTGGTCGGCTATCTCAGGCCTGGCGCTGGCCGCCGGCCCGGTGCTCGGCGGCCTGCTCGTCGGGGTGTGGTCGTGGAGAGCGATATTCGTTTTCAACATCCTGATCGGCGTCGTCGCTATCGCCGGGGTGCGGCTCGTCCTCCCGGAGATCTCCACCCCGCTACGCAAGCGCCTCGACATCGGCGGCTTTGCGTGGGCGCCGGCCGCCGTGGTCGCGGCGACCTTGGCGACGATCGAAGGCGAGACGTTCGGCTACGCGAGATGGTGGATCGTTGTGCTCTATGTCGCAGCAATCGTTGCTCTGGCCGTGTTCATCCTCGACGAGCGCCGAGCGGAGGAACCGGTCTTGGACCTGCGGTTCTTCCGCTTCGGCTCTTTCAGCGCCGGGATGATCCTCGCGTTCACGGGGTTCTTCGCAACGTTCACGGTCTTTTTCCTCATTCCGCTGTTCGTCGAGCTTCTGGGCACGTCGAACTCCTTCGACCTCGCCGCGGACTTCGCCCCTATGGCGGTTGCGCTCATCGCCACCTCTGCGCTCTCCGGACGGCTGATCGCCCGTGTCGGAGCGGCCGTGCCGATGGCGGTCGGGGCCATCCTCGCCGGCGGCGGGATCCTCGTAA
>JAKBBA010000271.1 GCA_021808665.1 Actinomycetes bacterium
GAGGTGCCCGAGGCGATGACGGTCCCGTGGTCGATCACCACGATCTGATCGGCCAGCTCGTCGGCCTCTTCCAAGTACTGGGTGGTGAGCAGCAGTGTCGTTCCTCCTGCGACGAGGTCGCGGATCACCGACCACATCCCGAGGCGGCTCCTCGGATCGAGACCTGTGGTCGGCTCGTCCAAGAACAGGACCGGAGGCTCCGCAACGAGGCTCGCGGCGAGGTCCAGCCGGCGCTGCATGCCCCCCGAATAGGTCTTCGCCTGGCGATCGGCGGCGTCAGCGAGGTCGAATCGTTCGAGGAGCTCGCCGGCCCGCTCACGGCATCGGCTGCGGGGAAGGTGGTAAAGGCGCCCGGTGAACTCCAGGTTCTCCCGACCGGTCAGCTCGTCGCGGATTGCGGCGGACTGTCCTGCGAGGCCGATCAGGTGACGTACGGCGTCCGGTTCGCGTACGACGTCGCGACCCTCGATGATCGCCCGGCCGGAGTCGGGGCGCAGAAGGGTCGTCATGATCCGCACGGCCGTCGTCTTACCGGCGCCATTCGGACCGAGAAGGCCGAGGACGGTGCCGTGCGGGACTTCCAGGTCGACGCCACAAAGCGCCTCCACGGAGCCGAACGACTTGCCGAGACGCTCGACGAGGATTGCCGATTCGCTCACCGGATGCAAGTTACCGGATCAACGGGGCCCGCCTGACAGGGCGACGGCCGCTTCGAGCAGGGCGACAGCCGCCGGAGCGTACGCAAGGTTGCCGAAGGTGGCACCCGATGCGGGGTCGACAGTCTCCGCCAGCACCCCGGGGCCGCCCCTCGAGATCGTCCCGACGGCGGCCTCCATACGTTCGTGCGCATCCTCCCATCGCCCCAGCAACGCCAGGGCCCTGACCGCCATGAAGGTAGCTTCGAGGTCGGGGAGGTCCGGGCCAGGGATGCCGTCGTTGAACTTCTCGGAGTAGCGGTAGACGAAAGGGCCGGAACCGAGGCGAAGCAGTGTCTGCTCCACCGTGGCTGCTACGACCGGGTGGTCCGCCGGCCACGGTCCTTGCCACGCTACAGCGAGCAGGGCCGCGTCGGCCTCGTCGGTGGTGGCGTGCAAGCTGAGCGCTCCCTCGCCGAGGTCGGCCAGCTTGGAGAGCCGACCGGCTACTTCCCGGCTTTCGAGACGCCATCCTGCAGCGGACATGTCGAGCGGGTTGGAGGCGCGCGCGAAAGCTGCGGCTTTGGTGAGGGCACCCCAGGTGGCGAGCAGGTCCGACGTAAAGCAATGCTTTTCACCGGCGGACTCCCAATGCCCGACGCTTGGCGTCTCCCACGTGTCGGCGAGGCCGTCGACTGCTTTGGCGAGATCAGGCCAAGCGGCTGACAACGGACCAGCGTCTGCGAACTGATCGGCGCGGCGGCTCGTCGACGCGCCGATCGCCCCGAGCACAGCACCGAGAGCTACTGGGCCAGCTGGGAAGGGTCGCCGGCCGACGACTACCGGTTGCGACCCTCGCCATCCCTGCCAGGCCAGCTCGGAGACTTCGGGGGCGGGTTGGCCATCCTTGTCGTAGTGAGCCGGCCACGGCCGCGACGCCTGAGTGACAGTGTTACGCAGCCAGGTCTCTGCGGCCGACGCGTCGTCTTCGAACCCGAAGTGCGAGTAGAGCGCCACGGTCGCGGCCACGTCACGGAGGGTGACCCAACGGGCGTCGGATGAGCGTTCCGAACCGAGGCGGCGAGGTAGGGAGGTGGTTGCGGCACCCCCGGCTGCTCCGTGGCGATCGGTGAGGGACCTCAGCGTCAGAAGGGACCGGATCACAGCGTCCTCATACGGACCGTCGTAGCGCAATCCGCCGAGCCAGCTGGTCCACGCGCTGGTCGTCGATGCGAGGCGTGCTTCGCCGGATGAGACGTCGGGGCGCTCCGCAGAGGTCGCGTCGCAGAGGACTACTATCGCATCCTGCCCGCTGTCGAGGGTGGCGAGCGCACGCCAGCGCTGAGCGCTTCGGCCGTACGGGCTTCCTTCGAAGCTGGAGTTAGCGAGGCGCCCACCGACTTCGATCGTGAGATCGCCGACCTTGAGTCCCCGAGAGGTCTGCAGCACCCGGCTTCGCCGTCCGGCTACCAACTCAACCTCTATCTCCACCGGGCCGGCAAGAGCGCGAACGAGCCGGGTCAGCCCCCTGGTTCGCGTCGGTGTGGCCGGCGTCCATTCGACGAAGTCCGTGACCGAGATGCTGCGGCCGCCAGTGGTCCGAGTGACTGTCTCTGCCACATTCGTTCCCGGTAGGTAGAGGACCTGCGGTTCGCCGCTGTCGCTGATCGCTGCGGGTGTGTTGGAGGCAACCCCGACGCGAACTGCCGGTCCATCAGGATCGCAGAGACGCCAGGCCAGCACGGCCCCGCCAGGCGCCCCTGACTGGTACCAATCGATCGTGCCGTCCGGTGCAACCGTCGCACCCGAGGACCCGTCGGAGATCCAGGCTCGCCGGGCGAGACGGACGCGGGACGCCTCGGTGATCAAATGATCGCAGTCACGTGCATGTTAGGCGCCGATGGCCACGATCTCGACCGTGAGCGTCGCCCCGGTCGGGGTCTCGTAGCTAATCTTGTCGCCGAGCCGGCGCTCTACAAGCGCCTGGCCGAGAGCCGACTGCGGCGACACGACCGTTACCCCGTGGGGATGCTCCTCGATCGAGCCGATCAGGTAGCGCTCGACGTCGTCGTCACCCTCGTAGCGAAGCGAGACGACGACCCCGACCTCTACGGCTTCGACCGAGCCAGGCTCGCTCGTCACAATCTGGGCTCCCTCGAGGGTCGCCTCCAGCTGGCGGATGCGCGCCTCCATCTTGCCCTGAGCGTCCTTGGCGGCGTGGTAGTCGCCATTCTCTGAGAGGTCTCCGAGGGCGCGAGCGGCCTCGATCGCTCTCGCAATCTCGATCCGCCCGGTCGTCTTCAGGTCCCCGAGTTCCTCCTGCAGGCGTTCGAAGGTCTCCTTGGTAAGCCGGGTCGAGGTGCTCATAGCCGAACCAGGCTACATGTGGTTAGAATGTGATCGTGGTAAAGCGAACAACTTCTCAGTGCCACATCGTAATTATTTTTTGACGCGCCGGTTTTCCCCGATGCGCGTTTTCGACCGTCCTTCCGGGGGCGGTCGTTGTCGTTAGAGGACCCTTGAATCCTCTCGAGTTCGTAAGCCCCTGGTAGGAGTGTTGACAAGATGAAAAGTTTCAAGGTGGCAGTCATAGCCGGCGACGGAATCGGCCAAGAGGTCGTGCCGGAGGCCCTCAAGGTCGCCCGGGCCGGCGGAGCCGTGCTCGACACGGTCGAATACGACCTGGGCGGAAGGCGCTATCTCGCCACCGGCGAGGTACTCCCCGATAGCGTCCTCGACGAGCTTCGAGGCTTCGACGCGATCCTCCTCGGCGCTATCGGCACCCCCGAAGTCCCGCCCGGAGTCCTCGAGCGAGGGCTTCTTTTGAAGATGCGCTTCGAGCTCGACCAGTACATCAACTTCAGGCCTTTCAGTTCCCCGGCGAGCGTCGGAGCGGGCGTAACGATGGACATGGTCGTGATCCGGGAGAATACGGAGGGAACCTACGCTGGAGAAGGCGGATTCCTGCGCCGCGGGACCGCCGCCGAGATAGCCACGCAGGGGTCGGTCAATACCCGTGCCGGCGTTGAGCGGTGCATCCGGTTCGCCTTCGAGACTGCCCAAAAGCGGGTGGCGCACCATCTCACGCTGGTACACAAGACGAATGTCCTGACGTTCTCCGGGGACCTGTGGCAACGGACCTTCGACGTGGTCGGGGAGGACTACCCGCAGATCGCCACGTCCTACAACCACATA
>JAKBBA010000272.1 GCA_021808665.1 Actinomycetes bacterium
GGCAAAAGGCGTGGAAGCCCCCCACTCCTCGCCCTGGAAGAGCATCGGGACGAACGGGGCGACAAACGTGAGCGCAGCAGCCGCGGCTAGCCGGCCGCCACTGAGGTTTGCAGCCGAGCGGTCACCTGGCGCCCGATTGCCGATCTGATCGTGGTTTTGGCTGTATCCGACAAACGACGACCCGGACAGGCCGTCGGATGTCCTTCCGTGGCGGCACCCGCGAGTCACGGAGTAACGGCCCTGGTAGACGTACGCTTGCGTCAGGGCGGTGGAAAGGTCACCGAGCGAGCCGAAATCACGGTAGTAACCGTCCCGCTCCCCGCTGAGCAGGCCATACAGCGAGTGGTGAAAATCGTCGAGCCACTGGGCGTCGACGCCGAGGCCGCCGGCGTCCCGACTGCGGACGAGTCTCGGATCGTTGCGATCGAACTCGGCGATGAGCCACCTTCGCCATCCTGTCGCAGATGACAGCTCGGCTACCTCCCGAGACAACTCCTCGAGGATGTGCAGCTCCGACATGTCGAACAAGGCGTGAACGGCGTCCAGGCGGAGGCCGTCGCAGTGGTAGTCACGCAACCATTGAATGGCATTGTCGATAACGAACCGTCTCACCTCGTCGCTGCCGGGCCCGTCGAAATTGACGGCCTGGCCCCAAGGGGTCCGGTAGCGGTCGGTGAAGTACGGACCGAATTCGCCGAGGTAGTTCCCGGAAGGCCCCAGATGGTTGTAGACGACGTCAAGGATCACGGCTATTCCCCGCGAGTGGCACGCGTCGACGAGGCGGCGCAAGCCGTCGGGACCGCCGTAGCTGTGGTGGGGGGCGAAAAGGTTGACGCCGTCGTAGCCCCAACCGCGGGTCCCGGGGAACTCGGCGACTGGCATGACCTCTATCGCGCTGACACCGAGATCCGCCAAATGGTCGAGGCGTCCGATAGCGCCGTCGAAGGTACCCTCCGGGCTGAACGTTCCCACGTGAAGCTCGTAGAGGACTGCCGAAGGGAGATGGAACCCTCGCCACGATCGATCCGACCAAGTGAACGTTGCGTGCTCGACCACTCTCGACGGTCCCTCGGGGCCCTCCGGCTGCCACGCGGATCGCGGGTCGGCTCTCAGCGGGCCGCCGTCGAGCGAGAAGCCGTAGTCCAAGCCCGGGGCGCGAACGACGGCGGTCGTCTCGAACCATCCTTTCGAAGTTCCGGCGTCGATCGGCTCCATCCTGGTACGTTGCCCGCTCGCGCCGACCAGGTCCACCGAGGAGGCTTTCGGTGCCCAGACCCTGAAAGCCGGATTCACCGGAGGATCCCCGTCGAAGTCAGAAGCGCCACAGGAAACGACTCCAGCGCGTCCTGCAGGTGCAGCGCACCCGACCATGATCTGCCGGTGAAAATGTCAAGCCAGTCGCCCTGCGGCAGGTCGAGCGTTGTCGAACCCCATCCTCCGGCGGTTTCCAGACCGATCACCAGGCGGGGGACGAGCGCAATGACTCGACGTCCCCGCTCGAAAGCGACGAGATGGTTGGCTTGGGAACCGGTCGCAAATAGCGGTCGGTAACCGGCGTCGGCACCGAAAGCTTCACGAAGCTCTGAGCGCACCGCCAGGGTGCGTTGGGTCACGTAGATTTTCGCCAAGCTACGATCCGCTTCGCCGAGGGGTCCCGGTGAGTCCGGGTTTTGGAAGCGGAGATCCGACTCGGCGAGGAGCTTCGACACCATGTCGAAGTCAACGGCCCGGCGGTTGTCGGGGTCTACGAGGCTGAGGTTCCAGCTTTCGCAGCCTTGGAAGATGTCAGGTACGCCCGGACAGGTAAGTTTGAGCACCGTCTGTGCAAGTGAGTTGACCTGCCCCGGCCATGCCAGTCTGTCGACGAACCTTTTCAGGTCGGCTTGGAACGCCTCGTGCGTTGCCAGTCCGTCGATCATTTCACCGATTGCCGTCTCGTAGCCGTCATTTGGCGCGGTCCAACTCGTTTCGAGCTTTGCCTCCCGAAGAGCTTTGCGCATGTAGTCCATCGTCCGCTCGACCGAGAGGGGGTACGCTCCGACGAGAGTCTGAAACAGCAGGTATTCGGCCCGTCGATCCGTAATTTGGCTGCGTCTGAGCGAATCTGCAAATCCGGACCAACGCCGGACAGAATCAGCCCACTCGTCGGGGATCTCGGAAATGAGTGCCAAGCGCGCCCTTACATCCTCCGAGCGTTTCGTGTCATGGGTCGACGTGGTGAGCATCGTGTTGGGCCAACTCGCGGCGATTTGGCTGTTGTGGTCGTGAAACTCCTCCGGCAGTGTTCCGAATCGTGACGGTTCGCCGCCGACCTCGTTCAAAGCGACGAGACGGGTGAAGCGGTAAAAGGCGGTGTCCTCGACGCCTTTAGCGTTGAGAGCGGCGGAGAGCTGCTGAAATCTCAACGTGACCTCATTCCCGGCCGGGGAGGCGCTGCCCGCCAGGAATGTGCTTTCCAGCAAGTCGAATAGCTCCCCGTCGAGGTCCGGTCGCCGGGCGCGGCCCGTGGCGGTGGCGGCGAGCACCGCAGCTCGATCCTCGTCTCTTCGGCGGCGGTCGGGTCGGATGTAGGTGCGGTAGGAGGCGAAGGCAACGAGAGCCTCGACGAGACACGAACGAAGTTGGGAGCGGGTGAAGTCCTTGTAGCGCCAGCTCTGCTCACACACGTCCACGAGGCTCGCCGTGATCCGTTCAAGCTCGGCGGAAAGGGATACCTCGAGGACCTCTCTGCGTGCCAGCTCCGACGTGCGTTCGAAAGAGTCGGTGTCCCCGGTGAACTGTTCGTAGAAGGAGGTGATGCCGGTCTCGCCTTGCGGATCAACGAAGAGGCCGCCTGCCAGGTTCGCGAAGTCGTAGCCGGTGGTGCCGTGAACGGGCCAGTCGGCAGGCAGACGCTCGTGGCGAGCGAGGATCTTCTCTGCGACGATCCAGCAGCCCTTGGCGGCGTGGGAGAGCATTTCGAAATATCCGTGAGGGTCTCGCAGGCCGTCGGGATGATCTACGCGCAACCCCGCAACAGTTCCATCCGCTACGAGGTCGAGCAGCAGGGCGTGGCTCGCCAGAAAGACTTCGGGATCCTCGACGCGCACTGCAACGAGGTCTGAGATGTCGAAGAACCGCCTGTAATCTGCCTCGCTGCCGGCCACCGTCCACCACGCCAGCCTGTAGTTCTGCCGGCGGAGGAGGCTGTCCAGGCGGTCTGGGTCGTCGTTGACTCGCGCAACGGCCTCGTCCACGGCCGTCGCCAGCGACGGCTGGATCTGCATAGAGACTCTGAGACGCTCATGGAGCCATTGCTTCTCATGGTGACGACGTGCCACGCTGTCGCGGTCCAACTGGGTGGCTTCGGGCAGCCGGGAGAAGCCGGCGGCTATTTCATCAAGCAGGGCGCTCCGCGAGTGCGCGGCTGCGTCTGCCAAGAGCTCGTCGAGCGTGCGCGGCGAGACCGGGAACTCGCGGTCGAAGTAGGCGATTCGAAAGGACGCGGAGTCGTGGACGAGGCGGATGTTTCCGGCTACGAGCTCGCGACCGTAGTGGTCGCCGAGGACCGGGACCAGGACGACCTGGCGAAGCTTTGCCTCCGGCGGATTCCAGTCGATGTCGAAAAAGTGCGCCCACGGGCTCGAAGGGCCGTTCTCCAAGACTTCCCACCACCATTGGTTGAGCCGCGACGCCGTGCCCATGTGGTTTGGTACGACGTCGACTACGAGGCCCATCCCGTGAGACCGGAGAGTTTCGCTGAGGTGCCTGAACTCGTCGGCACCGCCGAGCTCGGCGGAAATGTCCGTATGACTGACTACGTCGTAGCCGTGGCCGCTTCCCGGA
>JAKBBA010000058.1 GCA_021808665.1 Actinomycetes bacterium
CGAGTGCGAGCGCGCGGAACGCGTGGTCGAGGACGGCGCGGGCGGCCTCGGTGGCAAGCCCCCGACCCCACTGGGAGCGAGCGAGGCGCCATCCGATCTCGACTGACGACCGGCTCTCGGTGCCCGCCACGATGCCGTGGGGAGAGACGTACGGCGGCTCGACGCTCGTCGACATGTACCTGAGCGAGCTCGTTGCCCACGCCTGGGACTTGAGCGAAGCGACCGGCCAGACGCCCCATTGCGGCGAGGATCTGGCCTCCGCCGCACTCGCAGCCGCTCAGGCCATGCTCCGCCCTGAGTACCGCGACATGATGGCCACCGGAAGCCCCTTCGGCGCCGAACAGCCCGCAGGGGATGGTGCCGCCACCGTGATCGGCCGGTTAGACGACGAACCGCTCAATCCCGACGAACCTTGACGTCAAGTGGGCATACACGCGGATCGGTGCGCTACGCCATGAGCCGGCTGACCTGGCATCCCTCCCACGCCTTGGACATGGAGGATCGGTGAGTTCGACCGATCCTCCCGAGCTCTTTCCATCGCGTCCGACCTGCGGAGCCCGCCCGGTTCGTTGTGGAGGGGAGGTCGATCAGCTACTGTTCGGCCTCAACTAGCCCCGCTAGCTCAGAGTGCGGAGGCGGGGGCAACAGAGGGGAACGGGGGCAGGCGGTGTTGCGGATTACTTGGCGTTGTTTCCTCGGGCCAGTGGTCGTGGCGTCCGGTATGGCGCTGGTCGCCTGTGGCTCGACGACTCATCCTTCGGGGACGAGCGTTGTCGGGGGAGCGACGACTGCTCCGGGATCCAATTCGGTGGCGAGCTCGGGTGGGGGAGCCCTGAACCTGGCCCGGCTCTCCAGCCTGACCGACTACTCGTTTACCGCGACCGCGGGGAACGCGGGGTACACCTTCACCGTCACCGGCGAGGTACACGACCCCACCGATTGGCAGACCCATTCGGCCACTCCCGCCGTCACCAACTACGACGTAGGTGGCCGTGGTTACGCCATCGCCATCGGACAGGTCACCCCGGTGAGCTTCAAGACTCCCGAAGGGCTGACTCACCTCGACGGCGAAACGACCTATGCACAGGCGCTCGTCGGCTACACCCATGTGACCGGGATCCGGATCGCGACTGCCGGCCCTTGCCGCGTCGCGGGAGTGGAAGGAACCACGTACCAGGTCAAGACCCCGGGTGCCAGCGCATCGTTGCTGTTGGAGACGGCGACCGCCTGTGTCGCCAATGGGTCGGGCGCCCTGCTCTCCTACTCGTCCGGTGTGGGGGGATCGGCCGCCAGCGCAGTGCATATCGCAGGAGCCGGAACCTCGTTCACGGTGACTGCCATCGGGGGGATCGGCCCGATCGCAGCACCTGGGCCGACTCCGACCACGTCCGTCCCGACCATACCGCCCAACCTGGGCAGCGCTCCCGGCTTGCCGGCCGGCTTCCCCTCACAGGTCCCGGTGCCGCCGGGCCAGATCAGCTCCAGTACCGCCCTGGGCTCGGCGAAATGGTACGTCCAGCTGACCGAGAGCGGCTCCGCCGCGTTGGCGGACTACGTCAAGGTGCTCCAGGGCAAGGGCTTCAACGTGGTGAGCTCGACGAACTCGGCGGCGGCTGATGTGGCCACGCTCGCCGACGGGTCCTTCCAGGTGCAGGTGGAGCAGATTTCCATCCCCGGACAGGGCGTGTCGCTGGCGGTCACCGTTGCGAGCAACTCCTAGCCGGGCTCTCGCCCGTCAGTCGGGTGTCAGGCCGGGCACTTCGACGCCGGCCGGTTTGGCTGAGTGGGACGACGACGTTCGTAGCGGATAAGCCTGTTCCGTCGCGACCCGCGAACGGCAATCGGAGGGATCGTCGTCCTTGGCACGTTGCCTGCCATCCGGCGGTGGCAGTACCGCCGTGAGCACACCGGACGGACGATACTCCCTGCCGGCGCGCTTCAGGCGCAGCAACCACCCGGCAGTAAGAGCAGTTGAGAGGCACTGGACACTCGTGAGCGGCGGTTTCGTACTGCCGAAAAACAACTGACCGGACTGTCGGACTCGTCTCCGTCCGGGTGTCTTCGCGGGGATGGGTCGCAACGGACGCCGCCACCCAACGGCGACCCGACGTCGCCGGGCCCGCCGAACTGAAATAGGCGGGGTTCTCTGGCAGCCATGCTCGGCCCCTCGGCCTGTCGATCGACCCGACGTTGGGTGCGAGGTCGGGGGCTACCAGGCCGACACGGTCACGCTCCCGGCGGGTGACCGGCTGGTGATACGGCCGACGGCTACCTCGAGCGAGGGCCCGCGCTGGTCGGCATCGACGAGTACCTCCACAAGGGAGGAGCCACCGTCACCGAGGAACTCGCCTGCCTCGTTGGCTCCGAGATACAGTAACAAACTAGCGAGGAAAACAGGAGCAAGCGATGAGTCACGGCGACGGGCCCACAGTTCCGAGTGGTCGGGGCGACGAGTTGGTCCGCACTCACGTCGACCGCTACCTCGCCTCCGACGGCGAGCAGCTCTCAGAGGCGGCGAACGATTTTGGGGCCTCCGAGCGCATCTTGACCCAGCTCGCGCTCGCCGCGCGACCGGGAGACGCCACAGTAGTCCTCAGCGTTTCGGACGCCAGTTCGAGCGTCTTTCGGGCGATCGCCGTCGCGAGGGAGATCGGTGTAACAACCATTGGAGTCGTCAGAAGCGCCGACTCTCCCGTTGGATACCTCTGCGACCGTGCAATCGACTTTGGCTGCAGTGAACCCGGCCTGGCGGAGAATGCCGCGCAGATTGTCGGGCGTGGAATCTACTGCCGGTTCATGGGGAGCTCGCACATCGGTACGGCGCCGCACGCGCTACCGAACGGCCGCACCGCCGACTCCTCTGCAAGTACTTCCAGCGACGAGATGTGACGTTGTCGATCGAGAGTCGCGGAGTCGCATTAGTGACCGGGGGCGGCCGCGGCATCGGGGCTGCGACGAGCCGTCGGCTCGCCGCCGACGGCTGGACCGTCTGTCTAACATACGCAAAGGACGAACGCTCGGCCGCCGCTGTAGTAAGTGATATCCAAGTTGGGGGAGGACGAGCACGAGCAGTGCAGGCCGACATCAGCGACGAGGCCGCAGTGATTTCCGCCTTCGCTCACGCGGATGACCTCGGCAGTCTCACGGCTCTGGTCGCCAACGCCGGCATCGTTGGTCCTGTAACGCGCGTCGATGCCATGGATGCGCGCCGCGTACGGAAGATCTTTGACGTCAACGTCATTGGCACGATTTTGTGTTGCCGCGAAGCGGTTATTCGGATGTCTCGGCTCCGCGGCGGAGATGGCGGGTCGATAGTCCTCATCTCGTCGGCGGCCAGTAGACTTGGCTCCCCTGGAGAGTACGTGGACTACGCGGCATCCAAAGGGGCTGTCGACACGCTTGGCGTCGGGCTTGCGAAGGAAGTCGCGGGAGAAGGTATCCGAGTAAATGTGGTCCGCCCTGGCATTATCGACACCGACATCCATGCGAGCGGCGGTCAGTCCGATCGAGTGCAACGGCTGGGCCCGACACTCCCCCTTGGCCGGGCAGGCACGGCGGACGAGGTTGCCTCGGCGGTGCGCTGGTTTCTGGCCGATGGCACCTATTGCACGGGCGCCCTTCTTGATGTCGCCGGCGCCAGGTAGCACCATGGCGGACCTCGCTAGCCCCTTCAGCGTTGCCGACTGCCTCACGCTATTGGTCTCGCAGGCCCGAAGCGGCAAGCCGTCTCATAAGCGAAGAAGTCTTCGGGCGTGCGGACTTAGGTAGCGCGGGCTGCGTCGCGCCAGAGCGGATTGGCTTTACATGAGCTCACCAGTCCTCAGCGAGGAGGGGCGGCGCCGCAGGCGAAGGCGGGCACGAGTGAACGGCGAGAGGCACAAAGCTCAGCAGTGATGACCGCCTGCCGGGGAAAGTTGCTCAGGGCATCCAGAAGAACGTCACGAGAACCCGAAGGTGCCGCTGTCGGGCGGGCTCGACGGGTCCGGCGTTCTCGTACGGTTAGGTTCCCGGTCAGGTTGAGGAATGTGGACGGCATGATCGAGAGTGTCATGAAGCTCCGTGCGACCCTGAAGCGGCCAGCCCAAGATCAGTTGTACGGATACAGTCACATGCGTTCGTCGACACGATGACGGACGGCTGCCTCCAGCGGGTTCGTCTGTCGGTCGCTGTGGGGACCTGCGGCGGCGACCCACAACCCGTCCGACGCTATTGACGGCAGGCGTCCGCGAGTCAGGGCTGCGTCTGGGGCAGACTCTGGGCCATGACTGCACCCGAGCCGCGGACGTTCGCCGACCAGTGGATCAAGGCCTGGAACGCGCGTGATGTGGAGGCCGTCTTGGCTCATTATGCGGACGACGTCGTCTTCACCTCACCTACCGCTCTTCGAGTCGTCCCCGAGAGCGGCGGCACCGTCGGCGGCAAGGAGGCCCTTCGAAGCTACTGGACGCTTGCCCTGGAAGCGAACCCGGACCTCAAGTTCGAGCTTCTCGAGGTCTACGCCGGTGTCGACACCATCGCGCTGCACTATCGAAACCAACGGGGCGGCTTGATCGTCGAGGTCCTGACCTTCCTGGACGGCCTCGTAGCAGTCGGACATGCCACCCACCTGCAGCATTGAGCCCAGCGACCGGCACCGACGCTCGCCGATCGGCTGGCGGCTCAATGGCCCGGTCGCCGTTCGGCTGCTCGGCGTTGGGCGATGGTTTTCCATCGGGCGGCTGCTAGCACCCAGCTGCACTGATCAACGGTGCTCGGAGTTCTCGGCACCTCGGGGGCGCTGATCGTGCTGCTGATCGGAAATCTGCCGCCCGTCGCCGGTGATGCTGGTCGCTTCCGCCGGGCTGACATCGCAGATGCCGGGATCGTGGCGAGGGTGATCCCTTAATGGTCAGTGCGGGGATGCCGGCTGGTCATGGCGCAAGCTTGGCAGGTCGGCCGACGCGAGACGGAGCGCACGGTCGAGCAGCAGGCTTGCTTGCTTGAGTTGCGTCGTTCCGAGCTCGTTGCCTAGGCGGTCGGCCCACGTCCGCTGGGCGTGCTGAATCGTTCGAAGGCTGGCGAGACCGTCGGGCGTTAGGCGGAGCAGGCTCGCTCGTTGGTGGCGCGGGTTGGTGTCGTAGCTGGCAGCGCCGCAGTCGACGAGTAGGTCGGCGAGGCGTTGCACTGCCTGGCGGGCGTGGCCGATCGCCCGAGCGATGTCGGCCACGGTGGCTGGTTGGTCTTGGATCTGCTCGAGCACCAGCCACCGGGCCAGGGTCTGGCCGCCGACCTTCGCGATCTCTTCGCCGGCGGCGGTCAGCTCGTGGTTGAGCGGGAACACCCGCATCAACAAGTCGGTGAAGGCCGCTCCAGCTGGCGACCATCCGGGCGCCTCACTCTTGACAACATGTTGCGCTTGCGGTAACATATTGTCATTCTACCAGAAGGAGAGAGATCATGACGTTTCTTGTCACCGGAGCGACCGGCCCTATCGGGCGCAGCTTGGTCGCCCAGCTGCTCTACGCCGGCGCCGCGGTTCGGGTGACCACCCGGGATCCCGCAAAGGCACAATTCCCGAGTGCTGTCGAGGTGGTGGCGGGGGACTTCGCGAGCGGGGACCTGCCTCCGAATGCCCTGTCGGGCGTTGCGAAGGCTTTCGTCTTCCCCGCCTTGGGTGGGATCGACGGGTTCTTGGCCACGGCCGTCGAGGCGCAGGTCCCCCAGCTGGTCCTGCTCTCCTCGCTGTCGGCTGCCGGCGAGCACGATCGCGACCACGGATCGATGAGCAACGTGCACCACCTGGCCGTCGAGCAGGCGGTCGTCAAGACGGACATCCCCACCACCGTGCTTCGTCCGGGCGACATGGCCAACAACCTGTTGTACTGGGCGTGGAGCGTCAAAACGTCCGGGACGGTCTATGGCCCGTACCCGACGTCCGCCCAGGCCCCGATCCACGAGGCGGACATCGCCGCGGTCGCCGCGGCCGCCCTGCTCGAGGATGGGCATGCGGGAAAGACCTACGCGATGACGGGCCCGCAAGCACTCAAACGGACCGAGCAGTTGGCCACGATCGCGACAGCCATCGGCGCCGAGCTGCAGTTCGTGGAGATCTCACCAGAAGCATTCGCCGAGCAGATGGCCCAGTTCATGGCGCCCGGCGCGATCAAGATGCTTCTCGACTACTGGTCAGACACCGTCGACGAGCCCGACGTGCCACGACCCACCGTCGAGCAGGTCACCGGCCGGCCCGCCCGCACCCTCGCCGAGTGGGCTACCGATCACCGAACGGACTTCCTGGCCTGAGGCCCAAACCCTCGCCGCAGGTTCGCCCGGCGGAGCGACCCCGCAACCCGACTCGAAGGAGAAGCACCATCATGGACCCCGACAGGATCGAACCGTTCACGATCGAGATCCCCGACAGCGATCTCGTCGATCTTGGCGATCGCCTGGCGCGCACGAGGTTCCCGGCCCCGCTACCTGGTGACTCCTGGGACACCGGGGTACCGGTCGCCTACCTGCGTGCACTGGTCGAGTACTGGCAACACGGCTACGACTGGCGGTTGGCCGAGCGGGCGATCAAC
Organism: Actinomycetes bacterium; assembly: GCA_021808665.1. The sequence continues at coordinate 6,561 of JAKBBA010000058.1, forward strand.
GCCTGGCCCCAGTACCTCACCAACATCGACGGCACCCGCATCCACTTCCTCCACGTGCCGTCGCCGAACGCGAGCGCACTGCCGCTTGTGATCACCCATGGCTGGCCGGGATCGGTGGCCGAGTTCCTCGACATCATCGGCCCGCTCGCCGACCCGGCAAGCCACGGCGGGGACCCCGCCGACGCCTTCCACGTCGTGATCCCTAGCCTGCCAGGATTCGGCTTCTCCGGACCGGTCCCCGACTCGGGCTGGAACGCGGAGCGGATCGCTCGCACCTGGGCCGAGCTCATGCGCCGCCTCGGCTACGACCACTACGGGGCACAAGGAGGCGACATCGGAGCCGGCGTCTCAGTGGCGCTCGGCGGAGCAGCACCTGGTCACGTCGTCGGCATCCACGTGAACGGCAGCATCGGCATGCCCGATCCCGATGCGAGCGAAGCAGAGCAGGCCACCATGACCGACCTCGAACGCCGCCGCGTCGCATCGGTCCAAGAGTTCATGCGCGAGCAATTCGGCTACATCGCCATCCAATCGACCAGACCCCAAACCTTGGCGGCAGCGCTCGTCGACTCTCCGGTCGGACAGCTGGCTTGGATCGTCGACAAGTTCCGGGAATGGACTTACCCGCGCGAAGCCCTGCCCGACGCCGTCATCGATCGGGACCGGCTCCTCACCAACGTCATGATCTACTGGCTGACCGGCACCGGTGGCTCCTCGGCCTACGTCGGCTATGCCCAGCCGCCACCCGAAACGCACCACGAGTCATCGACGGTCCCCACCGGCGTGATCATGTTCGACCACGACGTCGGTATCCGCCGCTACGCCGGAGCCGCCAACATCACCACCTGGACCGACATCGACCGCGGCGGTCATTTCGCCGCTCTCGAGGAGCCGAACCTGCTCGTCGAACACGTACGTGGGTTCTTCCGCGACCTGCGCAGTCGCTGAGATGGGCGCAGCACAAAAGCGGCCGGAGCGGCCGGGCGGCCGATCCACCAACGGCCTTCGACGGGGGAGCAACACAGAACCGGACCATCCTCGAGATGCTCTGTCGGCGGCGCGGCTCGGATCGCAGCTTTTGGGGTCGCAGCGGGCGGCCGGGGTTGAGGAGGTGGTGGAGAGGCTTTTGGCCATCCAGGCTCAAGACGCCCGGGCGTTCCGGCTGGCCGTCCGGGTCCGCAGCACCGGCTTGAGCGCGGCGGCCGTCGACGCCGCGCTCAGCAGCTCCCGCACGCTGGTGGTCTCGGGGTTGTGTCGGGGCACTCTCCATCTGGTCCGGGCAGCCGACTACTGGTGGTTGCACCGACTCACCGCGCCACGCCAGCTGACAGCGAACGCGTCACGTCTTGCCCAGCTCGGAGTCCGAGACGCCCGCGTGGAAGAGGCGGTGGCAGTCGTGATGGCAGAGGTGTCCGCCGGTCCGAAGAGCCGCAGCGAGCTCGGCTCGGTGCTCGCCGAGGAAGGGCTGCCTACCGGCGGGCAAGGGCTCGTTCATCTCCTCGCCGCCGCGTCGCTTCGCGCCCACCTCGTTCGCGGTCCGCTCCGAGAAGGTGAGCATTGCTTCGTCGATGCCGAACGCTGGCTGGGCAGACCACGCGACGGCCAACGCCGCGACGAAACCCTCGCCACGCTCGCTCGCCGCTACCTGGCCGGGCACGGGCCAGCCTCGGCTGGGGACTTGGCCCGGTTCTGCGGCATCGCCGTCGGTGACGCACGCCTCGCGTTCGCTCGAATCGCAGGGCAAACCCGTGGGTTCGGAGACGGAATGGAGGTCCTCGAAGACCAACACCTCGGACAGGGCGTCCCGTCCCCACGGCTGCTCGGCATGTTCGATCCAATACTGCACGGATGGGCCGACCGTTCGTTCGTGCTCAGCGACTACCCCGGGGTGGTCACCTCCAACGGCATCTTCCGAGCGACTGCCCTGGTGGCGGGTCGAGTCGCTGGCACCTGGAGCCTTCCCTCCGGAGTGCCGACGATCTCCACGACCGAGCCGCTCGTCGCTGAGGTGAAGGTCATGCTCGAAGAGGAAGCCGCCGACGTACTCAGATTTCTCGGCTTGGCACCGGCGCCCCTGCGATACCTCCAGCGCGGCGGTCGCGAACAGCGATGAGCGCCCCTTCGTCGCCTCTCTCCGTTTTCAACACCGCCTCCGGCCGGGCTGCCCGCCAAGGGACACCTTGCGGGGTGCCGATCCCCCAAATGGGGGGTCTCAGCCCGCCCGGGTCGTCGGGGTACCACCCTCCGCCTACCGGCGCACCTTTCGCTGCCAATTCGACGTGGCCGCCGCTCCTGCCTGGTCATCGTCGGCTCCGGATGGTTCCGCTCTGGAGTTCCCGCTCGACCATCGCGTGTGGAATGGTGAGGAGGACCTCGAGTTGTTGGGGACTCACCGGCGGTAGCCGTGTCGCCTTTCGCTAGTCGGAATGAGAAACCAGACTGCGGGGGTGACGACGATACCGATACTGACGGGCCGCCTTGTGGTGCCCAAGCCTGCCGCCGAGGAGCACGCCGCCGCGCTACTGGCGTCGACACCAGCGACGGAGTGGGCTTGGAAGCCGGTGCCCAAGCCGGCGACCGTCGAGGACATGTCTGCCCTTCTTAGCGATGTCATGATCAGCCCGGACGGCGGGCGGTATCCGCTGGTGGTCGTCCGTCGCAGCGACGACTTGGTGATTGGCTCCACGACCCTGCACACGCTGGACTTCACTCAACGCAGCGTCGAGATCGGTTGGACCTGGCTCGACCAGCGCTGCTGGGGGCAGGGCTACAACGAGGACATGAAGCATGTGTTGCTGGGGTACTGTTTCGGGCCGCTCAGACTGAGTCGGGTGCAATGGACCGTAGACGGCGCCAACCTTCGCTCACAGCGAGCCTTGGAGCGGCTCGGTTTCGTGAAGGAGGGCACCCTGCGCAGCCATCGCGTCCGCGTCGACAAGTCTCGCGCCGACACCGTCGTCTACTCCCTGCTGGCCGACGAGTGGCCCGAAGCGGCTGTCCGACTGAAAGAGTTGATCGACGAGCGGACGCCCGCTGCCCCGTAACGGCAGCCGTTCCGGGCCCGGTCACCGGATGCCGGCGCGCCACAGGCATACGGTCCTTGCACATCGACAACCCAGGCGAATCCACGAGCGAGCGACGAGCGGAGCGGGTAGCATCCGCACCATGACCGATAAGGCGCGGGGCAGTTTCGATGTCACGATGCGCCCGGGGCCCGCAGAGCTCGATGGGGCGGTCACCCGTTTCGAGCTTTCCAAGACCTTCCACGGCGACCTGGAGGGCACCGGTACTGGCGTCATGTTGTCGGGCGGGGATCTCCAGGCCGGTGAAGCTGGCTACGTGGCGATCGAGACCGTGCAGGGCCACCTCGGTGAGCGACAGGGCCGCTTCGCGTTGCAGCAGTTCGGGTCGATGCATGCCGGCTCGCAGGCGCTGCACTACGAGGTCGTGCCGGGATCGGGAAGCGGTCAGCTCGCCGGCATCGTCGGCTCCCTGCACCTCGACATCGACGAGGATGGCACGCACAACTACGAACTGGACTACGAGTTGTAGCTCGAGGGAGTCATCGGGCCAGGAATCGACTGGCACTGCACGCTTCGCCCGAAGCCGGCGGATCGGCAAGAATCGGGTCTGTGGTCAAGGTTCGCCTGCACGAGGTCACGATCGATTGCGCAGACGTGCCACGAGTCGCTGGGTTCTGGGCCGGTCTGCTCGGCGGCGAGTTGTACGAGCCGATGCCAGGCTGGCTCCGGCTCGGCTCGTCATCCGACGCAGGGCCGGTGCTGAACTTCCAGCCGGTGCCCGAGCCGAAGCAGGGCAAGGCGCGAGTGCACCTCGACCTGCTGACCGACGACCTTCAGGCGACGGTCAACCGTGTTGTCGCGCTCGGCGGCCGGACGACCGGTTAGCGCCACGACTACGACGAGGGAACCGTCGTCGTCCTGACCGACCCGGAGGGCACGGAGTTCTGCGTGGTGGCCTACCGCAACTGACTCGTGCTCACAGCGATGCGGGGGGCACCCCTCGTCTCGCCACAGTCTCTGGGGCCCACCCGGATTCCGTTACCGGGACACTGTGTTGGCTGGCTGACCCGTGCCCTGGGTCCGCCGGCCGTTGCGCCAATTGCGCCAGTCCGCCAGTTCGAACGGGTTGCCGAGCGGCGGGGTCTTGGGGGCTACCGCAGGCTGACCGCCGTCGGTGCCCGCAGCTTCTCGGGGGCGGACGCGATCGAGATGCGTCGGACCCGGCCGGAGGGGACGTCGAGGCAGGCGGCGGTGTCGCCGTAGGTCGGGGTCCCGCACCCTCTACCACCCTCTTCAGCCAACAGGCGGCGCGCTGTGTCGGCGGCGGAACTCGGTCGGAGAGAGACGTAGGCTGCGTGGAACATTGGCTGGCGTGAAGCTCGATCCTGCAGCCGACAGCGCGGGCTGCTTTCGCGATCGACAGGTCCGTAGATGCGAGAAGGCGGGCCATCCACTCGGCCCTCGTCTGGCGTGGGTAGGCCATCGGACTCGTCCCAACAGTGGCATCGAAGGCGCGAACGAGTTGGTTGAGAGCGCAACAAGTGTTACTTCTTCACGAGAGCAGCAATCGTCCACCGGTCGGGTCAGACCGTTGCGCGGCATGCCAACCGCGGCGACGACATGACCGAGGACGACGCCCCGCACTATGAGGGGGCGTGCCGAACTGAAGGGCGTGTTCTGCGGAGCGGCCCCCCGCGCGTCATCAGCGCGATGCGGGATTGCGGACGATGAGCAGCAGCCCGGCGCCGGTCGGGGCGAGCGCTTCGGTCACCTCGGGCTCGGCAGTGACGAGCGTGCGGAACTCGGCGACCTGCTCGGCGTGGGAGAGCACGCTGTCGACGGCCAGCAGCCCGCCGGGCCTCAGCGTGCGGAGTAGGTCGAGCCAGTAGCCGGGGTAGGCGGGGCGTTCGGCGTCGAGGAAGATCAGGTCCCATTCCGCGTCTGGGGACTGTTTCAGCGCGTCGGCGGCGTCCTGGACGCGCAGATCGACAACGGCGGATAGTCCGGCGCAATCGAGGTTGCGGGCGGCTTGAGCGCTGCGGTCGGCCTCGATCTCCACGCTGGTCAGATGGCCGCCGGTGGCGTCCACCGCGTCGGCCAGCCACAGCGTGGAGAACCCATTGGAGGTGCCCAGCTCCAACACGTTGTGTGCGGCGGTGGCGCGGACGAGGACGGCCAGCAGCTCGGCGGTGTCCGGTTCCAGGTTGCGGAGCCGGTCGAGGCGGTCAGGCTTATCGGCGTCGTAGCTGACGCCGTGGTGGTGCAACTCGTCGAGCAGCGCGGTCAGTTGCTGGTCCATACGAAAACACTCCTACGGATTCGTCACTGTCTAAGATGATGACGTGATCGTATCTGAGGGAACGACCCCAAAGCGCCGCTTCTCGTTTCGCAGCGACCGGCTCTGTCTCGATTTCGCCGCCACGCTGATGTTTCGAGGCACCGAGCAGCCTCAAGAGCTGCTCGACTCGCCGGCTACGCTCAGCGCGTGGGCGCTCGGCGGTGCCATCGTCTCCCGCTCGATTGCCTGCAACGGCAATGACCTAGCTCACGCTGTTGAGTTGCGCGAGGCGATTTATCGCCTCGCCATTACCCGGATCACTGGCCGCGCGTCTGCGTCCGCTGATCTGCGGGCGGTGGTCAACCGGCACGGCCGACGATCGCCCGTTGCCGTCGTCCTCGACTCGGAGGGAGCACTTACCCGATCGGGGTCGATGGCGGCCGTGCTGGCGAGCATCGCGCGCGACGCTATCGAGCTGCTCGGCGGCCCCGACGCGCAGCGTCTACGCCAATGCGGACGCGACGGGTGCACCCGCATGTTCGTCGACCGCTCCCGCGGGTGCAACCGTAGGTGGTGCGGGATGCGTGAGTGCGGCAACCGCGTCAATGCTGCCACCTACCGCCGACGCAAGCACCACGACCCGAACCACGCGTCCACGAGATTCTTGGGCACCAAGCGCGAGAATGAGGGCGATGACCGATAAGCCACGCCGTATCTCCGTTGTGCTGTTCGACGGGTTCGAGCTACTGGACGTGTTCGGACCGGTCGAGCTGTTCAGCCTCGCTCCCAGTCGGCTCGCGATCGAGTTCATCGGCCCCCAAGCAGGCCCGGTCGCCAGCAGTCAGGGCGTTCAGGTGAGCGCGACCACCGGCTACGGCACCGCCGAGGCCCCGGACATCATGCTCATCCCCGGAGGCCAGGGCACACGACGGCTCGTCAACGACGAAACGTTCCTCTCCTGGCTGCGAGCCTGGGTGGCACGAGCGTCGCTGGTGACCTCGGTCTGCACCGGGTCCGCAGTCCTCGCCGCCGCAGGATTGCTCGACGGCTACCGAGCGACCTCGAACAAGGCCGCCTTCAACTGGGTCCGCCAGCAGAGCGACAAGGTCGAATGGATCGCCCGAGCCCGATGGGTCGAGGACCGCGACCGCTGGACATCATCAGGGATCGCTGCCGGCATCGACATGGCCGCAGCACTCCTGGCGAACCTTTTCGGCAACGACGTCGCACACGAGGTCACCACCCGCGCCGAGATCGAGATCCACCGCGACCCTACGTGGGACCCGTTCGCCACGATCCACGGATTCGCCGAGTAAGCAGCACCTGCCTTTCGACACACGGATGATGTGACGCACCAACCGTCCGCCACCCCTCACAGGTAGGCTCAATCCTGCAAGCAGACGATCGGGCACGGGCAAGTTTGGTTGCCGATAGCACCATGGAGGGCCGCTGCTACCGTTGCCAGCGTCACGGTTGCTCGATGGGAGCGAGGTTGCGGTCCTACGGGGACTTCGGCGCCGGCGGCGTCTCCATCTCCAGCGCAGCCGTCGGCGCGCCCGGGGCGGAACCCTGGCCGTCTCTGGAGGACCGACATGCCGTGACGTCGGAGCGGATCCGCCGGGTCGCCGAGCGGCGGGGTCTCCGAGGCTACCGCAGGCGGACTTCCGTCGGCGCCCGCAGCTTGTCGGGGGCGGACACGATCCAGATGCGCCGGACCCGGTCGCCGGTGACGTCGAGGCAGATGGCGGTGTCGCCGTAGGTCGGGCCCTGCAGCCACAGGCCGGGCGAACCGTTGAAGCGAGCGGGCTGGTAGTTGGTGGCCGGTGAGGATCGGCGGGCCAGGTTGGCGATGAAGCGGCTGACCCGCTCCGGCCCGACGATGGGGTGCCGGGCGGCGCGCCGGTTGCGTCCACCGTCGCTGACGAGGACCACGTCGTCGGCGAGCAATGCCATAGTGGCAGCCATGTCACCGTTGAGCACGGCGGCGAGCAGCCGGTCGACTATTGGCTGCGCTGCGGGCGACGGCGGTCGGGGCCGGGCGGCGCGTACCTTGCGTCGGGCCCGCACGGCGAGCTGTCGCGTCGATGCCGGGGTCCGGTCCACGATGGCTGCCACCTCGTCGAAGGAGAGACCGAACACGTCGGCCAGGACGAAGACCGCCCGGCTGACCGGGTCGAGCTTCTCGAGGACGGCGAGGAAGCCGATGGTGAGGCTCTCGGCCATCTCGGCGTGCTCCTCGGGTGTGGGGGCGACGACGACCGGCTCGGGCAGCCAAGGGCCGACGTAGACCTCCCGGCGGCACTGGGCGGAGGTCAGCCGGTCCAAAGCCAGGCGGGTCGTCACCGTCGTCAGCCACGCCGGCGGCCGTTCGATCGACGCCGTGTCGGCGGCCGACCACCGCAGCCAGGTTTCCTGGCAGACGTCTTCGGCGTCGGCGAGGCTGCCCAGCAGCCGGTAGGCCAGGCCGAGCAGCCGGGGCTGCTCGACGGCGAACACTCCGAGTCCGCCGTCGATGCTCACGCCGCCAGTGTGGCCGACCGGGCTACCTCGAGAGCGGCGCGGCCCGCAGCCGCTCCCGATGCCAGCGCAGCGTCGGCCAGCATCCCCTCCGGGCCGACCCAGTCGCCGCACATGGTGATGGCCGGATGCCCGGTGGCGGTGACCGCCGGCCGTCCGGCCAAGCCGCCGAGGCGGGCCCGGGGCTGGGTGCCGGCGACCACCATGCGGGCCAGGAACCGGCTGATGATGGCGCCCCGGGGGTCGATGCCCGCCAGGCGGGCGTGGGCTTCGAGTTCGGCCCGGTCGGCGGTCGCGTCGCGTGACCCGTAGCGGATGAGGGCGGCGACGGCACTGCCGGGCGGGGCCATGTCCGCCGGCGGCGACTGCAACGTGGCGTAGACGGGCTCGTCGATGCCGAGGACCCACCCGGGTGATGGGACCCTGTCGAGGCCGAGGTCGAGGCAGGTGGCGGTTACCGCCGGTCCCAGCTCGCCCCAGTCGGGAGGGTCAGGCAGCAGGCCTCGGGCGGCGTCGGGGGTACCGGCCGCAACCACGACCGCCAGCGCCAGTTCCGTGCCGGCGTCGGTCGTCACCGCGATTGCGCCGGGGACCGGTTGCAGCGACCGGACCATGCACCCGGACTGTACCTGGGTCCGGGCGGCCAGGCCGTCGACCAGCTGAGCCCAGCCGCCGTGCAGGTAACTCACGCCGTGGCGGACGCCGGACTGCAGTTGGGTGACGGCGGCGCCTGCGTCGAGGTCGTCCAGGTCGCTGCTGTAGGTCGTCTGGCGGACGATTGCCCGGACGACCGCTTCGGCGTCGGGTCGTAGTTCGAGGTGGCCGAGCCACGCCGACACAGACGTGCCGGCCAGGGAGGCGGCGTCCGTGCGGGGCAGGGCGGCGAGCAGCCGGCCCACCTGGACCTTGGCCCGGGCGCCGAGGATGGTGGTTCGCAGCAGGGTGTCAGGTCCAGAGGGGAACTGGTGGTGGCGGCCGGCGCTGCTCATCCGATAGCGGCGCAACGGGGGACTCGCCCCGTGGGGGTCGATGCCGTGGCGTCGAAGCACGGCCATCCCCTGACCGCCGAGGTATAAGGCGTGGCCACCGTGGTTGAACGTGAAGCCGTCGCGTTCGGTCACCCGGGCCCGGCCGCCGGGCCGGTGGCCCTCGACCACCAGCGCTCGTCCCCCGGTTGCGGTCACCTCTGCCCCAGCGGCTAGCCCGGCCAGGCCGCCGCCGACCACCACCACATCCCACGTCGTCGTCGTTGTCGTTGTCGTCATGTCTACCTGACGGAGTACACCCCGCCGCTGTGACAACCTTTGATGCCAGGTGCGAAGGTGGCCGGCGTCGCACTGCCACCGAGGGAGGCGGCTTCGCGATCGCGCACGCGACTTACGACCATGGAGCCGACGTGTTCCGGGTTCACAATGCGCTGCCGGGTCACATGCTACGTGGTTGGCGTCCGCCCAGCCTTATGGTCTCGCCGTGGGCTCGGCCATCGGCGGAGCAGCTCCGGCGATAGCGTCGTCTTCGAGAGTTCCGAGCTGCGCCCGCGCCTTATTCTGCGATGGCCAGCCCAGCCCGACGGCTGGTACCCCGGACGAATGGGTTGACGAGGCGGCCCTGGGCTTTGGGAGGAGAACCCCACCCCGCGAACCCTGGTTGGTTACTGCTGGGTCCATGTGGCTGGATGCCGATTGAGGGGTCCGGCTTGGTGTGCCCAGTGTAGCCGGACACCGTCGATGCGTCCTGGTAGCGACACCCGGCGTGCGGGTCCCCAGGCGGTGTCAGTGTCTTCGAAGGGGAAGTCTTCGGGGTCGGGTTGTGCCGGCCGTTCGGTCGGCCTGGGAAGCGAGTACAAGAGGTTGGCGGTGCCGATGAGGGAGGCGTGGAGGCGCGCAATGCTCGAGGCGGTTAGCTTGCGGGTCAGGGCGCGGGTGATGGCGGTGGCGAGCAGCCAGCCGGTGGCGTGGTCGAGGGCTTGGACGGGCAGCGGGGTCGGCTGGTTGCGGCCGATCGCGGCGGCGCCGTCTGCGGCGATGCCGCAGCTCATCTGGACCAGGCTGTCGAACCCGCGGCGGTTACGCCACGGGCCGTCCCATCCGTAGGCGTCCAGGCTGGCAATGGTCAACTCGGGGTTGAGTCTGGTGAGGGTCTGGTCGTCGTAGCCGAGGCCGGGTAGCGCGTCGGCTCGCAGTCCCGCGACCAAGACGTCGGCGCCAGCGAGCAATTCTTCGAATATTGCGCGGTCGGCCGGCGCGGTCAGGTCGAGGGCGGTGGTGCGCTTGCCGAGCGTCGTCTCGGGCAGCAGCGAGAGGACCTCCTCGAACCCTGGCGGGTCGATTCGTAGCACGTCGGCTCCGTAGCCGGCGAGGAACTTGGTCGCGACCGGCCCGGCGATGACACGGGTCAGGTCCAGCACCCTGACCCCGTCGAATGGCAGGGCGCCGCCGTTGAGCAGGCGGTCGGAGCCGGAGGAAGAACGCTCGGTGACTACCACCGGCGACGCCTCGGCGGTGGCTGCCCCTGGGGGCGAGGACAGCCACTGGGCGCGCCCGTGCATGACAGCGGCGGCACCACCTGCGTCGATCACTGCGCTCTCGATCTCCTCCGCGTAACGACTTTGCACCGCAGCCTGAGCCGTGTCGCGATCGTTGGCGCCGAGCACGCGCTCCACCGCGGCGCGGTGCCGGGCGTAGTTGGTGTGCAGCCTGATCCACCCGTCGGTAGCGCGGTAGTTACCTGCGATCGGGTCCCACAGCGGCGGTGCGGCCCAGCCGGCCGGGGCGAACAGTCCCTCGGCGGCGAACGCTGCGCTGGCAGCCTTGCTGTCGACCGTGACCGCCAGTGATGGCGCTGCGCGCCGCGCGGCGAGCAGCCGGGCGGCGGCGAGCGTGGCGGCCGCGACCGTAGCGGTCGCAAGTCCGGTCACGTCGAAAGCGGACGAAAGGACCGCCCGTGGCCCCGTCGTGGTCAGCTCATCGAGCGGAGCCTCTGCTTCGTCGTCCATGCCGGTTGCCGACCACACCCGTGAGATCACATCGCTAAAGCCGTCGCCCATGGACGCGATCTTCGACCAAAACCGCCACAACATCAACGTGGATTACATCAACCTACGAGATAGAGGTCGTCGGTGTCTGTGGCCGGGCTCAAACCGTGGCGGCCCGGGCGGAACGCGAAGGCGCGAAGGCGCGAAGGCGCGAAGGCGGTTCGCTGTACTCTTCGGTCGAGTGGGCGATCCGCCCGCCGGTACGTGCCATCGTGAACGCCGTGAAGATGGGTCTCGCTAATGCCCACTGTGCATTTGCGACTCATGGGGCGATCCTGCGCAGGGTGGCATAGGAGGCGCCGGCCAGCGGCACGCACCCCAGGGCAGTCCACCCGGCGGCGGTCAGGGGAGTCAGCGTAGCGAACCAGTTCCCGATCCCCGACCAGTCGTGTTGCCAGGTGAGCAGGCTGGCGAGGCCGCCGGAGACCACCACGATGGCCACGCCAGCGACGAGGAGGCCGGCTTGGTGCCAGCGCAGCCAGATGCCGGTGATCGAGTCGGCCTCGATCGTGAACGTCACCCCGTCGACGGCGGCGATCCCGCCGTAGCGCTTGGTGAGGTCGGTCGCTTCGATGACGGCGGTCATGGTGTCGCCATCCCGTCTTTGATCATGATGATTAGCTCCTCGGAGTCGATGTCTAGTTTGTGCGCCTCGCTTACCAGCGGCTCGACGAAGCCGCCCCAGAAGGCTTGCCGACGCTTGGCGATCAGCGCATTTTGGGCGCCGGTCGCCACGAACATGCCGACCCCCCGCCGCTTGTACAAGATGCCGTCGGCGACGAGCTGGGCGACCCCCTTGGCCACCGTGGCCGGGTTGATCCGGTGAAAGGTGGCGAGGTCGTTGGTCGAGGGCGCCTGGCTCTCCTCGGCCAGGGTGCCGTCGAGGATGTCGCTCTCGATCTGTTCGGCGATCTGAATGAAAATCGCCCGTGACTCGTCGAACACGTCCCCTCAATCTTGCTCGTTGTCCTTCTCGGTTACACGGTTAACTACCTGAGTATGTAACCATAGTGGCGGCGGGCTGTCAAGTGCCCAGGGGGCTCCGGTCGGTCGCCATGCCACAAGCCGGGTGCCAACGGGGTCGAGTGGAATGTCCTCGGCTGCTAGAGCCACCCTCGCTCGTCCGCAATCCTGAGTGCTTCTAGTCGGTTGCGGGCCGAGGTCTTGGCGATCGCGGCTGACAGGTAGTTCCGGACGGTTCCCTCGGAGAGGTAGAGCTTCGCGGCGATCTCTGCGACAGTGGCACCTGAGCGTGCGACGGTGAGCACGTCGCGTTCGCGGGCAGTCAGGGGGGAGTCGCCGGCCGCCAGCGTCAAGGCCGCGAGCGCCGGGTCGACGACTCGCTCGCCGGTCATCACCCGCCGGATTGCGGAGGCGAGCGCCTCGCACGGGGCGTCCTTCACGACGAAGCCCGCGGCGCCGGCCTCCATCGCCCGGCGTAGGTAGCCGGCTCTCCCGAAAGTGGTGAGGATGACTACCCGGCAGGTTGGGACCTGGGCCTTGAGCACCGCTGCTGCGGCCAGCCCGTCCAGCCCGGGCATCTCGATGTCGAGCAGTGCGATGTCGGGCCGATGGGATCGAGCAGCGCCGACCACCTCGTCGCCGCGGCCCACCGAGGCGACGACTTCGAAGTCCTCTTCGAGCTCCAAGAGGGCGCACAGAGCGCTTCGCACCAGCTCTTGGTCGTCGGCGAGCAGCAGACGGATGGTCATGGGGGGGCGCTCACCGCTGGGCCGAGTGTCACTCGGAGTTGCCAGCCCCGGGGGTGGAGGGGTCCGGCTTCGACGACGGCGCCGGCTGTTCCGGCTCGTTCGCGAAGACCGGCGAGTCCGTTGCCGCGTGAGGGTTGTCCGCCGATGCCGTCGTCGCGGATCTCTATCTCGCATTCCGTGAGGGTGATGGTGCAGGTGGTGGCGTGGGCGTGGCGGGCGACGTTGGTGACGCCTTCGCGGATGGCCCAGGCGAATAGCTGTTGGTGGGCTGCGCTGGCTATGTCGGTGGCGGTGGGGAAGTCGGCTGTCACGCCGGATGCTCTTAGCAGCTCTCGACCTCGGGCGAGCTCGCCGGCCAGGGTGACTTCCCGGTAGTTTGATACTGCTGCGCGCACCTCGATGAGCGCCTGGCGCGATAGTTCTTCGACCGCGGCGATCTCCGCGGCCGATCGTCGGGGGTCGGTCTCGGCGAGGCGGCGGGCGAGGGCCGCCTTGAGGGTGATCGTGGTGAGGGAATGCCCGAGCAGGTCATGTAGGTCGCGGGCGATCCGGGAGCGTTCGGCGTCCGCGGAGAGCCGGGCGACTTCGGCTCTCGCTTCGGCTAGCGCACTGTTGCCTCGCTGTACCCGCGCTACTGCGTAGGCGACGATAGCTACGACGGGGATGGCGAGGGGTGCTACGTTGTCGAATGTCGTTGAGAGGTTGTCGTGCCAGGACGCGACGGTGACAGGGACGAGAAGCGCGCTGAGGGCGAGCACGACGACGATCGGTGCGGCCCTGATCCCGAGGCGGACGACTGTGATGGTCGTGATGTAGAGGCACATGACGAATCCCGCGGCCCGCGCGAAGGGCAGTTCGGCCACGAACGACGCGGCCAGCAGCCCGTAGAGAGCCCAGAACTTCCGCGAGGTCCAAAACGGCGAGGTGCTCGGAGCTGAGGATTGTAAGACGATCCCGAGGTAGGAGGCGACGAAGACGCCGAGGATTACATATCCGGCGGCGGCCGGAGCGCCGTGGTTGTGCTGCGCGATTGCCTCGCCGACGTAGATGAGGTAGGCGAGGAACACCGCCGGTAGGACCAGGCGGCGCCAGCCTCGGGTCCATTCTCGCTGGAT
>JAKBBA010000059.1 GCA_021808665.1 Actinomycetes bacterium
GGTTGCCGCTCCAGCACAACGACAGCGCCCACGCCTCACCGTGACGCCACGAACATCCCTTCTCGCAGACGGTGAGAGCGAGAGGAAAGTCGTGCCCGGAGCGGCCCTCGGTGCTGTCACGCTGCCAGACTCCAAACGAGATCGGCAGAAGTTCTGGGATGCGCTCGTAGGCCCAGCGGCCTGACAGCGAAAGCAATGTCTGCGCTGTCGCGGGTACTGGCAAAGCTGGAGTTAGCCCGCCTAGCTGGTAGACGGTGTCAGAGATGTTGGTCAGCGACGTCGTTACTTCCAAGATGCCGTCGTCGTGTAGTACCAACTCGGTTTGGGCTCGCAAGCCCGAATCCAGATCCATGGCGATAGCCACGAGGCGTCCAGGGTCCCTGACTATCTCCAAAGGGTTCTCGACGCTTTCAACACGCTCGGCGAAGTGGATCGCCCAGCCGGTCCCATCGCCTCGGCGCCCTGATACGCCTAGCGGACCTGCGTGGCCCCGGAGACGTTCCGAGAGCACCGATGGGCGCTCGAAGGCATCGAAGCCGGCATGGGGAACGCTCGGGGTGGCCGCCAAGATAAGGGCTTGCAGCTGGGATTCCGGCAACTCCCCGAGGTCGGCTCCCCAGTGGACGACCCGTGGCAAACCGGGTGCCGAGAGATCGGCTAGTAGACTCACGCCGCCAGCGCGAAGGTGGGCGATGGGGCCAGCCTGAGCATTCGACCCAGTAGGGGTCACCTGGCTGACAGTTCCCTTTGTGCACCTTGCGAGGCCACAGCCAAGCTTGCTGTGGGAGCTTTGAAACCAGCGGCAGCGAAGGACTTTATGACTGCGCTGACAGCCATGTCGACCTTGGAGGTTTCTATTAGCGCTACGACGCTGCCCCCGAATCCGGCGCCGGTAAGGCGCGCTCCGAGAGAGCCGGCCGCTAGCAGGGCGTCAACTGCCGCGTCGAGCTGCGGACTCGACACTTCGAAGTCTTCGCGCAACGACCTATGTGAGGCGATCATCAAAGTGCCCAGGCGGGGCCAGTTGCCGGCCTTCAGAGCTTCTACAGCCAAATCGACTCGTTGGATCTCAGAAACCACATGTCTAGCTCGCCGGCGTAGAGTTCGGTCCTCGATACGGGACACCAGGGCGGCTGATTCTTCCGGTCCGAGATCGGCGACTTCCCGGAGTAGCTTTACCCCTAACGTGTGTGCGGCTTCCTCGCAAGCGCTGCGCCGGCGGGCGTACTCGCCGTCGACCAACCCGTGCGCGGCGCCGGTGTCGACGACCAGGAAGTCGTACCCGGCTGCTGAAGCGGCGAGGGGGATCTGTTCGCTGTGTTTGTGGTAGGGGTCGAACAGCAAGGCGTGCTTTGCTTGCGCGCATGTCGACGCCATCTGGTCCATCAAACCGCATGGGACGCCTACGAAGTCGTTCTCCGCCCGCTGGGCGATGGCCGCACGCTGCGGGCCGTCGATGTCGGTGGCTGCAATGTCACAGAACGCGCCCACAGCAGCGCATTCCAAGGCGGCAGAGGACGACAGGCCGGCGCCCACGGGGACGCGGCCGTCTACGAGCACGTCGATGGAGGGTACGTGCACTCCGACCTGTCCAAGCGCCCATATCACTCCGAGGACGTAAGACGCCCAACCGCCGAGGCGTTGGGAATGATCTTCAGGGGTTCGGTCAGACGAATTGCCGGTGGCCAGGTTGGACAGAGCTACGCTGACGGTTTCGTTAGGGAACTGCTTAGATCTGAGCCTGATGACTCGGTCGTCGTTCGTGGCCGCCGCCACGTAGCATCGGTACTGGATGGCGAACGGCATGACAGGTCCACCGTTGTAGTCGACGTGCTCTCCGATTAGGTTAACCCGACCAGGGGCCGACCACAGCGCTGTGGGGCGACGACCGAAGCCGGCAGCGAAGGCCTTGGAGATTTCTCCTTTGTCCGGCGCCCGGTGGAGCGGGACCGTCGCCGACTCGCTCAAGGCCGGGCGCCGCGAAGCATGTCCGCAGCGCGCTCGGGAGCGATGTCGTTTATGAACATGCCCATCCCGGATTCCGACCCTGCGAGAGCTTTGACCTTACCGGGGGCTCTCATAATGGAGAATAGCTCGAGATGCAGGTAGGCGAGCTCCCGGTCGGATCGTGCCGGTGCCTGGTGCCAAGCGGCGATGTAGGGCATCTCGATCCCGTAGACACCGTCTAGGCGGCGCAGAAGGTCAACGTAGATCTGGCCTAGGGAGTCTCGCTCCTCCTCTGACGTGGCTGGCAAGTCGGGCACGTGGCGGTGTGGGTAGAGGTGGATTTCGAAGGGCCATCGGGCAGCCGCCGGGACGAAGGCGGTCCAGTGCTCGTTGGACGTGACTACACGCCGGCCGCTGGAGCGTTCTGATGTTAGAACGTCTGCGAAGAGGTTGCGTCCGGTGGTGACCTGGTGGCGTCGCGCGGACTCGAGCATCACCTGGGTGCGGCTGGTTATGACCGGGTAAGCGTAGATCTGCCCGTGGGGATGTGACAGGGTTACGCCGATCTCGGTACCCCGGTTCTCGAAGCAGAACACCTGCTCGGCTTCGGGCATGGCGTTGAGGGCCTCGGTTCGGGCCACCCAGGCTTCTATAACCAGACGGACCCTTTCGGGTGAAAGCGTAGAGAAGGTAGCCGAGTGGTCATCGCTGAAGACGATCACCTCACAGCGTCCGTGACCTTCTGCTCGTACGTAAAGGGAGGGATCCAACACAACGCCGTCGTCGGGGATCGTCGCTCGTGTCGAGAAGGACGGGAACCTGTTCTCGAAGACGACGACCTCGTATGGCCCGCCAGGTATCTCCGTGAGGCGTTCGGGCGTCGACGGGCACAGGGGGCATTCGTCGTCGGCAGGGAGGAAAGTCCGTGTCTGGCGGTGGCTGGCAACCGTCACCCATTCCCTCAGCAGCGGATCCCAGCGCCGCTCCGACGTGGTCGCAGTCGGTGGGAGACGGCGCCGATCCGTCTCGTCACGCCAAGAGCCGCTTGCTGGTGGCGACTCGCCGAGGTCATCGGAGCGATCTTTGTCGAACCAGAATATCTCCCTGCCGTCTGCGAGACGTCCGGAGCTGACCGTGGTGAGGCTCTTAAGCACCGGAGGACACGACCACTAGTTCGCCGACGGTCTCCGAGAGGACATTCCTCGCTTCGTCAGGGAGAGCGTCGTCGCTTACGAGCACGTCCGCCTCCTCGAGAGAAGCGAAGGTCGAAAGTCCGATCTCACCCCACTTGGTGTGATCTGCCAGGACTACCAGGCGGCGTGCCGCAGCAACGAGGGCCCGATTGACTTCGGATTCGGTGAGGTTCGGTGTCGTGAAGCCCGTCCGCTCCGCCATTCCGTGGACTCCCATGAACACTGCGTCGAAGTGGAGGGATCTCACGGCGTTTAGGGCGATAGGCCCGACTAGAGCATCGGAAGGTGTCCGGATCCCTCCTGTCACCACGACGGTCGGGTCGCTGTGGCCGGAGGCCCACAAGACCTCGGCTATGCGCATTGAGTTCGTGACGACCGTGAGGCCAGCAATGCCGGGAAGATGGTGCGCAAGAGCGTATGTCGTCGTGCCCGCTGAAAGTGCGATCGCCGATCCGGGTTGGATCAGACCAGCAGCGAAGCTTGCGATGAGGTCTTTCTCGCGAAGCTCCCGGTGGGCCTTGGCTTCGAATCCGGGCTCCTCAGTCGAAAGATGACCCCCAATGGTGGCCCCGCCGTGGACCTTCTCCAAGAGCCCTTCACGGGCAAGAACGTCTAGATCTCGGCGGACGGTCATGTCGGAGACGGACAGCATCTGGGTGAGATCGGAGACTTTCACGCCTCCGGATCGGCGTAGTTCGTCGAGGATCAGGGATCGTCTTTGCTTAGCCAGCATGGTCAGTCCTTCAGGATAGATCGCCGGAGCCACACCCTGGCGGACCAGGTGACGGGGTTCTGCGACGGTGCCAGGAGAGGTCAAGACCCGGGTTCTTACAGTGTGAGGCTGCCGGCGGCCAGACCAGACCGCCAGAACCTCTGCAGCGACAGGAACGCGACGATGAGAGGTATTACCGAAACAGCTGTGCCGATCACGACGTAGCTCACCAACTGAGGAGCCTGACCGTACTCGTTGTTCCAGGAATATAGGCCGAGCGTGACTGGGTAGAGTTTCTCGTTGGACAGCATTACCAGTGGGAGGAAGAAGTTGTTCCAGATAGCCACGAACTGGAACAGGAAGATCGTGACCAGAGCGGGCGACATCAAGCGCATCGAGATGGTGAAGAAAGTGCGTCCTTCTCCTGAACCGTCGACTCGGGCGGCTTCGATGAGCTCGTCGGGCACGGCCGACGAGGCGTACACCCTTGCAAGGTAAACGCCGAACGGACTGACGATAGAAGGCAGTAGCACGGACCAGTAGGAGTTGGTCAGGGATACCTTGCTCATCAGTAGGTAGAGCGGTAGGGCGAGCGCTGTTCCTGGCACTAGCACTCCGCCGAGAATGACCCCGAAGATGAGCTCTCGGCCCCTGAACTTGTACTTAGCCAAGGCGTAGCCTGCCGCAGCAGACAGCAGGGTCGCCAAGAGCGATCCAACTCCTGCATACAGAACAGTGTTTAGGATCCACCGCAGGTAGATGTCTCCGCTGTAGCTGAACAGCCCGCTCAGGTTCTTCCAAAGGTCGAAGTGGGCGAACCACAGCCCGGCAGAGTTGTATAGGGCTGTGGGTCCCTTCGTAGAGGAGACCGCGAGCCAATACGCCGGAAGTAGGAAGTAAATGCTCACCACGAACATGAATGCCGTGATGAGGATCGAAGACCGTGTCGGAGGGTGGTGGCGGTCGGGCGATTTGCGCGGAGGCGCAGGTGGGGGAGTCGTGCCAACGTCGGAGTCGGTTAGCAGCGTCATCGAGTGATGCTCCTGCGTGAGGTGAGGCGTAGGAAGCCGAAGGACAGTATGAACGTCCCGATCGCTAGGACCACCGCCATCGCTGCGGCGAGATTGGGATTGTTCAGGGTGAACGCCTCGTTGTAGGCGGACAGGTTTGGCGTGTAGGTGCTCACAATGTTCGTGGAGATGGCCCTGAGGACCTGAGGCTCGCTGAACAACTGCAGTGTCCCGATGATGCTGAACACTGAGGTGAGCACGAGAGAAGGCACCACAAGGGGTAGCTTCACCCGAGTAGCGATCTTCCACTCCGACGCACCGTCGACCCGGGCGGCTTCGAACAGCTCACGGGGTATCGCCTGAAGTCCGGCGAAGATTATCAGCATGTTGTATCCGGTGTATTCCCAGGTGACGATGTTAGCAATCGACCATAAGACCGTGTGCGATCCGAGAAAGCTGACACTGCCGAAGTGGAGGCTCTTGAGGACTGAGTCGATAGGGCTCAGGTTAGGAAGGTAAAGGAACGACCACAGAATCGCTGCTATGACTCCGGGTATCCCGTAAGGGAGGAAGAAAGCCAGTCGGAAGAACCTAGTGAAGCGCGCCGCGACAGAGTCGATCAACAGCGCAAGCAGCGTGGCGAACGCCAGCATCACAGGAACCTGCACGATGCCGAACAGCAGTACGCGTTCGATCCCTTGGATGAAGCTTGCCGTACCGAACACCGAACTGTAGTTGGACAGACCCACGAACTTCGTGACCGGAGGCGCAAGTCCCAGACCCGAGACCTTGGTTGCAAACAGGCTCTCGTATACGGCGTAGCCAATTGGAATGAGGAAGAAGAGGGCGAACAGTACGAGGAAAGGAGCTAAAAAGCCTATCGGTACTGGGGTTCGCCGGGAGCGCCGGGAGCGCCGAGCTGGTGCCCGGGCGCTCCCGGCAGTGTCCGAGGACGCCTCGGTGGTTGCTGTCATCGGACACCGCCTCCTTACTAGCTCAGCCGGCCGATTGGACTGAGAAGCCCTGACTCTTCATCGTGGAAACCGTATCGGACTGCGTCGTCGAGATAGCAGAAGCGAGAGTTCCGCTGCCTCCTGTCGCCTTCGAGAAGGCGTTGCCCATGTCCGTCAGCGTCGTGAACATGATCGGACCCCACTTGAAACTGGTGTTGACGAGCTTACCGCCAGCCTCGAAGGTGCTCCAGATGTTCTGGTTGCCGTAGAACGCTACCGGCGAGTTGACAGCGCTTTGCTGCTCGCCTTGAAGATCTGCCGGGTACAGACCACCCTTGTTGATCAAGTTGGTGATGGACGGCTGATTGGTGTTCAGCCATTCGGCGAAGACCGCCGCCTGGGCGGGATGCTTGCTGTCTTTGAACACAACAGTCGTCGAACCGCCCCAGTTGCCGTCGGCGGAGCTGCTTCCCCAGTTGGGCAGGGGAGCAACCGCCCAGTCCCCCGAGGTGGTCGCAGCGTTGGTGGCGATGGTGTTCTGCCCCCATACCGCCGACGGCCAGGTCAGTAGCGTGCCGTCGGAGAGGTCCTTGTACCAGCCGTTTGCAAAGTCGGTCTCGACCTTCACCAGGTTCTGGCTTAACAGCTGTTGCCAGTAGTTAGCTACCTGCTGGGTTGCGGAGTCGTTGATGTTTACTATCCAGGAGCTGGAAGTGGTGTTGAACCAGTTGGCCCCTGCCTGCCAGGCCAGGCCGGCGAACTGACCAGTGTCGGCTGGTGAGAAGGACGTTATATATGCGTTCGGATTCTCCGAGTGCAACTTCTGCGCGTCGGCGAGGTACTGAGCCCACGTGGTCGGAACCGTCAAGCCGTACTTGGCGAAGAGATCCTTCCGGTAGAACAGTGCCATCGGTCCGGTGTCCTGGGGGATTGCATATATGGCGCTTCCAAGGGTCACTTGGCTCCATGTCCAAGGAACGAAGTCGCTCTGGACGCTCGCCGCTCCGTAAGGCGCGAGGTTCACGAGTCCTCCGGTGTGTTCGAACTGCGGGAGAGCGTAGTACTCGACCTGTCCCAAGTCAGGAGCGTTGCCAGCCTGTAGTGCGCTGAACATCTTGGAGTATGTCCCGGCCGCCCCCGAGGTGACCTCGTCGAGATTGACGTGGATGTTCGGGTGGCTCTGGTTGAAAAGGTCTACAGAAGCCTGGATGCCCGGGACCCACGACCAGAAGGTTAGGTTCACGGTAGGCCCCGAGTACGCCGTTGTTGGCGCAGCCGACCCTCCGTTCGAGGGCGCTGCAGTCGTTACTGTGCTCGACGCCGACTTCGAGCTGCTACCGCAGCTGGCCAGTACCATCACAGATGCAACAGCCGCACCACCCACGGCAAGCTTTCGATGCTTGCGCAAGCGCCCTGGGCGCGCCTCGTCAGTACCAACAATCGATTTCACTGCGCCTCCTAAGCGCTCGGGCGTCGGCGCGTGCAGCCGACCGCTTTCTGACTAACAAGTTGCTACAGAAACCAACAGTTAACAACATATGAATATTGGCTTAAAAAAAAGCCCGTGTCAAGCGTCACAGGTAGGATTCTGATCGATATCTGTGAATTCCCTGGCAGTTAAGTTTGGCCAGGCGCTATCAATGGTGATGTGATACTTTGGAAGTTGTTGAACTGAGTGTCTATTTGTCGATAGTTGTTGAGTGAACTAGTTGGCGTGACGAAGTGGTCTTCTATGGAAGGGTCCTGCGAGCCCAAGCCTCGGCGATCGCTTGATGATGATCGGGCTTCGGGCCCGGCGACATACGCCGAAGTGGCTATTGGTGGGCGTGGAGTTCGGGGTTCAACTCGCCCCAGGCTCCTGAGCGGGGAATCACTTCGACGGCCCCGCTTTGGCTGTTGCGGCGGTAGAGGAGACCGGATCGTCCGCTTAGTTCTCTCGCTTTGGTGGTCGCGCCGTCGGGTAGCCGGACGACTGTGCCAGCGGTAAGGTACAGTCCCGCTTCGACAACGCAGTCATCGCCCAAGGCGATTCCAAGTCCCGAGTTCGCTCCTAGGAGGCAGCGCCGGCCAAGCGCTACGCGTTCCGTGCCCCCTCCAGACAATGTGCCCATGGTGGACGCACCGCCCCCGACATCGGTTCCCTCCCCTACTACCACCCCCTGGCTTATCCTGCCCTCGACCATCGCCCCCCCTAGGGTGCCGGCGTTGAAGTTGACGAAGCCTTCGTGCATGACCGTGGTGCCCTCACCCAGATATGCGCCTAGGCGTACCCGGCTGGCGTCCGCGATCCGTACCCCCGGGGGCACGACGTAGTCGGCCATCCTCGGAAACTTGTCTACAGCGTGAACGGTTAAGTGCACTCCGGCCACTGCTGCTTGTTCTCGCACCTTGGGAAGGTCCGCTGGGTGAAGTGGCCCAAGCGACGTCCACGCGACGTTGGGGAGGAGGGCGAAGATGCCTTCCAGGTTCACATCGTTCGGGCAGACGAGACGGTGCGACAGCAGGTGAAGCCTAAGGTAGGCGTCTGCTGTATCTAGAGGGGGCGCGTCAAGGTCGTCAATCACGGTTCGAAGTCGGACTCTCCTCACATGGCGGAGACGGTCGGAGTCCACCGGAGCGAGCGTTTCGCCGCGTCGGGAGGTGCTTGCGGCCTCGCCCGGCTGGCCATGCTCCTTAGGCGGTAGCCCAAGAGTCGGGAGCGGGTATAGGACTTCGAGCAGATCGACTTCTCTGAGGGTCCCGATTCCGTCGGCCCAGGCTGGTCGTGGCATGCTCAGATGGTAGCCGGGTCGGAAAAGGAGCCTCGATGTGACCTTCGGCTCTAGCGGCCCTGGTTTCTCGCTGTCACGATTATGGTCATGGTCGACACTTTGGTAGGAGCGAGCGTCTGGGAGCAGGGAATCTACGATCACCTGCTATCGCACGTCGAAACCGAGCGGGGGATCCTGGAGTCCTACCGGGACGCCGCTGAGCGGTCAGAATCGGCTGCGTTCCGGTATCTCGTGGATCTCATAATCGATGATGAAATTCGTCACCACAAGCGCTTCTCCGAGTTGGCGGAAGCTCTCCGCTCTGACGCCGAGTTGAGCGCAGAGCCGCCTGCGGTGCCGCGCCTGGATTGGTACAAAGCTGACCACAACGTCATCCGTGAGCTGACCGATGCTCTCATAGCACAAGAGAGGGCCGACGCTAAGGAACTGGAACGCCTGCGCAGAGATCTCAAGGATGTGAAGGACACCACAATGTGGGTTCTTCTAGTAAAGCTGATGGAGGCTGACACGGCGAAGCACCTGGAGATTCTAAACTTCATTCGCCACCACATCAGCCTCTGACGCGTTCGCCGAGCGGTTTGGCGTGGGGTCTAGGTGGCCCCAGTCAGGACCTAGCATGCAACGATGAGCGAAGACCCCGAGGTGGCCTCTGAGGAGGTCGCCCGGGGAAGCGCAGATTCGCCCGGACCGTGCGGTGCTCAGCCCTCGGCGGACCTTTCTGGGTCGGCTAGCCATCTCGGTCGGCGGGACGTCCGGTTCTTGGTCTTGGCGGCAGCCGTCTGCCTTGAAGCGGTCGGGGTGGGGGTTCTGTTCCCGCTGCTCGCCAGCATCCAGCAGAAAGATCATCTGGCGACCTACGGGCTCGGTCTCATGTCAGGGGCCAGTTTTTTCGCAGGCCTCGTCGCTCAACTCGGCGTCGGACCCTTTCTCGACGGGTCGCGAGCGCGGCGTGTCCTGCTCGGCGGTCTTGCACTCGGAGCCATCTCGCAGGTGTGGTTTGCCTCCGTTACCAGCCTGTGGTTACTCGTCGGAGCACGGGCTGGTGGTGGGGTGGCTTTCGGGATCATCCTGCCGGCCGCCTTGCGCCAGGCTGGCTACGGCCGGGAGGGGCCCGAGCGGGGAAGGCGCCTCGGTGCTATCTCTGCTTCGATGATGGCCGGTATTACAGTAGGTCCGCTCCTTGGGAGCCTCCTGTTCCGGGCCGGGGGAATCCGGATGCCGTTCTTGACTGTTGGGGCGCTCCTTGGCGTCGTGTTCGTCGCTGCAGCCGTGGTCATCCCCGCCGACGAGGTTCGTGAGGAGGCGTCAAGGACGGGCGGGTCAGCCAGAGGCGTTTCATTGCGGACATCTCTTTACGTGCTTGTCTCAGTTGTCTCCCTGGGCGCGGCTTCACAGTTGCCCAACGGGCTATACGACGCGCTGTGGTCGCGGCTGATGACCGATAGAGGGGCGGGTGCGCTCCTGATCGGGCTGAGCCTGACGCTCTACGGTGCGCCTTTTATCGTGCTCGCCCCGATCGGGGGGCGCCTGGCGGAGAGGCGAGGCCCGCTTCTCGCCGGAGCCGTCGGTCTCATGATGGCTGATCTGTTTATGGCCAGCTACGGGTTCGTCCCGTCGCCGGTGGTTATCACGCTGCTTGGGGTTGGGGAAGCCTGCGTTCAATCGGTAGCGGTTCCAGCTGGTTACGCTTTCGTGGCGAGCGCATTTCCTGAGGAGCGCGCCGCAACCGGGCAAGGTCTGTTCGGCGGGGCAGGTACTGCCGCCGCAGGACTTTCAGCGGTCCTTGGAGCGTCCCTGTACGCGCCACTTGGTGCGGGGGTGGTGTTCGCCGGTGGTGCTGCAGTCAGCGTGGCCCTCGCCGCCCTTGCGCTCGGAGTTGGTCTCGATCGAAGGGCTCGACCCCGGGGTTATCGGTCGGTTTCCTCTGTCGATTCTACCGCCGGCTGATGGCGCCTTTCTGCCTAAAGACCCTACAAAGGAGCCCGTAGCCGATTAGGGCCGTGAAGAGTGTGAACAGTTCATGTTGAGCTATGCACTCCCGTACTAGGGAGAAGATCGGGGGTTCCGATGCGAACCCGGACACGTCATTCCGATACCCATAATGCGACTACCGTCGGTACGGATTCGCCTGTGGTGGCCCAAGGAGGGCATTCCGCTCCTAGTAGCCAGCCGCAGGCACCAACGCATGATCAGGGAATCCTGCCCCATTTAGGACGCACGAAAGTGCCGCACCCCCGGGTTAGTTCGACCCGGGCCGGCCGGACGTGGGTCAGGACACTTCCGGCGATCGTTGTGCTGGCGGTGATTTTATTTTTCGTTTTCCAGAATCTCCAGCATGCGAGAGTCCACTTCTTGTCGTTCTCGGGATCACTACCGATTGCATTGGCGCTGCTAGCTGCTGCAGCTCTGGGCGCGTTGGGCGTTCTAGCCCTCGGCTCCGTCCGGATCTTGCAGCTGCGTAAGGCGGTCCGGAGCGGAGGCCCCTCGAGACGCGAGGTGAGCCCGGGCTGGCGGGAAGAGTACGGGTCTTCGACGAGCAGGTCGCTGCGGTCCGATGCGGCGACTGCCGAGGGGGAGCGGTGAGAGCGCCGGTCCGGGCTTTGCGTGTTCCCCGAGCGACAAGCTGGCGGTCGCGCGCCGGCCGCACGGGCAGATCATTCAACCCGTCAAGTCGCGGCCACGCTTCCACGGTCCGACCGCGCTACATCAGGGAGAGTGCATCCTGGATGGTCTTCGACGCCGGCGGGGACCTCTACTGCTACCAGTTCAAAGGTCCTACGGGCTCCACGGCGCTCTTCGACCGGCAACCGCAGCAAGCCCTCGTTGGATGCCGTGGGATCTTGGAGCTTGCTTCGAATCGGGTCACCGACCAACGGAGGTAGTCTCGTGACGGCTGCGACTGGGCGGCCCGGATCGGCTAGGAGGCTGAGTGGCCACCACCAAGGCATCAAGGTTCCCGGAGGACTTCGTCTGGGGCGCTGCGACCGCTGCCTACCAGATCGAAGGGGCTGTCGCCGCTGGTGGTCGGGGCAAGTCCATATGGGACGTGTTCAGCCGGCGTGCCGGGGCGGTCCGTAACGGTGACACCGGCGACGTGGCCTGCTCCCACTACGAACGCTTGGAAGAGGACCTTGACCTCATGGCAGCGCTTGGGTTGCGGGCTTACCGCTTCTCCGTGTCGTGGCCGCGCGTGCAACCTGATGGCACAGGACCGCTGAAGCGGGAGGGAGTCGATTTCTACCGGCGGCTTCTCGACGGACTAGCGGTGCGGGGTATCGAGCCGGTCGCGACCCTCTACCACTGGGACCTTCCCCAAGCCCTGGAGGAGCGTGGCGGTTGGACGTCCCGTGACACGGCCTTGCGTTTCGCCGACTACGCGTCTGCGATGGGCGACGCCCTGGGAGGGCAGGTGGGACGCTGGATAACTCTGAACGAACCGTGGTGCTCTGCCTGGCTCGGCTACGGCCGGGGAGTGCACGCCCCAGGACGGATGGATGTGTCGGCGGCGTTGGCGAGCACTCATCACCTTCTGCTCGGACACGGTCTCGCTGTGGCAGCCTTGAGGCGGAGCGGCTCGACCCCTGTCGGCATCACATTGAACTTCACTCCGGTCTTGCCCGCCAGCCAGCACCCCGACGACCTGCGAGCCGCCCGCCGGGCTGACGGCCAAGCCAACCGCCTGTATGTCGAAGCTGTTCTCAAAGGCTCATACCCGCCAGACGTAGTCGAGCACTACGCCCCCTTCCGGGGAGGTCTCGACGTGGCTGAGGTCGGGGACGCCAAGCTGATAGGCGCTCCCATCGATTTCCTCGGTGTCAACTTTTACACGTCGACGGTGGTAGCGGACCCTAACCGTCTCTCTAACGCGCGCGAGGCCGGCTACAACATCGGCCGGCTTGAGAGCGATCCGGTCCTCGACGACCTGCGTGCACCTGAGGTTCGACGGGTCGATCTTGGCCGGACGGCGATGGGCTGGGAGGTGGACCCAGCGGCGCTGACGGATCTTCTAGTCAGGCTGCACGACGACTACAAAGCCCCGCCCATCTACCTGACCGAGAATGGGGCGGCCTGCCACGACTATGTCGATCCGAACGGCGAAGTGAGAGACAAGGACCGAATCGAGTACCTGCGAAGTCATCTTCTGGCAGTGTCAGACGCGATAGCTCGTGGTGTGGACGTCAGGGGGTATTTTGCTTGGAGCTTGATGGACAACTTCGAGTGGGCCTACGGCTACTCCCGGCGTTTCGGGCTCATATGGGTTGACTATCCGACAGGCCGCCGGATCCCTAAGGCGAGCTTCTCCTGGTATCGATCCGTGATCGAATCAAACGGCCAGCAACTTACCGGTGGCGACGGTAGCTAGCTTCTGAGGCGACAAGCGCCTGAAAGACCTAGGCTCCGCAGATCTTCTCCGGGAAGGTAACGGAGCTCGCGACCGATATCAATGTCGAGATCTGTGAGGGGTCCGTCAGGTTTGCTTGGAGCTCCAGGGCATGCGTCTTGTCAAGGGCAAGGTCGATCGATGCGAGATACGGCTCGGGTGCCTCGCTGCCTTGGGCTGCGACCGAGGTGGCTGTCGTGGCGGAGCTCTTGTACGATATGAGGTGTCCTGTCGCTCCGCATACGAGAAGCTGTTGGGACGACAGCGGTTGGTAACTCGCCGGAACCGGGGGTAGGCCGGCGACGGAAGACGCCGTGGAGAAGGTGATGCTCTGGGTGCCGTCTGCGCTTCGTAGTACGGCGCCACCCGGAGCTTTGGCGGTAGCAGACCAGCTGGTCGGATAAAGAGTGGAGAAGCTGCCGTCACTGGCTGCGAAAGGGTAGAACGTGCCGGGGGCGCTCAACTGCTGGCCAGCACTGATCCACCCTGTGAGAGAGGCACCTTTGACGTTTAGCCAGCCGCCCGAAGCCGGGTTGTACGACAAGACGGTCACCTCGGCTCCGCGGACAAGGGTGCCGATTACTTTGGCGGTCGTCGACGGCCCGGCGCGCATGTCCACTCCCAGCGGATAGATGACTGTACGGATACCGGTCGACGGCGGCGTGGTGGTCGTCGTGGCACCCGGAACCGTAGTCGTCGTAGTGGTAGACGTCGTGGTCGGCGGGAGTGTCGAAGCGGGACTCGTAGGCGGGGATGTCGACGCCGGGGGTAGTGTCGAATGGCCGGACGAGCCGCACGAGGACACCAGTATCGCGGCGCAGGCCAAGAGGGCCATCGTCGGGGTTAGTCGCCGCTGCGAGCCTGACACGGAAACAAGGCTAGTACCAGTCGCTAGCGAACGCTGGTACCCGAAGCTCAGGTCCTCTGTTCTGGCCGCGTTCACGTCGCAGCGTTGGTCATGGGAGCTAGGAGCTACGATTCGGGCAATGACTATCCATAGCGTGCAGCTCGCTAGGCGGCTGAGCAGCCCGGTCGGGACGATCACCCTAACGGCAAGCGGTGGAGCACTGGTCGGTTTGGCACTGAACGGGCCGGCGAGAGCCTCAGGCGCTTCGACGGCTCAGAGTGCTTCGACCGCCTCGAGGCAGATGAGTGAGATCCCAACGGATGGCAACTTGGCCATATCCGCTCTCGGCGAAGTAGACGATCTGCGCAACCACGATAGCTTCCTAGCCGCCGGTCTCCTCGACGACGTCACCTGCCAGCTGGGCCGGTACTTCGATGGCGGCCTGCGCAGCTTCGAGGTTAACCTCGACCCGCCGGGCACCGAGTTCCAGCGCAGAGTTTGGAGGGCGCTGTGCGAGATCCCGTACGGGGAGACGAGAAGTTACTCCGACATAGCGTCTGCAGTCGGCCAACCGAAAGCTGCCAGAGCAGTAGGGATGGCGAACCACCGCAATCCGATAGCGCTCATAATCCCGTGTCATCGAGTGGTCGGAGCTGGCGGATCGCTGACAGGCTACGCCGCCGGCCTGAAGGTGAAGGAAGTCCTACTCAACCTGGAGCAAGCGGTCCGCCGGGAGGACTCGGAGGCGGCTACGCCCCGGCACCTGTGCTCTGCCGCCCGGTTGACGCCTTGACGTACGGGAGGCTTTCATGATTCGGTGTACAATCCTTCTGGCTTTGCCGTCACAGATCTGGCGATCCTCCGAGATGCCATCCGTCTGATCGCTCTTGGAGAGTTGATCACGGTTGGTTCAGGTGGTATCGAAGCCTCCAAGGTCCCGCTCCTCATCTCCGACGACGCCACAGTCCTGCGAGGGCATCTTGCGCGGGCGAACCCACAGTGGGCTAACGCAGATCTCTCTGTCCCGGTGCTGGTCTGCTGGCACGGACCCGACGCCTATGTCTCGCCGAGCTTCTACCCGTCCAAGGCGGAACACGGCGAGGTCGTGCCCACATGGAACTACATCACGGTGCAGGCGCGAGGTTCGCTGGTCGTCCACGACGATGCGAACTGGGTTCGCCAAGTGGTAGAGAATCTTACCGACCTACACGAGTCCGCTTCGATTGAGCCGTGGCGTTTTCAGGACGCCCCACCTAGGTATGCCGGAAGCATGCTGAAAGCAGTCGTCGGGATCGAGATCAAGGTAACCTCCCTGGAGGGTAAGTGGAAGCTTTCGCAGAATCGCCCGGCTCGGGACTTCGAAGGTGTCGTAGCCGGCCTGGAACGCCGAGAACACGATCCCGGCGCTCTTCGGGTTTCCTCAGCTATGAGGAACCTCGATGCCCACAGGTAGCCTAAGGGTGGCTGTACGGTGGTCGAAAGCGCAGGGTGGCGTCGTGCGGACCACGCCGTGTCGACTTGAGGGAGATCCGAAAGGTCTTTGGACGGGAGGACATAGAGGTGACGGAACACGAAGCTGATGTGCCTGCATCCGCAGGGACCTCGTCTGGGGACAGGCATCCCGTGGTCGACCCGCTAGCTCTGCGAAAGACCCTTTCATGCTTTGCGAGCGGGGTGACGATCGTTGCCGCTGTCTACCGTGGCCTGCCGGTGGGATTCACCTGCCAGAGCTTCTTTTCGCTTTCCCTCGACCCGCCCTACGTCGCGATAGCTCCCGCCAAGACGTCCACCTCGTGGCCTCTAATAGCCGAGGCCGGCGCATTCTGCGTGAACATACTCTCGGAGAGCCAGGAGGCATTGGCCAGGAGGTTCGCCGTATCGGGAACCGACAAGTTCGACGGTGTCGAATGGCACAGCTCTCCCGCGACTTCCTCGCCAATGCTGACCGGCTCCGTCGCATGGGTTGACTGCTCCTTAGAGTTCGTTCACTCGGCGGGAGACCACGAGCTTGTAGTGGGAAGGGTTCTGGACCAACGATCCCTAGGGGGAGCGCCGCTGGTCTTCTTCCAAAGCCGATTTGCCAAAGTGGACTTCGGTGGTTGAAGTCGGTCTTCTACCGCCTCAATGGTCCTGAGGGCGCGTTCGCGGGTTTCGAGGAGACGACAGGGTGGACCTCGGAAATAAATGTAGACATAGCTACGTTCTACTGATGGACTGCCGACAGTCGGCGATAACAAGTAAGACGTGGAGGTTCCCTATGACCGCTCAGATGAACAAGGATGAGGCCGGTGGCGCCGTCGTTGCAGCAGCACGGCATCTTTTCGCATCTGGAGTAATGTCCCACAGCGGGCACGCAAACCTGAGCGTCAGGTTGAGCGATGATCGCTTCGCGTTGACGACGACGGGGATAGTTAGAGATCTTAGGCCCGATCAGCTTGCGACGCTGAATCTCCGTGGCGACATTGTGGAAGGCGACCTTGCTTCTGAGAACGCAGAGATTGTCTCCATGCACGCCGTCGTCTACAGCGCACGCCCGGCTGTAGGAGCGATCATCCATACTCATTCTCCTTCTGCGACCGCTTTTGCTCTCGCTAACCGGGAGTTGCCGTGTCGAGCGGAGCCTCTGCTGCGCTTCGGCCAGGCTGAGGATATTCCGGTGGTCGGGTGGGGGCCCCGAGGCTCGGACGTGTCGGTGAAAGGCATCGCAGCCGCCTTGCAAGAGCATCCGACGACGAACGCAGTGCTGCTCGCCAACCACGGGTTGCTCGTCTTCGGACCGGATCCGATTTCTGCAGCCCGGCTGGTAGTGGCAATTGAGGAGGCTGCTGAGGCCGAGATCGCTGCGAGTGCCTTAGGGGGTGCTGTCGACTTTCCAGCCGGTGCGCTCCAGCAGGTCCGTGAGTCCATGGCGAGGGTTGGCAGTGTCTGAGCAGCGCCAGTCTCAGCAGGTCGACTCTGAACAGGTCGAGCCTCAGCGCGCGGAGGCGATCCGGCAGCGGTACCGGCAGGTTTTCGGGGCAGTGCCGCCAGGAATCGAGAATCGTATTGCCCTGGGCGAATCGACCGGCCGAATCGTGGCTGTGGAGACGGTAGAGGAGCTTAGGCGGGTGCTGCTTGCAGAAAACCACCTCGGGGCCAGGGTCCAGCAGCTTGTGCATTTTGCCCAGTTGATCGCTCTTGGCCGGGAAGGCCCGGCTCGACTTCACGCTAGAGGAGCGCTGCGAGCCGGAGCATCCGTCGCTGATCTTGTTGGAGTGGCGGAGACGTCCCTTATCACTTCGGGGATGCCCGCCTACGGCTCTGCGATCGATATCATCGCAGACCTCGCAGGGGAGCCGGCCTGAGCCGACTTAGGTGACCCGGAGGTTCTCTCGACGGCTTTTTGCTAGCGTAGGAACCTTAGGCGATGAAGGCTCGACGATGACGGCAGAGCGGCGCAACCGATCAGATGTGTGCCAGCAGGAGTCCAGCAACGAGCGAGTTGCGGCCCGCGAGGAGGAGTCCGAAGCCGGCTCTCATGGTCCCGATGGGATCGGGTTCCTGCTAGGTGTGGCCCACAGGGCTCGCAGGAGAAGGTGGGAGTCGGAGCTGGCGGACCTCGGGTTGACGGCTCCTCAGGCAGCTGTGCTCAGGGTGGTTGCAGCCCAGCCGGGTATGGGTGTCCGAAATATCGCCCGGCGGCTGGGGACCGACCCGATGAATGCCCAGCGCATAGCTGAAGGTCTCATCTCGTCGGGTCTCTGCTTGGCAGGCCGTGATCCTCTTGACTCTCGCCGGCGACCTCTTTCTGTGACAACCAAAGGGGCTCGGGTCGCCGCTGAGGTCTCGAGCCGGGCGCGCCGGTCAGAGTTTTTGATCGCCGAGATCCTGGGAAGTGACGCCTACAAGGGATTGATGGAAGCGCTCCGCTCGTTGATACGCCTCGAGGAGAGCGATTCGTAGAGCTAGATTCGAGGTATGAAGACGAGATGGTTTCGGCTACCGTCACTTCTGGCAGCCGCAGGCCTGGTAGGCGGATTCGCAGTAGCCCGGCGAGACGGCAAGCGCCGAGCAGGAGGAGCGGTGTTCGCGGTAGCGGGCGCCGGCAGCTTTGTCGGGTGGCGGAAAAGTCTTGGGACGTGGCAGGCGCTAGGCCTTCTTGCTCTCTACACTGCAGTGATGGGCGGCTCCCATCCCGTGGCGAAGAGGATCGGCGCTTGGCCGTCCGTCGCTGCGGCAACGGCAACCGTGTCGGGTGTTTCGGCCCTCGCGATGGGCGCCAAGCGCAAGCCTCAACCGAGCGCCTAGTAATGCTCCCGCAGCGCTCGGCGACTATCTCGTAGGGGGAACGCCCGGTCTCCAGTCGGCAGGTGTGGCTACGATAGGAAAATGC
Organism: Actinomycetes bacterium; assembly: GCA_021808665.1. The sequence goes on from JAKBBA010000059.1 coordinate 18,187, forward strand.
CGCACGAAGTCAGAGGTGTCGTAGCTTCTCGTCAAGGTGAGCCGGTGAGCATCCAGCCGATCATCGTCCCAGACCCCGGCCCCGGCGAGGTGTTGGTGGACGTGCAAGCTTGCGGAGTGTGCCACACTGACCTGCATTACAAGCAAGGCGGCATAAGCGACGACTACCCGTTTCTTTTGGGCCATGAGGCGGCTGGGACGGTCTCCGCAGTTGGAGATGGAGTGACAGAAGTGTCGCCGGGGGCCTTCGTCGTGTTGAACTGGCGAGCCGTGTGCGGCACGTGCCGGGCGTGCCTCAGAGGACGGCCCCAGTACTGCTTCGCAACCAAGAATGCGGAGCAAAAGATGACGCTCGGCGACGGTACCGAACTGTCACCTGCGCTTGGCATCGGAGCGTTCGCGGACAAGACCCTTGTCGCTGCGGGCCAGTGTACCCCGGTCTCCCCGGCGGCGGACCCTGCAGCGGTAGGCCTCCTGGGTTGCGGTGTGATGGCCGGGCTTGGAGCGGCGATGATAACAGGCGCTGTCGCTCCGGGTCACAGCGTGGCGGTATTCGGCTGTGGAGGTGTCGGCGACGCAGCGATCGTAGGGGCAAGGCTGGCGGGTGCAACGACGGTCATTGCAGTGGACCTCGACGACCGCAAACTCGAATGGGCGAGAGGCTTCGGGGCCACGCACCTTGTTAACGCCTCTGAAATCGACCCGGTGCTTGCCATAATAGAAGCTACAGGCGGCTTCGGAGCCGACGTGTGCGTGGAAGCTGTCGGCAGTCCCAAGACCCTGGAGCAGGCGTTCTTCGCTCGGGATCTGGCCGGTACCGTAGTGCAGGTCGGAGTCCCCACACCACAAATGCGAATGCCCGATCTGGCCATGATCGACTTCTTCGGACGTGGTGGTGCTCTCAAGCCATCTTGGTATGGTGACTGCCTGCCGAGCCGCGACTTCCCGGCCCTGGTGGACATGTACCTGCAGGGACGCCTTCCGTTGGACGATTTCGTCTCCGAGAGGATCGGCCTGGAAAATGTCGAGGAAGCGTTCGCGAAAATGTCTCGCGGGGAGGTCCTCCGAAGCGTCGTCATCATCTGACGCAGGAGTGCTCAAGTCCCACGCCTTAGGAACGCTTCTCGCCATCAGTTCGGTCGTGGCGATAGTCGTGGCGATCAGCGCTGTGGGAAGTCCCTCTCGTGTTTGGACCGTTCTGCGGACCGGAGACTGGGCTTGGGTCGCCATTGCGTTGGTGGCTTCTTTGACCACCAACGTAGCTTACGCCGTGGCTCTTAAAGGAACGGTGAAAGTGGCGCTCCCGTTGCTGGCCACCACCGAACTCGAAGTGGCAATGACCTACTCCAACGTCGTTGTGCCTCTGATCGGTGGCACGGCGCTGCAGATCAGGTTCCTCGAAAGGCAGGGCGTGGCCCTCCCCTCGGCGGTGACAGCCGGGAGCGTACTGAGCGCCGCCGGCGCAGCGATAAGCGAGCTGCCGCTGTTTCTGATCGCCCTGGCCCTGTCGAAGAATGGGATCGCTCTGGGGAGTCTTCCGGTCCGGCGAGTCCTTGAGGTCACCGGGGTGGTGGTCGTGCTGCTCGCTTTGGCCATAGTCGCCGCTGTCGAGCTCCAGCATGTCCAAGCCAAGTCTCTGAAGCCGATCAAGCTGGGCTTGGCCACGATCGTCGACACGCTGCGCAGCCCGCGTCAGCTGGCTCTGCTGCTCTCGGGTAAGGCTGGAGCCAGCCTCCTATACGGAGCATGCCTTCTCGCTTGCATCCAGGCTTTCGACGCTGACGTGTCCTACTGGACTGCCCTGGCCGTGTCGATAGGCGTGTCGAGCGTGGCGGCGGTCATACCGTTGCCTGGCGGCAATACCGGCGCGGGGACCGTCGGCGTCACCGGCGTGCTCGTCGCACTCGGAGTCAACTCTCAGACGGCACTGGCCGTAAGCATCGCCAACCAACTGGCTGTCAACTACATACCGGCTATACCTGGATGGTTCGCCACCAGGGACCTGCTTCACAAACTTGTGTGAGCTCCACGCGGGACT
>JAKBBA010000273.1 GCA_021808665.1 Actinomycetes bacterium
ACCTAGCCCCACTGGAAAAGTCCCGGTCAGCTGTTGTCGCCACCCGGGTTTTGCTTTAGCCTGGATCCACTGGTCTGGTGGCGTTTAGTGTTTGCGACCATCCGCGGAAAAGGTGCCTTGACCTGGGATAATAGCGGTTGCGATTCAGCTATTTAGTCCCAAGGTCGGAGGCACCTTTTCGATGCAGACATCATTGCAGGTTTTGGACCGGGTGGAGGTCGTTTTCGACGACGACAACGCTGTCTGTAACGGGGGTCTGGTTCTGCCGGTGAGTTTGGCGGGGCGTCTCGGTGTGAGGGAGCTGGTCGACGAGCTGGTGGATTTGGGCGACGCGCCGGGGCGGGCGAACGTCGGGTTGAAGGCGATGGGCCTGATCGCCTCGGCGCTATCGGGCGGCGACAGTATCGACGACGCTGACGTGTTGCGTTCGGGTCGTTCGCAGGCGGCGATCGGCGCCTGGATGCCGGCGCCTTCCACGCTGGGCACGTTCTTGCGTAGTTTCTCTTGGGCGCACGCCCGCCAGCTCGACGCTGTCGCCGGCCGGCTTTTAGCCCGGGCGTGGGCGGCGGGAGCGGGACCCGCTGATGCTCCTTTGACGATCGATGTCGATTCGACGATCTGCGAGGTGTACGGGGCGAAAAAGCAGGGCGCCCGCTACGGCTACACAAAGACCCGCGGCTACCACCCTTTGGTCGCCGCCGCGGCGGGCTACGGCGACGTGCTGGGCGTGCGGCTACGTGGCGGCAACGCGCACAGCGCCCGGGGGGCGGCCAGCTTTCTGTGCGAGGTGTTCGCCCGTGCCCGCAAGGCGGGCGCTTCGGGCCCGCTCGCCTTGCGCGCCGACTCGGGTTTCTACAACAAGAACGTGGTCGACGCCTGCGAAAAGTCCGGCGTCGCTTACTCGATCACGGCGAAAATGTCCAAGGCTTTGCACAAGACGATCTCGAAGATCGACGAGACCGCCTGGACCGCGATCCCGTATTGGATCGACGGCGGCGCCGATGTCGCCGAGACCACCTGGAAACCGTTCGGGCGGGGCCAAGCAGTCCGCCTGATCGTGCGGCGCACAAAGCCCACCCCAGGATCACAACTGGCGCTGCTCGCCGTCTACGACCATCACGCTTTTATAACCAACCGTGACGGCGAAACCGTCGACCTCGACGCCGACCACCGTGCACACGCGGGCATCGAACTGGTCATCCGCGACCTCAAACAGGGAGCGGGATGGGCGCACATGCCCTCAGGGCGTTTCGGGGCGAACGCCGCCTGGTTAGCCATCGGGGCGATCGCTCACAACCTGGCCCGCTGGACAACCCGGCTCGGCGCCATGACCGACACGGCGATCACCACCCCAACCCTACGCCGACGGTTCATCGCTATCCCAGGACACGTCACGCGCTCAGCGCGGCGCACCACCATGCACCTCGCCCGGAACTGGCCGTGGCGTAAAGCGTTCCTCGACGCCCTAGGCGCCATACGCCGCCTCGAAGTCCGTCTCAACTGAACCGGCCGGCACCGACACGCCGCCGCCAGCACCGCCGCCGCGTCCGAAGACCAGACACCATCGACAGCCTCACTCGGGGCCTAGACCATCACGGCCACCCAGCAGCCCGCCACGGCCCTACACCCCCCGATCCGCACCCTCACCCCATCAAAGCACCGCTCACAACCTCTCGAGCCGACGCCCCAGCCCGAACGGTGAGGTAGGCCGCTGGCTCGGACGACTGACTGTTGCGGTTGAGATCCCGTCCAGGCCATCGGGTGGCGTTTTCCAGCGCACCGGCCCGGGACCAGCAGCCCCCGCTTGGTCTGTCGTCGTTGCCAGCGGCCCCCGATCGAACCGTGCGTGCCGTTCTCCGGCACACGGCTCTCCGACATCGTTCATCGCAGTGCATGCACAGTCGGGTAGCGCACCGTCCCGGTGAGCCGGTAGATCCCGAGGTCGCCCAGCCAGTCCCATGTGAAGCGGTCCAGCCAGTTGATCCCTCGGAGCCCGTGTTTCCTGCTGGCCAGCCGTGCCATCCGCTCGTGCACGTAGGAGTCGACCGCGCCGAACTTAGCCGACGAGTTGCCTTGCCGGAAGTAGGCGCCCCAACCCCGCAACACGGGATTGAGGTCTTCGACCACCACGCTCAGATCGGCACCGACCCGACTCGGAGACGTCAGGGCACGGACCTTGCCTCTGATGGAGGCCATGGCCCGCGGTGACGGCCACTTGTGGAGCCAGAAGCGACCCGGCTGCCTCCAAGAGGCCACCATCCGATGGTGGAACCCCAAGAAGACGAAGCCTTCCGCCCCACGCCGGAGGTCCACGATCTTGGTCTTGTCGGGATGCAATCGCAGCCCGAGCGGACCCAGCGTCGACTCGGCCAGGTCACGGGCCTGGACGGCACGTTGCCTGGTGGGGCAGATGACGACATAGTCGTCGGCGAAACGGACCAGTGTTCCCAGCCGCTTCCCGCCGTTCTCCCACGCCTCGTCGAGGACGTGGAGGGCGACGTTAGCGAGCAAGGGGGAAATAGGCGAACCTTGCGGGGTTCCGGCCTCCACGTCGGAGACCACCCCGCCCTCGAACACCCCGGCTCTCAACCAACTTCTAAGCAGTTTCAACATTCGCCGGTCAACGACCCTGCGCTCGACCAGACCCATCAAGGCGTCGTGGTCGATGTTGTCAAAACACGCTTTGATGTCAGCATCAAGCACCCAGCCCCTGCCCTGGTTGGCCGCCTGGCGGACGGCTTCGAGGGCCTGTTGTGCCGACCGCTTCGGGCGGAACCCGAAGCTAACCGGGTGAAAGTCGGCTTCGAAGATCGGCTCGAGCACGATCTTCGCTGCACTCATGATCACCCTGTCGGCGATAGCGGGAATGCCGAGCGGCCGGGACTCGCCCGGTCTGCCCGGCTTGGGTATGTACACCCGCCGCAACGGCTTCGGCCGATACGTTCCGGCCTGAAGCTGCCCGGCGAGCCCATCAAGGAAGGCTCGCACCGACTCGACACCCCCATCGGCGATCGACGCGATCGTCACGCCGTCGACTCCAGGAGCGCCTTGGTTGGTGGCCACGTCAACCCACGCTCTCCACATCACGTCGCTGCGGGCGAGCTTGTCGAAGAGGGCATGGAACCGACGTGTTCGGTCCTGCTTGGCGCTGCGATACAGCACGCGTTGAAGGGCTCGAACGGGGTCCAGGCCATCGGCCTGCCTGACGGTCCTAGCCGACATATCAGCACTCATCAGCGTCCCTCCCTTTCGTCGTCGTGCACCGATGAAGCAGGGGTCCTTCGCTCAAGGCAGGTTGTGTTGTCCTGCCCGTCGTCACTACTACGACCCCCTCCGACTCCCTCTCGGCTGCCGGCCACTTCCCGGGAGCACCGGTTATAGGCAAGCTCGCTCCCATCCCCCGCAGGGACGGGGCCGAGTAGGGCCTCTCCAGTTCCCTCGCCACCCTTCTGACCGTTCCACGTCCCCTACGCCGGGGGGTCCATCGCCGTCCGCTCCAAGAACCCAGACGGCTTCCATGGCCTTCACCAAATCCACACAGGCTCGGCTCCCCCACTTCCCCGCTCACACGGGAATCCTTAACGACGCTGCAGACTTCGCTTAACGCTGCGGACCGGCCATTTGCTCCACCCCGCTTCGACCCCGGCCTCTCAACCGGACCCGGAGGCTTCACTACCAGGGACCTTGGCGTCTCCCCGGACCGGACTCACACCGGCTGGCTGACGAGAGCTTCCACTCGACTACGTCATGACCGCTCCTTTGCGCTCAAGCACCCAGCCGAGCTGCTGGACGCACGTGGATCCAGGCTCTTCGT
>JAKBBA010000274.1 GCA_021808665.1 Actinomycetes bacterium
GTTTGTTGATGCCTACCTTGAAGGACTGCAGCTGCTCGCCGACACGCGCGGCGAACTCCAGGTCGTCGGTTGCGAGCGACCCGACGAGCGAGCCGTTGCTTGCGTTCATCGCTGCGAGCAGTTCGGATTCGGTGTCCACGACGACTACCGAGTCGAGGGGCCCGAACGGCTCAGCGTGATGCAGTGACCACGACGCGGCAGGGGCGAGGACGCTCGCAGGGGCCACGTAGGCGGCTGTGTCCTGGCCGTCTAGGAAGGAGCCGTCTCCGAGACTGCCTCGGTAAAGCGGGATGCCGCCGCCGCGGAGGGCCTCGTTGAACTGGTCCACCAGGTCGGAAGCCTTGTTGGCGTGGATGACCGGCCCGAAGTCGAGGTTGGGTAGGGGCTCCGCAGGGTCGTGCACGGCGAGAGGATGGCCGAAGCGGATCGACCGGAGTATCGGCAGGTAAGTTTCGAGGAAAGCAGGAAAAAGCCTCCGCTGCACCACGTATCGCGGGTACGCGGTGCAGCGTTGCTTCGCGTACTCGAAGCCTTTGCGCAGGTGCTGCGCGAGCAGCTCCCACTGGCCGAAGTCCCAGATACCCCAGGTGTTGAGGCCCTCCTGTTCGAGCATGTGCCGGCGACCTGTGTCAGCGAGGCTGACCGCTGCCTGGCGTCCGTTGGCACGCCCCCCGACGAAGGCGAGCGCTGCTATACCTTCCCCGCGGATGAGCACCTCGCCGAGGTGGCTGCCCACGCCCGACAAGAGGGTGACAGGGAGGCCGGCCCGTTTCATGAGAGCGTGGGCGAGCGTGAGAGTGTGAAAGCCGCCCTGGCTCGGTGTCTTGGCTACCACGGCGTTCCCGGCAAGAAGCTGCACCAGCTCGGCGTGGACCTGCACGCTCATCGGGTAATTCCAGCTGGCGATGTTCGAGACTGCGCCCGGCAGAGGCCGGCGTTCGGCCCCCGATCCGATTGCCATCTGTCGTTCGATCTCCCCGACGTACCACCTGACCCCGTCGAGGCAGCGGTCCACGTCGGCGCAGGCAAGGCGCCACGGCTTGCCGATCTCCCAGACCAGGAGCAGCGCTAGAAGGTCACGGTGCTCGGTCATCGCGTCGACCGCAGCTGTGACACGGGCTCGTCGCTCGTCCAGGTCCGTCACGGACCACTCGACATGCTCTGTGCCGGCATGCGAAACCGCCGCTACAGCCTCGTCGTAGTCGACCCGGGGAGGCCCCGGTATCGGGGTGCCGTCCACCGGATTCACGTGGTCACCAGGCGTCCCGACACGCCTCCACTCACCTCTGGACAGGTTGCGCAATCTGTCGGAGTCGAAAGCTTCGGGGGCCACGGACACGCAGCGGGCGTAGGTCTCCCACCACGAGGTGCCGGGCTTCAAGATCAAACTCATCGCGCAAGGATAGACCCCAACACCGTCGCCGAGTCGCTATGCTGTTAGTTGTCGGGGCGGGTGCAGGCAGAGTTGGCGCCCGTACGCTGCTGGAGTTATCGCAAAGATGTGTTGCTCTGCGGAATTCGCCGGAACGTGCGACCGCAGGGACAGATCCGGACGCGGCGGCCCCTGCTGCGACCGTCGACCTTGCCTAGGAGTGGAGAAGAGACGCTGGACCAGATCACCATAGAGACTGCGGTGCTGGCCGAAGCAGGTGGCTGGGCGTCACAGAAGGACGTCGAGCTGCTCGCCAAGGACAAACTTGCGTGGATCGCTACCTTGCGAAGGCTGATACACGAAACCGACGGCGCTGTGACGAGTGCTTACGCTCTCGACGGCGACCTACGTTCGATAGTTCTCGCAGACCTCTCCGCCGAGCGTGACCGCCTCTCCGAGGCGCTAAAGCGCGCCGGCGGCGATCCGGTCCCGTCGCCGAACTCCGTAGCACCAGCTGCGCAGGAAAGGATCGAGGAACCGGACGGGGGAACATCCGGCGTTTCAGGCGCTCTTGAACCTGCCCAGCCCGAACATGCTGAGCCGCCTGTGCTGCTCGTCGGCGTACCCCGCCTGCAGGTTTCGTGGGGTGAGGCACGCGTCGTCGTTTGGGCCGGAGGCCCGGGATGCGAGTGCGGGCCCGAAGACCTGGAACAGTTCCTTGTCAACACCGAGGCTTCCACTATCGCGTGGGAAACCCATGGCCCCGTCACGCACGCTTTCACCGGTAGCACCCCGGCCCGGGCCGCGACGCTTTCACAGACTCTCGGTTGGTTGGTTGGTATAGGCGCCGGCAGGGGGGGCGACGACGTAGCTCCGAGCCTTCGCTGGCTCGGGGAGGTCGCCATCTGGGGAGCTGAGCTTGTAGCCAACGGCCACATGGTTCCCCTGCTCAGGGCGGCCTCGGCGTCCCAGACGTCGGCTAAGTCAGGTCCGGGCCGCTACCGCGTCAGGTGGTTTCCGGCGCTCGTGTCGCGTGAACGGCTCCATGACATGGTCACGAGGATGCCCGGCTCCATAAGCGCGCTCCAGCCTGCGACGGCCCCCGATGCCCTGACTAGGTCGATACTAGGGTCGGTCGTCGACGCGGTGGCCCGGGCTGGGGCGTCGCGCCTGGAAAGCCCGGCGGCGTCGCCTGTTGCGTCGAGTCGACCTGAGGTAGGCGAAGCTTTCATCTACGGTCTCGACGGCAAGCCGTTCGCAGCGGACAACGACCCGGCGCTGCGAAGTGCCGACGATCTGAAGCGCTGGGCGTCAGCAGTGACCACGAGCGTCAGGGTCGGCTTGCATATACGGCTGGACCCTCCGGGCGACGACGGCGGATGGCTTCTCAACGTCGAAGCGACCGGCGTCGACAAGCGTCCGATGGCTGTCGAGCCTGCGATGGTGATCACCTCAGGTGCCAAGTCCCACCAGCTCGAGGCGCAACTGCGCCGGGTCGAGCGGCTCGTTCCCGCCCTCAAACGGCCGACCACCAGGCGCGGCCAGGTGCTCCTCGACTCCGAGGAAGCCGCCCGCATCATGTTCGAGACTGGTCCGTCGCTTGTCGGTGCCGGATTCGAAGTGATGCTGCCGCTCGTTTCCCGGCGCCGCCCATCCCCGCAGCTCCGTCTTTACGCTGAAGCGGCCGCAGGGACCTCTCAGGTCGGCATTAGCCAGCTCGCGAACGTGCGTTGGAGCGTCCTCTTCGGCGACCTTGAGCTGACCGCCGCAGAGATTTCACGCTTGGCGAAGGAAGCCTCCCCGCTGGTCAAGGTGCGGGGGCGATGGGTTCACCTCGACCGCGACGAGCTGGCTGCAGCGAGCGCCGCCCTAGCGGAGCGGGCTTCGATCACCCAGATGTCCGGCGCTGAGATGATCCGCCATGCGGTGGGTATCGAGGGTGGGACGCTAGCGGGACCTTTGCGCGTGGAAGGAACTGGCTGGGCCGCCGACCTGCTTCGAGGCGCGACGACGCACCCGCCGGCACCGATCGACACACCCGATGGCTTCGCCGGTCAGCTCCGCAGCTACCAAGCCGAGGCGGGCGGATGGCTTGGATTCTTGGACCGTGCCGGTCTCGGTGGCTGCCTGGCGATGGACATGGGCCTCGGCAAGACGCCGACCGTGCTGGCCCACATGATCGCCGACAAGGGCCACGGCCCGTCCCTTGTGATCTGCCCGCCGGCGGTGCTCGGGAACTGGTACGCGGAAGCGCGGAGGTTCACGCCTCGCTTGAGTGTCGCGATGCACCACGGTCCTCGCCGCTCGGAGGCGGACGGCATAGCGAAACTTGCGAGCGGCCACGACGTGGTGCTCACCACGTACGCAACGGCCGTGCGCGACATAGAGGCCTTGTCGGCGGTCACATGGCGGAGAGTCGTCGTCGACGAGGCGCAGGTGA
>JAKBBA010000275.1 GCA_021808665.1 Actinomycetes bacterium
CAGAGTGCCATCCCAGCGACGCTTGTAGGGGCCGCTCACGCTGGCGACCCGTCGGAGATAGACGCTGCGACACACCGCTGTTTGTCGGCACCCCGAGGCTCCTGGCACAGGGGCTTCATCGCCATGCGCCAAGCGGCGGGGTCGGAAGCACCTGGGAGAGGTTCGCGCGGCATGGCCCGACGCGGCGATGTCGTTCGATGTGATCGGCAAAGACCCGGGTAGCGCTACGCACGAACTGGATCGCGCCGTCCGGGAGCTTGCAAGCACCGCGGCCGGCGATCATCGTCGACCAGCGGTCCAGTAGATTAGCCGACCTGCCGTTCGGGTCCCCGGCCTCGAGGCCCGCGAATGCGCCGGCCATCGCTGGCAGTCCGTTGGCGCACGGTCCGCACTGGCCGGCGGAGTTCGCAGCGAGCCACGCGAGCACGGCCGACACCTCCTGAAGCGGGCACTGCTCGGCGGGCATGACCGCTACAAGGCCGCATCCCGGTGACGCTCCGAACCCTCGAAGCGATTCCCTCGAGAAGGCTGCCTGCTCCGCTTCGTGCGGGGTTACCCACGTACCGAAGTACCCGCCGAACAGTACGCCGGTTGCAGCCTGAAGGCCGGCGTCGCCGAGCAACGACGCTAGAGGGACACCGAATTCGCGCTCGTACACGCCGGGTTGCGATACCGCGCCGCGCACGGTGATCAGCGCTGTGCCCGGGTCGTCGTAGGTGCCTGCGAGGCGGTAAGCGGCGGCTCCGTGGCGCGCGATGAGGGCGATGTTGGCCAAGGTCTCGACGTTGTCGACGAGCGTCGGCAACCCCATGACTCCCCGCTCTGATGGTCTCGGCGGCACGAAGGTGGGTCGGGCGTCCCCATTGTTCAACCATGACACCAGGGCGGTCTCCTCCCCTGCTACGTAGCGCGGCGGGGTAAGTGCGATTTCGACTCCTATCGGATCCCAGCGGGATCGCTCGGCGATAGCGTTGCGCGCTGATTGGGCGCTCTGGGTGTCCCGGCGTTCGATGCAAAGAATCGCCTTGCCCGCGCCGAGCGCCACACCCGCAGAGATCAGGCCGTCCAACACCAGGTGAGGGGCGCTTCGCAAGAGAACCTTGTCCTTGACGCTGGCGGGTTCTCCTTCGGTTGCGTTCCCGACGACCACAGGAGCCTGGCGGCGCGAGTTGGCTGCGACGGACTCGAGCTTGACAGCGGTCGGGAAACCCGCCCCGCCTCGGCCTCGCAGCCCGGACGCTCGCACCTCTGCGACAAGTGACGCCGCCTTGGAAAGGGGGAGGGTTCCATATCGGGCCAGATGGTCGCCAAGCGTCGTCGCTGCAGGCCTCCCGAGCAGCCTGGGTTGGCCTGACCGCATCGCCTCGGAAGTTGTCTCAGCCCCAGGGTTCATGTAGCGCTCGTCGATCATGTCGTCGGTACGGGTCAGGAGCCACCTGATACAACGGTGGGCGCCGCAGCAGACGATGATACGGGCGTAGAAGAAGGAAGGAGGCCGGAACCCGAAGACGAAGATTGGCTCGCCGAACTGGAGCTTGCGCTCGAAGCCGTCGTGGCGGATCCCTGAGCGGTCGTGGAGGATGCCTGCGCCGTGATGTGACCCGAGAACGAGTCGGCGGCGAGGATGGAGAAGACGCCTGTCGCAGCCCCGGCGGCGGCAAGGGTCCAGCGGGTTATTCTCGAGACCTTTGCAAGGCCGGCGTCGCGGGCCGTGATTCGGTGGTTGGGCATGTGTCAAGTGTCGTGAAGCCACTTAGGAGCCGCCCTAACAGATTCTTGGAATCAGCTGTGAAGGTTTCAACGGAAATCCCTCGACGTGGGCAGCACCGAACTGGCAAAAGAGATGGCTTCTATACGTTCAGCAATGACATTGGTCACAGAGTCAGCGCGCTCCAGTCGTCCTCTCACCAACAGCGCCGGGCTGGAACGGGCAACTTTGCGGTAGCGTGCCCAAGCTCCAGCCGAGCAGACCACGTTGATGAGTCCGGTCTCGTCTTCGAGATTGATAAAAGTCACCCCTTGCGCCGTCGCAGGCCTCTGGCGGTGAGTTACCACCCCTGCGACTGTCACCTTCTCGCCGGCTCTTGCGCCAGCGAGGTTGGCAGCTGTCAAAACCCCCGCCGCTTCAAGGGCCGATCGCAGGAACTGCGTCGGGTAACTGTCTGTTGAAAGACCAGTGGACCACAAGTCCGCGCTGTTGGTCTCCACCGGGGTCATGCCGGGCAGGGGCGGAGCGACGACTCCATGGATCAATCCGTCGAGGGATGCAGTGCCGTTTCGGGAGGTCCCGACCGGCGATATCGCCCCCGCACCCCACAAAGCGCTCCGGCGGCTGACTCCGAAACTGTCAAATGCCCCAGCGGTGGCAAGTGCCTCAGCCCTGGCTCGATCAAGTCCGCTGCGGCGCAGGAAGTCTTCCATGTCTAGATAGGGCTGACCTCCGACAACGCGCTCGGCTGCCTCCTTACCCATTCCCCTGACGTACGTCAATCCCATCCGGACCGCCGCCGTTCCCTTCCCGCTTGACGAACACGCCTCGAGCACAGAAGCGCTCCGGCTTAGATTGACATCCGGTCGGAGTACCTCCACGCAGTGGCGGCGAGCGTCTGAGACGATAGTCTGCGGAGACCAGAACCCCATTGGCTGGCCGTCAAGAAGACCGGCACAAAAAGCAGCCGGGTAATGGCATTTGAGCCATGCGGACGAATAGACCAGGTATGCGAAGCTCACCGAATGACTCTCCGGGAACCCGTAGTTGGCGAACGCCACCATCTTGTCCCAGATGGCGTCTGCCACCCCGCCGGTTATCCCCCGCTCGCCCATACCCTCGTAGAGGCGTGCACGTATCCGCTGCATCTTGTCAAGGCTCCTCTTCGAGCCCATGGCTTGGCGCAACTGGTCAGACTCCGCTCCGCTGAAGCCGGCTACGTCGATGGCCATCTGCATCAACTGTTCTTGGAAAAGGGGGATTCCGAGAGTCTTCGCCAAACTTTTTTCCAAAAGCGGATGCAGGTAAGTGACAGCCTCAGTGCCGTTACGTCGGCGAATATAGGGGTGGACCGACCCTCCTTGTATAGGTCCCGGACGTATCAGAGCCACCTCTACAACCAGGTCGTAGAAGCAGCGAGGAGCGAGCCGCGGCAACGTCGCCATCTGAGCCCGGCTTTCCACCTGGAACACCCCGACAGAATCAGCCCGGCAAAGCATGTCGTAGACCTCATCGTCTTGAGGCAGCTCCGCCAGGTCCAGTTCCAGCCCGTAGAACTCCTTCACGTGGTCGACGCTCGAGTGAAGCACGCTCAGCATTCCGAGCCCAAGAAGGTCGAATTTGACCAGCCCTGTCGCCGCACAGTCGTCCTTGTCCCACTGCAAGACGCTGCGCCCAGGCATCCTTGCCCATTCGACAGGGCACACCTCCGATACGGGACGGTCGCAGATGACCATGCCACCGGAGTGGATACCGAGGTGACGGGGGAAATGCTGCAACTGTCCGGCCAGGTCCATAACCTGGGCAGGTATCTGATGTTCAACGGTTGATTCCAGCGGACCCCAGGCATCCACCTGTTTGGACCAGGCGTCGAGTTGGCCTGTGGACGCGCCGAGCGCCCGGCCCATGTCACGCACTGCGGAGCGCGGCCTGTAGGTAATTACGTTGGCTACCTGTGCCGCCGCCCCCCGACCGTAACGACGGTAGAGGTACTGGATGACCTCCTCCCTACGGCCGCTTTCTATGTCGATGTCTATGTCGGGCGGCCCGTCACGCTCGGGAGACAGAAAACGCTCGA
>JAKBBA010000060.1 GCA_021808665.1 Actinomycetes bacterium
GAACCGGGCGGTCGTGTCCACCACCGCAGCTCGACCCTGCTCGTCGTTGCGGATCACTACCACCGCTGGGTAGGCCGACACCTCATCCTCGAAGGCATCGACATCGTGCATTGACACGACTGTCTCCATGGCGAAGGACTGGGACACCAGCCGCCGCAGGCCGGCACCGTATTGGTTGTGCATCCACCGGTCAGCGCAGATCAAACCGAGGCGCCCGCCGGGGCGAAGCGTCCCCAAACCTCGTTCGATAAACCCGACGTACAGGTCGCTGCGACCCCGCATCGTCGGACACGCCCGCCGGTAAGCGTCCATCAGCGAGGTGGGTACCCCCTCCAACCGCACGTACGGCGGGTTCCCGACCACCAGGTCGGCGGACGCCGGCTCTAGGTCCGCCAGCAGGAAGTCACCGGTCACGATCCAGGACGCCGCCAGCCCTCGGGCCACTTCGTCAAGCGCACCCCGTTGCGCCAAGCGGGCCGCCACCGCCTTGCGGGCCAGGTCCGCATTGGGGCCAGAAATCTCGAATGCCCGCACGGCCCCTGCCAACTCAGCCACGTCTCGCCCGTGGCGTCGTGCGGAGGCGAGAAGGCGGTCGACAATCGGAAGGAGGAAAGCGCCGGTCCCGCATGCCGGCTCAAGAATCACGAGCGATGCCAAGTCCGCCTCGACCCGATAGCCGACGAGGTCCAGAATCATCTCGACGGTCCACTGGCGGGTGAAAACTTCGCCTACCTCAGTTCCTGGGCCGCAGGCGACGGTCGCCAACTCAGGACGCTCTGGGAGCAGGGACAGCTGGTGCTCGGTCAACACGGCATCTACTCCTTACGAACGTACGTTCGAGGCTACCGCACCCATGTGACACTCTTCACCGTAGCCGAACCACCTCGCACGACGGGCGCCTGCCCCATGAGCACCTGGGGAGTCCAGCAGCACGACCTCATCGGGCTTGCCGGCAAGATCTTCGTCGTACACAGTGTCAGCATCGTGGCCAGCCTCGACGAAAGTACGGGCGGCGCGATAGGGGAGGTTCTCGTAGAGTTTGAACCTCATCGTTGCGTCAACGGCCGGAGGGCTCGAGCCGATGGACCTCTTGGCGCGCCAGCCACGACCCGTAGGCGAGAGCTCCCCGGATCCCTTCTGTCGCCAGCGAAGGATATTCGGCCATGATCGCCGCCTCGGTGTCTCCCGATGCCAGTGAGTCCAAGACGGTGGTCACCAGGATCCGGGTGCCCCTGACGCACGGCTTGCCGTGACAGACCGCAGGGTCAATCGTCACCATGTCGGCCGGATCGTCGGACATGACTCCATGATGGCACTGTCCGACGCCCGAGCGCGTCAGAGGGTTGCGGCGTCTAAACACCTGTCCCGACAAGCTGGTCCCGACGCGTCGCGCCTGGCGTCATGCCATCTCCCGGTGGCGTAGTCATGGCCTTTGAGCAGCCATAACGCAATCGCGGCCGAGGGGGCGAGACCGGCCGGCACGTCGCGTCGAGCTCTCGTAATGCGTAGGTCAGGAGTTCGATTCTCCTCTCGGGCCCCTGGGAAAGTCCCCTCACCGGGCTCCCGTGCCTAGTACTTGTCTAGAAACGTAAGACACGGAGGAGGCGCCGGTGAAAGGAACCATGGTGGAGGCCGACCCTGGCACCTGGTACCTGCGGGTGTACGACCGCATCGCCGACAGGCAGGTCCGGCGGACCGTGAAGGGATCGAAGCGCCAAGCTGAGACTGAACTGGCTCGCTTCGTGGCCGAGGCCACACCTCGCGCGCAGGAGCCCTTGTCCTGCAAGGGTTTCGACGTCGTGGACATGTCGCCGACGAGCGGATGGGATCAGCGAGTCGAGGGAGGGTCCATGCGCTGGGCCCTGATTTTGTGGGCGAGGGCCTCGCGGAGTTGCTGGTTCTCGGCTTGCAGTTCGGCTCGTCGCGCTCGCAGAGCGTCGAGTTGCTGGCGGAGGGAGTCGGCGGTCGTTTGCTCGGCGGTCGGCGTGGACGTCCGTCCGGTGCGGGGGTGCGATTGGCGGAGGTGGCTGCTCCCTCGACGCGGGCTACGGCGCTGGCGCCGGAACCAAATACCGGGACTGTTCCGCATCGGCAAACTCATGCGCGTCAACTGGAAAGTGTTTCTATCTTCCACGGAGATTCTGGCTGGAAGCGGAATCTGACACTCGAATGAGCAACCTCTCCAACGACCCAGATGCAGTGTCGCTCAACGGCAACGTTTGGGTCCTCTAGGTCGACGGGTCCGACCTCAGACGCCCGGTGTCCATGGAACAGCGATGCGGGCAGCACACGGATCCTCCGTTCGAGACGTCCGCGACGAGCCCTACTTCTGATTGGATGATCCCCGGTGCAGGTTAGATTATCAGCAGCTCGTCCGCCTTTTGCAGCCAGAAGTCGATCTCATCGAGCCTTCCTCGTCTAATCGGCCAGTCGATCAACCGTAGGAAGAAGTGGGCAAGATACGCCTGCGTCGCGAGGTCATCGAGGTCGTCTAGGGCAGCGGACGTCAATCGAGTGCGTACGCCCGGCTCGCAGGGAACACTCATGCTCACAATAGCTAGAGCGACTAGGTCGAACTTGGCGTCTCCGACCAAAGCGAAGTCGGTGTCAACCACGGCGGACAGGGATCCTTCAGAGGTTAGGAGGTTGCCGGGATGAAAGTCCCAATGGACGATGTCGTTGCCAGCGAATTCGCTCGGGCTGATAGCGCTTCCGAAGCTCTCTATCCGCTTGACGAGGTTTCGGGTGCGGAGGTCGAAGTCGTACAGCGACGAGTGCAGACAGTAGCCTTCTCCGCCCACGGCCAGAGTTGAGATCAGGGAGTCGGGCCAGTGGATTGGGTCGCCTTCCCGGGCCATGCCTATCCTGCGACCGTGGATGTCGAGGAGTTCGTCCAGCAGCCGATCATCAAGGCAATGAGGAGGGACTCCGTGCATGAACTCCTGTATGACGAAGCGGACATCGTCCACGTCGATCACGATCTGGGCGGGTACCGGCCAGCCCGCTTCGGTCCGTAACCGCTCCGATAGGACAACGGCTTCACCTCGAAGCCGACGACTGGTTGGCCTCGAGTCCCACTTGACGACTACGGGAGACCCGTCGGGTGAGAGGAACTTATGGGCGCCTGATTCTCCGCCAGGGAGTCGACCCAGCAGCTGATAGGGACGTCCTGTTGCGTCGCTGAGGAGCTGAGCGACCCTTTGGGGACTTATGTTCGTGATGTCGCCCACGCTGCCAGCATGGCACAATGGGCAAACGCAGGTCGGGACCGAGCGCACTTCGAGCCCGCACGAGAATGGATGTCGTTCGACGCTTTCTAACGCTGCGCCTCGAGAGTATTTCGTTTTCGCTGCTACGTATCGTCCCGCTCATCGAGACATCGTTCGAAGCGAAGTGTTCTTGTAACGGTCGGGCGCCACTTTGCCTATCCAGGCGATGCTCCCCAGCGGAGCGGCCCAGACCGCTGGCAACGGGCATTCGTCACCGCCGGGCTCACGGATATGGGCCTCACGTTTGATTATGATGAAGGTCCAAGGTATTCGGCTAGAAGTTGGCGAAGCTGCTCGGTGGTGGTGAGCGCGAGGCTGCCACCGGAGAAGTGGTCGTCTTCAGTGACCTCGGCGATTCCCCCGATCTCTGCCGTCAGTTGTTCGGAACACATGACCGGATCCTCGGTCTCAGCGAGCGTCAGCCCTGCGAGGGGCCCATGGAACTCGTCGATTGAAATTCGACAGCCGACGACGATGAGGTTGCGGCGGGTTTTCGAAAGCTCTGCCCCCGGGCAGCCGAGCAAGAAGCATGTATTCGTGAGCGTCGAGGTGGACGGTTGTGTGGGCGACGGCGAGCGGTGGTTGTCCCTCCAAACGGACCTTCTGGCCCAGCTTGCGCTTGGGCGGCTTCCCCGCCTCCTCTATCAGACGTAGGCGGAGTCTGGTGCCGTCGAGGTAACGGTCAAGGATGCGGCGTCCAGGAAGGTCGTAGACGGTACTTGGCAGCTCGGGGAGAAGGAATCTTCGTTCTTGTTCGACATGGGCGTATTTCATGCTGACGTCAAACGTCACGTCATCATCTCGCCCTAGACGGCAGAATCGCAGCGACGAGCTAGATCCCAGCGTGATGTGAACATGTCATTCGGGAAGTCCCCTATGTTCGTCGGGCGTTGAGTTCGACCACCTATCACAGTACGCCGATACCAGCTCGCTTGTCATGGGGCCGACCAAGCGACGAGACTGCTGGCCGACGACGGGCGCTTCGCGCTACCGGCTAACGTGGAGATTTGGTTGTCGAGAGCGCTATAGCCTAGACAGGTGTCAACGATCGAGTCCGTGACTGACGAATTAAGACCCGTCGCCGATGCCACAGCAGGCTTGCTGTTCGCTTCGCCGACTCTACTGACCGGATGATCGCCGGTTCTGCGGCGTAGGTCATCGGAACTAGCAACGTGCAGACAGCTGTATTTGACGGCGATGACACCCTATGGGAGACGGAACGTCTATACGACGATGCGCGTCGAGCGGCTCGCTCGGTTGTCGAGGAGTCGGGTTTATCCGGGAACCTCTGGGAGCAGCGTCAGCGACTCATCGACGTCGAAAACGTCCGCATTTTCGGCTTCTCGCCCCAACGGTTCCCAATATCGTGCGCTCAGGCTTACGAGGTCATCGGCACCGGGGCTGGGGTCAAGCTCGATGATGCAGTAGGCGAGGCGGTGTACGAAGCGGCTGCCTCAGTTTTCGCCAGTCCAGCGCCGCTCGTTGACGGGGCCGAAGAGATTCTGAGAAGTTTGGCGAGCGATTGGCGCCTGATCTTGCTTACAAAGGGTGCCATGGAGGTGCAGGGCCGTCGCATCGACGATAGCGGTCTCGCTGACTACTTCACTGAGTTGCGGATCGTGGACAGGAAGAACGAAGAGGTGTGGAGCAAAATCATTGAAGAGTTCGCCATCGAACCGGAAGCGTCGTGGTCGGTCGGCAACAGCTTTCATTCCGACATCCAGCCCGCTGTCTCGTGTGGACTCTCGGCTATCTGGATTCCGGCCTACGTATGGGAACATGAACACGAACAGGCCGACGTAGTTCTTCCTGAACGCACCGCACGGCTGTCATCGCTTCGAGAGGTGCCTGCCTTTCTCGACAGTCAAGAATGGTCAGAACGGTGAGGTTCTGGTGGAACCGCAGGAGCCGTAGAACTCAGCGGCTGGTAGCTCTTAGCGCAGCGCTCGCGCTGGTCGCTGTGCCAACTATCTGGACGATTTTCCCATGGCTGGCCCAGATCTGGATCCTCTGGCGCACGCTCGTGCTCGCTGCGTGGGGATTCGCAGCTGGGCTCATCGTCTATACGAGCGACCGGCAGGGTCGCCAGCTGGACGAGATGATGGGTGAGCTAGAGCGCCATCGACGGAAAGACAGGAAGAAGGCGGGCGACGTCGCGATCGGGCTCCTTCTTCAGGGCTCTGTACTGAGATCCCATGACCTAAGTCTTGACGTATACCTGCCGACCGGTAACGAAAAAGTCCGGGTGGAATACAGCAGTAGAGTCCCTCTCGAACCGGTGGAATGGACTTTACCCACGGGGGCGACGGGACTAGCGTTCGCCAGCGGCAGACGTGTGTACGCGTCGGGGGAAAGCGCCCGGGACGAGACCTACCTGCTCACGGAAAAAGAGCAAGCGGAGGCGGCCAACCTAGAGGTGGTCGCCGCCCTGCCGATCCGAAATGAGGCACTACGGACAATCGGGGTGCTCAGCGCTTACGGCGACAGCAACGACAGCTGGATCGATACTCCTGAGGGGCGGGCCGAGCATGAGGCTCTTGCCGCATCGATTGCCCGATTATTCATCGACGTATGCGGGCTTGCGACAGACGATGTCACAGCACCATAGATATACTGCCGCTATGACCGCTGCGGCCGCCGCCCCACAGACTCGTTACCAAACCGAGGATATTACGCGGGAACAGATCGAGCGCAGCCTTGACGTTGTGCTCGCCCGTCTTACCGGGCGCCAAGCTCCCCGGGAAGACTCCGACGGGGGTCGCTAGCACCCCCAAGCTTTGGCGAGACGGGTTCTTTAGCGAGGCGCGCCTCCCTCAACCGGTGAAGGCGTAACACGGCGGATCCACACCCCACCGAGGAAGGTGGCCAACGTGTGTCACCGCAGTCGTTGGTGACTGCTATGCGAAGAGTCCGAACCTAATCAGACTGGGATCCAGATGTGCTCCGATAGATCGCTGGGTGGGGCAGATCGAAATATTTCAGTGACGCCAGTGTCTAGTTTTTTGTCTAGAACTGGTGTGTAACAGTCACGACTGGAGCGTAGCGGACTGAATGGACACCCCATGTGAGCAGGTAAAACCTGTTTACAACCCACCCGGCGAAGTGGTTCGAAGGCTCTCGTAATGCGTAGGTCAGGAGTTCGATTCTCCTCTCGGGCTCCATATCACCGCAGGTCAGGAGGGTGATCGGGTCGATGTCTCACTCTCCCAGTTACCTTGTCCCAACAGTTGTCCCAACAAGGGGGCTGCTGGGGAGGAGGAAGTGGGATGGCGGGGAGCCTTCGGCCGCGGCTGGATCGGGGGGCGGATGCCTGGGAGCTGCGGGTGTACCTGGGCCGGGACGCCGCCGGCAAGGTGCGCCAGTGCAGCGTCCTGTTCCGGGGACCCAAGCGAGCTGCCGAGAGGGAGCTGGCCCGGCTGGTGGCCGAGCAGGACCGGGCGCCGGCCGTCGTTCCTGACAACAGGGTCCCCGAGGACGCCGCTCGGGAGTGGGGTCCGGCGACGACCGTCAATGACGCTATCGAGGCTTGGCAGGCCAACGGTTGGGATGACCTCTCGCCGAGCACGGCACGGCGCTACGAGGGCGTGTGGAGGGTCAACATCCGTGACTCGATCGGCCGGCGCCGGATCGCCGGCCTCGGCCCCTATGAGGTGGAGCGCTATTTCCGGGAGCTGAAGACGGCGGGGCTGTCCCAGGCGTCGGTCCGCTACGTCCGTGCCGTGCTGCATCGGGCCTGCCGGCTGGCCCGCAAGTGGAGCGACAACACGCTCCCGAACCCGATCACCGACACCGAGCTGCCCGAGTGGTCCCTGGCCGAGAAGGGGCCAGCCGTGCGCTCGCCGAGCGCGGATGAGGTCCGCCTCCTCCTTGCCGCAGCGGGTGACGACCGTGACCCGAGGGTGCCGGCGTTCGTGCGGCTGGTGGCCGCCACCGGCATGCGACGCGGGGAGGCGTGCGCGCTGCGCTGGGATGACGTCGACTGGGAGGGCTCGGCCATCCGGATCGACGAGGCTCTGGTGACCTACACCGGCGGCGTGACGGTCCGTGGACCCAAGACCCGGGCCAGTGTTCGCGGGATCGCCGTGGACGGGCCCACCATCGACCAGCTCCGTCGCCTTCGTGACTACCAGCTCGAGTTGGCCGTCGCGTCGGGAGTGGAGGTGGGGGGCGACTCGTTCGTGTTCTCCTACGAGCCCGGCGGCCAGGTCCCTCCTTATCCCGACACCCTCAGCCACGCCTTCTCGGCCCTGCGGGACCGGGCGGGCGTTGCCTCCGACGTCCACCTGCATTCGCTCCGACACTTCCAGTCGACCGAGCTGGATCGGGTGATCAGCGAGTCTCAGAAGCAGGCACGCCTGGGTTGGTCGACGGTGCACATGGCCCGCCATTACACCGGTGCGGTGTCGGCCGAGGACCGGCGAGCCGCGGAGCACATGGGCTCCCTCCTCGGCTGACACGCGGGCGCCTGCAACGGGACCGTGGACCGGGGTGGCGCCACGCTGCGCAGGCCCGGCGGTCACCCCGGCGCCACCTGCTGCGCGCTTGCGGGCAGTGAGGCTCTCGGCGCTCTGGCGTAGGGGCCGACGTCTCCGTCGAGGAGTCGCTCGACGGCCCGGCGGGGGATCCGCAAGCGCCCGTTGATCGTGAATACCGGCAGCGGCAGGTCGCACCGGTCGATGGCCCGGTAGATCGACGACCGGCTTTGGCCCAGGAGCGCGACGGCGTCCTCGACGCTGAGGAGCGGCTTGGTACTTCGGCCCCCCGGTCACGCGATCCCATCGTCGCCTACCCCCCTGGTCGCCGCCGGAGATGTCAGTTCAGCCGTCATCTCCGCCGGCCGGCTCGAATCGGGGGTGGCCCGGGAAGCGTCTGTCTCGGTCTGGTCAACCATGGTGGTTTCCTCTGCGAGGTCGCAACCTGCAGCCTCTGTATGTTAACCGCTGGGCGGTCGACGCTATGGGTGGGGCCCTCGCCGGCAGAGGGCCGGGCGAGACGGCGCCGTTTCAGGGGAGCAGCTCGAGCGCACCGAGATGGCGTGGGCGGACCACGGTGAAGTCTCGATGGTTGAGCGTGGCGACGGTGCCGACCCCGAGCCGTTCGGCCACCGCGACGATCGACGCGTCCATGAGGTCGGGTCGCAGATCGGCGTAGACCTCGACCAGCTCCACACAGCGGGACCAGTCCGCCCCGGTCAGATCCACCACCCGGAGAAGGCTAACGGTGACCATTCGTAGGAAGGCGGCGTGGGCGTCGGCGCCGAGGCGGTCGAGGATCAGCCAGGAGCTCTCGGCGATCGCTGGGACCGTTGAGGCCAGCTCACCGCGATGGGCGCGCACCACCTGGGCGCAGTCGCTGTGACGGTCGGAGCGTCGGTCGGCCGCAGAAAGCCAGACGTTTGTGTCGACCAGCAGCACTCTTCGAGCAGCTAGCCGGCGGCTCGCCGGGCCGCGGCCTCGGCGCGCAGCTTGCGGGTGTCACGCCCGGCCCAGGACGGGTCTCTGGAGTCCCCCGAGCCGATGAACGCCTCCAGGGCGTCGACCTCCCCGCCGGCGGGCAGGCCGACAGCGAGCAGCTCGGCGGTCAGCTCGTCGACGCTCACGCCCCGCCGGGCCGCCTCCGCTGCCAAGCGGCCGGCGAGGTCTTCGCTCAGATGCACGATCGTCGACATCGCCACCAGCGTAGAGCCCGGCGGCGGGCTCAGCCGTCCCTCTGGCGAGCCCGTACCCGGCGCCTCGACCGGTCCTCGCGTGGTGCTTTCGACGCGACGCTGGCAGGCGAAGACGGCTTGTGCCCTGCGCCGCTTCCAGAGCTCGTCCGACCCGCGACGACCGACACTTGGCCTGCACCGACTACCACCACCATCGCCGCCGTTCCCAGCTGCCGATGCCACGCTCCCTTACCCGAGAATCACCAAGCTCGTTTGCCTCCTGCTGTTCCCCCGACCCCCCTCCCTGCCTGCTACCTTCCAAACCAGGATTTCTGGCCTTACACAGTCGGCACTTGGGGCACGACGCCCGGGTCACCCGGGCCCAGTTGAGCCGGTGCCACGCAAGTTTCGAGTAGCCCGCCCACCGTCAGCCCGGGGGAGGGATCGAGCCATGGCGGGCCGTCCAGCCCCGTCGACCTCCAACGGTCTGGCCCGCTATTACGCCACTTCGGGGACGCCGCCGGGAGTGTTTCTCGGTGCCGGATTGGCCAACTTGGACGGCGGAGACGGTGTGGCGGCCGGCTCGGAGGTGACCGAGGCACACCTGGACGCGATGCTTGCCGCGTCGGCTGATCCGGTGAGTGGGAGGTCGGTCGCCGGCGCGAGGAGCGTGCCGGGAAACGCGGTGCTGAATGTACTCATCTGCATACACGGCGACGGCCGCCAGCGACTGCTGGGCTCGAGTCATGGCATCAGCTGCCTCACCGGAATCGTCGATGAGCGACCGTCTGTTGGTCAGCTCGCCGACCACCTTCCCCTGGATCTTGAGCGTGTCGTCCATGCCTTCGATCTTTCGGACCAGTTCCTCGATCTCCGGGTCGATTTCAACGCCAGCCATCTCGGCTGCTTCACCAGCCACGACCCGTAGGCGAGTGCTCCCCGGATCCCTTCGGTGGTCAGCGAAGGATATTCAGCCATGATCTCGGCCTCCGTATCTCCTGATGCCAGGGAGTCGAGGACGGTGGTCACCAGGATCCGGGTGCCCCTGACGCACGGCTTGCCGTGACAGACCGCAGGGTCGATCGTCACCATGTCGGCCGGATCGTTGGGCATAGTTCATGATGCCACTATCCGACTCCCGAGCGGGCGGAGGGCTGCGGCGTCCCAACATCTGTTGCAACAAACTGATCTCGACGCGTCCCGGCTCGAACCGATCCTTCTCAACGACTGCGCCGCCACCGCCCCTGAACAGCCATAACGCGATGAAAGAGGACGCGAAGAGACGGGCAGGGCCGCCCCGTCGCCCACTCGTAATGCGTAGGTCAGGAGTTCGATTCTCCTCTCGGGCTCTAGGAAAAATCCCCTTACCGGGCTCCCGTGCCTAGTATTTGTCTGGAACCAAATTAACTGGGCGAGCAGTCCCCACGATGCTGCCCGTCCATACAAAGATGTGATTCGAGAGTTTCTACGTTGACAGCCGGGCATGTCGGTGGTTGCTGCGGAACTCGACGGCCCTGAAGGTGCCAACGGATCTCCATGAGGGGTTTCCGTGCGCCAGATGGTTGGCGATCAGAGCCCGACGCAGGGGAACTGTTGTCGAGCACTCGGCAAGGTGCGCGGATGAGTCCCCAGAGCACAGGAGTCCCGTGACGGTGGGCGGTGGTAGCGGCGGTGTCGAGGCAGTCCTGATTCAAGACCGAGATAGCACGCTCACCCGCGGCCGGACTCGGACCTCGGATGACGACACACCGAGGGCTGCGCTCGCGGAAAGTGGGGGCAATTCCCGCGGGTCTTCGACGTCTGATAGCCCTGCGCGACCGTACTGCCAATGGGAGTACACTGCTCTCATGGCCGAGCCGCGGAGTGATCGTCTCCAGCTGAGGGTCTCTCCTCACCAGCGCATGGTCATCCAGCGTGCGGCCGAAGCGTCGCACGAGACGGTCACCGACTACGTCGTGCGTCATGCGGTCTCTGCGGCCAGGAACGATCTGGCGGATCGGCGATACTTCGAGCTGGACGAGGCCGCCTGGACCGAGTTCCAGGCGCTGTTGGATCGGCCGGCTGTTCACAGGCCTGCGCTCGACGAGCTGTTCGCCCGGCCTGAGCCTTGGGCTGACTGACCTCGTTGGCGGACTGGAAGCGGCCGGTCCCGCTCGGCGACGGCCACGTGCTGGCCGGGTTCACCTGCGGCGAGGAAGCTCTCGACGAGTGGCTCGTGAGGCGGGCCGCGGCCAGCCAGGTCTCCGGCGCAGCCCGGACCTACGTCGTCGAGGCGGACAACCGTGTCGTCGGCTACTTCTCCTTGGCGACTGCATCTTTCGCTCACGCCGACCTGGCGGGACGAGCGAAGCGAAACATGCCGAACCCGGTACCAGCGGTGCTCCTCACGCGCTTCGCCACCGACATCGGTTACCAAGGGAAGGGCCTCGGCAAGGCCATGCTCCGCTCCGCGCTCGAACAGGTGAAGCGAGCCGCAGATGCGGTCGGGGTCGCGTGCGTCCTCGTCCACGCCAAGGACGAGGACGCCAAGAGGTTCTACCTTCGCTACGGCTTTGAGCCATCCCCCACCGACCCTTTGCACCTGGTCCTATTGCTCAAGGACGTCCCCCCGACGCTCACCAACTGACGGGCCCCAAGCGCGAAGTCACTGGGCGTCCCCAGCGTCCCCCTGACGTCAGTCATCCCGGACCAGTCGCAACCTGCAACCTCTGTATGGTCACCGCTGGGCGGTCCACGCTATGGGTGGGGCCCTAGCCGGCAGAGGGGCGGGCGAGACGGCGCCGATCCAGGGGAGCAGCTCGGGCGCATCGAGATGGCGTGGACGGACCATGGCGAAGTCTCGATGGTTGAGCGTGGCGACGGTGCCGACCCCGAGTCGCTCGGCTACTGCGACGATCGACGCGTCCATGAGGTCGGGTCGCAGATCGGCGTAGCCCTCGACCAGATCCAGACAGCGGGACCAATCCGCCTCAGTCAGATCTATTACTCGCCTCCTCCAGGGAGGTGGTCCTTCAACGCTGGCGGGCGACATCCAGAGTTCCTCCGACCCGCTACGACTGACACTCGACTTGTACCGACTTACCGGCACCTGCAACGCCATTCCCCAACTGCCGATGCCACGCCAGTGTGTCAACGAACGCTCAGCAGCGTCCGGCGACCAATCCGCATGCGGACCGGTATCGGGGAGTGGCGCATCGAGTACGACGAGCCCGCACCGGTCCCGTTTCACCGGCGGGGAACGGAGAAAATCGGCGCTCCTCGGAACCTCCGGAGGGCGAACCGCCTCTGTCCACGCCAACCGTTCCCACTACGCGGTTCGTGTTGCATCCGCCAGGACAGGCGTATCAGACTGACGGCCGGAACAACCTGTGGATGGGAGCGATGGCCAGCGAACTACCGGTGTACGAACCGCTCGTGGCCGAGGCGGTCGGCGCTTACTGGTCGGCTCGCCATGGCCAGGCGGAGCGGTCTCGGGCGCTGGGAGTGCTAAACGCCGGGACGCGAGCGGAGGTAACCGGTGGTCGTCACCTCGACGAACTGCAGGCCCTACTGATCCGCGTGTTCATCGACGCCGGCATCCCGCCAGGCCTGATCGACGTAAGGAAGCGCCCGATAGCCGGCTACTTCCGGCGTGACAAGAGCTGGGACGTGGTAGTCATGGTCGCCAACCGCGTGGTGGGCATCATCGAGCTGAAGTCCATGGCCGGCGACAGTCCTGGCCAGAACTTCAACAACCGCACCGACGAGGCCCTCGGCCAGTCGCTCGACGTGTGGACGGCGGTGGAGCGAGGGATCATCGACACCCCGCTGCGCCCGTGGTTGGGCTACTTCATGCTGCTGGAGGACAACCCGGCGTTCAACACGCCGGTCCATGGGCGCCGGCCGGTTTGGGAACCAGACCCGGTGTTCGGTGGGGCGTCATACGCCAACCGCTATGCCATCTTCTTCGACCGGATGGTCCGTGAGCGCCTTCTTGATTCGGCCTGCCTGCTCTTGGCTGACCGTACTACTGGCGTAGTGCGGTCACCTTCCCCAACCCTGTCGTTTCAAGGTTTTGCTGCCTCGATCCACGGCCGTTGCTTGCAGTTCATGGCTACCAACCCCGACATCGACTGGACCGGTACCCCGACGTAGTCGGCTACGCCAGACGGTCACGGTCAATCCCGTAGGCGGCTGCTGCGGCCGCCGTCGCCTGCTCTGCGTCGCGAGCGGCGAATGCCCGAGCCAGTTCGATCGTCGTCCGCCGGTCGATCGCGTCGGGCGGAGGGACCCGGATGGTACGCAAATACTGGGCCTGGAATCGATAGCAGCCGCCGCGCATCTTGACGCTGTAGGCGCCGACAAACAGGTTGGCCACGTCCGAGAGGAGCAGGCCGCCCAGCACTTCGAGGTCCCACCGCTGTGAGGTCACGTGGTAGAGGTTGTGGTGGGGGTAATGGGGCCCGTCGTCAAGAACTGGGTGAGCAGACGCTTTCATGTCCGGGAGCAGCAACCGGCGACGACCGACCAGGGTCGGATCGATCCGGTCGATGGTCCGGTACCACTGCGCTGGCCGGCGGGTACCGACGTGGCGAGCTCGCAGACGAACATCGTTGGCCTGCAAGTAGTCGGCAAGCTTTGGCCAGTCGGCCAGCCGGACTAGGCCTCGCTCGTCCCAGGGGTTGACCAGATAGGCGCCCGACCAGCCAAGCTGCCCAGAGGCGATGTCGCCCGCACGCCGGAGCGGCAGCAGCCGGTCGGCCTCGACCAAGCCGGGGTCAGTGGTGATGAACACGTCGTCGCAGCCGGTCGCCACACCTATACCGACCCGGGTGCCGGTCGCTGGGTCCTCCAGCGTCGGCCAGCGGGATTCAATCTCGGCTAGCAGGGCCAGTTGTCCTGGGCCGCCCGTAGGCCAGAGCCGATTTCCGTCGAACCACCCGCCGAGTCGGGATGCCTCGAATGACTCACTTCGAGTCCGCCCGGAGTGACCCTTGTTAACCCAGTCGACCACGCGATGGGCGTCCTCAGCAGAGAACCGAGCGGTCGTGTCCACCACCGCAGCTCGACCCTGCTCATCGTTGCGGATCACTACCACTGCTGGGTAGGCCGACACCTCATCCTCGAAGGCATCGACATCGTGCATTGACACGACTGTCTCCATGGCGAAGGACTGGGACACCAGCCGCCGCAGGCCGGCACCGTACTGGTTGTGCATCCACCGGTCAGCGCAGATGAAGCCGAGGCGCCCGCCGGGGCGAAGCGTGCCTAAGCCTCGTTCGATAAATCCGACGTACAGGTCGCTGCGACCCCGCATCGTCGGACAGGCCCGCCGGTAAGCTTCCATCAGCGAGATTGGTACCCCTTCCAATCGCACGTACGGCGGGTTCCCGACCACCAGGTCGGCGGACGCCGGCTCCACGTCCGCCAGCAGGAAGTCACCGGTCACAATCCAGGACGCCGCCAGCCCTCGGGCCACTTCGTCGTGCGCACCCCCTTGTGCCAAGCGGGCCGCCACCGCCTTGCGGGCCAAATCCGCATTGGGGCCAGAAATCTCGAATGCCCGCACGGCCCCTGCCAACTCCGCCACGTCTCGCCCGTGGCGTCGTGCGGAGGCAAGAAGGCGGTCGACCATCGGAAGGAGGAAGGCGCCGGTCCCGCACGCCGGCTCAAGAATCACGAGCGATGCCAAGTCGGCCTCAACCCGATAGCCGACGAGGTCCAGAATCATCTCGACGGTCCACTGGCGGGTGAAGACCTCGCCTACCTCGGTTCCTGGGCCGCAGGCGACGGTCGCCAACTCAGGAAGCTCCGGGAGCAGCGACAGCTGGTTCTCGGTCAACACGGCATCAACCCCCTACGAACGGATGTTCGAAGCTACCGCACCCGTGTGACACTCCTCATCGTAGCCGAACCATCTCGCACGACCGGCCCCTGACGCACGGCTCGCCGTTACAGACCGCAGGGTCGATCGTCACCATGTCGGCTGGGTCGTTGGACACGCCTTCATGATGCCACCGGTCGGACTCCCGAGCGGGTCGGAGGACCTGAGGCGTCCCAACACCTGTCCCAACAAATAGGTCAGGAGTTCGATTGTCCTCTCGGGCTCTCGGAAAAGTCCCTGGCCAGGGGCGTAAGGGGGCTCGCGGCGGCCGGAGTGGGGCCGCTCCGACAGGGACTTCACGGGGACATCGGGGACGTGACCTCCGGCGATGAGATGGCGGGACTCGTCGGGCGCAAGCCCCTGAGCTGGTCCGATGCCGCCACGCCGGTCCCGATTCGCCAGCATCGTGGACGACGACTCCGTCACGGTCCGACTTACTTGTAGCCCGATACGACCCTGGTGCGCGTGTACTTCATAGTGGGCGACCTACCCGGACGATGAGTTGTTTACGCCCGAACCTAGAGACGTGCGACACGTCTCTAACCGGGGACGGGGAGCAGTTCTGCCAGAAGGCCCCGGACCCTGGCGTCTATGTCGTCGACGATCGGCCGGACATCATCGACGGCCAGTCCGGCAGGATCCCGCAGCTGCCAATCGAGGTAGCGCTTAGCTGGATAGTACGGGCAGGTGTCACCACAGCCCATGGTGACCACGATGTCTGCGGCTTTGGCGTCCTGTTCGCTGAGCGGCTTGGGGAACTCCTGGGAGGGATCAAGACCGCGTTCGTTCAGAACGGCGACCACCGACGGGTTGAGCTCGTTGCCAGGCTCGGATCCGGCGGACCGGACATCTACTTGTCCGGCGGCGTAATGCTCCAGAAGGACCTTCGCTGCGAGGCTACGCCCGGAGTTGTGAATGCACAAGAAGAGCACTACGGGTTTACGTAGGCGCGGGCTGTCGTTCATTGTGCGCTTCTCGTCCCTTCGGGCGAATGCGCCGGGTAGTAGCGTCGGCGAGCCCAGAGAGCCACGTACACCAGCAAGACTAGAACCGGAACCTCGATGAGTGGCCCGACGACGCCGGCGAGAGCTTCGCCGCTTGTCACCCCGAACACGCCGATGGCAACGGCAATAGCCAGTTCGAAGTTATTGCCGGCAGCGGTGAAGGCAAGCGTGGCGGTCCGTTCGTAGCCGAGCCCGAGCCGTCGGCCAAGAAAGAAACCGCCGAACCACATAATCGCGAAATATGCGAGCAGGGGAACCGCAATACGTGCGACGTCACCGGGACGCGAGGTGATCGTGTGGCCCTGCAAGGCGAAGAGGATCACGATGGTGTAGAGGAGCCCGTATAGCGCGAAAGGGCCGAGCCGGGGGAGCAGAACGTTCTCATACCAGTCTCTGCCCTTCGTCTTCTCGCCGACGAGGCGAGTGAGAAACCCTGCCAACAGTGGCGCGCCGAGAAATATAACAACGGTCTCCGCGATCCGGCCGATTGACAGGTGGAGCCCGACCGTCGAAAGCCCGAGCCAGCCAGGAAGCACCTCGAGGTAGAAGTAGCCGAGGAAGGAGAACATGAGGATCTGAAAAAGCGAGTTCAATGCGACGAGGACCGCCGCCGCCTCCCGATCGCCGCCCGACAGGTCATTCCAGATCAGAACCATAGCGATGCAGCGCGCCAAGCCGACGACGATGAGCCCGCTACGGTAGGCGGGCTGATCGGGGAGCATCAACCAGGCCAGGGCGAACATGACCGCCGGGCCGATCAGCCAGTTGAGGATCAAGGAGCTGAGCAACATCTTCTTGTCCCTGGTAACGGAGTCGAGTTGGCCGTAACGGACCTTGGCCAACACCGGGTACATCATCACGAGCAATCCGACGAAGATCGGAAGCGAAGTCCCTGAGGTGACCTGGATGGCGCCTAGGTGCCTGCCGAGGCTCGGTATCGCCCTTCCAAGACCGATACCTACGGCCATCGCCAAGATGATCCATACGGGGAGGAAGCGGTCCAGGAACGACAAGCGGGCGATTACCGGTGCGTCGAGGTCTGATCTCTCCGAGGAGCGTGGCGAGACTGCGTCACCCGCGTGGTGGTCGGATGCGGGGTCGGATGCGATGCCGGCGGGTGTCACGACATGGCGCCTGTGGACAAACCGACCAGTTCGGGACGCGTCGAGCAGCATGCGGATTCACCCGGCGTGGCGTTTCTTAGCTGTCCCACGGGAGTGTCCGCGTCCCCCAGAACAACGTATATCTCCCATGGCTCTCCCCCCGGACCGCCTGCGCGCACCTTGGCCGATCCGGGAGCGCATGCCGAGACGGCGTCACTCGGTTCGGTCCCAAAGACCTTGGAATAGAAGGCAATGGTCTCGTCCAGAACGGCGACGTTCAATGCGAGCTGGACACGTGACACGGGGAACCTCCTGGTAACATCGACACCTGTCAGTGTATCGATCCTTGTCGATGTAATCATGGTTGTCAATGGGAGATTTTGTTGGCTAAGCCCAGTTCTGCATACCCGCTGATCGAAGAGGAAATCGGGCCGGCCTGCTGTCCTTCTGTGCTGGCGGCTCCGCTCGAAGCTGGCCAAGCCGCGGAGCTGGCGAGGGGCTTCGACGCCATCGGAGACCCGGTCAGGCTCCGGGTCCTCTCGATGCTTGCGGCGGCGCCGGAGGGCGAGATCTGCGTCTGTGATTTCGTGGTCCCCCTAGGCAAAAGCCAGGGAACGGTCTCTCACCACCTGAGGATCCTCAGCGAGGCCGGCCTCGTGCACGGCGAGCGGCGCGGGAAGTGGGTTTGGTACTCCTTGGACCGTGACCGTCTGGCCGCTCTGCGCAGCGCCCTAGGATCCTGACATAAGGGGTGTCAGCAGAAGCGTCGAACTCCGAAGCTAGATTCGGGCGATCGTGATCGTCCTAGCGGTCATTTGAGCGATTCTTCGCAGATCACCGAGGTCGCTGGTGAGAATCGAAACCTCGCCCTCGGCTGTGCGCATGACAGCGCCTATATGGGCGTCGGCAGGCGAGACGAGAAGAGTGTTTCGTAGCTTTGCGGCGCTGTCGGCTTTGTCGGTCGTGAGAGCGTCGTCGGTTATGGGCAGGCGGTTAACGGCGCTGGATATGGTTGCGGTCCGATCCCAGCCGGCCTCGACGCGTACTGTCGTCGGTACCAGTACGATCAGCGACCCAGTCTTCCGGCGGTTACGTCTCGCTGGGACCTCCAAGTAGGCCATCACGATCCGGTGCTTTGGATGCTGCGAATCCAAGAGGGCCTGTATCGGCTCGTTGTCGAGTATCAGTACTCGCGACACCTCAGGTAACGGTCTGCGTCAAGCTCATCCCCGTGGCGAGCCACAGGACGTCGTCGGCGTCGGCATCTAGGTGCTGCTCGGCGATCCAGGCGGCGGCGCGCTCAATCAGTTCCGGCTGCTCGACTATCCGGTTCCCGTCGATTGCTGCGGCTGCCATCGCAACCTCGAGCAGAGAAGGGCGCGCCTGGGGATGACACTTGTAATGCTCGTCGAGGACCAGGCGCCATGAGATTGCCTCCAAGACATCCCGGAGGCCTTTAACGGTCAGCTCGGTGAGAGATACTGCGTAACCCATCTCGGTCGCCAAGCTGGATGCCTCACGTAAGTTCTCGGGCAGGCGGATAGAAGTCCCGGCAGTCGTCTCGTCAGACGAAGACATCAAAGTCAAAAAGCGCTCTTGTAGCGCCGGCCTCGCGTCGGGCTCGCTCACAACCCTTATTGTACCACGAAGTGCGGTACATATGTCTATCCTCTGTGAGAAGTCCGGTTTGTGGCAAGGTCGCCGAGGGGGTCCGCTCTACTGTTGCCGGTGTGAATACTGACATTGACGCGAGGGCAGATGCGCTGCTTGGCGGGCCGCGGGGGCGGGCGCTCTGCGCAGCCGCCGTCGGCCTCGACGCTCATCGCTTGCTGACTGCCCTCGCTCGGCCGGTATCGGCGGTCACCCTTCGCTCGATCGAGGAAACCAACGCGGGCCGTCCGGGTTGGCCACCTGCGGGTTGGCCGGAGTTGTCCGACCGAGACCCCGGATCGGCTCCAACGGTCGAGAAGGTCGTCGGCCGCCACGTCGCGGACGTCGACCTCGCCGTACTCAGCGCGACGGACGATCCCTGGACGCTGCTGGCCGTGCTGGCCGAGGCGGTAGATGACTGGGCGTTCAGCGATGAAGACGTCGACGCTGCCGTCGCACTCGGGGAGGCGCCGGAAGTGTTGGCCCCGGTGGCGGTCGCGCTTGCCATGGCGCCCGGAGCGGCGTGGTGGTGGAGTCCAGCGAGACTGGATGCACAACGCCTCGTCGCCTGGGCTGCCAAAAGTGGTCTGCCGCTGCTAACCGGTGCCGCCGACGCGCTAGGGGCTTACTCCCGAGCCGAGGCGGCCAACGAGGCTCGCTCGGCGGACATGGTGCCTTTCCCACCGGGAGCGCACGCTCCCCACTTCGGCGGCATGTGGTGGTCGGCGCCTCACGAGGCCGGCCTGTTCGGTACCACGAGAGCAATGCAGCGGCTGGCGGCGGTGCAATTGGCTATCTGCGAAGACTTCCCCGGCAACGGGCCGTTCGATGTGTACGACGTCGGCATCGACTCGTCTGCGCGGGTGTACGAGGTAGACGGCCCAGACGCCTGGTGCGCTCTGGCGGAGGAGTTTCCGCGCGATGTGACATTATCCCGCCGCCACGACTGGTGGCGTTGGACCGGCTGGGAAGGACGCTGGCTGATCCCAGATTGGTCTGCGGTAGCCACCTCCTACGACGGGGTGCACCTTAGCGTCGCCGGCCACCTTCAGGCCTCTTATCGGGCACTGCCGGTTGCGGACGGAGCGTGTACCTGTATCGCCGGCTGGGATCCTGACGAAACCAGATGGCTCAACGACGTCATCAAGAGCGCCAAGCTGGCAGCACGCTGGGATGGCAGAATCGGCCGCAACTTGTTCTCCAGATAGAGGTACGTCGCAATCAACCACGGTCCGAAACCATGGCCCGGCGCAAGCGTCTGAGCCGGGCTTGTGGCTCGGGAGGTCGAGACGGTCATGGTCGGCGAAGCGTCGGGACTTGCAGTCACGATCCGGGTCCTCGACGGGATCGTTATATGGTGCGTCGACAACCTACCTGAGCGGTCAGAGGTGGTCGGT
>JAKBBA010000017.1 GCA_021808665.1 Actinomycetes bacterium
CTCTCCGGCTCCGGATACCGGGCCATCGCCCAGACTCTCACCGACGAAGGCGTCCCCAGCCCCTCTGCTCACGACCCGGGCCGCAACCCGCACCGCAGCGGACACGCCTGGGCCGGCTCAGCCGTCCGGGCCATCCTCACCAACCCCCGCTACCTCGGCCGCCAGGTCTGGGGCCGCCAGCCCCGCAAGGAGATCCTGCTCGACCCGAACCGGCCCGCGGACGGCTACAACGTCATGCAGACCTGGGCGCCGGCCGAGACCTGGTCGAAGTCGGACGCGCCCACCCATGATCCGCTGGTCGACGAGGCCGTATGGCACCAGGTCCAGGCGATGATCGCCAGGAAGGGGCAGGCCCCGACCCGCCAGCAGCGAGCGACGCGACCACATCCGGGCTCGTACCTGCTGACGGGGTTGGTGAAGTGCGGCATCTGCGGTCGCAAGATGGCCGGCCACCGGGTCGGCGAGCGGCGTGGCTACACGTGCAGGATCCGGGCCGACTACGCCAGCGCCAGGGCCGGCGACGGCCACCCGAAGCGCCTGTTCGTATCAGAGCGGGCTCTCGCCCTGACCGTCGACGACTGGCTCGCCGAGCTCTTCGCCCCGGACCGCCGCCAGATCGTCGCCGACGCCATCGCTGGCGCAGGTGCGACCACCGTCGACCCTTACGACCGGGCGGCCCGGGAGCTGTCCGACACGGAGCGAAGGATCGAGCGCCTCCTCGACGCAGTGGAAGCCGGCAGCCTGGACACCTCGGACGTGGCCGAGCGGCTGAAGCGGCTCCGCCAGCAACGTGACGCCCTACGATCCGAGATCCAGGCCCGCCGCCCCTCCGAGGCCGTCACAGCGGCCGGCGTGCTCCAGGCCCTCGACCAGCTCGGCGGCCTGGTGGAGACCATGGACGCCTTCAGCCGGGAGAACCGCGAAGCCATCTACAAGGCAGCCAACCTGCGCATCACCTATCACCCGGCAGAGCGGGAAGTGGACCTCGCCGTGTCCCTCGCCCCGGGGGGTGGGGCTAATGAACGTGTCGGAGGGGGGACTTGAACCCCCACGCCCTTGCGGGCACTAGCCCCTCAAGCTAGCGCGTCTGCCTATTCCGCCACTCCGACGTGTTGTTGCACCGTAGTCCGGTGCCTGAGTGATGATAGTTGAAGTTTCCTGCCCGTGGGACATCTGAGCCGCAGCTGGTCCAGTACCGCAGCCGTACACCATCGGATGTGCAACTATCTACTAACTTTTCACAGTTTATCACTGCTTTTAATAGCTTCCCGAACACGGGTGTCCTCGGCGCTTTGTAGTTCCCTACGGGGCGGAGAACTGAAGGTCAGCTGTACGCTCGAGCGCGGACCGAGGTGCGAGCAGAAAGGCCGGCGACAACGAGTTGCAGCAAGGCTGCGGACCCGACGGTGACGAGCACAGCGTCTCTAGCAGCAACGAAATGCAGCAGTACTAGCAGCAGGCCTATCGCTAGGAGCCTTCCGACGTTGACGGCTATCTCACGTGACAAGACGTAACCCCCCCGCCGCTCGCCAGCCTTGGGGTCGGTGTCCATGGCCTCCAAGATTACGCTTGACACCGGTACCATAACGGCCGGGTACACCAGGCCTGTCACTATTCCGTAGGTGAGGATAGCGGCGAGCCCTGCGTGGAGAAGCAATCCCGTAGAGAGGACGAAGGCCCCGGCACCGCCCCACATCACCTTGCCCCTGCGGTCAGGGCTGACCTTCCCGGCGAGGATAGAGGTACCGACTGCGGCAAGTGCTGTCGCCGCAGCGAACTCCCCTTGAGCAGTGGAACTTGTGGTGGCCAAGGCGACGAGTATGACAAGACCCAGAGATCCTGCTGACTGTTTGAAGCCTCTCAAGGCGACGACCATCCACATTCGTCCCCACTCTGGGGTCGCCAAGGGAAGACGAAGGGCCTCCCGGATTGGGACACCTCCGATGCCAGCGGTGTCAGCGAGGCGTCTCGACACGACGAAAGCCGTGGCGAACGCGACAGTCGACGCTGCGAAAACGGCAAAGTACCCGGTCACCCCGCCGACTTTCGCTATGAGAAGGCCGGCGCCGAAAGGACCGACGACGTTAGTGACGTTCAAGAACGCAAAGTTGAGCCCGTAGTAGCGTCCTCGCTCTTCGCCTTCGACCACGTCGTAGATAAGAGTGTTGACACCGAACCAGTAAACCCCGCTCGCCGCCCCGTTGAACAGACCAAGTGGCAATGCCAGCGGCGTAGCCGCCCTTCCCAGGACTATGAGCGACAGGTAGAAAATGGCGGTCAGGCCGACACCGACACGAAATAGTCGACGGGGGGATGTGTTGGGAAACGCAGCTGCGACCACCAACGACATCGCCATGAGACCCCCATAGCGACCGAACGCGAACAGCGCCATGTTGGTGATACTGCCCGACGACACGTAGAAGAAAAGCGACACGAATATCGATGACACGGCCAACCCGACGTTCACGAGCGACCCTGCTCCGAGCAGATCACGAGACGGGCGACCTAGACGGCCGGGAGGGTCAAGATCTTCCCTGGGCCTACAGACCGGGATCTCTCCGGTGTCGGTTAGATCGTCGAACTCCGACGACTTTGCGTAGCGTGCGCTTCTCTTCCAAATATCTCTCGGGCTCATCAATCCGTCTCGTGCACAGTTCCGAACGTGTTGCTCTCGTCACCACCAACCATGATGTCGAGGCTGGTTCTCATTTTACCGGATCACTCCTGGCCGACGGGGGCCGCGCCTACACCGGCGTTGCCCGAGTCAGGTCAAGGTCGAGACGGCCCACCTGGGCTAGTAGTGCCAGGGAAAGCTCGACCAGTCGGGCGGGCGCTTCTCCAAGAACGCGTCGCGTCCCTCCTGCGCCTCGGCAGTCCCGTACGCGAGGCGGGTCGCCTCGCCGGCGAAGAGCTGCTGTCCAACCAGGCCGTCGTCTATCAAGTTGAAAGCGTACTTGACCATCCGCTGAGCCGTTGGGCTCTTGGAGTTGATCTCCGCCGCCCACTGCAACGCCTCCACCTCTAGGTCCCTATGTGCGACGACTGCGTTGACAGCTCCCATTTCGTGCATCTCGGCAGCGCTGTAGGTCCGCCCCAAAAAGAAGATCTCCCTAGCGAACTTCTGGCCTACCTGGCGGGCCAGGTAGGCGGAGCCGAAGCCGCCGTCGAAGCTGGCGACGTCGGTGTCGGTCTGCTTGAAACGGGCGTGCTCGGCGCTGGCTAACGTCAGGTCGCACACGACGTGCAGGCTGTGGCCTCCACCAGCCGCCCACCCGGGCACCACGGCGATGACGATCTTGGGCATGAAGCGGATCAGCCGCTGGACTTCGAGGATATGCAACCGGCCGGTTCGAGCCGGGTCGACCGTCTCGGCACTGTCACCTGTCGCGTACTGATAGCCGTCACGTCCCCGGATACGTTGGTCGCCGCCGGAGCAGAACGCCCAGCCACCGTCTTTGGGTGAAGGCCCGTTGCCGGTCAGCAAAACGCATCCCACGTCGGGACTTTGGCGGGCGTGGTCGAGAGCCTGGTAGAGCTCGTCGACAGTCTTTGGACGAAACGCGTTGCGGACTTCAGGCCGATTGAAAGCCACCCGGACAGTGGGCTGGGTCAGCGCTCTGTGATAGGTAATGTCGGTGAAGTCGAACCCGGGCACCTGGGCCCACGCCTGCTCGTCGAAGATCTCTGAGACCATAATCGGCCTACCTTAGGCCAGGGATCGCACGATCGGAGTCGAACACTAGCGAAAGCCCACGGACTGCGACCGACCACCGGCGACGCGTCGGACTCGCTAGTACAGCTTTCAGAGAGACTGGCTAAGGCGGTAATGGCTACTGCAGTCGGATGGACAGGATTACGGTCGTGAAAAGGAAAGCGATCGCGCAAGCAACCGTCGCCCGGTCGAGGTTGCGCTCAGCGACGGTCGAGCCTGCAGCAGCCTGGCCGATACCTCCGCCGAACATCTCGGAGAGTCCCCCCCCTTTGCCGCTGTGGAGAAGGACCATGCCGATCAAAGCCAGGCTGAGAAGCACTTGTATAACGACCACTACAGCTGTCATCTAGCCATCTTTCCCTTCACCTACTCAACAGTAGGCTGAATTTTTGCTTGATACAAGCCGGACTGAAAGTGAACAGCTCAGCTCGCTGAGGCTGTGCGACCGACGATGTCAGCCAGTTCGGCCGGGTCCAGGCTCGCCCCACCGACGAGCGCGCCGTCGATGTCAGGCTGGGCCATCAGTGCCTCGATGTTCGCTGCTTTCACCGAGCCGCCATATTGCACTCGCAGGCTCGCCCCGACGCCGGCGCCGTGGTCGGCGACGACCGCCGAGCGGATAGCAGCGCACACTTTCTGGGCGTCCTCCGGCGTGGCGGTCCTGCCGGTGCCAATCGCCCAGATCGGCTCGTAGGCTATAACACTGCGCGCTATCTGATCGGCGTCGAGAAGCCCGAGGCCGGCTCGGAGCTGGCCGAGAACCTTCCCTTCGGTGTCACCCCCGTCACGTTCCTCCAACGTCTCGCCGACGCACACGATCGGCGTCATCGAAAAGGCGTGCACTGCCGCAGCTTTCTTGGCGACCATCTCGTCGGTCTCACCGAAATACTGGCGTCGCTCCGAGTGGCCGACGATCACGTAGGACACATTCAGCTTCGCCAGCATCTCGGCGCTGACCTCCCCCGTGAACGCGCCGCTCTTCTCCCAGTGCACGTCTTGAGCCCCGAGGGAGATCGGAAGGTCGTCTGCGTCTATCACCGTCTGCACAGAGCGCAACGCTGTGAAAGGTGGGTGCAGCGTGATGTCGACCCTGGAAGGGTCTGACACCCCCAAGCCGTAGGAGAACTTCTGGACGATGTTGATCGCCTCCAGGTGGCTGAAGTTCATCTTCCAGTTGCCCGAGATGAGCGGCTTGCGAAGCGCTTTGGGCTTCATCGGACCCCTTCTCGTAACGCCGCCAGGCCGGGGAGGTCGCCGCGTTCGATGAACTCCAGCGACGCACCCCCTCCGGTCGAAACGTGGTCGAACTGTCCGTCAAGTCCGAACTTGGCCACGGCCGCGGCGCTGTCGCCTCCCCCGACGACACTGAACGCGCTGCTCGCCGCGATCGCCTCCGCTAGAGCTCTCGTCCCTGCCTCGAAACGGCTGTCTTCGAAGACGCCCATCGGCCCGTTCCAAAGAACCGTGCGGGCCTCGGTGACCACGTCGGAGAACTCTGCGGCGCTACCCGGGCCGATATCGAGGCCCGTCCAACCGTCGGGGACGTCGACGCCTACCTGGCGGGTCTCACCGGTCGGCTCCACGCCGGCCCCGAAAGTCCCGCCGGGGCTGAGGACGGTGAGATCGCTAGGGAGGCGAATGTCACGCCCTGATTCCAGGAGGGTCCTGCACGCCTCCACCCGGTCCGGCTCGAAAAGGGAGCTTCCAATGCTGTGGCCAGCGGCCGCTAGGAACGTGAAGCACATCCCCCCGCCCACCACCAAAGTATCCACCTTGTCGAGAAGCGCTTCGATGACGCCCAGCTTGTCGGAGACTTTCGACCCTCCCAGCACGGCGACGAACGGGCGGGCAGCGCCATCAAGCAACCCTTGGAGCACTTCCACCTCCCGGGCCATGATCCGTCCGG
The DNA here is from genome assembly GCA_021808665.1 of Actinomycetes bacterium. Next base: position 5,619 of record JAKBBA010000017.1, read on the forward strand.
CGGCACTGGGAAGCAGCTGCGGAGGCCCGACGACCGACGCGTGAGCCCTGTGGGCCGCCCCGAAAGCGTCGTTGACGAACAGGTCGTGGCCCTCGCAGATCTCCCGGGCGAAGGAGACATCCCCCGCCTCCTCCCGGGGATCGAAACGCAGATTCTCCAACACGTCCACCCGGCCGGCATCCCCGCCCGATGCGGCTACCAGCTGCTTTAAGCGCTCACGGACAGGGTCCATCGAGAACCTCGGGTCGGGGCGACCCTTGGGCCGACCCAGATGCGAGGCCGTCACCACCCGGCGCGCGCCATGGTCAAGGAGCCACATGATCGTGTCCACGCTCAGGCTTATGCGAAGGTCGTCGGTTATAACCCCGCCGGCCATAGGAACGTTGAAGTCGTTCCTTACAAGGATGCTCTTACCGGCCGGATCGGGCAGGTCCTCAAGGACCGGAATCTTGTTCAAGGCCGTGGCGCCCCGCCAACCTTGCGGGTGATGTCGACCAGACGGTTCGAGTACCCCCACTCGTTGTCGTACCAGCCGAACACCTTGACCATCGAACCCAGAGCCATCGTCAGCTTCGAGTCGAAGGTGCAAGACGCCGGGCTGCCGACGATGTCCGACGACACAAGAGGCGCCTCGCTGTAGACGAGCACCTTGGACAACGGGCCACTGGTCGCTGCCTCGCGGTACGCCTCGTTAACCTCGTCGACGGTCACTTCCCTACTGAGGATGCCCGTGAAGTCGGTGATGGACCCGTCGACGACGGGCACCCGCAGGGAGCTGCCGTCGAGGCGACCTTTCATGCTCGACATGACAAGGCTCGTAGCTCTCGCAGCGCCCGTCGACGAGGGGACTATGTTGACAGCTGCCGATCGAGCCCGGCGAAGGTCCTTGTGGGCGAGGTCGAGAAGGTTCTGGTCGTTGGTGAAAGCGTGGACGGTGGTCATCAGACCCTTTTCCACTCCGAAGGCGTCGTCGAGGACCTTGATCATCGGCACGAAGCAGTTAGTCGTGCACGAAGCGTTGGAGACGACAACGTGGGAGGCCGGGTCGAAGGTGTCGTCGTTGACCCCGACCACGAAGGTAGCGTCGGCTCCCGTAGCGGGCGCTGACACTACAACCCTGGGGGCTCCTGCCTCTAGGTGGGTGGCCGCCTTGTCCCTGTCGGTGAAAATACCGGTCGACTCTACGACCACATCCACGTCGAGGTCACCCCAGGGCAGGGCCTTAGGGTCGCGCTCGGCGAAAACGGCAAAGGTGAGATCTCCGACCGTGATCGACTTGTCGTCGTGGGTGACTTCCTGGCGCAGCGTCCCCTGCGTCGAATCGTACTTGAGTAGGTGGGCGTTGGTGGCGGTAGGGACCAGGTCGTTGACCCCGACGACGATCAACTCCTCAGCACCCGGGTCGGTCTCGGCCTGGCTGATCACCGACCGGACGAAGTTCCTACCGATACGCCCGAAACCGTTGATACCAACTCGTATCGCCATGGCTGGAGATCTCCTCTTTAGACGTGACTTGTGAAAGCACCTACCGTGCCCAGAGCTTTCGGCCCTGGCATCGCTTGTACAGCCAGATCTTAAACGCCCCCGAGACTGGCTAGCACTACCGCCAGCTTCTTAGGGTCGTGGCCCCTTCCGGCCGGGTCAGCCACGTCGGCGCGGACTATTTGCGTGCCTCGGAAGACTTCCGGCTGCCCGGCCGTGCCGTGCACGACCATGACGTCCACCGGCACCCCGTGGGCGAGGAGCGCTTCGAGGTGGTCGAAACTCGAGTACCCAGCGGTCTCAGGCAGCTGAGGTTCAAGGTTGCAGACGTATATCCTGCACGCCGAGGAGGCGACCAGGGCGGCGCGGATCGCCGGCACGGTCGCCGCCGCAAGGACGCTCGTGTACAGAGAGCCAGGTCCGAGGACAACCTGGTCGGCCGCTGCTATAGCAGCGACGGCCTGCGGCGGCGCCGGCGGTGTCTCCGGCCGCAACCGCAGCCTTCGGATCCCGCCGGGCGTCTGAGCCACGGCAAGCTGGCCGACGACGCTCTGGTCGCCAATGTCGGCTTCGAGGTCCACCGGCACCGAGGTCGCAGGGAGCGCTGTGCCGCAAGCGCCGAGCAGGCGGGCGACTCGCCGAGCCGGACCAGTGAGGTCCCTGTCGGACCCTGCGAGAGCAGCCAACATCAAGTTACCGAGGGCGTGGTCTTCCAGACCGTCGGTGCCGGCAGGAAAGCGGTATTCGAGCGCCGCCGCCCACGGATTGTCCGGATCCGCCAGCGCCGAAAGGCACCTTCGCAGATCGCCCGGGGCGGGGATCCCAATAGTCCTGCGTAGGCGGCCGCTCGAACCGCCGTCGTCTGCTACCGACACCACAGCGGTTACCTCGGACGCGTACAGGCGAAGCGCCGCTATCGTCGCGGCCAGCCCATGCCCGCCGCCGAGCGCCACGACCGACGGCCCCTCCTGGCGCAACGTGGACCGCCTAGCGTTCGACGTCACGGTGGAACACCGCCACGTCAAAACCGAGGGTTCTGATCGCCCCGGCGAGCTCCTCGGCGATGACGACCGAGCGGTGCTTACCACCGGTGCAGCCCACAGCCACGCTCATATAGGTCTTGCCTTCCTTCTCGTAGCTCGGCAGTAGGAATGCCAAGAGGTCGCCCGCCTTGTCGAGGAAGCCCTGGGAGCCTTCCTGGGCTAGGACGTAGTCCCGTACCGCCCGGTCACGGCCGGTCAAGTCGCGCAGGTCCGCCACCCAATGCGGGTTGGGCAGGAACCTGACGTCGAACACGTTGTCTACGTCCGGGGGAAGCCCGTACTTGAAGCCGAACGAGACCACCGAGATGTGCATCGAGTCGGCAGAGTCACGGTGGAAGAGGTCTATAAGCCGGGAGCGAAGCTGGTGCACGTTTAGGTCGCTCGTGTCTATGACCACGTCGGCGGCTTCGCGGATGGTCGCCAGGCGTTCCCGCTCTAACGCCACGGCTTCTAGAACTTTCTCACGCCCGAGGGGGTGCCGTCGCCGGGTGCCTTCGAATCGCCTTACCAGCACTTCGTCTGATGCGTCAAGGAAGACCGTCCGGACCAGCACTCCCCTCTGCGTGAGCGCACCGACGGCTGAGCTGAGCTCCTCTAGCTGCTCGGTGTCACGGCCTACGACGAGAGCAACGCGGTCGCGGGTGGAACCGGGAGCCAGCGCCAAGTCGGCGACGGAGACGATCAGCGTGGTGGGCAGGTTGTCCACGACGAACCACCCGAGATCCTCCAAAGTGGCCGCGGCCTGCGATCGGCCCGCCCCCGACAGTCCGGTCACGATCACGAACTCGGCCACCGCTAGCGTCCTGGCGGGGTCGAGCGGAACTTCTCCGCTCGGATGGCGAGCAGGCGGGGGATGCTCGACGCCTCCCTGTACTCCTCGGCTCGGGCGAGGAAACCGGCGGGCGGGGCGGGCTCGACCATCGAGGTGATGTATAGACCTGCCGCTGCCATAGCGTTGACGTAGCGGGACAGAGGCCTGTGGACGAATGGTATCCACACGTCTTTTTCTACCTCTTCGAGCGACAGGTCTTCGACGAGGTAGGGGCCGATCCTCCAGTACTGCTCCTCAAGGATGGTGTCGTCGATCCACCCGGAGCCGGGCGTCTGCAAAAGCGGATGGTTCAGGAGGAACACGAACGCCCCTCCAGGCGAGAGGACCCGGCCGACTTCGCTGATAGCCTCGTCGAGCTCTGTCACGTGCTCGAAGACCAGGCACGCTACGACGGTGTCGAACGTAGCGTCAGGGAAAGGCAGGCCCGACGCCTCGGAGCGCGCTAGCCGCACTCCCCCGCCGCGCCTGGCCGCTTCGCCAACCTGCGCAACAGATGGATCTACCCCCGCGACGAGCTCGACGCCGGGGACGCTACCCGCAAGGCGGGCCACCTGGCCTTCCCCGCAGCCCACGTCGAGGACTCTCGTGGCGCCAGCGAGCTGGGTTCTTATGTAGGGGAGGATCTGCTCTTCGTATTCCGGGTCTGCTCCCTCGGTGAAGCCGGCCTGCCACCACGCTGCGTGGCGCTCCCACAGGTCCCGTCCCACGGTCGCCGCTTCAGCAGCCGGACTGCCAGGAGCTTGCGGCATCAGGCCCGTCGGCAGTTGGCCGCGATACGATCAGCCATCTCGACGTACAGCGCTTTGGGCAGGTCGTGGGCCATTCCCGGCACCAGCCAAAGCTCAGCCCCGGGTACGGCCTCGGACGTTGCTCTGCCACCCGAGTTGTCCACCAGAGGGTCGGAGTCCCCGTGGATGACCAGGGTGGGTACGGCCACCTCGTGAAGCGCCTCCGTGCGGTCGGGCTGTGCGAGGATCGCCAGAAGTTGCCGGACTACCCCGGCCGGATGGTATGCGCGGTCGTAGGCGGCGGCAGACCTTTCGCGCAACTCCTCGTCGCTCGGCGGGTACCCGGGGCTCGAGATGACACGGGACCCCGTGACGCCGGCTTCGATGGCCTCCTCACGAGTCGAAGGGGGCGTCGCGAAGAACAAGGATTCGGCGACACCTGGGTGCGACTGGCCGACGCCTCGGTTGCCGGTGGTCGAGAATATCGACGTCAACGACAGGCTCCGCTCGGGGTGCTCTATTACGAAGGTCTGGGCGATCATCCCGCCCATCGACGCCCCGACGATGTGCGCCTGGGCCACGCCGAGGGCGTCGAGCAGTCCGACACCGTCAGCGGCCATGTCGGAGAGTGAGTAGACCGGGGGCGGGATCGTCCCCGACACCATAGCGGCACCCATATCCGGAACCCCGGCCTCGTCGAACCAGGTAGACAGGCCGATATCGCGATTGTCGAAGCGGACGACTCGGAATCCCCGGGAAGCGAGCTCCGCTACGAAGGCCTCATCCCAAGATGTCATCTGGGCGCTCAGGCCCATGATCAGCAGGATCACCGGGTCCCCGGGATCGCCGTGCTCGTCGTAGAAGATCTCGATACCGTTGGCAGCAACTTTGGGCATGGACAAACCCTAGCTGTGGAGCCGCTCGAAGACAGCCTCCCCGACGGCGTCGGGAAGCCACGTAAGCCCCGTCAAGGTCTCCTTGGAGATCGCCTTGAGGGCTTTGGGACCTCCGAGCTCGGATATCAGCCGCTTCTTGCGCGCAGGGCCGAGACCGGCGATGCCGTCTAGGACCGACGAGGTCATCCTTTTTCCTCTCGAAGAGCGGTGGTAGGTGATAGCGAAACGGTGCGCCTCGTCTCGTATTCGCTGGAGCAGGTACAAAGCCTCGGAGGTCCGCGGGATCCGGATCGGCTCTGAACTGCCCGGCCGGTAAACCTCCTCGAAGCGTTTCGCCAGCGAAGCGACCGGTATCTCCGCGCTCAAGCCGAGTCGCTCCAGGACTTCGACAGCAACGCCCAGCTGGCCTTTGCCTCCGTCGACCAGAAGCAACTGGGGAGGATAGGAGAACTTGCGTCTCCTCTCCTCAACCGGCTTGGCCCGTTCGGCCAGGTAGGCGCTCAGCCGCCTCGTCAGGACCTCCCCCATAGCAGCGAAGTCGTCGTTTCCCTGCACCGTCTTGATCTTGAAACGCCGGTACTCCGAAGGGCGGGGCAACCCGTCCTCCATGACGACCATCGACCCGACGTAGTCGGTGCCTTGAAGGTGGCTCATGTCGTAGCATTCGATGCGCAGCGGCGACTCGGGAAGGCCCAGGTGGTCCTGCAGGGCGGTCAGAGCCCGGGCTCTGGCGTTGTGGTCGGCTGCTCTGGTCAGCCGGTGACGGCGGAACTCCTCGTCAGCGTTCTTTTCGACCGTCTCCATGAGCGCCTTCTTGTCGCCTCGCTGTGGCACCCGCACCTCCACCGCTGAACCCTTCCTGGCGTTCGGGTTGACGCTGCGCTCGACCCGGTAGCTCGAGTCAGCAGCCCACCACTCCACCTCGGCGGACGTCGCGTCAGCCGACCCGCGACGGCCGAGAAGTCCGGACTCCGGTTCGCCGCGCACGATGTCGGGCGACGAACGCAGCAGCTCGAGCCACTCGACGATCGTCTCAACGTCCTCCGGTGGATCCGGCACCAATATCAGAGGCGGCACGCCCATAGGGGCAGCGTCGTAATGCTGTTCGAGTACCTGAGCGACCAGAGCGGGCCTGCTCAGATCCTCGACCTTGTCGACTATGAGGCCTTTCCGGCCGACTACCCGCCCGCGACGCACGTAGAACACCTGTACTGCCGCCTCTAGCTCGTCCTCTACGACAGCGAAGCAGTCGAGGTCGTCGGCTGTCTCGGTGACCATCTGCTGCTTCTCGATGGCTTTGCGCAAGGCTGCGAGCCGGTCTCGTATGCGCCCGGCCCGTTCGAATTCGAGCTGTGCGGCGCACTGCGCCATCTCCGACTCAAGACGTGAGATGACCGACTGGGTGTCGCCTTCCAAGAAGCCGATGAGGTCGCGCACCATCTCTTCGTAGTGCTGTGCGGTTACTGCCCCGACGCAAGGCCCCGAGCACTTCTCGATGTGGTAGAGCAGGCACGGCCGTCCGAGCCGGCGATGGTTAGCCAGCTTCGAGTCGCTACATGTGCGAACCGGGAAGATCCTCGTGAGAGAGTCGAGGGTCTCGCGGATCGCGTAAGCGTGGGCGTAAGGGCCGAAGTACCTGCTCGTCTTGTCCCTGCCCCCCCGCCTGACCGTCGCTCTCGGCCACTCGTCGCCGACGGTAACTGCCAGAAAGGGGTAGCTCTTGTCGTCGCGCAGGCGGACGTTGAACCTGGGCTTGTGCTGCTTTATCAAGCTGTACTCGAGCATCAAGGCTTCCACGTCGTTTCTGACTTGGATCCACTCGACGCTGGAAGCCGAGGCCACCATCTGCGCCGTGCGGGGGGCCAGCAGGGCGGGATTTTGGAAGTAGTTCGACAGGCGGCTGCGGAGCGACTTCGCTTTGCCGACGTATATGACGCGGCCTTCGTGGTCTTTGAACTGGTAGGAGCCCGGAGAGTCGGGAATGGTCCCCGGGGAAGGTCGATGAAGCACGCCCTGAGTCTGCCCGAAGTCTGGCCGTTGTCGCGGTGGCGAGTTCGCTTGGGCACAGATCGCTGAGAGCAGGTGCGCGAGGACGTCGCACGGGCCTATGATGATGGTGCCGGCCCGGAATCCGGCTACATAATCACTTCGAGGTCGACATCCCCGCGGATGGGCGCCCGGGCTGTCCCCGCCGACCGCATGTCGAAGTGCTCCAATGGAGGTGTTCCGCCGTGATCCGACTTCAACCTCCCCTTCCTGAGGGGTACACGACATCACCAGGTTCCGACCTTGCCCGGCGCATAGCCGCCGCCAAGGAGGCCCTGGGAGACGACTTGATGATCCTCGGTCATCACTACCAGCGTGACGAGGTGATGCGATGGGCCGACGCCCGCGGGGACTCGTTCGGGCTGTCCCGCAAAGCAGCAGCGTCCAAAGCCCGCTTCGTCGTGTTTTGCGGGGTTCACTTCATGGCCGAGTCGGCGGACATCCTGACCGGCCCAGATCAGAAGGTGATACTTCCAGACCTGAACGCCGGATGCTCTATGGCTGACATGGCGGACCTCGAGTCCGTCGAAGAAGCCTGGGACGAGCTGTCCTCTGTCACAGACGTGGAGGAGATCGTTCCGATCACCTACATGAACTCAGCTGCTGCGCTCAAAGCGTTCGTCGGCCGCCGGGGCGGGGCGGTGTGCACGTCGTCGAACGCGAGGGCGGTGGTCAGCTGGGCTCTAGCCCAGCGCGGCCCTGACACCAAGGTGCTCTTCTTCCCCGACCAGCACCTCGGTCGTAACACCGCTTACCAGCTGGGCTTCAACGCCGGCGACATGGCGGTGTGGGATCCCAGGGCAGACCTCGGAGGTCTCGACGAAGCGACCGTGAAAGGCTCCCGCTTTTTGTTGTGGAAGGGCCATTGCTCGGTGCACCAGCGGTTCCGTCCCAGCCACGTGGAGGCCTTCAGGTCGGAGCATCCCGAAGGTGTGGTGATCGTCCACCCCGAGTGCGCCCACGATGTGGTGGAACTGGCGGACATGGTCGGCAGCACCGATTTTATTATCGCGGCGGTGGACAAGGCCGACCCTGGGTCGACCATCGCCGTAGCGACGGAGATACACCTCGTCCAGCGTCTCGCCGACGAGCACCCCGACCTTCGTGTCGTTTCGCTCGATCCTCTGATCTGCCCGTGCTCCACGATGTTCCGCATCGACGCAGCACACCTGGCATGGGTACTCGAAGAGTTGGTGCAAGGAAGAGTGGTCAATCAGATCACCGTCGACGAGGCGACCGCCGCCGACGCGCGCACCGCGTTGCAGAGGATGCTCGACATCACTTAGAAGGCCGGCGGGGCGGTGGCAGACCGCCCCGCCGCCAGACCCCATAGCTCAGGCGAGCAGCGGGGCCAGAAAGCGCCCCGTGTAGCTAGACGATGTCTTCGCGACGGTCTCGGGGGTGCCTTCGACGACCACTTCCCCGCCGCCGTCCCCTCCTTCGGGACCCAGGTCGATGATCCAGTCGGACGTCTTGATGACGTCGAGGTTGTGCTCTATGACCAACACGGTGTTGCCCTGGTCGACCAGGCGGGATAGGACGCCAAGAAGTTTGCGGATATCCTCGAAGTGCAGGCCGGTGGTCGGCTCGTCCAGCACGTATATCGTGTGACCCGTCGAGCGCTTGGACAGTTCGCTTGCCAGCTTGATCCTCTGCGCCTCGCCGCCCGAAAGCGTGGGCGCTGGCTGGCCTAGCCTTATGTAGCCCAGCCCGACATCGACCAGGGTCTGCATATGCCGGGCTATGGAAGGCTGGTTCGAGAAGAACTCAAGCGCCTCCTCGCAGGGCATGTCCAGCACCTCCGAGATGTTCTTGCCCTTGAAGGTGACATCTAGCGTGTCACGGTTGTAGCGCGCCCCTTTACATACTTCGCAAGGGACGTACACGTCGGGCAGGAAGTGCATCTCGATCTTGATCGTCCCGTCACCGGCGCAAGCCTCGCAACGGCCGCCCTTCACGTTGAAGGAGAACCGCCCCGGCTGGTAGCCGCGGACCTTGGCTTCGGTGGTGGTGGCGAAGAGGCGCCTTACGTGGTCGAAGACGCCGGTGTAGGTGGCCGGGTTGGATCGCGGCGTGCGGCCGATCGGGGACTGGTCGATGGAGATCACCTTGTCTACAGCTTCGAGACCCTCGACGCGGGTGTGACGGCCGGCGACCTCCTTGGAGCGGTAGATCCTCGCCATGAGCGCCCGAAGGAGGATGTCGTTCACAAGCGTGGACTTTCCCGATCCTGACACCCCGGTAACAGAGACCAGGCACCCGAGGGGGAACTCCACGTCGATCCCCTTCAGGTTGTGCTCCCGGGCTCCGACCACCCTGATCGCCCCCTTCGGTTCCCGCCGCAGCGCCGGCACGGCAATCTTGCGCTGTCCCGTCAGATACTGCCCGGTCAGGGAATCAGGGCTGGCGAGCAGGTCGTCGAGAGTCCCCGAAACCACGACAGTCCCGCCGTGCTCGCCGGCACCCGGTCCGATGTCGACGATGTGGTCAGAGACACGGATCGTGTCCTCGTCGTGCTCGACGACGATCACCGTGTTACCCAAGTCGCGCAGGCGCACCAGGGTCTCTATCAACTTGTGGTTGTCGCGCTGGTGCAGACCTATCGAAGGCTCGTCGAGCACGTATAGGACCCCGACCAGACCGCTTCCTATCTGCGACGCCAGGCGGATCCGCTGCGCTTCACCCCCTGCGAGAGTCGCGGCGGACCTGTTCAGGCTCAGGTAGTCGAGGCCCACGTCGAGCAGGAAACGCATCCGGGCTCTGATCTCTTTTAGAACCCGGTCGGCGATACGGTGATCCCGGTCGGACAGCTCCAACTCCGCGACCACCGCCGTCGCTTCCCTAAGCGACAGGTCGCACAGTTCGAAGAGGTTGTGTCCGGCGACGGTCACCGCCAGGCTTTCCGGTTTGAGTCGGGCACCGCCGCAAGCCGGGCACGGGACCTCGCGCATGTAACCTTCTATGGTCTCGCGCGAGTAGTCCGACTCAGCTTCGCTGTGCCGGCGGGACAGCCACGGGACGACCCCTTCGAAGTGGGTGTCGTATGACCGGACCCGCCCGAAGCGGTTTCGGTACTGGACGTGCACCTTGCGGGTCCCCGTGCCGAAGAGAACCGCCTTTTGGTCTGCCTTCTTGAGCTTGCGCCACGGCGTCGAGGTGGAGAAGCCTCCCTCCAGGGCTACCGCTTCGAGCAGCCCGGCGAAGAACTCGCCGCGATGGCCCGACCACGGGGCTATCGCGCCGTCGGCGAGGGACAGGTCCGGGTCGCGTACCACCAGCTCTGGGTCGACCTCGAAGCGCGTTCCGAGACCGTCGCAGGTGGGGCAGGCTCCGTAGGGGGAGTTGAAGCTGAAGTTCCGCGGCGCCAGTTCGTCGAAGGACCTGCCGCAGGTGGAGCAGGCCAGGTGCTGGCTGAACGTCAGCACCTCTTCCTGCCCGTCAGGGTCCCGCGACACTAGCGCTACCTCGGCGACGCCTTCGGCGAGTCGCAGAGCGGTCTCCAAAGAGTCGGTGAGACGACGCTCTATGCCCTTTCGCTTTACGAGGCGGTCGACGACGACTTCGATGGTGTGATTCTCGTAGCGGGCGAGCTTAGGGGGGTCAGACAGCTCGCTGATCTCTCCGTCGATGCGGGCCCGGGCGTAGCCCTGGCTGGCAAGCTCCTCCAGGAGGGCCTGGTACTCGCCTTTCCTGCCGCGCACGACCGGCGCCAGCACCTGGAACCGTTCCCCTTCGGGCAGCTCCAAGATCCGGTCCACGATCTGCTGGGGCGTCTGGCGCGACACGGGCGTCCCGTCCGCCGGGCAATGAGGCACGCCGATGCGGGCGTAGAGCAGACGCAGGTAGTCGTAGACCTCGGTTATCGTCCCCACCGTCGAGCGAGGGTTGCGTGAGGCCGACTTCTGGTCGATCGAGATCGCCGGGGAGAGGCCCTCTATGAAGTCGACGTCAGGCTTGTCCATCTGTCCGAGGAACTGCCTTGCGTAACTCGACAGCGACTCGACGTAGCGTCTTTGGCCTTCGGCGTAGATGGTGTCGAACGCCAGCGAGCTTTTGCCTGAACCGGACAGCCCGGTGAAGACGATCAGGCGGTCTCGGGGCAGGTCGACGGAGACATTCTTCAAGTTATGCTCCCTGGCCCCGCGCACCACGAGACGGTCGTGGGAAGCTCCACTCGCCCCTGCCAGGAGATTCTGCGGTTTAGATCTCACCTTCGCTTTCGCCGGCATCCTCAACAGGCTACCAGCGAACAGGTGTTCTGGGTTTCCTCTCGTCGCTCTCGTCGCTCTCGTCCGTGCGTACTGACTGGCGGTGGCGGCTCGCTACGCTTCGACGGATGCAAGTCCTCCACGACCCGACACGGCGGACTTTCGCCTCCGACAACTACGCAGGCGCCCACCCTGAGGTGATAGCCGCCATCGCAGCCGCGAACCTCGGCCACGTTGGCGCCTACGGTGCCGACCCCTACAGCGCCCAGCTCGCCGAAGTGCTCCGCGGCCACTTCGGCGACCGAGCAGCCACCTACCCGGTGTTCAACGGGACCGGCGCCAACGTCGTTGCCCTGCAAGCCCTGACCGATCGCTGGGGCGCAGTCATCTGCGCTGCCAGCGCCCACATAACAGCCGACGAGGGTGGCGCCCCGGAGCGAATGGCAGGCCTGAAGCTGCTCAGCGTCCCCACCGGGGACGGCAAGCTAACCCCGGAGTTGGTGGACCGCGAAGCGTGGGGGTTCGGTGACGATCACCGAGCGCAACCTCAGGTCGTCTCGATCACCCAACCGACGGAGATGGGAACCCTCTACAGCCCTGAGGAGTTGGTAGCCGTGACCGAGCACGCACACTCGCTCGGCCTGGCAGTGCACATGGACGGGGCGCGCATCGCGAACGCAGCAGCCGGCCTGGGCCTACCGCTCCGTGCGATCACGACCGACGTCGGGGTGGACTCGCTCTCCCTTGGCGCCACCAAGAACGGCGCTTTGCTGGCCGAGACCGTCGTCGCTCTCACCCCACACTCCGAGCGGGGCATCACATACATCCGCAAGTCGAGCATGCAGCTCGCCTCTAAGGCGCGCTTCGTCTCCGCCCAACTGCTCGCTCTCTACGACGGCGACCTGTGGCTGCGATGCGCGCGGCACGCCAATGCCATGGCCTCCCGTCTAGGCCGCGGGCTCTCAGAACTGCCAGCGGTCAGCCTGACCCACCCTGTGCAGGCTAACAGCGTGTTCGCAGTGCTCCCTAACGGCATCGTAGAAGGGCTGAGGGCGCAGTTCGGCTTCTACGACTGGGACCGCAATCTGGGCGACGTCCGCCTCGTGTGCGCGTGGGACACCACCCTCGAAGATGTCGACGCTTTGGTCGCAGCCACCGACCAGGCCCTCGGCTAGACCGGCTCTCAGGCAGGCTCGGGGAGCTCCGATCGCAGGTCGGCGATCTCGTCGCGAAGTTTAGCTGCGTACTCGAAGCGAAGGTCCGTGGCGGCTTCTCGCATCTCCTCCTCTAGGGTGGAGATGAGCCGGGCGAGCTCGCTGCGCGGGAGCTGAGCGAGGTCGCTGCGGGCTTTGTCCCGACGCCGGCTGCGCCGGTCCTTCCCCGGCAGCGGGGCACCGCCACCTCCCAGCAACACGAGTATGTCAGTGACAGCCTTCCGCACGGTCTGAGGGTCGATACCATTCTCGGCGTTGTAAGCCTGCTGCAGGGCGCGCCTGCGGTGCGTCTCGGAGATCGCCCGTTTCATGGAGTCCGTCATACGGTCCGCGTACATGACCACCTGGCCGTTCACGTTGCGGGCAGCCCGGCCGATCGTCTGGATCAGCGACGTCTCGCCTCTTAAGAAGCCCTCCTTGTCCGCGTCGAGGATCGCCACCAATGACACTTCGGGAAGGTCAAGCCCTTCGCGCAGAAGGTTGATCCCGACCAGCACGTCGAACTCTCCTAGCCTCAGATCTCTCAGGATCTCGATCCGCTGGAGCGTTTCGATGTTCGAGTGGAGGTAGCGGACCTTGAGCCCACTCTCGATGAGATAGTCGGTGAGATCCTCCGCCATCTTCTTGGTCAGAGTCGTCACGAGCACCCTCTCTCCGACCTCGGTGCGTTCGCGTATCAGGCTGATCAGGTCGTCGATCTGTCCCTTGGTCGGCTTCACCGTCACCTCAGGGTCCACGAGCCCGGTCGGCCTGACGATCTGCTCGACCACTTGGGTGGACTGCTGGATCTCGTAGGGTGCCGGAGTGGCCGACAAGAAAATGCACTGGTTGATCCGGGTGTAGAACTCGTCGAAGCGCAGCGGGCGGTTGTCAGCGGCCGACGGGAGCCGGAACCCATGGTCGATGAGGGTCTCCTTACGAGACCTGTCCCCCTCGTACTGGCCGTGCAGTTGGGGGACCGTCTGGTGGGACTCGTCGATGACGAGCAGGTAGTCGTCTGGGAAGAAGTCCAACAAAGTGTTGGGCGGCTCCCCCGCGGAGCGTCCGTCGATGTGGCGGCTGTAGTTCTCGATACCCGAACACACGCCGACCTCGGCGAGCATTTCCAAGTCGTACGAGGTTCGCATCCGCAACCTCTGCGCCTCGAGAAGCTTGCCCTCCTTCTCGAACCAGGTGAGACGCTCTTGCAGTTCGGCCTCGATGCCCGCCAGAGCGGACCGCATGCGTTCCTCCCCGGCCACGTAATGCGTCGCCGGGAACACCACCAGTTCTGCGAGGTCCCCCATCTGCTCTCCTGTGAGAGTGTCGACAGAGACGATGCGTTCTACCTCGTCGCCGAACAGCTCGATGCGCACTGCGTGCTCTTCGTAAGCCGGGTGCAGCTCGATCGTGTCGCCCCGGACCCGGAACTTGCCGCGAACAAGGTTCGCGTCGTTGCGCTCGTAGTTGATCTCGACCAGCCGCTTCAAGATGGCCCGCTGGTCGTACTCTCCTCCGCGCACGACGTGGAGGATCCGCTTCGCGTACTCCTCTGGGGATCCCAGACCGTAGATGCAGCTGACCGAAGCCACGACGATCACATCTCTCCTGGTCAGAAGGGCCGACGTCGCAGCGTGGCGCAGCCGGTCGATCTCGTCGTTAATCGAGCTGTCCTTTTCGATGTAGGTGTCGCTCGACGGGATGTAAGCCTCGGGTTGGTAGTAGTCGTAGTAGCTCACGAAGTACTCGACCCGGTTGTGGGGGAAGAACTGCCGCATCTCGTTGGCGAGCTGGGCTGCAAGCGACTTGTTCGGGGCGATTATCAGCGTGGGCCTCTGGACGCGCTCGATCGTCCATGCGATAGTTGCGCTCTTCCCGCTCCCGGTAATACCCAGGAGAGTCTGGAAACGGTCCCCTCTCAAAACTCCCTCGGACAGCTCCGCTATCGCCTTCGGCTGGTCGCCGGCCGGGTCGAACTCCGAGACCACCTTGAAATCGACCATCGTCTGATCGTAGCGGCGTGAGACGCGAAAGGAGCCCCGGGCAGGCTAGGCGGACCCCCTGTCACCCTTTTGCGACACGAGACCGACTATCCAGCTCCACAACCTGTCGATCTCTTCCCCAAGTTGCTCGCGGCTACCACCGTTGTCCACCACGAAGTCGGCGAGGCTGCAGCGCTCCTGCCTTGTGATCTGGGCTGCGATGCGCGCTCGGGCGTCGGCCTCGTCGAAGGCGCGCTGGCCGACAAGCCGAGCTACTGCCACCTCCACGGGGGCGTCGACGACTACGACGGCGTCGAGACCGAAACGGGAACGTGCGCTGGAGTCGAGGAGGGGGATGTCGAGCACGACCGTATCGCCGCGCCCCAGCGCCTGCGCCGCCTGCTCTGCCATCACCTGCCTGATAGCCGGGTGGGTTATCGCGTTCAGGGAGGCTCGGGCGTCCTCGTCGGAGAAGACGATCTTCGCAATCGCGCCGCGGTCCAAACCTCCGTCGGGCGCGACGACACCCTGCCCGAAGCGTTCGACTACGGCGCCGAACGCCCTACCTCCAGGTTCGACGACCTGCCTGGCTATGAGGTCTGCGTCGACCACGACAGCTCCTCTCGCTGCCAACTCGGACGAGACCGTCGTCTTTCCCGAGCCGATACCCCCTGTCAAGCCGATCAGCACGCCAACCAAGCCTACTCCCACAAGATCTGCGAGGACTGCGCCCCGGAACTCGAAGATGGGGCACCGGATGCGCCGCGTCAGGGGTGCGGCGAACAGAGCTTAGCCGGCTGGGCTAAGCGGCCGGGCCGTTGCCGAGGACGGTATCGAGAGAGACGAAATCCAGGCCGTGAGCCTCCGCCACCGGCTGCGACAAAAGGTTGCCAGCGTGAGTGCTCAGGCCCCGGGCGAGAACGGGATCGCTCCGAGCGGCTTGTGACCATCCCCGGTCGGCTATCTCCAGCGCGTAGGGCACCGTGACGTTCGTGAGAGCATGGGTGGAGGTGTGCGGCACCGCTCCGGGCATGTTGGCAACGCAGTACATCAGGCATCCGTGCACTTCGAACACGGGATCCGAGTGTGTCGTCGGTCGCGACGACTCGAAGCAACCACCCTGGTCGATGGCGATGTCGACTAGCACCGAACCGGGCTTCATCGCAGCCACGAGACTGTCGGGTACGAGCACCGGAGCTTTCGCCCCGGGAACGAGTACCGCCCCTATAACCAGGTCGGCGTCCACGACGGCCCGCTCGATCTCGTAGGCGCTGGAAGCCACCGTCTGACAGTGGCCCTGGTAGATCCGGTCGGCGTCTCTGAGCCTGGATATGTCCTTGTCGAGCAGGAGCACCTCGGCCTGCATCCCGAGGGCTATGGCAGCGGCGTTCATCCCCGACACCCCTGCGCCTATCACTACGACCTTGGCGGCGTAAACGCCGGACACTCCCCCCATGAGGACCCCTCGACCTCCGCCATCCCGCTGGAGGTGATGCGCTCCAGCTTGGGGGGCCATCCTGCCTGCGACCTCCGACATCGGAGCGAGAAGCGGGAGGCTTCCGTCGGGGCGCTGCACCGTCTCATACGCGATCGAGGTGGTCCCCGCTCTCAGAAGGGCGTTCGTGCATCCCCGAGACGCCGCCAGGTGCAGGTAGGTGAAGAGCACGAGGTCACGACGCAGACGGCTGTACTCCTCCTCCACCGGCTCTTTGACCTTGAGGACCAGTTCGGATTCGCCCCAGACCTCGTCGGCGGAGCTCACCATGGTCGCACCGGCATTTTCGAACTCCGCGTCTGCTATCGACGAACCGAGCCCCGCGCCGGCCTGGACGAGTACACGGTGACCGTGGCGGACCAGTTCGTGGACGCCAGCGGGAGTGCAGGCGACCCGGTACTCGTTGTCTTTTACCTCGGCCGGCACGCCGACGTGCATACCTCGTCCCCTCTCGAAGGCCTCAGGGCTTCGTCAGCCCTCGGCTTGGTCCGGCACGTCGTCCTCGGCGTAGCTGGATGCCTCTTCAGCACCGGCGTTACCGTCGACGGCTGCGTCGCCTCTGGAAACCTCGGCGACGCCGAGAGCTCCGAGACCTTCCTCTTCGATGTACTCGGCCCAAGCTGCCTGAGCTTCAGACTCCGGCTCGAAATCTGTGAACCCGGCTGCGCCGATGTAGTTTCCCTGCTCGTCGTAGGCGTGTTCGCCGAAGGCATCCCGGTACTCCGCTGCGACCTCACCGCCCTCAGCGGCCTGCTTGATGGACAGCGAGATCCGCCGACGGGCAAGGTCGATCTCGATGATCTTCACCCACAGCTCCTCGCTGGGGCTTACAACCTGCTCGGGCAGGTCCACGTGGTGGCTGGCCATCTCCGAGATGTGCACGAGACCTTCGATACCGTCACCGACCTGGACGAAGGCACCGAAAGGAACGAGCTTGGTGACCCGACCGTAGACCAGTTCGCCCTCGCGGTGCGCATTGGCGAACTCGTGCCACGGGTCAGACTGGGTCGCCTTGAGCGACAGGCTGATGCGTTCCCGGTCGAGGTCGACGTCCAACACGCGTACTTCGACTTCGTCGCCTACTGCTACCACCGCAGAGGGGTGCTCGATGTGCTTCCAGGAAAGCTCCGACACGTGGATCAGGCCGTCCATGCCACCCAGATCGACGAAGGCACCGAAGTTCACAACGGACGAGACAACACCGCGGCGGACCTCTCCGGGCTTTAGGTTCGTGAGGAACTCGTCGCGCTGCTCGCGCTGCGTCTCCTCCAGCCAAGCTCGCCGGGACAGAACGACGTTGTTGCGGTTCTTGTCGAGCTCGATGATCTTCGCGTCGACGGTCCTGCCAATGTAAGGTGCCAGGTCGCGGACACGGCGCAACTCGACCAGGGACGCTGGCAGGAAGCCGCGCAGGCCGATGTCGACGATAAGGCCGCCCTTGACCACCTCTATGACGGGACCCGACACGATGCCGTCCCGCTCCTTGATCGCCTCGATGGTACCCCAAGCCCTTTCGTACTGCGCCCGCTTCTTCGACAAGATGAGGCGACCCTCCTTGTCCTCCTTCTGCAGGACGAGGGCTTCGATCTTCTCGCCGAGCTTGACGACCTCGCTCGGGTCGACGTCGTGACGGATGGAAAGCTCACGTGCGGGTATGACCCCTTCGGACTTGAACCCGATGTCGAGAAGGACCTCGTCCTTGTCGACCTTGACTACCGTGCCCTTGACGATGTCGCCGTCCTCGAACTCCACGATCGTCCCCGCAATGGCATCAGCGAGGGAAGTCCCGTCGAGGTCGTCTGCAACGATCTGACGGGGAGTGTACTCACCTGCTTCGTCGAAGGTTCCCATCGGCGAGGAGGTCGTGGTGGTCAAGGAGTCGTCGGACATGGAACTAGAGGCCTTCTTTCGGACAGTTGAGCTCAGGGGCGGGGGCGAATCCCCCATCCCGGGTAGATCCTCGACTTTACACCTCCGCCAGGGACTGTTCTCCCGGCAGGCGATCCAGGCCGGGCGCCTCCGCCTATCGGGTTCTCGGCTACTAGGCGCTCTTCACTGCTGCCCGGTCGGCCGCAACGGCGTCGTAGGCCTCGAAGTCCGCCGAGGTGTCGTCGGCGTGCTCGAACTCGAGTAGGCCACTTTGGGCCCACTGCTTCCTCAAGTAGCCGTCGTTAGCGTCGAGAAGGCCGAGTTTGCGTACGTTAGGTACGAGCTTGGAGAAAAAGGCCCGCTGGAATGCAACGAAAGGCCCGTGCCCGACTTCCCCCGCTGCCTGGAGCAGACTGGGCATCACCTCTTCGACGGTAACTCCCATCGTCTCCCAGACTTCAGGCGTGGTGGATCGCAGCCGGTTGCGCATAGTGTTGTCGACGAGGAACTCTTGGCGCTCCTTCAACTCAGCTGAGCTGAGACCCCGGTACAGCTCGTTAAGGCTGACAATGCCGAAAGCCACATGGCGGGCTTCGTCGGACATGACGTAGCGGAGCAGCTTCGCCAGAAGTGGTTCGGAGGTACGCCTAAGCAACTCGCCGAAGGCCGCCAGGGCGAGACTTTCGATGATTATCTGCATACCCAGGTAAGCGATGTCCCACCGGCTGTCTTCGAGAAGCCCGAAGATCTGACCTTGCAAGAACGGAGACATTGGATAGGCGTCTCCTACCTTCTCGTTCAAGTAGCGAGCGAACACCTCGGTGTGACGCGCCTCGTCCATGGTCTGCGTCGCTGCGTAGTACTTGGCGTCAATCCAAGGGACGGTCTCGACGATCTTCGCCGCAGTCATCATCGCACCCTGCTCGCCGTGCATGAACTGGCTTAACTGGGCCTTTAGCATCTCGACGCGAAGCTGAGTGAACTCCTTCTCACCCCACGTGGCGAGAGGTGAACCCGGGATGGTCGCCGCCCGGCGCGCAAGGCTCAGCACTGGCGGTTCGTCGCCAGTCACCCGCTCGGGATCCACGTCGGCCGACCAGTCCAAGTCGGTGACGCTGTTCCACTGTGAGGCGGAGGCCTTGTTGTACAGGTTCACCAACTGGGGACGATCCCGTTCGTAGCGCCACGAGAAGATCCGATCAGCGTGGTCGTGAACGACCCTGACGGGATCCCCGACGCCGACACCGACGGGCGCCCCCGAGCCAGCCGCGCCTTCGGGTACCGGCATTGCCGCCTGCGAAGCTCCAAACCCTTCCGCCATGGCTATCCCCTGTTCAGTCTCGATCAACGCAGCACTCACGTTTACCTAACACTGTAAAGATAGCGGATCCAGTAGGGGTCCACACGTCCGCCCCCGCCGCCTCAAGACTTAGCGGAAGCCCAGTTGTCCCCCCATGCCAGGTTGACGGTCAAAGGGACGTCCAGCTTCGCCGCTCCGGTCATCGCGTCCATGACCGTTGAGACAGCGAGAGTCTCCTCTTCGGGGGGTACTTCGAGTATCACCTCGTCGTGGACTTGCAGTACGAGCACACTCCGCATGGCCTCGGCCTCGATCCGCCCGTGGAGGCGCACCAGCGCCACCTTGAAGATGTCAGCGGCCAACCCTTGGATACCGGAGTTCATAGCCTGACGCTCCCCTGCTGCTCTAACCTGGTAGCGAGCGGACTGAAGCTCGGGGATAGGCCTTCTTCGACCGTACAGCGTCTCGGTGAAACCGCGCTCTCGCGCTTCGGCGACGACCCTGTCCATGTAGGCCCGAACAGCTGGGAAGGCGTTCCAGTAGGCGTCGAGGATCTCGGTGGCTTCGTCGACTGGTATCCCGAGTCGTTGGGCCAGACCGTACGCTTCCATTCCGTAGGCGAGGCCGTAGGAGACCATCTTCGCCTTCGAGCGCATCGCCAAGGTCACCTCGTCCGCAGGAACGCCGTAGATCCTCGACGCCGTGACGTTATGAATGTCGGTTCCGACGCGGAACGCCTCCACCAGCGCTGGCTCTGACGCGAGGTGCGCTATGACCCTCAGCTCGACCTGGTTGTAGTCAGCTATCAAGAAGCGCCTCCCTTCGCTGGGCACGAAGCAGCGACGCAAACGCCGTCCCTCGTCGCTTCGAACGGGGATGTTGTGCAGGTTCGGCTGGTCCGAGCTCAGCCTGCCGGTACGGGCGACGGTCTGATTGAAGGTTGCGTGTATTCGACCGTCTGGACCGACCTCGTGCAGCAGCGACTCTCCGTAGGTCGAGCGCAGCTTCTCCACCTCGCGGTATCTAAGCAACGACTCGATGATCGGGTGCTGACCCCGGAGTCGCTCCAAGGTCTGGGCGTCGGTGGAGAAACCGGTTTTGGTCCGCTTCTGGGGGGTCAGCCCGAGGCGCTCGAATAGGACTTGGCGCAGCTGCGGAGTCGAGTTGACGACGAACTCGACCCCAGCGAGCGCTTGGATCTCCTTTTCGAGCCGGCTGGCCTCTTCCGAGAGCTCACCGGCCAGACGCCTTAACTCCGCTACGTCCACGCGGACCCCGACGATCTCCATTCCGGCCAGCACCCTGACCAGCGGTCGTTCCACGTCCTCGTAGAGAGCCCACATTCCCCTCGACTCCAAAGCCGAGCGCAGCGGACCAACCGTCGCGGCGACGCCGGCGCAGCGCTGTCCAGCCACGACGGAGGGTTCGGGACTTTGTGCCATTAGGTCCAGCTGCCCGCCGGATCCATTTTCCTGGGGGCCCAGTCGGAGCCCGGCGTAACGCTCGACGAGATCCTCCAACAGGTATTGGTCCCCGGCCGGGTCGACCAGGTACGCGGCGATCGCCGTATCCACGTCGAGGTTCGAGAAGGTCACCCCTTCCTCCGCCAAGGATCTCATCAGGGCTTTCGCGTCGTGAGCGGAGACCGAGGCGCCGCCCGGACCGAGAGCCCCGCCCACGGCTTCGGCGACGTCATAGGATCCGAGTGCTGCTCGGTCGATCCACACGGCCTCCGACGGGATGTCTACGCCTACCTCTGCCAGCGCGACGCCCACCAACTCGGAGCGGCCTTCCCGTGCGACCCACGAACCCGCCAGAGCCAAGCGAACACCGGCGGTAGCCCACTCCCGCAGAAGCGCCGACAACTTCTGAGGCGACTCCGGCCGGTGGATCGAAACCTGCACAGGGGCTGGCCCTTCGACGCTCGGCGTGTTCACTCCGGGCCCCGCCGGACTTGCCTCTACGAGCCGGTCCCACAGCGTGCGGAACTCGAGAAAGTCGAACAACCTTCTCACCTCCTCCGCGTCCCAGCCTCCGAACCTCGCAGCTTCGGCTTCTACGTCCAAAGGAAGGTCTCTTACGAGCACGGTCACGGCCAGGTTCGCCCTGACACGCTCCTGGGCTGCGGCGAGGCTCTCGCGCAGTTTCGGTGTCAACTCGTCGAGGTGAGCGTAAATCCCGTCGAGATCCCCGTAGTTGTTGATCAGTTTCGCTGCGGTCTTCTCGCCCACCCCGGCGACACCGGCGAGGTTGTCGGAAGGGTCGCCCCGAAGCGCAGCGTACTGAGGGTACTTGGAGGGTCTCACGCCGGTTCTCAGCTCGATGCCGGCCTCGTCGTAGAGTGCGTAGTCAGAAACACCCCTCTTGTTGTAGAGGACCTTGACGTGCGGGTCGCTTACTAGCTGGTAGGTGTCGCGGTCCCCTGTGACGATGGTGACGTCGTCACTGCGCTCCGCTGCTTTGGTCGCCAGCGTGGCTATCACATCGTCGGCCTCGAAGCCCGGGTAGTCGACTATGGGGATTCTCAGCGCTTCGACGACTTGTCGGGCCAGGCCCATCTGCTGGCGGAGAATGTCAGGGGTCTCTGCTCGCCCGGCTTTGTAGCCCTCAACCATCTTGTGGCGGAAGGTCGGCTCGGGCCGGTCGAAGGTCGCCACAAGCTCATCAGGATGGTGGTCCTTGATCAGGTTGATCAGCATCGAAGTGAATCCGTACACGGCGTTGGTCACCTGCCCTGACGCCGTCGCCATATCGGTGGGAAGAGCGAAAAACGCCCGGTAAAGCAGCGAGTTGCCGTCTATGAGCATCAGCTTGGCCATTGGCCTCGATGCTAGGAGACTGTCTCGATGCTAGGTGACTGCCGGGCTCGAGGCCGGATAAGTCGAGCGCGTTCGGCGGCGCGGCGAAGGTATCCTCAAGGGGTGCCCGAAGGTTTCCATCCGCCGGTCGAGGAATACTTGGAGGCCATCCACGAGCTCGGCGAAGAAGGGATGGTCGTAATCCAGGCACGACTCGCCGAGCGCTTGGGGCATTCCGCGCCGGCCGTTTCGGAGATGATGAGGCGTCTTCGCTCCGACGGTTACGTGGAGCTAAGAGGACGCTCGCTGTTTCTCACCGAGACGGGACGCCGTGTCGCAGAAAGCGTCGTACGCAAGCACCGCCTCGCCGAGCGGCTCCTCACGGATATTATCGGCCTGCCCTGGGAGAAAGCCCACCTTGAGGCCGGCCGATGGGAGCACGTTATCTCTGACGAGGTGGAGCAGCGGATCGTGGAGCTTCTGGGCTTTCCGACTACCTGCCCGCACGGCAACCCAATCCCCGGGTCTGGCGAGGTGGAGGACTCGAGCGTCTCGCTTTCCGGCGCCACGCAAGGCGAGCGGGTACGGTTGGCGAGGGTTACCGAGTTGGTTGAGCTCGACGAAAGCACGCTCAGCTACCTGTCGTCGCACGGCTTCATACCCGGGACAGAGGCGACGGTCGCTTCCAGGGCACCCGACGGGACCCTGACGCTCGACCTTGGCACGGCGACTATAGCCATAGGACCGTCGCTTACCGCTCAGCTTTTCGTGACGGCCGCCTGAAGCTTTAGAGACCCGACACGGTCAGAGCCGTTAGGGCCGTCCTCGGAGCGAGGACGGCCCTTTGCCGTCGACCTAGTGGGCCTTCAGGGGCGCTCGTCGGCAGGTGGTCGGAACCCCTGGTTGACCCTCTCTGCGACGTCGAGCATCCTGACCCGCTCCTTCATGGCGGTCTTTTGGATCCACGAGAACGACTCGTGCTCTTTCCAGCCGAGATCGTCCATCAAAGCGCCCTTAGCTCGGTCCACGGCTTTGCGGACGATCACCTGCTCTTCGAGGGACTTAACCTGCTCGTCGAGCGCCTTCATCTCCGCGAATCGACCCAGAGCCATCTCTATAGCGGGAAGCAACTCGCTCTTTTGGAACGGCTTCACGAGGTAGGCGAGGGCACCGGCATCCCGTGCCCGTTCAATGAGGTCCCTCTGACTGAACGCCGTCAAGATGAGCACCGCGCAGAGATGATCGGCGTTGATCTGCCTGGCTGCTTCCAAACCGTCCATGCCCGGCATCTTCACGTCGAGGATCGCCACGTCAGGGTGGTGACGGCGCACCAACTCGACCGCTTCGTCGCCCCGACCGGTCTCGGCGACCACTTCGTAGCCCTCTTCCTCCATGATCTCCTTGAGGTCCAGGCGGACGATTGCCTCGTCTTCGGCTAGAACGACTTTTACTGGCACGTGAGCTCCTTGGGAAAAAGTGAGGGAGGTGTGTCCGGAGTCAAAACGCTGACTGTTCCGGCCCGACGAGACGGTCGAGCAGGTCATCCTGGGCGGTCTGCAGTTCGGCGACTTCAGCCGCTACCGCCGATCTGGTCCTCGCCATAGCCTTGGCGTGGCGCTCCGCTTCGGCGAACTCGCGGTATGCGAGCGGAGTCTCCGAAACCATCGACCGGATTCGAGCCTCGTCGGCTGATTCTGTCATCACCGCCAACTGCTCGTCTATGAGAGCAAGCTCCTCCCGCGCGCGCTTCAGGCGTGCAGCAACGTCGAAAAGCTTCCGCTCGATAGATACCCTGGACATTCCGAATAACTGTACCCCAAGCGGACTTCGCGCTCGTCTGGCACCCGAGTCCGCCTGGCTTCCAGGTCTCCTCGCCTTGCGAAACCTTAATGCAGTTCTCAGCTGAATAAGCCACACTAGTAGTGTGCATGTCCTGGTAGTCGACGACGAACCTGCTGTCCGACAGGCGCTTGACCGCGCCTTACGCTTCGAGGGCTACAAGACCGAGCTGGCCGCCGACGGTTCCGGCGCGCTCGCGTCCCACGCCGAGCGGCCAGCCGACGCGATAATCCTCGACGTGGCCATGCCTCGCATGGACGGTTTGGAGGTTTGTAGGAGGATCCGAGCCGCCGGAGACACAACGCCGGTGCTGATGCTCACCGCTCGGGCTGCTGTGAACGACCGAGTTGCAGGCCTCGACGCCGGAGCGGACGACTACCTCGTTAAGCCCTTCGCCTTGGAGGAGCTACTGGCGCGGATTAGAGCTTTGCTACGCCGAAGCGCGCCCGCCGAAGAAGACCTGCTCCAGTTCGCCGACCTGTCGCTCGACGTCGGCACCCGGGAAGTAAGGCGCGGCGACAGGCTCATCGAACTGACGCGGACCGAGTTCCTACTCCTGGAGCTTTTGCTCCGCAACGCCAGGCAGGTCCTCACACGGGAGTTGATCTTCGATCGAGTGTGGGGTTACGACTTCGGCGCCAATTCGAACTCTCTCGAGGTCTACATAGGATACCTCCGCCGCAAGACAGAAGCCGAAGGCGAACCTCGACTCATCCACACGGTGAGAGGGGTCGGATACGTGCTACGGGAGCCAACCCAAGCATGACCGGCGGCGGCTCCAACCCCTACCAGGATCTGATGGACTCTTCGGCTCCGGAGCCCTCATCTTTCCCAGCGGATCCAGGTGCTGACGACGCCGACCCGCCCGGCAATGCTTCCTCCGAGCCGGACCGGGCAGCGTCCAAACGGACATCTGGCGGCGTCAAATCCGCTATTCGCGCTCTCAGCTTCCGAACTCGCCTGGGCTCTGCGGTTGCCCTGGCAGTGGGCTTGACGCTTGCTCTGGCGGCGCTCGGCTCTTACTACACTGTTAAGCACCAACTGTTCTCCCAGGCTGACAGGTCCCTTCAAGGCGACCTGTCGATCCTGACTTTCTCCCAGGATGGAGTAAACAGCCAGAAGGTCCTTGACGTCTTGAGTCGCACGAATGGCGGCTTCGTCCAGTACATAACATCCACGGGCCAGGTTCTCTACAACAGCCAGGTGGCGACGAGTCCACTAGCTACTCCGCTGGCCCCGACGAAATCCCAGACGGCGGTGGCTGGCGCTGGTAGTGGCTACCTGATTGACACCGTCAACTACAGGGGAGCCCCTTACCGTGTGATAACTGCCGCAGCCCAGGACCCGTTCTTTCCTGGATTGCACATAGCCGTGCAAGTCACGCTTCCGTTGGCCTCGATTTACCACACTCTTTCCACGCTGAGGGTGATCCTATGGCTGGTAACGGTTTGCGGTGTAGCACTTTCGCTCGGCATCGGATACCTAGTCGGTTTGGGCGCGTTACGGCCCGTAGCCCGCCTGACCAAGGCAGCGGAGCACGTTGCAGGAACCCAGGACCTTCAGGCGACCATACCCGTTACGAGCCATGACGAGTTGGGGCGCCTGGCGACGGCGTTCAACTCGATGCTTGCGGCGCTCGCCGCTTCGCGCCAGCAGCAAGCCCAGCTGATCTCCGATGCTGGTCACGAGTTGAGGACTCCGCTCACGAGCTTGAGGACCAACATCGAAGTGCTCCTGCGCGCTCCCGACCTGTCCGGTCCCGACAGAGCCGAGCTCACAGCGGACGTTCAAGCACAGATGCAGGAGTTGACGAACCTGGTCGGAGACCTCGTGGACTTGGCCCGCCACGAGGAACGCCAAGCGGAGCCGATCGAGGTGCGTCTCGACGCGATAGTAGAGCACGCCGTCGAAAGAGCCCAGAGGAGAGCCCCGGGGTTGCACTTCGACCTTCACGTCACGCCCGGGTCGGTTAGAGCCCAACCGGCTCTTCTTGAGCGTGCCGTCCTGAACGTCTTGGACAACGCTGCCAAGTGGAGTCCTCCAGAAGGAACCGTCGAAGTGTGGCTGCAGCGCGGCAGCGTCTGGGCGCTTGACATCCACGACTACGGGCCGGGCATCGCAAACGACGACATCCCTCACGTATTCGACCGCTTCTACAGAGCCGCCACGGCTCGCAGCATGCCCGGTTCTGGGCTTGGCCTGGCGATCGTCGCCCAAGTGGTAGCCGACCACGGGGGGACCGTGTCGGTGTCGGTACCGGCGCAGGGCGGGACACACGTGCATATAGAGCTTCCTACCGTTCCCGAAGATGAGGCCGACCCCGGGACGATCCCCCGTGGGTCCGAACCGGCCAAGATGGACCACCCCTCCTGGGAGCCGCAAGCCTCGGAGTCGCCTTCGGCGGCACAAGACGCCGGCAGGCGCCTTTCGGACCAAGACCGCCCAGCCCCTTCGCAGGACTACGTCGAGATCACCTGAGCCGCGAGCTTCCAAGCGCAGCCTCAGCCGCCGCCGAGCTGTATCGCCTTGACGAGTAGGAGCACGGCGCTCAAAACGAGGTAGCCGCGCAAAGAGAGAATCCCCACCCTTAGCCCAGGTGACCAGCGGACCGGCTTGAGGAGCGCCAACGGCGGCATCCGCCACGAGAGCTTCTCTGCCAGGGTGATCTGAGGCGTCCCGACCGTGGCGCCGCTTTGGCGGCGGCTTGCGACACGTAAGGCGACGGCTATACCGGCGCCGACCACTGCCAAAGCGATAGCCAGGTAGACGAAGACCGCTGTGACGTCGATACTTGGGAAGAGGGTGGTGGCCATCAGGGTTCCCGACAGCACGAGCAGGACGGCGATTATGACCGACGCTAGAGCGTTGAGCCATGCTGCGTTAACCCAGGGCCCCAGCACTTCGCGGTCGTTGCACAACAGCAGCAAGAAGACCGAAGCCGAGGGCAGGAGCAGCCCCGCCAGGGCTTGGACACTGGTAGTTATAAGCCCCAGGGGTGCCCCTGGGATCAACACGATGCCCGCCGCCAGAGCGACCATCGCCGTATAGCTGAGGTAGAACTGCTTTGCGTCAGCGAAGTTTCGGTGCAGGGAGTGGCGGATGCCGAACACGTCGCCAAACGCGTAACTCGTCGACAGCGTCACGGCCGCAGCGCCGACGATGCTCGCATCGAAGAGCAGGATCGCGAAAAGGTCACCGAGGACCTGACTGTGGTTGGCGAGAAGGTGTGCCACCCCCGCGGCGTTGGTGAAGTTCCCGAACGCCTTGGTATTCCTCGCTGCGTAGTCGCCGGCGACCATGATGCAAGCCGCCCCCACGACGACGACGATCGACCCCATAACCGTGTCAGCTCTCTCGTAGCTTATGAAGCGTGGGGTTATCCGCTTGTCGACGATGTTGGACTGCTGGAAGAACAGCTGCCAGGGCGCTACGGTCGTCCCGACGATGGCGATGATGAGCAGCACCGAAGCCGACGTAGTGCCCCCGTAGATGCCCGGAACGACGAAGTTCCTCCCGATGGTTCCCCACTTGGGGTGCGACAAGAAGAGCAGGGGCACCTGCACGGCGCTGATCGCTATGAAGATGAACATCGCCCGCTCCCACTTGCGGAAGCTTCCCGACGCCATTATCGCTACTAGCGCTGCTGCGGCCACCGGGACGGCGACATAGTCCGAAATACCGGCGTAGGAGGCAGCCAGGGAGATGCCTATGAACTCAGTGACAATCGTCAAGAAGTTGAGCAGAAATAGGTCCCCGACGCTGAACCAGCCCCAGCCCTTACCGAACCGCTCGTTGATAAGCCTCGCGTGTCCTACCCCGGTGACAGCTCCCAGCCTAACGACCATCTCCTGGTTGACTATCAGGACGGGAATGAGAAGGATCAGTGTCCAAAGAAGACTGGTGTGGTAGTTCTGCCCGGCCTGAGCATACGTCGACACGCCACCGGCGTCATTGTCCCCGACCATGACGATTAAGCCGGGACCCATGATCGCTGCGAAGGTGAGCAGCCTACGACCCCAGCTGCGCCGCTCACCGACGTCGCCGACAGACACCCGCCCGAAGGCTCCCTCGATGTCGCCGAGGTGGGCTTCGTCGAGCACAGCCGATTGGGGAGCCTGCAGGTGACGGCCGGCCGGATCGGGGCGTGAGTGAGTAGCCGCTCCGGTACCCTCAGGGCCGTGGGCGGCGGGCATATCTTCCACTGCTTCAGCCCCCGAGCTGAGTGGTCGTCGCCGAGTCCGGGGAAGCGGTCGGAGCGGTCGGATCCCAGTCAGGTCGGGCAGGGGGCTCGCGCCGGCGCCACTCGTCGGGGATCGTCGCTTCGAGTACGTCGTCGACGGTCACCACTCCGAGGGGCCGGGAGTCGCCGTCGACGACTGGCACGGTCATGAGGTTGTAGTCCGCCATCAGCAAGGCCACGTCGACGACGTCAGCACCTGGAGCGACCCTGACCGGGTCCGATTCGACCACGTCGGCTAGGTGCGCGTCCGGATCGGCGTGCAACAGACCGATGACAGTCACCGTGCCGATCAGGCGGCCGTCGACGTCCACCGCGTGCATGGTGATGAGCGCCTCGGGCTGGATGTTGTCGGCGAGGCGTATCCGCCGCAGCGCTTCGGCAACGGTCGCGTCAGCGGGCGCGGACAGAAAGTCGACTCCCATGATCCCCCCGGCGCTTTTCGCGTTGAAACCTAACAGTGTCAGCACCTTCGTCCGCGTACCAACAGGCAGCAGATCGAGGACCTTCTGACGGCGGGCTTGTGGTAGCTCCCCGATAGCGTCGGCGGCGTCGTCGGCACGCATATGGGCGATAACGTCCGCTACCTCTGCGTCGGTCCTGTCACCAAAAAGACGGTTGGCGGTGTCAGGGTCAAGCTCCTCGAAGACGTCGGCCTCAAGCTCGGGGTCGGCGTGCACCACATCGAGGATCTCCTCCCCCTCGTTTCGTGACGCCTCCTCCAGAAGGTCAGCGATCTGCGCAGGTTTCAGACGACCCAGGCGACCGAAACCGGACCGCACGCGCAAGCTCTGACTATGGCCGATCAGAGGCTCAAAATCTTTCCAATCCCTACAAGCCTCGCCACTGCTTCGCCGGATCATCCCGAACAGCCGGGCGGGACGGCGGGTGTCAAGGCACGACACAACCCACCCCTCCCCGCTGGCGCGCATCTCGACGTCCCACGCACGCACGAGATCGGCGTCGGTCACATCGATCAATCGGTGACCGAGAATGTCGCCACGGAGCAGAACCTCGCCGTCGCGACGCTCGAAGCTGCGCAGGTCGACCTTGGTCTCGGCGAGCACGACTGACTCCTCAGTCATCTCCGAAATCCGGCCGACGGGGACGAAAACCCGACGGCCACCCACTTTGACCACCAACCCTTTCATCAGCGGGTAGTCGCCACCGCGCAGCCTTACGACGACGTCGTCGATCTTGCCCACAGGCTCCTTGGAGGGTGACAGCAGCTGACGGCCCAACAACGCTGACAGGTGCACTCCCCCACCTTAGGTCAGCTGACTCCGGCCGGAAACGACGTTCACCCAGAGTTCACCAGCAGTTCTCCAACAGGCCAACCTGGCGGCGCCAACCCACCGTGGCTCAGAACCTGCTTCTCATTCGGAACTGCGATCATCGCACCTGCGGTGCCCGGAGCGGGAATCGAACCCGCACGACCTCTCGGTCAAAGGTGTTTGAGACCTTCGCGTCTACCTGTTCCGCCATCCGGGCTGGATTTCAATAGTGCAGCCTAGAACAAAACTCGCTCCGCACAGCACCTCTACCAGGTCAGCCTGACGGCCTTTCGAGGACCGTTACCTTCCGCGCCGCCCGCAGGTCGTAAAGTCGACCAGGTTTGCAAAGAACGCCCTGAGCAGCTCACGCCCGAAACTCGAGGAGACAGTCCGACAAGGTGCCCGCTTTCATTTTTCCAGGTCAAGGATCGCAGCGGCCGGGCATGGGCCGACCATGGGTCGACCACCCCTCCTGGGAAGTTGTGGAGGACGCGTCCCGCGCTGCAGGTCGCGACATCGGATGGCTTCTAAACGAGGCCACCGCAGATGAACTGACCCAAACCCACAACGCACAGCTCGCCACTTTCACTTTCAGCCTGATGGTTCTCGACGCGGTCGAGCGCATCGGTGTGGAACCGACTCGCCTTGCTGGCCACTCGGTCGGCGAGTACAGCGCCCTGGCAGCCAGCGGGGCCTTGGGGTTCGACGCTTCAGTCCAGCTGGTCGCCGAGCGAGGAGAAGCCATGCAGTCAGCCGCCGAGGCTCGGCCCGGAGCGATGACAGTCCTTGAGGGATGCGACGCAGACACCGCCGACGTGGCCTGCCGCCTGGCGGAGGGCGACGTCTGGCTGGCGAACATCAACACCTCAGACGAGTCCGTCATAGCCGGCGATCCCGCCGCTATCGAAGCGGCGGTGGCTTGGGCCGATCGACTCGGAGCGAAGCGCTCCTATCCCGTCAGGGTCAGCGGCGCCTTCCACACCCCGCTCATGGCGCCAGCGCGCGAACGGCTCCGCAAGATGCTCGACACCACGATCTTCCACGACCCCGACACCCCCCTGGTCGCCAACGTCGACAGCAGGTTCCACGTCGGCGGCGACGAATGGAGGCTGATGCTGTCAGCACAGCTGTGCAGCCCGGTCAGATGGCATCAAAGCGTCCTACGCCTCGCCGGCGCCCTGGACCCGGACCTTGAGGAGGAGAAGTTCTTCGTAGAGCTCGGCCCGGGGGACTCCCTGTGCGCCACAGTCAGGCAGACCCTGCCGAGCGCTGTCACGGTATCCGTATCTGTACCCAACGACCTGGACCGACTGGTCGACACGATGGCCGGCGACAGCGTCCTACACACCTATGCTTCGGTTCACCACGGGGAGCTCCTATACGTCTCAGAGCGGGTTCTAATCAGCCCGTGTGCGGGAATTTTCGATCCGCCGCCAAGACCATTCGAGGTTGACGAGCGGATCGAAGTCGGCGGTCTGGTCGGGACCGTGTCAACAATTGAGATCCGCTCAGGCTTCTCCGGTGTCTTCAGGGGGTACATTGCCCAGCCAGGCGAGCGGGTTCAAGCGGGACAGCCGATAGCCTGGTTGCACAACTCGTGACCGGCGTAACGATCACCGGCTGGGGGTCTGCTCTTCCGGAGCGTACCGTCACCAACGACGAGATCGCCACCCTGTTCGACACCAGCGACGAATGGATCGTCGAGCGAAGCGGAATCCACACGCGCCACGTGGCCACGGGACCTTTCGTCGACCCACCCGCTGATCCCCACCCTCCTATGAGTGGCCTGGGGACGACCGGAACGCTCGCAGCACGCGCGGCACGCGAAGCGCTGCAAGTTGCCGGCCTCGAAGGTGGCGACGTCGACATGGTCGTCTTGTGCACGACGACAGCCGATCAGCTCATCCCGGCAAGCTCTGCCTCCGTCGCCGCCGAGCTGGGCGTAACCGGCGGGGCCATGGACGTCAACGCCGCTTGCGCCGGTTTCACCTACGGGATCGTTACGGCCAGCGGCCTGATCGCAGCCGGAGCCCGCCGGATAGTGCTGATCGGAGCTGAAACCCTCTCGCGGGCAACTAACTGGTCGGACCGGACGAACGCTTTCCTCTTCGGCGACGGAGCCGGCGCCGTCGTGATCGGAGCCACCCCCGGTGACAGTTCCCTCCTCGGATGGGATCTAGGTGTCGACGGTACGTTAGTCGACCTTCTCTACGCCCACCACGGGTCCGGAATGGCGATGCGTGGCAAGGAGGTCTTTAGAAGGGCCGTGACAGCCACCGTGGCATCAGCGAAAGCCTCCTTGGAGCGGGCGAAGCTCGACGTGGACGACGTGGCTTTGTTCGTTCCCCACCAGGCGAACATCAGGATCATGGATGCCGTAGCGTCGAGGCTGGGAATACCCGAGGAGAGAGTCGCGTCGGTCATCGGTTCCACCGGAAACACAAGCTCGGCTTCCATCCCTCTCGCCCTGGTCGACGCCATCCGAGCCGGACGAGTGTCCGAAGGCGACCACCTGCTCCTGGCCGGCTTCGGCGCTGGTATGACCTGGGCGTCCGCTGTGTGGCGCTGGCAGGGGAACCAGCCGTGAATCGAGAAGGGACCCCGCCTACCCAGTAGATTTGAGAAGTTGAGCCGACGCAGGAACAACGAGACGAGACAGGACAAGAGAGGACATGATGGACCAAGAGGAAGCATTCGACAAGTTCAAGCAGTGTGCCGTTGACGTACTTCAGGTCGAGCCTTCGAAGGTGACCCCCGAGGCCAGCTTCGCCGACGACTTGGACGCCGACAGCCTCGACCTGGTAGAGCTGGTGATGGCCCTCGAAGAGCAGTTCGACATCACTGTCGACGAGTCCGAGCTCGAAGGCGTCAAGACTGTGGCCCAAGCCTTCGGTCTGGTCACCTCGAAGCTCTGATGTTCGCCCTCCACCCCTACCCGGGCAACGCCGGGATACCAGGAAGGCGGGTAGTGGTCACAGGAGTCGGGGTGGTGGCCCCTTGCGGAGTCGGCCAGGACGCTTTCTGGGCGGGGCTTCACCGCCCTCCGGCGGAGGGCCCACGGAGAGTTCCCGGTTTCGACGCCACCGACATCTACGGTCCGAAGGAGCTTCGCCGAGTAGACCGCTTCACCCAGTTCGCCGCCGTAGCCGCCGAGGAGGCTTTGGTCGACGCGGGCGGGTTGGCGGCTTTGGGGGTAGACCCCGACCGTGCCGGAGTCATGATTGGCACCGGGATAGGCGGCATCGAGACTCTTGAAGATCAAATCCACGTCATGGACGAGCGGGGCGCCCGCCGGGTCACACCGTTCCTCGTTCCGATGATGATGGGGAACCGAGCCGCAGCGGACGTTTCGATGCGCTACGGGATGCGCGGGCCATGCGAGGCGATCGTGACAGCCTGCGCAGCTGGCACCCAGAGCGTTGGGGCCGGTGCTCGCCTGGTCGCGTCGGGGCGCTGCGACGTCGTGCTTGCCGGATCCTCGGAGGCGGCGATGACACCCATCGGAGAAGCTGGCTTCGCCAACATGACAGCGCTGTCGACGAGCGGAAAGTCCATGCCCTTCGACGCCAAGCGGGACGGATTTGTCATGAGCGAAGGGGGCGCCGTGCTCGTACTTGAGGACTTCGAGCACGCAAAGGCTCGGAACGCGAAGATCTACGCCGAAGTCTTGGGAGCGGCGAGCACCGCAGATGCACATCACATCACGGCGCCAGCTCCTGAAGGTGCTGGCGCCGTTGCGTGCATGGAACTTGCAATACAAGACGCCGGCCTCGCCCCTGGGGACATTGTCCACATCAACGCGCACGGGACTTCCACCCCCGCCAACGACCGATCCGAGAGCCTGGCGATCACCAAGGTGTTCGGGGCTCCAGGCCCGATCGTCACTTCTATAAAAGGCGTCTGCGGGCATTCGCTGGGCGCTGCCGGCTCGATAGAAGCCGTCGCTTTGGCGCTGACGATCGCCAAGGCCAGCATTCCGCCGACGCTCGGCTTGACCGAGATGGACCCCGAGATCCATCTCGAAGTCGTGACCGGCGCCGCGCTGGATTGGAACCCCGGGCCTTCGCTGTCGAACAGCTTCGGCTTCGGCGGTCACAACGGCACTATCGTAATGGGACCAGTGACAGCCTGAGAGTTGCGGGCCGAGCCCGCAACTCGACGCCCTGGCTCTCGATGCCCAGCCTTGTCGTCAGCCTGTCAGCGCGGAAAGAAGCTTCTTAGGAGTGTCAGCTGGGGATATCTTGTACCACACCTGCTCCAGTTTTCCTTCCTTGTCGATCAGGAACGAAGACCGGAGTATCCCCATGTACTTCTTTCCGTACATGGACTTCTCCGTCCACACGCCATAGGCTTCGGCCACCGTATGGTCAGCGTCGGATAGCAGAGGAAAGCCGAGACTGTATTTCTGGTCGAACCTGGCCTGCTTCGCCGGCGGGTCAGGGCTGATCCCGATGACAGCGGTGTCGCCGACGTCGCTGAGGACATCGCGCAGACCGCAAGCTTGAGTGGTGCACCCCGGGGTATCGGCTTTGGGATAGAAGTAGACAAGGACCTTCCTGCCACGAAACGACGCCAGCCTTACTGTGGCTGCGTTCTGATCGGGCAACTCGAAGTCGGGGGCGGCTTCACCGGGGCTCAGCACGTCTGACCTTTCGACAAGTTCGACATACTCAGGATGGTAGCCACCGCCGGACGGTCTCGCTCGCTGCCAATGCTGGGAAGTTACGCCAGTGAGACTATGTGGCGTCCGGTGAGCTCCCCCCGCGATATTCGCGTGAGGGCGTCGTCGAGACCTTCGAGACCGGTCTCGGTAACCATGTCGTCCAGCCCGGAAGGCCTCAAGTCAGTCCCCAGGCGTTCCCACACCGCCCGCCTGCGGTCTATGGGCACCTGGACAGAGTCGACTCCGAGAAGTGAAACCCCCCGAAGGATGAAAGGCATCACGGTTGTGGGGACGCCAGCACCCCCAGTCAAGCCGCTCGCAGCGACGGCACCGGCGTACCTGATGCTGGCCAGCACGTTAGCTAGGGTAACTCCGCCGACGCAGTCGACCGCCGCAGCGTAGACCTCGGGCTGCAAAGGCCTGCCTTCCTTGGACTCCAGTGATGCCCGGTCGATGACCTCAGAGGCTCCCAACGAACGCAAGTAAGCCCCGGCGGTGGCGGACTTCCCGGTGCTGGCCACTACTTCGTAACCCCTGGCAGCCAGCAGGTTGACGGCGACGCTGCCAACCCCGCCGGTCGCCCCGGTCACTAGGACTGGTCCCGAGCCCGTTGTCAGGCCGGCTTTCTCCAGCGCTATGACCGACAAGGCAGCGGTGAAACCGGCAGTGCCAATTACCATCGCCGAGCGACTGTCAAGACCAGCTGGCATGGGAATCAGCCAGTCGGCTGGGACCCTAGCCTTCGCGGCGAACCCGCCGTGGCGTGACACTCCCAGGTCGTAACCGTGGGCTATCACCGAAGTTCCAGCCGGTAGAGCACCCGATGGCTCGGCGAGCGTTCCGGCCAGGTCGATGCCCGGCACCAGGGGTGAGATGCGAGCGACTCGCCCGTCGGGAGAGGCGGCCAGGGCGTCTTTGAAGTTGACTGACGACCACTCCACGTCGACGAGCGCCCCGTCCCCGCCGAGGAAGTCGACGCCTATCTGTTCTACGTGACGCCTGAACCCATCTGGGCCCTTGGACGCCACGAACGCCGCGAATGTATTTGTGCTCACAGAGAACACGCTAACGGCCGGACAGGGTCTCCAGCGACATAGAACGGTCGGCTCCGAGGACCTGTCCCTCACAGACCTGACCCTCGCCTGGGACCCGTCACTACGTCTAGGCCGGAGGGTCGGGTAGATTACCTGGGTGAAGTCGGCTATCCCATCTGATCTCGCCGTCGGTGGATTCAGCTCGAACCCGCCTTGGGAGATCGATCCCGATGATCTTGTCTGGCGGGATGGTTCGGCGTCGCGGCGCAGCGCCACCCAGGCGCAGGTGCCCAGACTCCTCCGCCACCGAGTTCTCCCACCCGGACGACGTGTAGTCAAAGTCGCTTACAAGCTAGGAATTGCTCTAGCCGGGTGGTATCTCCTCGACAGGCGCCGCTCGCGAAGAACCGTCGAGCCGGAACTATCCAGAGCTGGATTGTCCCGCCGACTTCGCAAAGCCTTCCAGGGGCTGGGCCCGACCTACATCAAACTCGGTCAGATCCTCTCGTCCGGGGAGGGACTATTCCCGCCTGAGCTCGTCGGGGAGTTCCGCCTCCTTAGGGACCGTGTCCCGCCCGAGTCTTTCGACACGGTACGAGCCGTCGTGGAGGAGGACCTGGGTGCCACGTTGGAGGAGGTGTTCTCCACTTTCGATAGCGAAGCCCTGGCAGCGGCTTCGATCGCCCAGGTTCACGCAGCGACGCTGCGAACCGGCGAGCAAGTGGTGGTCAAAGTGCAACGACCGTCGGTCGCCCGTAATGTCGCCGAGGACCTTGCTGCGATGAGCTGGATCGCACCTCACCTCATAGGCCGGATACCCGTGGCCAGCCTGGCGAACCCGCCAGCGCTAGTCGAGCTGTTCGCCGAGACGATCGTCGAGGAGCTGGACTTCCGCCTCGAGGCCGACAACATGCTCGACGTGGCCGGGGTGTTCGCAGCAACAGACCAACGTCAGGTCATAGTTCCCCGCCCGCATCCCAGGTTGGTGACACGCCGGGTGCTTGTGATGGAGCGTCTTAGCGGATTCTCTTTCGACGACGTCGAAGGCATGAAGGCAGCCGGTATCGATACCACCGAGGTCGTCCGGGCGCTTATGATCTCCTTCCTCGAAGGAGCAACACTGTACGGAGTGTTCCACGGAGATCTCCACGGCGGGAACCTGTTCGTGATGCCCGACGGCAAAGTGGCGCTGCTCGACTACGGGATAACCGGCCGCCTTGACCAGCCGCGGCGTCTCGCTTTTCTCCGGATGCTTATGGGCGGCACGATTAACGACCCCAAGATGCAGCTCTCGGCACTTCGCGACCTGGGGGCGCTGCCTGCGGACACCGACCTCGACGCGGTGATAGCCGACCTTGGGATAGACCAGCCCGTGAGGGACCCCACGATGATGTCACCGGAAGAGCTCCTCGGCGAGATCCGCGACATCACCAAAAAGCTCCTCGCCTACGGGGCGAAGTTCCCCAAAGTGCTGATGCTTTACGTCAAGGACCTTCTCTTCATCGACGGAGCACTCGCGACTCTCGCACCTGACCTGGACCTTTTCCAAGAAGTGACGCGGATCGCGATGTACTTCACCTCCCGCCACGGCGAGCGCATCGCGGCAGAGGTAGGGGTAGATCCGCGCGAGACGGCCGTCGACTTAGACGGACTCAGAGCCTCACTGGGAGTCCCCTCCGAGGTCGAATCGATGAGCTACCGGGACCTCCAAGCGAGGCGAGCGCTGATCCGAAAGAGGATGCGTGACCATCACAAGGCGAAACACTCGGGCTGAGTCCGCCCGCTAGGGTGGAAAGTCCGCCCGAATCTGGAGCTCTAAGAAAATTTCTTCCGCCATGTTCAGAACTGATATCCGCAATGTAGCGATCGTCGCCCACGTCGACCACGGCAAGACGACGCTGGTCGACGCGATGCTGCGCCAGTCAGGGGCTTTTCGCGCCAACCAGGAGGTAGCCGAGCGAGTGATGGACTCGATGGACCTCGAACGCGAGAAGGGCATAACCATCCTCGCCAAGAACACGACCGTCCGCTATGGCGACATGAGGATCAATATCGTCGACACGCCAGGTCACGCCGACTTCGGCGGCGAGGTCGAACGCGGCTTGACGATGGTGGACGGAGTCCTCCTTTTGGTGGACGCTAGCGAAGGCCCGCTTCCCCAGACGCGATTCGTTCTGCGCAAGACCCTGGAGGCACGCCTGCCGGTCATTTGCGTCGTCAACAAGATCGACCGTCCTGACGCCCGGCCCGCCGAGGTGGTGGACGCAGTGTACGACTTGTTCTTGGATCTAGGAGCTGACGAGGAGCAGATCGAGTTTCCAATCGTCTACGCCAATGCCAGGGCGGGACGCGCCGCCATGAGCCCTGACCAAGTCGACGAATCCCCCGGCTTAGGGACCCTTTTCGAGCTACTGGTCGCGGCTATACCGGCGCCAACCTACGAACCGGACCATCCCTTCCAGGCACTAGTAACCAACCTCGACGCGTCGCCCTACGTAGGCCGGCTGGCCCTGTGTAGGGTTCGCAACGGCAGGGTTCGCAAAGGTGAATCCGTGGCGTGGTGCCGCCACGACGGGACGATAGAGCGTGTCCGGCTGTCGGAGGTTTACGTCACGGAAGCGCTGGACCGCGTCGACGCGCCAGCCGAAGGCGTAGGTCCCGGCGAGATCATCGCCGTCGCGGGCATCCCGGAGATAATGATCGGAGACACGCTCGCCGATCCCGACGACCCGAGACCGCTGCCGGTCATCTCCATCGACGATCCGAGCATCTCGATGACCATCGGAATCAACACCTCTCCCCTCGCCGGGCGGGCCGTGGACGGCCACAAACCTGGGACGAAGCTGACTGCCCGTCTCATACGGAACCGCCTCGACGCGGAGCTGGTCGGCAACGTGAGCGTGAAAGTCCTTCCCACTGAACGTCCTGACACCTGGGAGGTGCAAGGACGCGGAGAGCTGGCTTTGGCGGTGCTCGTCGAGTTGATGCGCCGTGAAGGTTTCGAGCTCACCGTTGGCAAACCCCAGGTCCTCACCAGGCAGATCGACGGGAAGCTGCACGAGCCCATGGAGAGGGTGAGCGTCGACGTTCCAGAGGACTTCATGGGCGTGGTCACGCAGTTGCTCTCACTGCGAAAAGGCAGGATGGAGGACCTCGTCAACCACGGTACCGGCTGGGTCAGGATGGAATGGCTGGTCCCATCGAGAGGACTGATCGGGTTTCGCACCGAGTTCCTCACAGAGACGCGTGGCACCGGGCAGATCCACCACGTCTTCGAAGGCTACGAGCCCTGGCACGGGGATTTGCGGACACGGCCGAACGGGTCGATGGTCGCCGACCGTCGGGGTCCTACGACGGCGTACGCCCTCACGAACCTTCAGGAGCGTGGCGCTCTGTTCGTCGGTCCGGGAGTCGAGGTCTACGAAGGGATGATCGTCGGGGAGAACGCCCGCTCGGAGGACATGGACGTGAACCCCACGAAAGAGAAAAAGCTCACGAACATGCGCGCGGCGGCATCGGACGAGACCGTACGTCTCGTCCCTCCCTTGCAGCTCTCACTTGAGCAGGCGTTGGAGTTCATCCGCGACGACGAGTGCGTCGAGGTGACACCCTCGGTTGTGCGGATCCGCAAGGTAGTTCTTGACGCTTCCGACCGCGCCCGCAAGCGGGCTGCGAGCCGGCCCCCCCGCTCCTAGCGGCAGCCAGCCGGTCCTCCGACCGGCAAGCAACTGGCGGTCGGAGGACCGGCTGCTCTCCAAGTGGGTGGATGTTGAAGCTGGAAACCCGCCCGAAACACTGACCTGTCACAATGTGGGTGATGGGGGATCTCCTCGACGACTACAGCCCCGCCCGTGCGTACGGCCGAAGTGCCTGGGACGAGATGTTCGAGGAGCGCGGCTCGCCGCGACCGGGTGCGAGAGCGCTGTGTGACATCCTTCAGTCCCTTTCCGGCGTCGAACTGGAGGCGCGTGCCTCGGCCAGGGACCGGATGTTCCGCGACCGGGGCATCACTTTCCAACTGTCAGGAGAGGAGCGGCCGTTCCCCCTCGACCTGATCCCCCGTCTGATCGTCGAGGAGGAGTGGCAGGAGCTCGAACGGGGCATCGTCCAGCGGGTCAAAGCCCTAGAGGCGCTCCTCGCCGACGTGTACGGCGCGGGACGCATCTTCGCTGATGGGGTAATCCCTCGGCGCTTGGTAACGTCCTCGGAGCACTTTCACAGGGCCGCGTGGGGAATAGAACCCCCGAACGGGGTCCGGGTGCACGTCGCCGGCATCGACGTCGTCCGAGGCGGCGACGGGAATTTCTACGTTCTCGAAGACAACTTGCGTTGCCCGTCGGGGGTATCCTATGTGATCGAGAACCGCCGGATGATGGCGCGTATCTTCCCGGAGCTTTTCGCGAGCCATCGGGTTACAGCAGTCGATGGCTACCCGGCGAAGCTCCTCGAGGCTCTCAGGGCGGCCGCTCCGTTGGGGGTGGCTGATCCAACCGTCGTGGTGATGACCCCTGGGGTGTACAACTCCGCTTTCTTCGAGCACTCCTTCCTGGCCCGCCAGATGGGCGTCGAGCTCGTCGAAGGCCGCGATCTGCTCTGCCACTCCGGGCGCGTGTACATGAGAACCTCCGACGGCGAACGCGAGGTGCACGTCATCTACAGACGAGTCGACGACGAGTACCTCGACCCGCTCCAGTTTAGGAGCGACTCCCTGGTCGGCTGCCCGGGGCTGATCAACGTAGCCCGCTCTGGCAACGTGACCCTGGCCAACGCTGTCGGCAACGGGGTCGCTGACGACAAGCTCACCTACACATATTTGCCGGACGCTATCCGCTACTACCTGGGCGAAGAGCCGATCCTGCGGAACGTGTCCACCCACCGTCTCGAAGACCCCGAGCAACTGGCGCACGCTCTCGAACGCATCGATCAGCTGGTTTTCAAGCCGGTATCAGGCTCCGGTGGATACGGGATCGTGATAGGCCCAGACGCTACCGACGAACAGCTTGCGTCGCTGAAACAAGACCTGACTCTCAACCCGAGAGGGTGGATCGCCCAGGAGCTGGTGGCCCTGTCGACCGCGCCCACTTGGGTGGACAATCGGATCGCGCCGCGCCATCTCGATCTGCGCCCTTTTGCTATCAACGACGGCAACGACATCTGGGTGCTCCCCGGCGGGCTCACCAGGGTGGCACTGCCCGAGGGGGGGCTCGTCGTGAACTCGAGCCAGGGCGGTGGTTCCAAAGATACGTGGGTGATCGCCACACAGGGCCGGCGGAGAGCGAAGGCCGCAATTCGCCGACCCGAACAATCGGCGGCGTCCAACGATCGCCCGTCCGGAGGCTCCCAGCAATGGTCGTCCGGATCCCCCTTCGGCGCGTTCGACCCCGAGCCGGGTCCGAGCTGGGAAGATCCCGACCGCCTGCGTCAACAGGAGCGCCAACAGCAGCAAAGTGGACACGGACAGAGTCCCCTGGGATGTTGAGCCGAATAGCCGAAAGTCTGTTCTGGATCGGCCGCTACGTCGAAAGGGCCGAAGACACCGCCCGAATTCTCGACGTCCATGTGCATCACCTGCTCGAGACCCAAGTCGAAAGCGAAGCAGAGCTGTGCGCGAGGCTTCTGGCCGTGATGGGGGTAAAGGCGCTTGATGTCGATCCGGACCAACTCACGTCGCAACGAGTCGTCGACAGGCTAGCTTTCGACCTGAGCAACCCAAGCTCGATTGTATCGTCACTAGTAGCGGCGAGAGCGAACGGCAGGGGCGTGAGCGAGGCGATCAGCTCGGAGCTTTGGGAAGCCCTCAACATAACCTACAACACCATCTTCACCGAGGGCTCTCCCAGCATGACGTTCAGCGCGTACAGCTTCTTCCGCTTCGTCCGGGAAAGGGCTGCCGTCATCTCAGGTTTGATCGACTCGACCATGTCAAGGGATGACGCCTGGCGGTTCATGGTGGTCGGACGCAGCCTGGAGCGTGTAGACATGCTCGCCAGACTGCTGGCTGCAGCCACGTCAGGTCCCGAGCCGGACTGGGTCGTGCTACTGCGGTCCTTCTCAGCCCACGAGGCGTTCCTGCGAACCTACCGCCGTGAGCCCGAAGGAGCTCTCGCGGCGCAGTTCCTGCTGCTCGATCGACTGTTCCCGCGCTCCGCGTTCTTCTCGTTGCGGGCCGCAGAGGACTGCCTAGCAGAGCTTGACCCGATCTCAGGAAGGTTGGGTCCGAGCGACGAGGGACGCAGAGTCCTCGGCAGGCTCCGCACGACTCTTGAGTTCATCCAGGTGTCCGAGCTCATGCGTGAGCTCGGCGGCTTGCTACCGGACCTTCAGCGCCAGTGCGCGGCAGCCTCGATGGCTATCGCGTCGCGCTACTTCCGCAAGACGAACGTGGTCGAGTGGACCATGGAGAGGGAGGGCGTCGAAGGGGTTACGACCCGGTGACACCCAGACGCCTTCGCATCGACCACGTCAGCCGTTACAGCTACAGCGGTGTCGTGCAGTCATCGTACAACGAGGTGCGACTGACGCCACTAAGCACCCCTTTCCAGCAGTTGTTAGAACTGCGGGTCTACGTCACCCCACAGGTTCCGCTTTACAGCTACATCGACTACTGGGGCACGCAGGTCCACGCCTTCGACATCCACTCCCCCCACGACACCCTGACGGTGGCTGCGAGCTCCGTGGTGGAGATCTCCGAGATTGGCGCTTCTGACCCCTCGGTGACGTGGGCCGGTCTGGCCAGCGACGAAGTAGCCGACGGTCTCGGCGAGTTCCTCGAGTACACGAGCTATGTCCCAATGGATGGGCGGATCGCAGGGATAGCTTCGACCCTTGCCCAGGCATGCTCACCACGCGAGGCTGCGAACGCCGCTCTCGGCTGGGTAGGCGCCGAGTTGACATACCAGGCTGGGACTACGGGAGTTCACACGTCAGGCGTCGAGGCGTGGGAAGGCGGCGTCGGTGTATGCCAGGACTTCGCCCATCTGTCGCTTTGCCTCCTGCGCGCCATGCGTATCCCCGCTAGATATTGCTCCGGCTACGTCTATCCCGACAATGCGGTCGCTGTTGGAGCGGAAGTTCCCGCCGAAAGCCACGCCTGGGTGGAGTACTGGGTTGGGGACTGGGTGGCGGTGGACCCGACGGCGGGAGCTCCAGTCGGCAATCGGCACGTCCTGGTAGCAAGAGGACGCGACTACTCCGACGTGGCCCCCGTCAAGGGAATTTTCAACGGCGGACCGACCTCGGGCATGCAGGTCGAAGTAAAGCTGACCCCCTTGGCGTGACCACCCCTGTCCTCGGCGGCGAGCCCCCGCCAGCCAGCGGGGTCGCCAAGGTGGGCTTCTACCCCGCCTGTTCGACTACGAGCTCGCCGGTCGACTCTTTGGCTCTCAGCACTTTCTTATCGAACTTGCCTACAGAGGTCTTGGGAACTGCGTCGACGAACGTCCAACGCTCGGGTATCCACCATTTCGCAACCCGACCTTCGAGCCATGTCCGCAGGTCTGCGGCGCCCAGAGAGCTACCGTCGTTTCTGACAACCACCGCCAAGGGTCTCTCCCCCCACTTGTCGTCTGGGACTCCGACAACCGCAGCCTCTGCCACCTCCGGGTGTCCCATCAAGACGTTCTCCAGCTCCACTGAGGATATCCATTCTCCGCCGGATTTGATGACATCTTTGAGGCGGTCTGATATCGACAGAAATCCGTGGTCGTCGATGCTTCCTATATCTCCGGTGCGCAGCCAGCCGTCGTGGAACTTCTCCGGGGCGGGATCCCTGTAATAGGAGCCGGTTATCCACGGCCCTCGTACTTCCACCTCCCCGGTCGTCTGTCCATCCCAGGGAGCTTCGGAGCCGTCGTCTTTTATGATGCGCATTTCCACTCCAGGAATTACTCGTCCGGTGCGCAGTCGCCACCCGCGGTCCCACCGGTCGGCTTCGCCGGGCGGTTCGCTCACTGCGCAGACCGGGCTCGTCTCGGTCATCCCCCAACCCTGCAGCATCCTTATACCCAGCTTGTCGAAACCGTCCACGAGGCTGCCAGGAAGCGCTGATCCTCCTGACACGAGCCCTCGCAGGCTCGACAGGTCATGGCCAGGGTTGGCCTCGACGTAGCGCAGGACTTCGTTCCAGATGGTCGGCACTCCTGCCGAGACCGTCGCTTTGGTCATCTCGAACAGCTTCACAAGGGGCTCCCCCTGCAAGAAACGCCCGGGCATCACCAGGTCGGAGCCGCACATCCACGCTACGTACGGCCAACCCCAGGCGTTCACGTGGAACATCGGGACGATGACCACCGCCCGGTCCCGCTCGCCGATGGTTAGGCTCGAAGCGTTGTTGTAAGCGAAAGCGTGCAGGAACGTAGAACGGTGGCTATACACGACGCCCTTCGGGTCGCCTGTAGTACCGCTCGTGTAGCACATAGCAGCAGCCGACCTCTCGTCGACGTCGGGCCAGTCAGCGCCGGTTGCCTCGGCGGCGAGGAGATCCTCGTAGCGCACGACCGATCCGAGCGCGCCGAGGGCCTGATCGTCGACGGGTCCGTCGTCGACGAGGACGTAGTGCTCGACCGTCCGCAGCTGCGCCGACACTGCCGCCAAAGCTCCGACCACGCTCGAGTTGACCAGTATCACCTTGTCCCCCGCCTGGTTGACTACGTGGACCAGCTGCTCGGGGAACAACCTCAAGTTGAGGGTGTGCATGACAGCACCCATGCACGGAACTGCAAAATAGGCTTCGAGATGCTCCTGGTTGTTCCACATAAACGTACCAACAACGTCACCAGTTCCCACCCCGAGCCGGCTCAGGGCGCCAGCGAGGCGCTCCGCCCTCGCCGCTATCTCGGCGAAGGTCGCCTCGGAGGTGGATGTCCCGTCGAAAGTCAGCACCTTGGAACGTCTGTGCACCCTCGCCCCATGCCGGAAAAGCGATGTGATCGTCAGAGGCACGTCCTGCATGGTCGAAAGCACAGCCTCGAATCCTCCTCGATGAAAAGGGACCGCACCGGTGTGATCCACGTCACCGGCATCTAGAACACAACTCATCGTCTCACATTCGTCCCGGTCGGGCCAAGACCGCCATCGGTCCCAGCAACGCTAGGCGTCCTAGACGGGGTTGTCAGTTCCAGACGGGGTTGTCAGTTCCAGACGGGGTTGTCGGGGTAAAAGGCGATTAGGCGCAGCGGCTCGGGTTGACGAAGCAGCACCCGCTTCCACAAGGTATCCGGCGCAGGGCTGAAAGCGTCGTCGGGAGCAGCGTCCAGCACCCACCAGGCGCCGGATTCGATCTCCCCTTCCAGCTGCCCCG
Source organism: Actinomycetes bacterium (assembly GCA_021808665.1). Next base: position 49,836 of record JAKBBA010000017.1, read on the forward strand.
CCGCCCATCCGGCGTAGCCGGCGAAGACCCTGAGAGCCCGGATGCGCCCCGCGAACGAGTCGGGGTCCCCCTCCAAGTCAAGTGTCCCGAGGTCCCCGTCGAACTGCTTCCAAGCACCGAGGGCACCGCTATCGCTTCCAGCGGTCGGCTGAGACCCTGGTATGGCCCGGCCGATACCCGGTGTCTCAGTAGGGTCAGAGCTGGGGTCCTGAGAGCTCGGCCAGGTCGGCGTCGCCGGATGGCCCCGTCCGGCCAAGCTCGACCGGGCAAGGCAGATGACCGCCTGGTGGGCAACCGGACCCCCGAGGAAAAGTACGGCAGGCTCGTTGGCGAAGTGCGCCCATTGTGGCAGCGGGGTGCTGACCGCCATGTCGCTGGGCCGGTTCAGGACCAATCCCAGGGCGCCTTCGATGCCGTAAGCGACGAGCATCACCACGCTACGGTCGAAGTTCGGGTCCGTCAGTTTCGGGTTCGCGACCAGCAGTCTCCCCGCCTTTAGAAGATGCTTGCCTGCTCCCACCTCGATATTCTGCCACGCGTAAAAGCTTCGAAGAGTCGTCCGTCCACTACGCACGCAACGGCTAGCCTTGGGCCATGCGCGCTGTGACCGTCGTCCCTTTGCAGGCCGGCTCGGTCGACCTGACCGAACTTCCCGAACCGCCCGATTCAGACGGGCCCGTGCTGGTCAAGACCAGGGCGGTCGGAGTGTGCGGAACGGACCTGGAGATAATCTCGGGCGATTACGGTTGGGCTCCTGAAGGCGAGGAGCGCCTAGCGATCGGCCACGAGTCCCTTGGCGAGGTCCTAGAAGCCCCCGAAGACTCCGGGCTCGCCGCCGGTGACCTGGTCGTCGCTATCGTCAGGCGTCCGGACCCGGTCCCGTGCCACAACTGCTCCGTGGGTGAATGGGACATGTGCCGCAACGGTCAGTACACCGAATGGGGCATAAAGCAGCATCACGGCTACGCCAGGGAGCGTTACCGCATCACCGAGGATTTCGTGGTGAAAGTGGACCAGGGGTTGGGCAATCTCGGCGTCCTCCTCGAACCGACCACGGTCGTGGCGAAGGCCTGGGATCATATCGAGCGAATCGGTCAGCGTGCCGCTTGGAAGCCCAAGACGGTTCTTGTCACCGGCGCCGGCCCGATAGGTCTGCTCGCCGCTCTCCTCGCCGTGCAGCGGGGTTTGGAGGTCCACGTCCTCGACCAGGTTACCGACGGGCTAAAGCCGGACCTGGTCCACGCTCTTGGCGCCACCTACCACCACGGCAGCGTTGCCGACACGAAGGTGGTACCTGACGTGGCTATCGAATGCACCGGCGTCGGCCAGTTGATCTTCGACGTCATGGACGCCGCCGGAGCGAACGGCGTCGTGTGCCTGACCGGTGTCTCCTCAGGTGGACGGGACCTTTCGGTCGACGTCGGCATGCTGAACCGTCGGATGGTACTCGAAAACGACGTGGTTTTCGGATCGGTGAACGCCAACCGCCGCCACTACGAGGCCGGAGCCCAAGCCCTCGCCGACGCCGACAAAGACTGGCTGGCGAAAATGATCACCAGGTCTCCCGGCCTGGACAGCTGGAAGGACGCCTACACCCGCCAGCCAGGGGATGTCAAGGTAACCCTGGAGTTCGCTTAGTCCGCTGCTCGGGGCGAGTTGCCCCTGCTAACCAGGCCAGTGCTGTCCTATCCCAAGGCCGTCCGGAAAGCCTTGACGGTGTCGGCGACCTCCGCCGGCCCTGCTCCGGCAAGGACCATTCGCATCAAAGCCGACGCGACCACAGCCCCGTCGGCGTGGGCTGCAGCAGTCGCTGCCTGTTCGGGGGTCGAAACTCCAAAGCCCATGACCACCGGGAGGTCGGTGACAGCTTTGAGACGCTTCGCCAGGACCTCCGCCGATGTCGAAAGACGGGCCCGCTCCCCCGTCACGCCCATAACGTTCACCCCGTAGACGAAACCGTGCGACCGTCGACAGATCTCGACCAGGCGGTCGTCGGAACTTACCGGCGCTGCCAGCAGGACAGTCTCTACTCCACTATCGCCGGCGTCAGCTTCCCATCCCGTTGACTCTTCGAGCGGTATGTCGGCCACGATCGCTCCGCGCACTCCGGAAGCAGCCAACTGGCGGGCGAATCGGAGGTGGCCAGCCCGAGCCACCAAGTTGTAGTAGGTCATCGCCACAAGGGGAACATCGACTTGCGCACCGGCGACGTCGTCGAGGATAGAAGCCGGGGTGGCACCCCTTGCAAGCGCCGCACCCGAAGCTTGCTGAATGGTCGGGCCGTCCATAACCGGGTCCGAGAAAGGGATTCCTATCTCCACTGCGTCCGCTCCGGCGTCCGCCATGGCCTCTACGTAACGCACCCACTCCGCCACAAGACCGCCGGTCATGTAGGTGACGAGGATCTTCTTGCCAGCCTCGCGGACGGCGCGCAAGTGCGGCTCGACCGCCAAGCCAGGCGCTGTCACAGCAAGCCTTCCTGGAGGAGGCCCATCACGGTTTCGGCATCTTTGTCACCACGTCCGGATAGGGTCATCATCACTGTGGAGCCGGCCGGCACTACCCCGTCGCGCGTCGCTCGCACGAGCCACGCCAGAGCGTGCGCCGGTTCCAAAGCAGGGATGATTCCCTCCGTTCGCGCTAGGAGCTTCAAGGCGTCAAGCACTTCGTCGTCGGACGCAGAGTGGTACTCTGCCCGACCGGCGTCCGCCAGCCACGCGTGCTCCGGCCCGATACCCGGATAGTCCAAGCCGGCTGAGATCGACTCCGCCTCTAGGATCTGGCCCCACTCGTCTTGAAGAAGATACGAGCGCATACCGTGCAACACCCCAGGTATGCCCCGACCCACCGCAGATCCTCCTGCGGCTTCGACCCCGACCAGGCGCGCCCGGGTGGAAACGAAGCCGGCGAAAGTACCAGCAGCGTTGGACCCCCCGCCTACGCAGGCGACGACGAAATCCGGGTCGTCGCCGCCGAGCACTTTGCGGCACTGCTCGCGTGCCTCGTTGCCGATCACGCTTTGGAACTCCCGGACCATCCACGGGTACGGGTGAGGTCCCATCACAGATCCCAGGCAGTAGTGGGTGTCCTCGACGGTAGCCACCCAGTCCCTCATGGCTTCATTCACAGCGTCTTTCAACGTGCGGCTGCCTGATCGAACGGGTTCGACCCGAGCCCCGAGCAGTTTCATGCGGAACACGTTCAGAGCCTGACGTTCGGTGTCGACCTCACCCATGTAGACCACGCATTCCAGGCCGAACAGTGCCGCCGCCGTCGCTGTAGCGACACCGTGCTGGCCGGCTCCGGTCTCGGCGACCATCCTCTTCTTACCCATGGCCAACGTCAGCAGCCCTTGGCCCAAGACGTTGTTGATCTTGTGAGAGCCGGTATGGGTCAGATCCTCGCGTTTCAGTAACACGTCCACGCCGAGCGCCTCGGATAAGCGTTCAGCTCGTGTCAAAGGCGTCGGCCGGCCGGCATAGTCCCTTAGAAGGGCGTCCAGTCGCCCGCGAAAGGTCGAATCCTGCCAGGCCGAGCGGAAGAACCGTTCCACCTCGGCGCACGCTGGCACCAGGGACTCGGGTACGTACATCCCGCCGAACTCGCCGAAACGGCCGGTCGGGCCTGGATCGGCCATCTTCAGATCTGAGCTCATATGTCCTTTTGCCAATCGTACGGTCCTCTTTCGGTGCTTCCGGCCTGCCCGGGCACGTTTCGAGCCGCCACAGGGACCTGTCCACCTTCGAGGTTTCTCGCTGCGGGAGCCGGAGAGTGCCGTCCGTATCCAGCCTTTGCGGCCGGAGCGGCCGTTGCAATCGTTCCTTGGCGTCCGCGGGCGTCAAAGACCCGGGTAGCTTCTTTGATGAACTCGCGAAGCTTGATCGGATCCTTATGCCCGGGCGTCTTCTCAACGCCGCTGGAAACATCGACCCCGAAACAGCCCGTCACGGTGATCGCCTCAGCAACGTTCGAGGGGTTTAGACCTCCCGCTACGATGAGCCTCTCCCCTTTGGGCACCGCCGACGCTACCGCCCAGTCGAACGTGGTTCCAGAACCAGGTTGGGCGGCGTCGAGGTGGACGGCGAACGCTCCGTACTCTGAAGCCTCTGCGATCCTCGGATCAGTCGCCGAGAACGCCTTGATTACCAAAGGGATTCGTCCTGAGAGCCATTTGGTCTCCTCCGGCGTCTCGTGGCCGTGCAGTTGGGCGACGTTAAGGCCGACCCTGCTGCAGATGAGAGACACCCGCTCTGGCGCTTCGTCGCGGAAGACACCCACGCGCAGCACCTCCGGAGGTAGCCTCTTGACGATGTCCGCCACTGCGCCCGGCGCTACCTGGCGTTTGGACGGAGCGAACACGAAGCCGACCGCTGTAGCGCCCAGCGCTACAGCCAGAAGCGCGTCTTCCTCCGTGGTGATCCCGCAGACCTTCACGAAGTGATCCGCCGAGCTCATGCGCCGAGCACCGCGTCTCGCTCGGCGAGACGCGCCTTACGGGCACGCAGCGACGCCACCGCAGCCTCGGGGTCAGACGCCGTTACGACAGTCTCCCCGACCAGAATTGCGTCGAAACCGGCGTCAGCCAGCCGTCTAGCGTCGTCTGGGCCCGCTATGCCAGACTCAGCTACTCGGACACACCCCGGAGGGAGCGAAGCTGCCACCCTGACGGCGCGCGCCGTGTCAACTTCGAAGCTGTGCAGGTCGCGTTGGTTGACGCCGATTATCTCGGCTCCAGCAGCCACTGCAGCCTCGGCTTCGCTCTCGTCGTGCACCTCGACAAGGGCGTCCAGACCGATGCGCTGCGACAGCGCCACGAGCTCGCTGAGCTCGTGGCCTCGTAGGGCGGCGACTATCAGAAGTACTGCGTCGGCGCCCATCAGCCTTGCATCGAGCACGTCCGCCCTACAGACGGTGAAGTCCTTGCGCAGGACCGGCAGACTTGTCGACTCACGAGCAGAGCGAAGGTCGTCGGATGAACCACCGAAGAACTCCGAATCGGTCAACACCGACAGAGCTGACGCGCCACCCTCCTCGTAGGCGACGGCCAGTGTCGCCGGGTCCAGGTCGACGGCAAGGGTGGGCTTGCTCGGGCTGCGACGTTTCACCTCGGCGATCACCGCCAGGCGGCTCGGTCGCACCAGCGCCTCGGCGAAACGCCTCGCCGGCGCGAGGACGGCAACTTCGCGCTCCAGCGACTCCAAGTCGCGCCGGTCGGCCTCGGCGGCGTCCCGGTGCGAAGCGAGTATGCGGTCCAAGTAGGTGGCCACGGTCTCAGAAGCCTACCCTGCGTGCATCGGGTAACACTCTCGCCACCTGAGCCCGCGAGTGCGTTCGGCTGGGCGCTACTCCAACACCCTCACGACCACGTCGCCGGCAGCGACGTCGCTGGGCGCTCCAGCTTTCCTCTCCAGGTAGCCCAGTGCCACCCAGCCATGAGTGTCGGAGAAGGCGACGCTGGTCACCCAGCCGATCCTGGCCGGGCCTTCTTCAGCGGCGGGCTGCGGTGTCCCGCCGGCACCGTGTGGGGAGCTGTGCAGCTCAGCTCCTACGTCGATCTCGGCCTCGGGACGTAGCCTCACCATCCGTCGGGCGACGTGGTTGCCGCGGGAGTCGATCCGTGCAACCAGCTCCTGGCCGGTGTAGCAACCCTTGGTGAAGCTCACGGTGAGGTCGACTAGACCGGTCTCTGCGGGTATGGTGCGTTCGGTGAGTTCGGCTCCCATCCGGGGCCAGCCGACCGCGATCCGGTCGACTTCGAGCCTGTAGGAGGGAACTGACGGCCAAACGCTCAGATCCGTTCGCAACGCCTCGAAGGTAATGTCTTCGAGGACGGTGTCAGCAGCGGGTTCGACGGGTCCGCCCAGACGCAGCACGTCGACTCCGGACAATCCTGGCAAAGGCGGAGACGCCGCTAGTAGTCCGCCAGTCCGCCAGCCCTCCCCGCGGCAGGCGAGTAGCCCGGCTTTGAGCGTCGTAAGCTCAGCCTTCGTTCGAAGCTTGAAGCGAGCAAGGCGCGCTGCCACGTGTTCACCCCAGGTGGGATCCGCCTCCAACGCCCACTGCTCGTCGCCGGAGCGGAACACCCGGAGAAGGGCCACTACCTTTCCGGAGGGCTCCAGCAGCCAACTCCACCGGTGCGATCCGACAGCCAACGACGCGACGTCCTGGGTCAGTTGGCCCTGCAGAAAGGCTCCCGCTTCGGGTCCGGTTACCATGACAACGTCGCGCTCTGACAGGCCCCAGTAACGTCCCTCACTTCGAGGGGACTCCTCCGACAACCCAGTATTGCCAAGTTGCGACCCCGAGCCAACCGCAGGGAATGCCCCGTCGTCAGCCAACTCCAGGGCCTTCCCCTCCACGAGCGGCGCCAGCGAACCCTGCCCGACGGGCGGCTGCGATTCGGCGCGCCCCGGGGACAGCGGCCAGCAGCGCTGCGGCCTTGTTGGAACATTCGAGGTCCTCGTCGTCGGGGTCGCTGTCGGCGACGATGCCGGCACCGGCTTGGACGCTGGCCGTCCCGTCGGGGCTGACGAGCATGGTTCTGATGGCAATGGCCGTGTCCAGATTGCCTGAGAAGTCGAAGTATCCGATCACCCCGGCGTAGGGGCCCCGCTTGACCGGCTCGAGCTCGTCTATGAGCTGCATAGCCCGAACTTTAGGCGCGCCCGACACGGTACCGGCAGGCATCGTAGCTCTGAGCACGTCGACCGGGCCAAGCCCCTCGCGTAGCGTCCCGGAGACTTGGGAGGTCAAGTGCATCACGTGGCTGAAGCGTTCTAGGGTCATGAGCTCGTCGACTTTGGCGGTGCCGTACTCCACGACCCGGCCTATATCGTTGCGCGCCAAATCCACCAACATGACGTGCTCGGCTCGTTCCTTGGGATTCTCCGCAAGCTCGGCTGCCAGCCTGCGGTCGTGGGTCTCGTCACGACCTCTCTTGCGAGTCCCGGCTATCGGCCTCGACACGACGTGACCGGACCTGACCTGCACCAAGGGCTCCGGTGACGACCCGACCAGGGACAGCTCCGGGTGGCGCAGGAAGTACATGTAAGGGCTCGGGTTTACCTGGCGCAGGGACCGGTAGAGGTCGAAAGGATCAGCCTGCAGTTCGACGTCGAAGCGCTGCGAGAGCACCACCTGGAAGATGTCACCGGCGAGGATATGTTCCTTGGCGGCTTCGACGCTCGACGCAAACATCTCCGGGGTGCTTCGGCGGCGATGGGCTGGGATCTCGTCGAGACGTTCCGGGGGGGCCACGAGAGGCTCGTCCAGCGGGCAAGCCCCTTGGGCGGCCAGAACCTCGAGACGTCTGGCCGCTGCCTCGTAGAGGCGGTCACAACTGTCACGATCGTCGCGAGCTTCCGGCGGTATCGGAACCGCCTCTATCAGCGTCACCCGCTGGCGCCAGTAGTCGTAGGCGGCAATCTGGCCTACCACCGACAGAATCGCGTCAGGGTAGCCCGTCTCGTCGGGCGGGGAGTCGCCGAGGCTCTCGACTTCTCGAACCACGTCGTATCCGAGGTATCCGACGACTCCTCCCTGTAGGGGTGGCAGTTCCTCGATGACCGGGGAGCGCCACGTCTCGAGGATCGCTTCGAGCGCTACCAGGACACCCCCGTCGAGGCGAACCGTCTCAGGCAAGGATCCTTCGACAGTAAGCCTTGCTCCTCTCGCTACGATGGTCGCCGTCGGGTTTAGCCCTATGAAGGACCACCTTCCGAGCTGCTGGGCGTGCTCCACGGATTCAAGCAGGAACGAGCGTCCCGCCGGGCTCGCCGAGGTCAGACGAGCGTACGCCGCAACTGGGGTAGTGAGATCCCCGAGCAGCTCACGCCACACAGGGACGACGGTGAACTTCGAGGCCAGGGCCGCGAACTCTTCTCGCGATGGACGGGTCACGCCGGCGACGTAGCACCGAACGCGCGGTAGAAACAGGTCCTGTTACCGGTGTGGCATGCCCCCCCGCCCTCTTGGACGACCAGGAACAGGAGCGTGTCCCCGTCACAGTCGTAGAAAGCCTCACGCACCCATTGGCGGTCCCCGGAAGTGTCACCTTTACGCCAGCGTTGCCTGCGGCTCCGGGACCAAAAGACGGTCCGGCCGGTATTAAGGGTTTCGGCGAGCGTCTCGGCGTTCATCCACGCCAGCATCAGCACCTCCCGGCTGTGGTGGTCCTGGACGATCGCAGGGACGAGGCCGTCGGAGTTGTAGACAATCGCATCCAGCTGCTCCGCCTCGGCGCGCACCGTTAGCGGTATGCCATAACTCGGTTGGGATGATCCGTCCGCCATTCCCCCATGGTAGGGGCTCGCGGCTACAGGTACAGGCCTGTACCTGTAGCGACCCGCTCGGACGCAACCGCGTGGATGTCACGCTCGCGCAATATCAAGTAATCCTCGCCTTGGACTTCTACCTCGTATCGGTCCTCCGGGTTGAACAGCACCTGGTCGCCAGCCTTGATGGTCCTCACGTGAGGGCCTGTAGCCACGACCTCCGCCCATGCGAGGCGTCGAGCGACCTGAGCCGTGGCCGGGATGAGAATGCCAGCCCGGGATTTGCGCTCACCCTCGGAGCGGGGGATCTGAACTAGGACTCGGTCGGTGAGCATCTCGATGCCCTGCTTGGAGCCCAGATGCTGCTTGCTTACCAGGACCGGCCTTTCCGTAGCGGATGCCTGCGACGCCAAGCCAGGGTTCGGATGTGCGCGCTGGTCCTGCTGGGAGTCCATCCCACCAAGCTACCCGGCCGGGCGATCGAGGGGACGCACCAACACTCCTGCAGCAGCCATGGCCTCCTTGGCCTCGGCGACTGTCGCCTCGCCGAAGTGGAATATCGACGCTGCTAGGACCGCGTCCGCCCCTCCGACGAGTGCCCCTTCGACAAGGTGACCGAGGTTGCCAACTCCGCCACTCGCTACGACGGGTATCCGAACGGTGTCGACGACCGCCCGTGTGAGCTCTAAGTCGAACCCGCTTCGAGTGCCGTCTCGGTCCATGGAGTTCAGCACGATCTCCCCAGCCCCGCGGCGTTCCACCTCGAATGCCCATTCGAGGGCATCCCGGCCGGTCGCTGTCCTTCCTCCGTGCGTGTAGACCTCGAAGCTCCTCCCACTGCGTCTCACGTCCATCCCGACGACCACGCACTGGGACCCGAAAACCGACGCTATCTCCTCGACCAACTCGGGGCGCCCTACGGCCGCAGAGTTGACGCTGACCTTGTCGGCGCCGACGCGCAGAAGCATCCTGGCGTCGTCCACGCTGCGCACCCCACCGCCGACGGCGAGGGGGATGAACACCCGTTCGGCGGCTCTCGCTACGACGTCGATCATTATCGCTCTCTCTGACGACGAGGCTGTTATGTCGTAGAAGACCAGCTCGTCAGCCCCTTCGTCGCTGTAGCGAGCTGCGAGCTCGACAGGGTCCCCGGCGTCGGCGAGGTTGGCGAAGTTGACCCCTTTGACGACGCGTCCGGCGTCGACGTCAAGGCACGGAACGACCCGAACGGCTCTCACCGAGACACCCCCGCTACCACAGCCAGAGCCTCACCGAGGTCGAGGCGCTTCTCGTAGAGGGCGCGCCCGGCGATGATCCCGCCTAAACCGGCCAGCGCCGCGAGGGCGGCGACGTCGTCTATCGAGCCGACGCCGCCCGAGGCAATCACACTTGCAGGCATCGCAACGTCGTCGGCGGGGGGGCGGTATCGGGCAACCAGTCCGACCACGGACGCCAGACCCTCGAGGTCAGGACCAGCCATAGTGCCGTCACGAGAAATGTCGGTAACGACGAGAGCCGACGCGCCGGCGTCTAGCGCCACAGGCACGAGATGCTCCACACTAACCCCTGCGGATTGTGTCCAACCCCTCAGGCGCACCTCGCCTCGACGGTGGTCTAGACCCAAGGCAACCCGACCCGGCCAACGATCGTGGATGTCTGAGATCAAAGAAGGCTGCTCCACCCCGGCAGTGCCGACAACAACCCGTGAAACGCCGGCGTCGAGGAGCTCACCTGCGTCTCTGACGCTGCGCACGCCCCCCCCGGCTTGGACCGACACACCAGCGGAGCGGACCGCCTCGGCGATAGCAGCTATTGCCGGCCGGTTCGACGCCTCGCCGGTCCTGGCGGCGTCGAGGTCGACTACGTGAATCCACTGCGCCCCCGCAGAAGCGAACTCTAGGGCGACACCAACTGGGTCGTCGCCGTAGACCGTCTCGGCGGCGAAGTCCCCTTCGAGCAGGCGAACGCAACGCCCGCCGCGCAGGTCGATAGCGGGAAATAGGTCCACTAGAGGGATGCTCGGGTAGCGAGGCCGGGGGTTGCGAAGCGGGCAAAGTTCGACAACATCGCCAGACCAACCCGAGCGGACTTCTCCGGATGGAACTGGGTGGCCCAAACCGATTGGGCTACCACTACCGCAGGAACGTCGAGACCGTACTCGCAGGTGGCGACCACCTCAGGTCCGTCGGGAGCTGCGTAGGAATGCACGAAATACACCCAAGGCTGCTCGTCTAGGCCCTGCAGCAACGCAACGGACGGGCCGCGTACGTCGAGGCGGTTCCACTGCATCTGCGGCCTCTTGACACCTGCTGGCAGGCGCCTGACGATGCCGGGCAAGATCGCGATTCCGTCAACCTCGGGGGATTCCTCGGAGCCTTCGTAGAGCATCTGCATCCCGACGCAGATGCCAAGGAACGGGCGGCTGGCGGCGACCACCTCGCGAACTGCGGCTTCGAGGCCGGCCGAGCGCAGCGCCTTCACGCATGCGCCGAAGTTCCCCACCCCGGGGAGCACGACGGCATCTGCCGACACGACGGCGTCGGGGTCGCTCACCAGCGCTGCGTCGGCTCCGACGCTCAAAAGGGCCTTGTGAGCGGAGCGCAGGTTGCCTATGCCGTAGTCGATGACAGCTATCAAAGTACGCCCTTGGTGGAAGGTACGACGTCGCCGTCCACCGTCATAGCCTCGCGCAAAGCTCGGGCGACTGCCTTGAACGTCGCCTCTAAGATGTGATGCGCATTGCGCCCCGACAGCATTCGCACGTGCATGGTAATGCCAGCCTTCATTACGAAAGCTCTCCAGAACTCTTCAGCGAGTTGGGGGTGAAAGCCGGGGGTGCCGAGAGCACCCGAGTCTGCGACCCCGGCAGTTTCTACGTCGTAGACGAGGAAGGGCCTTCCAGACAGGTCCAAAGCCACTGCGATGAGAGCCTCGTCGAGGGGCAGGTCGATCGACGCGAACCGTCTCACCCCGACCTTGTCGCCGAGCGCCTCGCTGATGCATGCTCCAAGCGCAAGTCCGACGTCCTCCACGGTGTGGTGAGCGTCGACTTCCAGGTCGCCCTCCGCCGTTACTGTGAGGTCAAGACCCCCGTGGCGGCCGAGTTGGGTGAGCATGTGATCGAAAAAAGGCAGACCCGTCGACACTTGCGTCACACCTGTCCCGTCAAGGTGTACGTCGACGCTGACTTTGGTCTCCTTGGTAGAACGTGACCGTGAGGCGCTGCGGTTCAAAGGGTCTCCTTCAATGCCGATAGGAATGCGTCGTTTTCGGTCCCGGTCCCGACGGTGACACGCAGGCACCCAGACGGCAGACCCGGCCAACTCGAGGTGTTACGCACCAAGACGCCGCGCTCTACCAGCCCGTGCCAGGCCTCGTCGCCTTTACGGCTCTTGGGCCGAAAGAGCAGGAAGTTTGCTTCTGAGGGCCACACGTCGACGTCGAGGTTTTCCAGTGCTCCCTGCAGACGCCTGCGCTCGGAGACGATCGCCGAGACACGCCGGCGCATCTCGTCGTCGTAAGCGACCGCCAGGCGGCCTGCGATCTGCTTTAGCGCGTCCAGGTGGTAGGGCAGAGCGACCCTCTCGAGCGACGCAACGACCCGCGAGGGGCCTATCAGGTATCCGAGCCTCAGAGCCGCCATCGACCATGTCTTGGAGAAGGTCCGTGTCACCACGAGCGGCACTTCCTCGTCTACCATAGAGATACCTGACCAGTCCGCGAAATCGCCATAGGCCTCATCGAGCACGACGAGGCCCGCCGACAAGGCGAGGATCTCCTTGGCCGACGCCGCCGGGAGAGCGTTGCCGGTCGGGTTGTTCGGCGAGCACAAGAAGGTGATGTCCGGCCTCAACGCCGAGGTGATGTCCGCCACCTGATCGAGGTCGACCGAAAAGTCGTCGCGCCGGGTTCCTTGCACTACCTCGGTGGAGCTGAGATGAGCGATGTGGCTGTGCAAGGCGTAGCTAGGTTCGTACACTACCGCTCGCCGTCCCGGCCCCCCGTACGCGAGGCATATCGACTGCAGGACCTCGTTCGACCCGTTCGCTACGAACACCTGGTCCGTCCGGACCTGATGCAGGTCGGCGAGAGCCTCGCGTAGCTCGCTGGCTGCGCGGTCCGGGTAGCGATTGAACGCGACGCCGTCGAGAGCCGCAGCGAGATCCCGACGCCAACCTTCGGGCGGTGGGTAGGGGGATTCGTTGGTATTGAGCCTCACCGCCACGTCGACCTGAGGCGAGTGGTAGCCGTCGCGAAGTGCCAGGTCAGCCCGGCAGTCCGGGAGGGTCACGACGACGCGGTCCTCATGGTGACCGACAGGGCGTGCGCGCCCAGACCTTCGGAAGCGGCAAGGGCTTCTACAGGGGCCGCAAGGCGCTCCAGCCCTGACCTGGTCACCTCGATAACGTGAATGTGCTTGGTGAAGTCCGACACCCGGAGGGCACTGGAGAACCTGGCGCTTCGCGCGGTCGGCAGTACGTGGTTTGGTCCCGCTGCGTAGTCCCCGACGCTCGCCGGGGCCCACGGACCTACGAACACCGCCCCAGCGCTGGTCACCGACTCGGCGAGACTACGGGCGTCGGCGGTCATCAACTCGAGGTGCTCCGCGGCTATCACGTTTGCTACTCGCACCGCCTGGTCTGGGCCGTCGACGAGCACGCAGAAGCCTCCACGGGAAAACGTCGCCTCGATAGCTTGCCGTCTCGGCGACTCGGAGGCGATCCGGGCGACGTGAGCCGCTACAGCTTCGGCTACTTCAGGTACCCACGTGATCAGGTAAGAGAGTCCGTCAGGTCCGTGTTCGGCTTGAACTACCAGGTCAACGGCCGCATAACGTGTGTCGGTCGTCTCGTCGGCAACTACTGCCACCTCAGAGGGGCCGGTGAACGCAGAGGGAACGCCGACCGCTCCCTGACCCGCGACGAGACGCTCGGCGATGGCTACGTAGCGGTTCCCTGGGCCTACGATAACGTCCACGGCTCGAACGGACTCCGTTCCGTAGGCGAGCGCCGCTATGGCCTGCGCTCCGCCGACGCAGTACACCTCGTCGACGCCTGCCACGGCCGCTGCAGCCAGGACAGACGCTGCGATTTGGCCGTCAGGTCCCGGGGGGCTGCAGACGGCTAGCTCGCCGACGCCCGCGACCCGAGCTGGCACCGCCGTCATGAGGACGCTAGACGCGAGAGGGGCCAACCCACCGGGAACGTAAAGCCCTGCTCGACCGACCGGCCTGACCATCTCCGTGACCGTCACTCCGTCCCTTTCGTAGGTACGGTCGTGCTCCAGCTGGGAGCGGTGGTAGCCGGCTATGTTGTCCGCTGCGACCTCAAGCGCGTCGCGTAGGGCACCTGGGATCTCGTGGAGCGCCGCCGCTACTTTCGAGGGGTCTACGCGAAGGGCGGACGGCCTCACTTTGTCGAAACGCTCGGTTGCATCGAGGACGGCCGCGTCGCCGCGCAACTTGACGTCTAGGAGTATCTCCTCGACGACCCGAGCTGCGACCTCGTCGTCCACGATCGCAGGGGTTGGGAGGAGCGCCGCCAGGTCACCGCTACGCCCGCGGAGGTCTATGGTGCGAAGCATGCCGCTCAGGTGCGCTGCGACGGTCGCGCCAGGTTCGTTGGAGGAGGCCATTTCGTCCATGATGGTACCTCTATGGCCACTAACGCCGAACTCAGCTCAGCCTCCAGCCGCCTAGACGAGTTGATCGACCGCATAACCGAGATAGCCAGCGGGCTCGGCCCGGCCGACCGCGACGACATCGGCTCGGAGCTGTTCGAGATCGACCGTACGCTGCGCTCCGCTAAGCGACGCCTGGAACGCCTTCTCGACCACTAGGCCGCCGGATTGCTCGGGATGCCCGAAGAGGGGCAGAAGTCTGCGAGAACGCAGTCAGCGCATCGCGGCCGGCGTGCGACACATACCCGCCTGCCGTGGAGTATGAGCGTGAGCCCGAACGAACCCCAGTAGCGTGCGGGTAGCAGTGAGCAGACGTCGGCTTCGATCTTGACCGGGTCAGTCGAATCGGTCAGGCCGAGAAGTCTGGTAAGCCTCGCCACGTGGGTGTCCACAGCCAACCCCGGAAGGCCGAAAGCTACGCTGCGGATCACGTTCGCCGTTTTGCGCCCCACCCCGGGGAGGGTGACAAGGTCTTCCAGAGCTGTGGGCACCTCTCCGGAGAACCGGGCGTCGAGTTGCGATCCGAGGCCTATCAGGCTCCGGGCTTTCGCCCGGAAGAACCCGGTGGAGTGGATGATTCTCTCAAGCTCGTCAGGGTCGGCGCAAGCAAGGTCGCCGGGCGTGGGATAGCGAGCGAACAGCGAAGGCGTGACGGAATTGACCCGCTGATCGGTCGTCTGGGCGGAGAGCACCGTCGCGGCAAGAAGCTGGAATGGCGTGTCGAATGACAGTTCGCAAAGCTCGCGTGCGCTTCCCGGGTAGGACTCGGCTAAGCGACGGCGCGTTTCGCGCGCTCGTCCGGCCGGGGTTCGAGGTCGGGCCACTCCGACAAGATAGAGCCTGAGCGACACTTCTCCCGACATGTACTCGCCGTCGCCGGGCGTGGCCTTTCCCGGTAGCCTTGAGGCGTGCAGCACATCGAGGTCAGGACCAGCTTGGACGAAGCCGAGGTCGCCGCTGTGGCCGACCTGTTGTCGGCAGCGGAGTCGGCTGACGGTCACGCCGCTATTGACGAGCACGCCTGGCTTGACCTCGTGGGCGGGGGGCGTTCCGGGTTCGCCGCTCTCGTCGCCACCGACGACAGTCACGACCATCCGGTCGGCTACGCGCAGGTGAGCCTCGGTTCTGACAGCTGGGCCCTGGAGTTCGTGGTCGACCCGCACCATCGCACGCCAGGCAACACGATCGCCTCGGACCTTCTCCACAGAGCCGTCGGGCTGATCGCCGAGTCGGGCGGCGGGCACGTGCATATGTGGGTGAACCAGGCCCGTCCCGAACATGACCGCCTCGCCGCGTCGATCGGGCTGAGCCGGGGACGCACCTTGTACCAGATGAGATGCGCTCTGCCCTTCACTCCGACGCCACCGGGCTCAGGTGCTGGGGCACTCGACGAACCAGGGTCGGGTTTCGCAACTCGCCCGTTCCGTGTCGGCATCGACGAGCAAGAGTGGCTCGGCGTGAACAACCGGGCGTTCCGCTGGCACCCCGAGCAGGGAGGTTGGAGCCTCGAGACGCTGAAGCAGCGCCAAGAGCAGCCGTGGTTCAATCCCGAGGGGTTCCTCCTTCACGAGACACCCGCTGGTCGTATCGACGGCTTCTGCTGGACGAAGGTGCACGCTGAGCACGACCCGCCGCTGGGAGAGATCTACGTCATAGCGGTCGACCCCGACGGGCCCCGCCGGCCAGGCCTGGGCCGGAGCTTGGTCGCTGCGGGACTGGACTACCTGTACCGTCGGGGCCTTGAAGTCGGCATGCTCTATGTGGACGCCACGAACGTCAAGGCCGTGAAGTTGTACGTAGACATGGGTTTCGTGGTCAATCACGTTGACCAGGCCTACGTCGGCGACGTGGCGCCCTCCTCGAGCCGTGGCTGACTACTTGGAGGCCGCCCAGACCGGGAGGCTGTCCAGGGGCGCCGCCACCAGCGTGCCGTTGCGGAGCAGTTCGCGGCCCCGGGGCGCCGGTCGCGGCCTGTACGACTTGGACCGCACAGATCTGTCGCACCTGCTGGCGGACCAACCGCCCTACAGGGTCAGCCAGGTGTGGGATGCGCTGTACCGCCAGGCGGCCCTGCCCGAAGAGATGACCAACTTACCTTCGGCGCTACGTTCGCGTCTCGCCGATCACGCCCCCTCCGCTTTGAGGACTGTCTCGGAGTCCGTCTCCTCAGACGGCCAGACGGTCAAGTGGCTGTGGGAGGGCTTCGACTGCGCACGGATCGAGACCGTCTTGATGTGCTACCCGGACAGAGCGACGGTCTGCGTCTCAAGCCAGGCGGGTTGTGCTATGGGCTGCACGTTTTGCGCTACCGGACAGGGCGGTCTGGCTCGCCACCTATCCACCGGTGAGATCCTCGAACAGGTGGCGCACGCCCGGCGCAGGGCACGGACCCGCAGGGTGACGAACATCGTTTTCATGGGCATGGGCGAGCCACTCGCCAACTACGACAGGGTCTGGGCCGCCGTCGAGCGGATCAACGCTGACATGGGGATCTCCGCCAGGCACATCACGGTCTCCACGGTCGGCATCGTCCCCGGCATTCGCCGACTGTCGCACGAGAGCCTACCCGTCAACCTGGCGGTGTCGCTGCACGCCGCGAACGACACCCTGCGGGACCGGCTGGTTCCTATCAACCGCCGCTACGGCCTCGACGCCCTCGTCGAGGCGTGCCGGCAGTACCGCAGCGTCAAGAATCGACGGCTTAGCTTCGAATGGGCTCTGATAGACGGCGTAAACGACCGCCGCAGCGATGCCACAGAACTGGCGCGGATCGCGACCAGTCTCGCCGCTCACGTGAACGTGATCCCTTTAAACCCAACAGATGGCTTCGCCACCCGCGGGACGGCGCCCGACGGGGTCCGACGTTTCAGGGAAACGCTTTCGAGCATGGGTGTAACGGTAACGGTGAGGCGCAACCGCGGCACCGAGATCGAAGCTGCCTGCGGTCAGCTTGCAGCCCGCGGCCGCCTGGTGGGCACACCCGCCGTGGTCGAAGCGACCTCCTCGCTTCGCCTTTCCGCATCTGTGGCGGAGGGAACCTGATTTTTGGCGAAGGTGACGACCGCTTATCCCCCAAGCGGTGCAAGACTGGCCTACATGTCTTCGCCTCAAATTCGTTGGTTAGACAAGACGCAGCCCCAGACGCTGATGATAGCCACGGTCATCATGTACATCAACGCGGCGTTCGGCCTTCTAGACGGCGAGTTGTTCACTCTCGGAGGTCTAGGAGCCGTAGTCGTCATCGGCCAAGCAGCTGCCGGCCTCGGCATCGCCAACGAGAAGAAGTGGGGATACTGGCTCGGAGTGGGCGTCACAGTGCTCTTCCTGGCGATCCTTGTCGAGTACTTCTCCTTCGTGGAGGTGGTCAACCTGCTCTTCTACGGGGCTCTGCTCGCCTTGCTTTTACATCCCCAGAGCCGCTCCTACCGCAAAACCTGGTTCCGCTAGAACGCTAGCTTTGGCGTAGCCTGAGCGCATGACAACCACGATCGAAGGAATCGAAGGCCTCAAGGCCAGGGCGGGAGAGCATTTAGGCTACAGCGAGTGGAAGGTGGTGACCCAAGAGCAGGTCAACCTCTTCGCTGATGCCACGGGTGACCACCAGTGGATCCACGTCGACCTCGACCGGGCGAAGGCCGGACCTTTCGGTGCGCCCATAGCGCACGGCTACCTGACCTTGTCCTTAACCCCCGCTCTTTTGGGCGAAGTGATGAGCGTGTCTGGGATCTCGATGGGGGTCAACTACGGGATCGACAAACTGCGTTTTCCCTCCCCTGTACCCGTCGGCTCGAAGCTGCGCGCCGGGGTCGAGCTGGCCTCCGTGGAGGATGTGGCCGGTGGCGCGCAGGTGAAGTTGGTCGTCACCTACGAGGTCGAAGGTTCGCCGAAACCCGCCTGCGTGGCGGAGATCATCTTCAGGTACTACCTCTGAGCACCCAGACCTCGAGCCCCCAGCCTTCGAGCCCCCAGCCTTCGGGTACCGGGACTTCTGACAGGCACGAGCCACTCCCTTATGGCGAAGACAAGGTCCGCGCTGTACGATCGATGTTCGACACGATCGCTCCACGCTACGACCTTGTCAACAAGGTGATGACCTTCGGCGTGGACCGGATGTGGCGCCACCAGGCTCTCAAGGCGCTGTCGGTGTCGTCGGGTTCGCTCGTCTTGGACCTGGCCTGCGGTACGGGCGACTTCTGCCGTGAGCTGGAAAGTTCTGGCATGCGACCTGTAGGTGCCGACTCGTCGCTGGGCATGCTCGCCCACGCTCGTACCGTCTCGCCGCTGCTGCAGGGCGACGGGCTCGCCTTGCCGATAAGGGACTGCTACCTCGACGGGGCCATATCAGGTTTCGCTCTAAGGAACTTCGTGGCGCTCGAACCGGTCTTTGCAGAGCTTGCGAGGGTACTTCGCCCCGGAGGCAGGGTCGCTCTGTTAGACGTGTCTGTGCCGCGAAACCCCCTCATTCGGGTCACTCACGGGCTTTATTTCAACAAGGTGGTCCCCAAAGTGGGGGCGATCTTCTCGGACCGGGACGCCTACGGGTACCTCCCCCGGTCAGTTGCGTACCTGCCTCCGAGCGAACAGATCGTAGAGATGCTCGCCGCCGCTGGGTTCGGTGCTATCAGGCACCGGCTTTTGACCGGAGGTGTCACACAGCTGTTCACAGCGACCCGCAGGGTGCTCCCAGGGTGACGATCTCGACGAGCGTCGACCCGGCCGGGTTGAAGGCGGTTACGATCCCAATCGACCAGACTCCGGACCTGATCGCCTTTGCAGGATCTGACGGATGGCTTTTCTCTGACGATACCAGTGGCATAGCCGGACGCGGCGAAGCGCTTCGCATCAACCTTCCCCACGGTCTTTCCGACCCTGCTGACGTGGAAGCCGCTACGGAGACGCTGCGGTCGATCAGGTTCCTCGGCGACCTCGGTCACCCCGGCAGCGGTCCGCTGGCCCTTGGCGCGTTGCCGTTCGACCCCGCCGAGCCCGGCTACCTGGTCGTGCCGGCCGTCGTGTTCGGCCGCGACGGTGACGCCTCATGGGTCACCACCGTCGGGTACGTCGGCTCGGCGGACCCCCCGGCAGGGACCCTCCACCCTCGCGGGTTGGACATTCCCCCTTCGCCGGCGGGTTCTTCACCGGAACGGTTCTCTCTAACCCCAACCCTCAGCCACGCCGACTGGCAGGGGATCGTGGCTGGAGCGCTCGAGGAGATCGACTGTGGAAGCTTCGAGAAGGTGGTCCTCGCCCGGCGCGTAGACATCGAAGCCGACCGGGATTTCGTCGTGACCGAGGTCCTCGAGCGGCTCCGGACGCTGTACCCGTCGTGCATGCTGTTCAAGATGGAGGGCTTCATCGGAGCGAGCCCTGAGCTGCTCGTCCGCCGGCGCGGCCGGGAGGTGGACAGCCATCCACTCGCAGGCACCGTCGCCCGAAGCGGCGACGGTGCTGACGACGAAAGACTGGTCGCCTCGATGATGGGATCAGCGAAAACCCGCCAGGAACACCGGGTGGTAGTCGACGCTATCGCCGGCGCCCTCCGCCCGCTCTGCGAGACCCTCGACGTTCCGGGGACGCCTTCTGTGATGTCGATGCGCAACGTATCGCACCTCGCTTCTCGGATCACTGGACGATTGGCAACCGACGCACCGAGCGTTCTCGGCCTCGCAGCGAGGATACATCCCACCCCGGCCGTGGGCGGCCACCCAACAGACGCAGCCGTGCGTTACCTACAGAAGGTCGAAGGTTTCGACCGTGGCCGCTACGCCGGGCCTGTCGGCTGGATCGACTCACGCGGCGACGGATGTTTCGCCCTGGGGATCCGCAGCGCACAAGTCTCAGGCCGCCGGGCGAGCATATTTGCGGGCAACGGGATAGTCGCCGGGTCCGATCCGGCCAGCGAGCTGACCGAAACCCAACTCAAGCTTCAGGCGCTTCTGTCAGCTCTCGTACGTCCCTGACCGGCGGCTGCCCCAGGGCGTCAGCCAGCGCCGGCGCTAGACGCTCCGAGCGCTGCGACCACGTCGTGAATGTGGATGCCAAGACCAGGCACGGAGCCGTCGAAAGGTGCACCCCCAAACGAGAACACCCCACCATCAGCACCAACAAGCCAATACCCATTACCCGAAGGCGTCGACACCGCAGCAACAACATCACTCACATGAACACCCAAACCAGGCACCGACCCGTAAAACTGAGCACCCCCAAACGAGAACACCCCACCATCAGCACCAAACAACCAATACCCATTACCCGAAGGCGTCGACACCGCAGCAACAACATCACTCACATGAACACCCAAACCAGGCACCGACCCGTAAAACTGAGCACCCCCAAACGAGAACACCCCACCATCAGCACCAAAC
>JAKBBA010000276.1 GCA_021808665.1 Actinomycetes bacterium
GCAGGAATTGTCGATCCAAGGCCAGTCCAACCACGCCGGGACCACGCCGATGTCGTATCGCCACGACGCCGGGTTCGTCGCCGCGTCGATCGCGGTCCGAGCCCGCGAGCTGGCGCTGCGGATGGGCGCCGACCAGGTAGCGACCGTCGGCAGGCTGCAACTGTCTCCCAACCTTGTAAACGTCGTGGCCGCGAAAGCGACGTTCACTGTCGATTTGCGCAACACTGTCGAGAAACTCCTCGAATACGCCGAAGCCGAGCTATCTAAGCAGGTCGACGAAGTGTGTCGCGCCGAGAGCGTGTCGTGGTCATCGCGCCGCCTGGCCCGCTTCGAACCGGTCGAATTTGACAGTCGGATCGTCGAGTTGGTCGAGCGGACCGCCTCAAGGCTGGGATATTCGACACGAAGACTTCCCTCCGGCGCGGGCCACGACGCGCAGATGCTCGCGAGGATGTGCCCGTCGGGCATGGTGTTCGTTCCTAGCGTCGGCGGAATCAGCCACAACCCGAAGGAGTTCACTTCCCCCGAGCACCTCGAGGCCGGAGCGAACGTCCTTCTCGGCGCGATGCTCGAGCTCGCCGAAAGTGAACTTCTAGACTTCGGCGACGAACGCGAGGCGGTAGCGCATTGACCCGGTCGATTCGTGTAGCAGCAGCACAGCTCGGCCCGGTGGCGCGCGACGAAAGCCGTTCGTCGGTCGTCGCCCGGCTGGTAGGTCTGCTCGGCAGCGCCGCCGACAGGGGAGCGGAGCTTGTCGTGTTTCCCGAGCTAGCGCTGACGAGCTTTTTCCCGCGGTGGTGGGTGGACCCTCTAAGCGAAGCTGACCACTGGTACGAGTCCGAGATGCCGGGCCCGCAAACCAGACCGCTCTTCGAGGAAGCCGCAAGGCGGAAGGTCGGCTTCTTCCTCGGTTACGCGGAGCTCACCGGGGACGGGCACCGCTACAACACGGCTGTCCTGGTCGACCGCGAGGCGAGGATCGTTGCCAAATTCCGGAAGGTCCACATTCCAGGCCACGAGCGCTTCGAGGCTCGACGGCCTTTCCAGCACCTCGAGCGGTACTACTTCGAGCCTGGCCCGGACGGCTTCGAAGTGCACGACTTCTTAGGGGCGAAGGTGGGAATGATGATCTGCAACGACCGCCGCTGGCCCGAAACCTACCGGGTGATGGGTCTCCAAGGCGTCGAGCTGATCCTTTGCGGCTACAACACACCGGTACACTACGCCCCTGATCCGTCACAGGACGCGCTCGCGGGATTCCACAACCACCTCGTCATGCAGGCTGGTGCCTACCAGAACGGGACGTGGGTGGTCGCGACGGCCAAAGGTGGCATCGAGGAGGGCGTCGACTCGCTCGCGCAGAGTGCGATAATCGCGCCGTCTGGCCAGATCGTGGCTCAGGCGCTCACCAACGCCGACGAGGTGATCGTCGCCGACTGCGACCTCGACTGGTGCGACAACTACAAAAAGACGCTGTTCGACTTCGAGCGCTACCGCCGCCCCGAATGCTACGGCCTCATCGCGGCCGCTCCAGAGCGAACACACGACGAACGCCAACAACCCGAGGAAAGCCGGAGCCGGTGACGATAGTCCAACGAAATGACGATACGAGCCTCGCTGAAGCTGTCACCATGACCGTCAACGGCATCCCGGTGACCGTTCGAGGCGACCACCCGCATCTGCTGAGCGCACTGCGCGAAGAGTTGGACATAACGTCGGCGAAAGATGGCTGCTCACCGTCGGGGCAGTGCGGCTGCTGCAGCGTCATGGTCGACGGGAAGGTCACCGTGTCGTGTCAGTACCCGATGTCGAAAGCCGCCGGGCGGTCCGTCGTCACGCTCGAAGGTGTCAGCGCCGAGGAGCGCGCCCGCTACTCCCGCGCCTTTGCGGCCCACGGCGGGCTGCAGTGCGGGTTCTGCATCCCCGGTATCGTGATGCGGGCGAAGGCGCAGATAGACAAAAAGGGTGCGGATCTTTCGCGCGACGACATGGCTCGCCATCTCGGGGCGCACCTTTGTCGCTGCACCGGCTACGTCAAGGTACTCGACGCGATCTCCTGCGTGGCGGCCGGAGATGACTGCACCCCGGAGATCCTCGGCGGGATCGGCAGCTCGGGAGCGCGCTACCAGGCTGAGGAGTTGGTACTCGGCGACCGAGGGTACGTAGACGACCTCCGCGTACCGGGAATGCTCCACGCGGCGCTCCGACTTACAGATCACGCCCGAGCCGACGTGCTCGGCATTGATGCGACAGCAGCGCGCAAAGCGCCCGGCGTGGTCGCGGTGTTCGACGCGAGGCACCTTCCCGGGGACCTGCGGGTCGGGATCCTCCACAAGGACTGGCCCGTGATGATCCCTCCCGGTGGTCGCACGTCGTTCGCCGGAGATGTCCTGGCGGTCGTCGTCGCGCAGACCCGCGAGCAGGCCCGCTCGGGCGCAGCGCTCGTAGAGGCGGAATACCGGGTGTTTGATCCTGTCGTCGATCCCGAGGCGGCTCTCGCCGGCGGCGAGATCGCCGTGTGGGGTACCGACACGAATGTCTTGTCGGTGTCGGCCTACTCACGCGGCGACGTGGATGCCGCTCTGTCCTCGAGTCCCCACGTCGTGTCAGAGACGTTCGTGACCCAACGAGTCGAGCACGCCTTCTTGGAGCCCGAGTCGACTCTCGCTGTCCCGCGACCTGACGGTGGTATCCACGTCTACTCGGGAGGCCAAGGCGTTTGGGACGACCGTGACCAGATAGCCGCTTGTCTGGGCGTCGGGACCGACAAGGTCAGCGTCGAGCTTGTAAGCAACGGCGGCGCATTCGGTGGCAAGGAGGACATGTCCAACCAGGCGCACGCAGCGCTGGCGGCATGGCTTCTCAAAGCGCCGGTCAAGTGCACGCTATCGCGCGAGGAGAGCTTCCGGATCCACGCCAAACGCCATCCGATCACGATGACCTACGATGCGGGCTGCGACGACGAGGGCCGGCTGACGGCCGTCCGGGCGAGGATGATCGGAGACTCGGGCGCTTACGCCAGCGTCGGCATGAAAGTCCTGGAACGAGCCGCCGGGCACGCGACTGGGCCGTACAGAGTTCCGGCGGTGGACGTCGAGGCGATCGCAGTGCGGACCAACAACCCGGTGTGCGGGGCGTTTCGGGGTTTCGGCGCGAATCAGGCGCAGTTCGCCATGGAAGGGATGATGGACCGCCTCGCGGAGCGTTTGGGGATAACCGGCCTAGAGATCCGGCGTCGAAACGTGATCGAGCCCGGCGAGGTCTGGGGACCCGGTCAGATCATGGACGACGGATGCGAAGGTGCGCGGCGATGCCTAGAAGCACTGGCGGAGCGCTACGAGACCGAACGCGACGCCGGTAAAGCCGTGGGGATAGGACTCGGTTTGAAGAACTCTGGCCTCGGCAACGGCTACCGGGAGGTGTCGCGGGCGGTGGTCCGCTTCGAAGACGACGGTAAGGTCGTCGTGCGCCACGGGTGGACCGAGATGGGCCAGGGCATCCACACGGTTGCACAGCAGGTGGCCGTCGAGGAGTTGGGCGTCGACGCGGCGAACGTCAGGGTGGTCGTCGACACCAGCCGCGAGCTCGGCGACGGCCAGACGACCGGTAGCCGGGGGACGCTGATGGGGGCTGGAGCGGTCCGCGACGCGTGCCGTAACGCGGATACAGCGGGCAGGGAGTGCGGCGTCGACTACAGGGGCGAG
>JAKBBA010000061.1 GCA_021808665.1 Actinomycetes bacterium
CCGTGGATTCCAAAAACGTTCAGCGTCTGGGTGACCAAGAAGAAGACAACCGAGTGGGTGGAGGACCGCACGACGAACACTCGTCGGCGTCGCTCGGTCTACTGCTGGGACGTTGGAGGCCGGGCCGACGGAGTCCAGTGGCTGAAGCGTTTCCCCAAGGCTGGATTCGCCCAGGCATGGAAGGAGCAGCTCGAACGTGACTTCACCGCAGGGCTGCCCTTCGACTTGCTCGCCCGACGCTTCGTAGAACCCGTCCGACCCGAGGGCCCCAAGATGCCCACGGTGTTCGAGCTGACCGAAACCTACTACCGTGCGCATCCCGACTGGGAACCCAAGACCAAGGTGCTCGCCGCCATGTCGTTCGGCCGGGCGCAGCGATGGCTACTCAAGCCGGGCGCCGCGCCCGAGGGAGCCGACTTGGTGGCGGTAGGCGACTACCTCGCGCACGCCTCGTTCCTACCCGAGCACCTGCTCCACCGGACAACCGAGCGCCAAGCTGCGGGCCGGGACTGGCTGATGAGGCACTCGGCGCCGGCCGACTCGCTCACTACCCGAGATGTGGAGGCCTTCGTCGCCCGATTCGAGTTCAGCCAGCGAGACCCCACCAAGAGGGTAAGCGCCGCGACGCTGACCCGGTTCCTGCAGCCCCTCAAGGCGTGCTGGAACTGGGCGTTGACCCGCGACGACATTCCTATCGAGCGCAGCCCTTGGGTGACCGTCAAGCCGCGCCGGAAAGTCAAGGGGAAGGCCACGATGCTCACCGGCCGCTCAGCCGTCGCCGTCGACGAGGACCTGGTGATAGGCGTACCAGAAGCACTGACGCTCGCCCAGGCGTGCGCCGAGAAAGGGTCATGGGGCCCCGTCGTCGAATGCTTCATCCTCGTAATGGCTCTATGCGGCCTGAGACCAGGCGAAGCCGCCGGTCTCCTCTGGGAGGACTTGGAACTTCCCTCTAACCGCGGCTCGGGCTGGGTCACGGTCCGTCGAACCCACCGCCCCGTGGCAGCTCGATGGCTCGACCTCGGCGAGGACCCCGACTGGGGACCGCTCAAAGATCGCGACCTGGCCGACACGCGCCGAGCTCCCGTCCACCCGATCCTCGTCGCCAAGCTATTCACCCACCACAGCGACTACGGCGAAGGGCCCGACGGCCTGGTCTTTCACCGAAACGGCAAGCCCTTCGACCCCGACATGTTCAACCGCAACGTCTGGCATCCAGGCCGCGCCGCCCTATGGCCTCTACGAAGTGACCTCGCCGCCGAAGATCCCCGCCAACCGAAGCTCGCCAACCTTCGCCGCCACGACCTCCGCCACGCAGCCTGCTCCTGGTGGCTTCGCGAAGGTGTCGACGCCGTCGTCTGCCAGCGCTGGTCCGGGCACAAAACGCTCTCGGTCTTCCTCGACATTTACCAAGGTGTAGCACCCGGCCGCGAAAGCGAAGGGGTAGCCCGACTAACAGCCAGCCTCACCAACTGAACCTGCATCGAGGTCGGCTCGCCTTATCGTCGAATCCAGAGAATCTTCGGAGTCGGACCGAATCCCGGGCGAGTCGAACGCAAAGGATGCCAGGGATGGGTTTCCGACCGCGAAATGGGTTTGGCGGTACTGTCGAGAGTAATATCACTTGAACCGCCATCGGATGTACTCAATAGCGTCGGCAATCGCGAACTGACGGGTTGAGTTCCCCATGCGGACGAAGAAGAGCTGATTGTCCTTCCACTGGACGTAGACGGGCGCGTCACCTGGCGGCGCATCGACGCGACAGAGGTGCCGGCCCTCGTGCTCGTCGAACGTTATTTCGATGCCGGCGGCAGCAACCTTGCCCAGCGACTTGTCGAGCATGGTCATAAGGGTGTTCTCGAAGCCATCTAGCCCGCGATTGCCGCAGAGTTTGACGTCGTCCTCGAGGCCTCGGACCTTGTCGGGGCCACGCATGTGGGCGTCGTCAAGCACGCCGATGAGCAAGGTCCCGCCCCGTCGGCCGTTCATGAATCCGGCCACCGACTTCATCACCTCGAGTTCGAGGGCATCGTCACGCTTCGCCGTGTGCAGGTTGTGGCGGAAGGTCGCTTTGAATTCGAGTGTCCCGCTCTCACCACGCTCGAGCAGCTCCTCGGTCGTAGCGGTGAGGGCGGACGGTCCCTCGGGCTCCACTTCCTCTGCGGTGAGCTGACCGAACGCGCTCTCACTCTCGACCGGCTTCTGCTCGAACACCGACACGGAATGTTCGATGCCAGTATCACGCTCGATGTATGTGAAATCCGTCTTCAAGAACTCATAGGGGGCGAGCTTCTTCAGCTGCTCCTTGACCCGGCGTCGGCCTTCGAGCGCGAACTCGAGGTACTCGCGCAGCTCCGAGCGCGTCCACTGACCGTGAGGGTGGAGAATCTTCAGAAAGCCGGAGACCGTCTTTCGGACTGCCTTCTCGTCTCTGGCGGAGAGGTGCGCTCCGAGAGCGAACTCCTCATCGAGTGCAGTCACGTAGGAACGCTTGCGAAGCTGCCTAACCCCTTCGGCGAAGTAGTCGGAGACGAAACCGTAGTGGTCGGTGAATAGACGCCGCTCCATCGTCGGCGTTTCCCAACCTGGAAGGTAGAAGTGCATGCGATCAAGGAACGCTGTGTCGATCATGGCCCTCGGCAAGTCCGAGAACAGGTGGCCCGTCCGCAATAGGTCCTCCGTCGAGGCGGACGTGTTACCGATGAAGACAGTCGACGCCTCTGCTGGAATCTCCTCGCGGCCACGAGCAAACGAACCAGACTCCATGTAGTCCTTCAACATCTGCACGACCGTGCTATCCGACAACTCAAGTGCAGCTACCTCGTCGAAGGCCACCGCATCCCAGTGGCCGAGCAGACCGACGCGACTCGTCCCCAGATGTACGAACAACTGCGGAACCGTGATCTTTCCGCCTGAAATCAGGATCGCGTTCGGCGATGACTCCCGGTAAACGAAGGACTTCCCGGTGCCGCGTGGTCCGAGTTCAATCAGGTTGTAGTTACGCTCGACCATCGGAATGAGTCGAGTCACGACCAGCAATTTGGCTCGAACGTCAAGGTCGGTTGGTTCGATGCCCACGGTCCGGACAACGAGATCCAGCCAGTCGTCCCTCGTCAACTGCTCACGGCCCCTGGCGTACTCCTCCAGGTCGAAGGCCGCGATCTGGATGGGCTTAAGGCCTTGGATATAGATTGGCCGTTTCGTCGACTCCTCTTCGTCGGCCGAGTAGACCAGTTCGACCTGACACCAGACACCACCACCAAGGAGTCGGTCGTACCGGTACACGAAATCCTCGGGAACGTGGACGAACTTCGATCCGAAGTTGGCGAGCGTGGCCCAGTACTTGTCCTCGCTTTCGACGAGGCGCACGTCAACCTTGTCGATAATCCGGTGCTTTCCCCGCCGCTTGAGTTCGGCCTTGGCACGCTCGGACTCGTCCGGTCGGATGAAGTTCTCGCGAAGGATCTGATCGACGACGCCCAGGCCGACTTCGACAGCGGCCGGGTCGTCGGAGGCGCAGTACTTCCCGAGGAGGAACTCCAGCACATATACGGGAACGTTCGCGCCGACTTTGACCTGGCGAACAAGATCCTTGCGGACCACGCGGCCTGCAAAGACATCGTTGACGAGACGATCAAGGTGATCGGAGGGGTGCAGTTCATGGTCAGGCATGGGGGACGACCACCTCTGGTGGAGGATAGACAGCGCCTGGGACACCCAAGTTGTCCGATAGGAAGTTGAGGGCGCTGACGAGCCGTCGATATGACGACAGCGCGGTCTGCTCCATGACGTCGAAGTCCAGAAGGCGAGTGAGCGATGCTTGAAAGAGCGTGGGTTTGTAGCCGTCAATCAGGTAGGTCCGGACCCACCCCTTGGCGTCTCGGGGGTATTCCGGATCGGGATGGGCAACCGCATCAGTCGGGATGGTCGCGACCGTCTGTCCCCGGCGGTCGCCAACTTTCCGACCCGCCATCCCGCCAGCCCCCGCGAGGAAGAGCGTCTCATACTCCTTGTAGAAAAGTACGACCGCAGTGGGGAAAGGAAGCGCGAGCTCCCGGACCCACTCGGCAATCGCGGGTGCGCCGAACTTGGGGCAGTCGGCGTGCGGAAGGTCGTCGTTATCCGCATCGCGCGTCAGCAGGAGGGCTTGGCAGAGTCCGTGGCCGCGTATCTGCTCACATGTCTCACGTACCTGCGTCTCGGTCACGAGCGACTTCTTCCAGTTGCCGCTCCTGGGGATGAAGGGAAGAGACGCTAGACCGAGGTGGTCGCGGAGGCGGTTCACTAGATCTGGCAACGCTTCCTCCTCGCCCTCACCCTCGCGAACAACGAACAGCCCCATCTCAGGACTCCTGGCCGATGAGGCCCTGAGACCGAAGGAGATCGCCCGGGGACGCAAGGCGCTGTTTGACGAGCGTCTTTTGGCCTTCGTCGAGGCGGGCTACGCGAGTCGTCCCATCGATGCGGTCGACAACACGGAGTTCATCCTCCGACACCAAGTCGAGGAGATCTGGGCTGTGGGTCGTGACGAGGACCCGAGACGACCGTGACGCCTCGCGCAGGAAGTCCATCAGAATCGGGATGACGCCGGCATGAACAGTCTGCTCTGGCTCCTCGACGCCGATCATCGTGAGCGGTGGCTCCTGGACGAGGGCCGTCAGAATCCCGGCGAGACGTAAGGTTCCGTCACTTTCCCGGGCGGCGTCGAACCATTGCGTCTTCCCATCGGCTCGTGCGTGGCCAAACTCGGCGACGAGGAAACCCGCACCAAGCCGCTGCGCCCGGAGGTTGACGATGTCACCGGTAACTCGGTCGAGTGACAAACGGAGATCCCGAGCCGCTGGCGTGGCCATGACGCGCCGAACGATGCTCGGCCAGTTATCGCCGAACTTCGAAAGGTAGGCGCGCTGGCTCGGAGTATGCGGTCGCCGAAGAGTCTCGGGAAAGAGCGAGTACGTCTCTATACCGCGCAATGCGGCCACAATCGGAGCGAGCCGTTCATCACCCCCGACCGCGAGCAATGTCAGGCTCCGTTTGTCTCGCACAGGTGCGTCGAGTCCCGACCAGGTGCTGGTCACCTTGCCGAGCCGACTCTTGGTCAGCGAGTTCGTGCGCTTGGAGTCCTTGTCGACAACTTCCAAGTTCTCCTGCCGTATCGAGTACTCGTCGGGACTCGCCTTCGACGCGCCCAACTCCACCAAGTAGTTCGCCGTCCACGTAGGTGCGTCAACTTCGAGGCGGACACTCATGGTCCCTCTAGGCCCGCCCACGTCGCGAAGCATCGAGTTGAACCCGTGACGTTCCTCAACTGCGCTTTCTAGTCCGTCGCTGAGCGCCTGAGCAATGAACCGGGGGGCATCGAGGAGGTTGGACTTGCCTGAACCGTTGATGCCGACAAGGACAGTCAGCCGCTCGAACTCGATTGAGACGTTCTCACCGACGCTTCGATAGTTTGAAACCGTCATGCGGGTAAGCCGCTCTCGTTCGCTAGCCGGCCAGGTGCTCACCACTCCTCCTCTGGCCGAAGGTCCTTCGCGACCGTCGCTCGAACGGTGGCAAGCCTACGACCGGTCGCCGCGTCGAGTACCGACACGTTGACAGCGGATCCCTTATCAAGATTCTGCGTCACCAGAAAGGTCAGGATCGCCTCCCGGCTCGGGTCGAGTTGCACGGTTCCAGCATGGGCATCGACCGACTCGCCGGGCACGAGCCGAGCAACCTGCCCACCGCCACTGTCCGCGGCCGTAATGCGTACCGCTACCTCCGACGCAAACAGCGATCCGCCAATGCCCACTCGGATTGAAAAGGCCTCGGCGGAGATTCTTCCGCCCGGCACGGATACTGTCACGCTCATGTAATCTGTTTGTACCGGTTCAGGCGCGGCGATCTGCAGCACTACCACTGGAACGAGGGCCTCCTGCGGGCTGATGCCGCCGTGGAAGAAGCCGGCACCGGAGCCACCGAATACGGTCATCCCGTTAGGCACGACGATGCTCTCCGCGCTATGAATCGAGAAGTCCGCCAGCGGCAGCATGGTGCATCCTTGAGGGACTGTGGTTGGGGTACCGATCCAAGCTCTGCCGTGCTCCATTACGCCCCGTCCCGTAGGTGCCGGGCGGGTTCGGGAGGGATCGAGTGGTCGACCAAGCGCAATGAAACCGTGGTCGGCGGTGACCACGACCTTCGTTATCCCTGCGCCGGCGAAGCGTGTGACGAGGATCGCCAGGGCCTCGACCGCCGCGTCAATCTGCGACCAACGAACGGAAGCAAGCCCGGCCTCGCCCGCTGCGTCGATCTCCTGGGCACGAACCACCACTAAATCGGCTTCGCCCACCCGATCGGCGAGCACGTCGTCGCCGAGGCTCGACCACTCGCTCAGAGAATGGTCCTCGACTCGACCCGCGGCTGCTCGGTAGGCATCGGTCCGATCGGCTACCGTGCGAACGGGGGCGTTGTCAATTTCCACCATGATTTGGTCGGAGTCCAACCGGAGGCTGATCCCCTCTTTCCCAGACTCAGGGAGCAGATTGGCCATGCCCACACGTGTGATCGTGGGAATGCCTGCTACTGCAATGTCGACCCGTCGTGTCGGCGCTACCAACCGCACCAGTTCAGCGAACCGGTGGCCTATCTCCAGCCGCATCGCATCGGCGATGATGAACACGACGCGCTCTCCACCAGCGACGTACCGGGCGTAGACGTCGGACTGCCGCGGAAGGCCGGTCTCGGCGTCGGCGGTCGCGGCAGCATTGGTGACCGTCAAAAGCGTGTCGAGCCAGTTGACGTACGCCTCGCGCGCGGCGGTGTATGCCTTGTCGAGGCCCGAACGAGCAAGCCCGTAGCGCGAGCCTTCCATCAGACGCTGCGCCCGATCCACTTCCCATGCACCGTCGGCGTACCACGCGAATACTTCGCCGAGGGACGTAGCCCTTGGAGGCGGATGGGCTTCGACAGCGAGTCGCACACGGGCTACTGACCGAATCGCCTCAAGGTCCGAGAGGGCCCGCCGCGACCAGTCGTTGCGCCACTGGAGCCATCGGCTGGACTTGATCCGTCGGGTCACGATCGTTCGGGCCACGGCCGGGTCGTCGACGAGCCGCTGGGCCGCCTCGTTGAAAGCGAGATCATCGAAGCAGCGGGCAACGTCGCACTCCACAAGGCGGTCGTCCCAGGCGAGCTCGGAGACCCGCAGCGCGGCAGAGGCCCGAGCGGTGAGGTCCCCCCAAGCGGCGAGTGTTGCTGGCCTTGCGAGTCGGTCGACTAGATCGGACAAATACCTACGCTGCAACGTTGTCGGCGGCTGCCAGGCGGCACTCATCTCAGCGGCGGTGTCATCACCAATCAGTCGAGCTACCTCGCTTAGTACGACGTGCTGGGCGACTGCCGACCGCAGGGCACAGACATCCTCAACCGAGACCGGAGCAGCTCCGAGGTGAGCGCGACAAAGGTCAACGAGCGCCGCAAATGCGTGCTCGTCCACCTGGACCTGATCAGGCAACTTCCCGACCAGGAGCTCGGCGAGGGCTCCCTCCGCGTCGTGCGCGCCCGTGGCCGCGACCAGCTGCGGGCTGAGATCGGCGCTGCCAGCGAGAGCATCTTCGGCGGCGAGCAGGGTGGGGCACCTCTCCGTCAGCTCGGTTAGTCTCGACGCACCGACCTCTCCAGCGAGAGCATCCCGGATCAGCGTCGAGAGGAGGCGTTTGTAGCTTCCCGACGCCTGCCGGACCTCCTCAAGTGGATCCGCCGGCAGCGGAGCGGTTGGGACATAGACAACGATTCGGGGGGGCGCCGGGGCCGAGAACGCATCCTCAATCCGTCGGCGGAGGTCCCACCATGAGCCTGTGTACTTCTCAAAGCGCCATCCTTCCGGAATCACCGATTCGACGACTCCTTCGTACTGCCCCATGGGGTCGTCCCAAACAACAAGGTGATGTCGGGCACACTTCTCGGCGAGCTGCGTTGCGAGCGCCCGGCGGAGGGTTCCCTCCCCGGTCACAAGGACTCCCGATAGTGGTGGATATCTGACCAAGGGAACTTCCCGGAGCGCAGTTGCTTACGGGTTTCGACCAATTCCTTCGGCCAGTCGGGAAGCACTTCGGCGAATGGCGCTGCGCACAGCACGATGCCGTCATCGAGGTTCGGAGACCATCCGGACTCGGCCACGCGGGCCACCACCCGGCGGAACGACCGGAGTTCCTCGGCGAGCCCCCGCTCGGTGTCAAGGCGACCAGTGAGGGTCCGGGCGAGGCCAGGGTCATGTGTCGATGTTCCGGGGGTAGAGGCCTGGAGCTGGGCCGACTCCATGCGGCGAATCTCGACCTCCGTTGCGTTCAGCCGGCGCTCGGCATGCGCCGCTACGGAGTAGATCGCCTCTCGAGACAACGTCGGCGCATAGACCCACACCGTCCACGCGCGAGACGCCGTTGTTAGCGGCCAGTAAATCGGTGCTTTGCGCCGGCTCTTCGAGTACTGAGCAAGATGGTCCTTGAAGAACCGCTTGCTTAGGTAGGTTCGGAAGTCTGGGGCGTCCAGGAGGTTGGAGACTTCGTCGATCAGGGTACTTGGATCTTCGACGAGCGCGGCGGCCGCCGCTTCGACGCTGGCGTCGATGGCAGCGGGGTGACCCGGCTCGTCCACCAGAACCCGATGTTCAGTGAGACTCAGCGGGTAGTCTTCGGGACTGCCTTTCGTCGGCACCCTCTCGGGGCCGACGAGCATCCCCGGCGAGCAAATCGGCACAGGGGCGAAGGGATCGTCAGTTGTGGAGGTTCCCGTTGGTAAATCGCGTCCGATGCGAACGTCCCACCGCCCGAAAGCGCATCCAACGAGGTATGAGGCAACGGATCGCGCCCATGCTTCCCGTTCCCCCGGCGGCAGCAGTCCGCGCTCGGCAACAACTTCGACGACTACGCCAGGGTGTACCCGGAGGCTGTGAGCGATCACCTCGAGACGGCGATCGGTGATGAACGTCAGATTCGCCACGGCGCGCGAGCCACCGCTGGTCGAGATGAACTCTCGAATCGTTCGATCAATTGGCTCGACGTACATTCGAGCGATGTCGTCGTTGACGTCGTCACGCCGCTCGTAGGTCATCGGGTGGCAGGACACCTCTTCGTCGAAATAGACGAGCGCCTCCTTGCTCAAGTGGATTCCATCGGCGATTCCGCCCTCTAGGTTTGCCGACAGCTCCAGAACTTTGAGATGCTGGGCCAATTCCTCGAGGTGCTGGCTAACGGCCGCATCGTCGGTTAGCCCAGAGTTGAGCCGCGGTGCAAGGAAGCGTCGGGTTGTCTCGGCGTGGAGGTCCGAGGTTGCCGCACACTCGATCATTCGATCGGCCAGCCTGCTGTTCACCGCATCCTCGCCCGGCCAGGGGAGCTTCTGGACGAGCCCGACCTCGTAACTCCGAGACTGGCCGCCAGAGGACGTCTCGTCAGCGGTCGATACGCTGAGCTCGAGCAGACCCTGAACAAAGCGCGAACGGAGCCAGCCCAACATGGCGGGCAAAGCGCTTGTGTCGGCGAAGATAGCCGGTCCCTTGTCGGCAAACGCACAACCAGCCGGCAGGACCCGAACACCAAAGCCCGAGTTGGTGCGCCGAGGCCATGTCAAGCCAGGGCGAAAGTAGTATTGCGGGTTGCGGATGACAGCTCCGCGGAACTCGTGCAACTTCTCGCCGTCGCGCTCGTAATCGACGACGAGGTGGATGTCGGCCCAGAAGGGCGAGTACTCACCGCCTTTCGCGAATGGCACCCAGCGCTTGCCCGCGAAGGTCTCGTCTCGGCTCCGGCCAACTCGGGCGGAATCCACCTCCCAGAAAGCACGAACAAATCTAAAGTCGTCACCAGTCTGGAGGCCGACTCGGATATCGACACCGTGGCCTTCTAGCGATGGAAAGTCCCTGAATAGACGTCGGATGTCCGGGGTCATCCAGTAGGCCATCGGCGCGCCGGGCACTGCGTCGAACGCATCCGGAGTGAGATGGAACACACGCCCATCAGGTGAGTTCGCACGGACGCGAGCACACACCTCGCGGAGGGCCGCAGGACGTTTCTCCAAAGGCTCTCGAAGGAGGCGGATAAAAGTGGTCGGCCGTGAGTGGCGCGATTGCCCCGGCCTGACGACGTATGCCGCGGCTTCGACGAGCGCCTCGTGCATCACTCCGAGGCCGAGGTCGGTTAGAGCGACAAGGTCGTTGCCGAGGAGGACCTCAGAGCGCCACCGCTCGAAGGTGGTGAGGAACATGCCGGCGCGCGAAGTGATCGCGCCGAGGTACCCGCTTGAGTTGCACAGCTCAAGGCCGCGACCTACGAACGCCGCAAAGAGGTTGTAGTCGCGCTTTGGTATCCACGGGTACGCCGCCTTAAGGTAGGGCTTTGTCTCGGCGATGGGTTCTCCAAAAGGTGGGTTCATCAGCACTGCGTCGTAGCGATGACTGAGTGCTTGGACAAGTCTCAGTGCATCACCACCCTCCGCGGCAAGCACTCGCTCTTGGGGACTTGAGGTGAGCTTATCGGCGGTGGCTCGGGCTGCGGCTAAGACCTCATCTACGACGGTGTCGACCTCGAGGATTCCAGCCTCAATGCCCGCATCGACCAGCGACACCACGCCCTGATCTGGTTTCTTGCGCCGGCCGGCGGCCCCTTGGCGACCCCCGCCAAAGGTCATCATTCGAGCGGTCTCCCCACGCAGCAGCTCGTCGACCCTCAAGAGGCTGCCAAGCTCAGGAGCTCGGTCGAGCTGGTCAACGAGCTCGGCGAGAAAGTCGCGTCGGGTCACCTCAACGGAGGCGAGGAGTTCGGAGCGCCCCGCTGCACCACCGGGCACGGCGCGTGCGCAGACGATGTTTGGCGTCGGGAGGTCACCATCTGGGTTGAATCGGCGAGCACGGAGCATGATGGCAGAGGCAGCGACCTGCGCGGCCCGGGCGTCGATGTCAATCCCCCATAGCGACGCGACGATCGACGCAGCCGACTCGGCGGGCGGCACTCCACGTAGCAACCATGCTCGCTCGAGCAAATCGAAGGCACCGAGGAGAAAGTGACCTGATCCGCAAGCAGGATCAAGCACTTTGACGTCGTCAAGATCCAAAGGTTCGCCGAGCTCGGTGGGTGGGTCTACGAGGTACTCCAGCTCGTCGGCAAGCTCGAAAACGCCTCCTTCGACGAGCCGCCGGCCGAGGGTGTTGTGGACAAGGAAGCCCACTACGTAATCGGGAGTAAAGAACTGGTTACGAACGGCTAGCTCCCACGAGTCAACCGGCTGAGGGTGCTGCCGTCGCATCTCGGAGCGCTCTTCATCGGAGTTGAAGAACTGATATGTCCAACCCAAGGTGTCGGGAGCGGCCCACGCCGCGCCTTGACGCCCCGTCACGCCGAGGTCGTCCGCGCTTATGAGTTCCACGAGTTCATCGACGACCGACGGCGGCGGTCGCAATGCAAGGAGCGGGTTGCGTGGGTCGAAGAGTCGGGGTACGTCGTGAGCGAGCTCGTCGCCGCAGAGCTGGAGGTACTCCCAGTAGCCAGCGTCGTCATCGCTGCCAAGGAGCGGTGCGACCTCGAGTAGTTGGCGAAAGCCCGACGATCGCCGTCCCCGCGCGAGTGACTCGGGGAGTAGTCCGAGAGCCTCGGCGACGCGTACCGCAATGAGGCGATTTGTATGCGTGAACGCTGCCTCACGCACTAGGAGATCCGCTCGACAACTGAGCAATTCCCAGATGCCGACCAGCTCCCGGCGCGCCTCGAGCTCGTCGGGGCCGAGGCTGAGTCGGCTCTCGTCCTCGGGCAGCTCGCGACCAGCCTTAATGCCGAATGTCCCTTCCAGAACCCTGCTCAGCTCCTTGGTGAGGAGCGTCCGCAGCATGGTGACGACGCGGCTGAGCGCGACCCGCTCATCCTCGTCCAACGAGTTGCGGCGAACGTCGGTCACGTGAGCCTGACTTCTTTGCCATCTTCGAGCAACTCCAGTCCCCTGGCTCGCAAGGCATCGAGGGCAACGTCGAGTTCGAGGACTGAGCGGATCGGGCCGATGGCCACCTCCGCGATCACGGCGGCCACGTCGAGGCGGACGATCCGGCCGGCCGAGCGCACCGCATCGAGGTCGGCGCGGACCATGTCAGCGGCCGCCGTCATCTGTGCCCGGCGAGCAAGGATCTGCTCTACGGTTGTCGCTCGGCCGGGGTCAAGTACATCGAGTCGAGCGGCGACGGCCGCCTCTGTGACCTGTGCGTCGATGTCGGTTGACTCGGCCGCAATCGAGGCACGCAAAGCGTTCAGATCGGCAAGCGTTTCGCGGGCTAGCTGCTCGCGGCGTTCCTCCTGGGCTGCAGCGACTTCGGTCGTGAGGGATCTCACCCGAGCGAGATGGTGCACAAGGTCGCCGGCGCCAAGCAAGTCTCGCAACTGATCTCGGCCATCGAGTGCGGCGCTCGGGAGCTCGGCGTCGGCGAGGAACGCTGCGTCCCGGGCCCTCGCGAATAAGCCGGGTTCCTCGGCGATGAGCGCGAGTACCGGCCTCGCAGCTTGCAAGCCGGCCTGAAGGTCGTCCCAGCCGCTCGCGAACTCCGCCACGACGTATCCATCGTCGTCCTCGCCAAGAGCGCCGAGAACCTGGCGGGCCAGCTCGATTGCGGTTGGAACCGGAAGACCGGTCCCCGCAAGGAAGCTCACGGCCTCGCCGACCGGCTGCCGCTGCGGTCCGAACGCAGCCCGCAGCCTTGTTGCGAGCTCGTCGAGCGCAACGGGGCATGTCTGGCCAGTCGCCGCGGTGAGACGCTCCGCGAGGCGCGAGCGAGTCGGCAGATCGGGTCCAGTGTCGGTTGGGGGGCGGACCACAATCGACCGAAACGGGGCGACGCCCCGGAACACGTTGTCGAGCCTGCGGTCGGTGACAGCAGTGATGCGTTGGCCCTGGTAGGCGATCTCGACGAGGCCAGCCCGGAGCGCCGCCGCGACGACGGCCTGGACGACGTCGGGTGCGGCGCCGTATGGAGCCGCACCGAAGTGCCGCTCAAGATGTTGGCCGGTCGCGGCTTGGCCATAGTCGTCCCTGCGCTTGACCTCGTCAACCAGGAGCTGGAGAGGGCCCTGGTCAGTCACGAGCTGCGGGCCCGAAGGCGTCATAGTGAACAGACCGATTCCGGCGTCACCCAGCGACGGTGGGAGCTGCGCAAGGTCGTCGGTCCGCGCCACTTCGAGCGGGATTTTCGTCTCGATCTTCGCAGCGAAGGTGGCTAAATGGGGATAGACGCTCGGGAGGCGATCTCGCACCGCCGACTGGATTGCTTCGAGCAGAGCGCCCGTCGGGGGGTTAGCGGTCGCCCCTTGGAAAATGATGCCGCCGTCGGACAGATCCGCGCGCAGTCTCTCGATGAACTGGACCTCGGAGCGCCGCTGGCGTGCCCGCTCCTCGGCAACGAGTTCGCGGGTGGTCTCGGAGACAGACGAGGACGTGTGCCGCTCGACCATGGTTCGGCTTCGGAACACCTCCCGGAGTGACGCCCATGTGTCGTCGCTCTGGCGGAACCACCACAAAACCCGATTGACAGCGGCCCGCTCTCGCGTCGGCGGGACTAGTTCGGCCGGATCGTCACCGGAGTTCAGCGCCGCGAACTCGACCGAGACCTCACCATCCGCCGCCGACTCGCCGTCTATGACGAGGCCGATCTTAAACAGGCGCCCTTCGAGCACGGAGAGTCGCGTACCCAGCTCCTCCTTAAGGATTCGGCGTCGTTCGCGTACCTCGTCCCCGGGTCTGAATTCGAGCTGGCGCTTCTCATCCCACTGCTTCTGCTCAGCCGATTGGAGCTGGAAGCCTTGCTCAGTCTCACGTAGCCAGCCGGCTGCGACCAGTCGGGCCGCGGCCTGCTCGATCTCGGACCGGCGACTTTCCGCCTGGATCGCGGGGTGGAGGAGCACGGCTAGATTCTGTGCGGTCAACGGCAACGATCGGACGCCGTGGACCAGAGCAACGACCTTCATTACCTGTGCTTCTGGGCTCGCTGCACCAAAGTTCTCGACGACCTGGTCGACCTGGTGTCGCAGGCCGGAATCGATGACGTCGATCAGCAGCTCGTACGACCGATCGAGTGTGACGAGCACGCCCACCGCTTCGCGCCCGAGCCCGACTTGCGGATTAGCCAGTAGCTGTTGGGCGTGTTGAATGATCGTGCGGTTCGAGCCGCCTAGCGGGGCCCCGGCGCGTAGCTGGCTCCGTCGCTGCGTCACTGCGTCGATGAGAAGCTGCACCTGGTAGGGCAGCAGCGGGTACAAACGGACGAACTCCTCTGTTGAAAACTCGTCGGAGCGGCGATCGGATGCCAACCTCAGATTGGCCGCGAGCCTTTCTTTATTGGGCGCGACGAGCGTCTCGACCTCACGTCTACCCGAGTCGGACTTGTCGAGGATGCGCAGGCCGACAACCTCACGAATATCGGAGGCCGTGAGGTCGACGCGGATCGGGAAGCGGTCACGGACCCGCGCCAACTCGACGCCCTTTCCCTCGAGCGAATCAACGACCTCTTCGAGCCGCTCTTGGCTAGTCGTGATGAGGAAGATGCGGCCTTGCTGCTTCTGGACGGCCTCGGCCAGGCCTTGCAGTGCGAGCATCCGGATTCGCGAGCGGGCGACGTACTGGCCGGTCTCGTCGACCACGATGACCAGTCTCCTTGCCCCATTCCCCCGCCGGTCGACGAGCTCAACCGCTCGCCGCGCGAACCAGTTCGCGTCGACCGTCGGGGAGATGTACGCCTTCGCCCACGAGTCCGGTGAAGAAAATGTGGCCGGGTCGAGCTCATGGAGCACCCTCGACGCCAGGTTCGGAGCCAACGTGGTGTGGCGGACCAGGTCCCAGGGCTTGCCGTGAATTTGCCCAAACCGCGTGATGAACTCGTCGAGACGGTGGTCGGTTTCAAGATCGAACTCGAGCGCAGCGAGCGTGGGTTCGCGCGCATAGCCCAACCGTTGGAGCACTGATCGATAGATGGGGAGCACGACGTGTTCTTCGGTTTCGACGTCATGGGCGCTGGAGAGGTCGAGCAGCGCTGTGGTCGCGGTACCGCGATTCTTCGGGTCGAGCGCGCGAGGAAGCAGCGCGCGGAGAGCCAGGGAGTCGACTCGCTCAAGAACACGGTCGACGACCGGACGACCGGCGACCATCCGGTTCTCCAGGAGGTAGCCGAGGATCTTCGCGAAGCTCGACTTACCGGAGCCAAAGAACCCCGAGACCCACACGTTGGTGCGGTCGGATCGATCATCGAAGCAGTCGACGTACTCGCGGACAACTTTCTCAAGTTCGGCGCGGATCCGGTCGGTGACCACATACTCATCGATTTCTCCAGCGACTACAGTGTCCTCCGAGACATCAACCTTGACGACCTCCTTGATCGTCCGGTCGATGTCGCGCCGATAGAGGTCGCCTACTTGCGTCACGCCTGATCTCCTCGTTCGCCGCGGACCACGATCATTGCCCGGTAGCCGTATGCAGGTTCAGTCTTCCCCATGAACCGAAGGCCGTAGTTGCCCTCGACAGTGCCTGGGTACAGAAGCACGACCGGTACACGCACACCGGTTCGGAGCCGCAGATCATCGAGAAGAGCCGACGTGCGGTACCCCGGATAGAGACCCCCGGCGCGGAAGAGCACCGCAGCCCACCGCCCGGGAGGTGACGGCAGCCTCGCGGCAACCCGTTCGGTCAGCGACGGCGGAAGACGAAGGAGCTGGCCCACGGAACGATGCACCGCCGCCTGTGTCTGCGGATCGCCGTCTGCGGCGCGCTCCTGTTCGACGAGCTCTTCATACATGCCAGACTCGTCGATCGCCTCCCAAAACACATCCGCCAGCGACAACGACGTGCAGTCGACGCTACGATCAGGGGCGCGTAACCACCCTGCCATCTTCACGACGTCCGCCCGGACCGAGTACTCCTCGGCCGGATCGTACACATATACCCAGCAGGGGACGTTGGTTCCTCGGTCGTGGTCGTGGTATTCAACGATCCGCTTCGCAATATCGACCAGGGCCGGGTCTAGAACGGCATTAGGCTGCGCCATGCACAGCCTCAGCAAGGGTGGCGGCCTGCCACTCGATTCGCGTAACCGAACCGGCCCGATTGAGCATGATTACGCCGTGGTGGGCGAGATCAGTGAGGAGAGCGGCAACGTCGGCCGTCGCGAGCAGCCACCTCCGCCAAACTGTAGAACGCTCGATGCTCGCTGCAGTCACGCCGAGCTCGTGAAGGCGCCAGCAGGTGTAGGCGAAGCCGGCGATGGATGGGTATGGATGGCCGATCTGCTTCCTAGTCCCGCCGGTTGTCCCTTCCAGGATGCCAAAGTCGCGCAGCGTCGCGAGTAGAGCCCGACCAACGCGGGTCTGGACCGCGTCAGACCAGTCGGGCGCGAGCCCCCGGCAGGCTATCTGGCCGACCCATGCGACCGCGTCCTCAACGGTAACGGTGCTTCGGCCGGCTTGGTACCACTCGAAGAGCGGTCCCTCCGCGAAGTCGGCGAGGAGCGGTTCCGCCCGACAGGCCTCGAAATAGCAGGCGTCCCGGAACGCCCGGAGGTCAGAGTCGAGCAACACCTTCAACGCCGAGACCACCTGGGGGCCCGGCTCGATGAAACGGGGCCGCAGGATGCGGTGGCTCAAGTCCGTGCGCCGAACGGCAGAAGCTGCGCCAATCTCGACCAGAGCGGCGAGGTTCTCCTCGGACGACCGAAGGTCGTCCCAGCTCGAGACCAAGAGCGCCGAGACCCCAAGCAGAGCCCCGCCCTTCTGGAGGTTCGACGTATAGACCCCGCTCATGGTCATGGCACAAGATCGACATAGGGAACGGAAAGCTCACCCTGCTGGGTCATGTAGCTCTCGGTGAACCGAATCAGCAGGCCGGCGGTGACCGCCGGATTTTGAAGCTCGGCAGCCCGGACGCTCGCTCCGTCGCTCGCCTGCCCCTGCACCTCTGCGAGCCACCCCGCAAGCCCCAAGCGAGCCGTCTCGCTCATGCCCCATTCGAGCAGCTCGTCGATAATCGGGCTCTCGCCGGAAGTCTTCTGCTCCCGCAGGTAGGCCCGGGTCCACCCGCCGAACGGCAGATACGGCGAGAACAGATGGATAGCAGTGTCCCGAGGGAGGATCTGATGATGGCGCCGCGTCGCCGACAGCACCGCCAGCTCAGCGCCAACCACCTTGGAGGTCCGCCGGAACCCAGCGAGCGCAAACCGGACGGCCGGGTTCATTCCTTGACTGGACCACCACCCTTCGAGGTCGGCTTCCCCCAGGCGCGCCACGCCCAAGACCAGCCGAACGGCCAGCGACGGCTCGAGCCGCGCAGGAGTCAGCGCTTTCTCTGGCGTGGTCACAGCAGTAGTCTACGAGAAGGCCTCTAACGGCTACACAAGGCGCAGGTACGTCCAACGGGCACTCTTACGAACCTGAAACGTAAGTAGGCCCGGCGGGGGCTACTTACATTGCTCGTGGCACCATACCATGTCATGACGATCTCGCTAGATTGGCGTAACGGGACCCCTCCTGCCAGGCGCTAGGCGCGGCGATGACTGGGAGACCCTTGGTGCCGCGAAGACGAGTGCGCCGGATTTGCAGCCGGGATTTTCTCTGGAAACCGGCTCCGCTGCTGGTGCAGTATGTAGTCGGAGGTGCTGGGAGTGGGGTCAATTCGGGGCGTTTCGCGTGTTGTGGCAACGGCGCTTTGCCTTTCCGCGCTGGTGGTGTTCGGGGGAGGGCTTCCGGCGGTGGCGGTGTCGCAGGCGGCGCAGGTGCTGTCGCCGGGTCAGGCGGCGACGGTCGGTGACCCGGGGGTGTCTCTCCGGTCGTTTTCGGATGGGCGTCTGAGGTCTTATGGGGTGTCGGTGGATGTGCTTGGGGTTGCTTTCGTTTCGCGGGCCGGGGTTTCTGCTCCGGTCGCGGCGGCGCCTGGTGACGAGCTCGCAGTGTTGCATTTGGCGACGTCATGGGATTGGGGTGTCGACAACTTTGGGTTGGTCGCCAATAGCCGCGTAGATCTGTCGGTGGTTTCGGGTGCTGTGTCCGCTCCGTTGGTCGTCCGCTACGTTTATCCGAGCGTCGACGACGAGGTGTACGCGGCCGCTATACCCAAAGACGGTCCGGCCGTGCTGCGCTTGTCTGTCGGGGGACTGGTGTCTCAGAGCCTGGATTTGCGTACCGGCAGGCGGATCGGCACGGCCCCGGCGGTCCTTTACCGCTCGCAGTCCAAACCAACGCCTCACGTGCAGCCCTCGGCGGTATCCGCGTTCAACGCTTCGACCCCTTTAGGGTCGGCGACCGGCGAGTTCGCCGTGTCGGACGCCTACCTGTCGTACTGGCAGCCGTTCACCACGACGTTGGCTTCCAGCCCTACCGAGTGCTACCTCGACGTGGAGTTCGCTCCCGCGAAGTTGTCGATCCCCGGATACCCAGACGGCAGTATCAGCCCGACCGTGGGGTTGCCGGCCGGGTCAGTGAAATTCGTGTTACCCGGTGGGCGGACTGTTACGGCGTCGTCGCTCGTCTCGGGCTCCAGTTTGATACACCTTTTCAGCGGCGACTTCTTCGCGCAGGTCCCAGCAGACGTGACGACGGTCAAGGTGATCGTCACCCCCGGCGTTCTGGCCGTGCAGGCGGTCGACGCTAACTATGACACCCGGACAGTCAACGTCGCTTTCGGATCGCCGTTAACCACGACAGTCACGTTCCCGCCGCCGTGGACCCCGCCCAAGGCGGCCCCGGCCGCCAGCAACGTCGCCGGGGGACCGACCGCGCCCAGCGGACACAGCCACGGTACGGACGGCTGGCTCATCGCCGTGCTCGCCGGCGTGCTCATGGCGGCCGTCCTGGCCGGCGTCGCGGTGCTGCGGCGTAGACGTGTCCTTCTTCCCGCGACGCCCGCCTGGACGGTCCCCTATCCCCCCGCCCCGCCCGGTGCGCTCAACCCCGGCGGGTCGACGGCCTTCGCCGCGCGCGACCGAAGGGCCTTGCCCGCTGTCCCTGCTGGAGGGGTGGCGTTCCCGCAGCCGCCGTTCCCGCAGCCGGCGGGCGACGGCGGCGGACCACCCGGGCCGGTGTTGGCGGTCAGGGTCCTCGGCGCCCTCGAAGTCGACGGGCTCGTCAAAGCCGTCCGCCGCCAATCCGTCCGGCGTCTGCTAGTGGTTCTCGCTGTCACCCCGGAGCGGGCGATGGGAGCCGACGAGCTGGCGATGGTCATCTCCGACAGCCCCGACCGTGACCCGAAGGTCGCGTCTTTGCATTCGTACGCGTCGATCCTTCGCTCCGCCCTGCCCGCCGGGGTACTCCCCGACGCTTCTAGCGGCGGCTACCGCCTCGATCACAGCCGGGTGACTGTCGACTGGCTCGCCGTCGCCGCTGTCGACGCGGAGAGCTGCGACACCCCCGGATGGGAGGACCGGGCCGTTGACGCTTTGGGTCTCGTGCGGGGTGAGCCGCTCGCCGGCGGGGCGTGGGAAGGCGTGTACCCGGCGTTGCGTTACATGCAGGCGGCCGTCGAGCGCGTCGCCCGGGCCCTCGCCCACAGTCTCATCTCCG
>JAKBBA010000018.1 GCA_021808665.1 Actinomycetes bacterium
ACGGGAAGGTTTGGCACCTCGATGTCGGCTCGTCGCATCCTGGGGCTGAAGTAGGTCCCAAGGGTTGGGCTGTTCGCCCATTAAAGCGGTACGCGAGCTGGGTTTAGAACGTCGTGAGACAGTGGAACATACTGCGCTGTCTATAAATTCGGCTATATGCTGGAAACTCCGAGTATCCAACGGTACTTCTTGTCGTCACACCCGGTAGTTAGGGTTTTGACGATGAGCAGTGACAATCTGTTTGGTGCGGACAATCAGCAGGAAAGACTTGACGCCTACTTGGCTGGTTTCGTCGACGGTGAAGGTAGTTTTCATGTAGCTGTGCAACGCAATCCATCGACCAGACTTGGTTTGCAACTCCTACCAGAGTTTCACGTGAGTCAGAACGTTGAGCGCCGTGAGGTGCTTGATATGTTGATGTTGAGATTGGGTTGTGGTCGGATACAAGATAACCATCGCGGTTCAAAGGACAAAACATTGGTTTTCGTTGTCCGGCGTCGCAGTGACCTACTTTCGAGGGTCATCCCGTTTTTCGAGGCACAGCCGCTTCTGAGCTCGAAGCAGCAGGACTTTGTGGTGTTCGGCCGGATAGTCCGGGCGATGGCCCAGGGAGAACACCTGACTGTTGAGGGTTTTGAGTCGCTCTTAGTGCTTGCCGTTTCTATGAATGGAGGCGGTAGGTATCGGCGAGCGAATTGTTCGGGAGAGGCGTTGAGAATCCTCAGAGACCATATGCCGAACGTCGCAGTCAGCGACGAAGATATGGTCCGATCTGTATGGCGACATGCAGAGCCAGGCAGAAATGACCTGGCCCCTGGATCTAGTGTCTGGTCCGGTGGTAACAATAATGTCGGTCCCTATCCGGTGTAGCCGTAGGAAATCTGAGGAAGGCTGTCCCTAGTACGAGAGGACCGGGACGGACGCAGCTCTCGTGTGCCAGTTGTCCTGCCAAGGGCACGGCTGGTTGGCGACCTGCGGAAGGGATAAGCGCTGAAAGCATATAAGTGCGAAGCTCTTTCCAAGATAAGATTTCCCACTGGGTTAACCAGGTAAGTCCCGTGGTAGACGACCACGTTGATAGGCCGGAGGTGTAAGCGCAGCAATGCGTTCAGCCGACCGGTACTAATCGGACGAGGGCTTGGAGACCTTTTTGCTCGTGCTCGCTATGGAACGCTCAAAGACACACTGGAACCTTCGCGTTCCGGTGTGCGCAGAGCAGGTTTTCCGGTGGCCATAGCGGCGGAGTCACACCCGTTCCCATCCCGAACACGGAAGTTAAGCCCGCCAGCGCCGATGGTACTTGGGGGGTTGCCCCCTGGGAGAGTAGGACGTCGCCGGAATCTTCTCAGACGAAGAAGCCCCGCACCTCTAGGAGGTGTGGGGCTTCTTCGCGTCTG
The DNA here is from genome assembly GCA_021808665.1 of Actinomycetes bacterium. The sequence goes on from JAKBBA010000018.1 coordinate 1,398, forward strand.
GCCTTCCGGGGTATGATGGTCCTCTTATGCCTGAAAACCGACCGTCCCGCTCGCGCAGTTACCGTGCCGGTGGTGATTCGCAGCGTGGCAGCACTTCCGGCGGCGGCCGTTCGGCTTCCGCCCGCCGCAGCCAGGTGCCGCGGTTCGGTCGGACGTCGACGTGGCGGTCTGATACGGGTGGGCCTAACGAGGTGCAGTCTGGCAGACGGAGTAGCGAAGATCCCCGGCGTTCTCCACGGCGAGCCGACGAGTCGACAGCGAGCAGGGATCGTTCGATTGGGCATAGCTCCGAGGGTGTGTCGCCCAAGCCGAGCGATCCATGGGGCCGCCGGGACAGGGTCGACCGGTCGACGGAAAAGTCTCGGGCTCGGCCGGGTGACGAGCGACGCGATAGCAGGCGTGGTTCTTTTGAGCCGGGTCGTCGAAGTTCGCCGCCGAGTCGTGGCACTACCGGCGGTAACAGAGGTCGTAGTGACAATCGTAGCGACGGTTCGCGTGCAACTTCTGGGCGAGGTGATGGGCCACGTCCTGACTCGTGGGGAGCAGGTGGGAGTGCCCGCAAGCCGACCCTGGGACGAGCCGGTCAGGGGCGCGGTTCGAATGGTGGTGGCGGCTACCAGCAGGGGCCCTCTAGATACGGGCGCACGGCTGACGGACTATCGAGCCAGGCGACGCCGTCGGGTGCAGTTGATCCGCGTCGCAACGGCCTGAGACGCCCGGGGATGCCCAATGATCCTGTGGGGGGTTCGCAGCCGTCCAGGGGTTCGCAGCCGTCCAGGGGTTCGCAGCCGTCCAGGGGTTCTCAGCCGTCCAGGGGTTCTCAGGCGCCGAGGGGCTTGAAGCCGTCCCGTGGCGTACAGCAAGCAGGTTGGCGTGGCCAGAATCAGCCGCAGGTTCCACCTGCAGCGGGCCATAAGTGGGGTGGGGTGGCGCGAAGAGGCATAGGGGAGCTGAACCGGGACGCGAGCGGCGTCGACGGTCCGTCGTCGTCGCAGCTTTGGAGGCAAGCCGTAGAAGACGACGAACGTAAGGCGCTCCGGGCGACAGCGTGGGAGCCCGACGAGACGTGGGTTCTCGATCCCGAACCGTCACCGTCGATCGTCGAGGCGAAGCCGGCCAAGTCCTCCCCTCCTGTGGATAGGGATATTGCGGTTGGGCGGGAAGGAGCGCCTGCGCCAGGCGGCAGGAGGCGGACCGTTCCCCGTCGGGTCGTCGATGAGGTAGTGGCGTCGGCCGGGAAGGCGAAGGGCGAGAAGTTGGCGTCTCGCATCGCGGACGCCACCTACTCCTACGAGAAGGAAAGGTACGCGGACGCACTTCGGGTTCTTCGTCAACTGGTGGCCGAGGTTCCCGGTTCCGGCGCAGTTTGGGAGCTCTACGGGCTTACCCTGTACAGGTGCGGCCACTGGACGCAGGCGGCCTCCGCTCTCGAGACATTCAAAGGGCTGTCCGGCTCCTACGACCAGCACCCGGTGCTCGCTGACTGCTACCGGGCGTTACGGCGGTACGACGACGCCGAGCAGATGTGGGCAGAGCTTCGGGAGGCCTCGCCGAGCGGTGATGTCGTCGCTGAGGGGCGGATCGTGGCGGCCGGGGTCAAGGCCGATCGCGGGGACCTCGCAGGAGCGATCCTCATGTTAGAAAAGGCGTCGCGCAAGGTTGCCAAGCCCGCGGAGCGGCACCTGCGCCAGTGGTATGCGCTGGCCGACCTCTATGAACGCGTAGGGGACCTGCCGCGGGCGCGGGATCTGTTCAACCGGGTGGCGTCGATCGACGCGGACGCCTTCGACGTTCGTGCGAGGCTGAAGTCGCTCCACTGAACCTGCTCGGCCCGTCAACTTCGAAGACCCGGCCCGTCATCTTCGAGACGATGTCACACCCTCCGCCTAGGGTTTTATATGCGCTTTGTTGTGGCTGTTGGAGTCGCACTACCGCCTCTAGCCGACGCTGAGCGTCGGCCGCTTTCGGAGGTCGTCTAGCGAGCCGGACGGGTGCCTGCTCGGAAAGGTGGTGGGGAAGTGCTGAACGTCGTGGTCGTCCGGGGTGTCGTGTCGCGTCCGGCGCAGCTGGTAGAGCTGCCTTCGGGAGGTCGTCTCGTGCACGTGGAGGTAACGGTGCGACAGTCCGAGGGTCCAGCCGAGACCGTTCCGGTCTCGTGGTTCGATCCTCCTCCTTGGGCGGGCGACCTTCAGGTGGGAGCAGACGTCGTCGTGGCTGGGAGGGTCCGCAGGCGTTTCTTCCGGGCGGGTGGAGTCACCCAGAGCAGGACCGAGGTCGTCGCAGCGACGGGCTCTCCCTCCTCGTCGCAGCGTAAAGTCGCAGCGATCCTCCATGAGGCCATCAGCGTGATCGAAGGCGCCGCCGACTAGCACTTCGCCTGCGACAGGCGCTCTTGGTGGTCGCTGTTCTAGGGGGCTCTATGTCGCTGCGGCTACCCGTGGGTAGTGGCCGCCGGTGGTGACGCTCGCTAGCGTGTTGGGGCAAGATCACCAGCCCGGCCCCTTTCGGAGTCGGCATTATCACGGGAGTTCGAAGCGATGGATCTACACGGCCTTCTCGGGGCGCAAGCCGACGAGCTTTTGTCCCACGAATGCAAAGGTATCGACCGGGACAGCCTGGTGCTTCCCGGTCCGAACGCGATCGACTCGGTCATGAGTTGGTCCGACCGGTCCATACAGGTCTTGCGGAGCCTCCAGGGCATGTATTCGCACGGAAGGCTCGGTGGTACTGGGTTCTTGTCCATACTTCCCGTCGACCAGGGCATCGAACACTCCGGAGCAGCTTCGTTCGCTCGCAATCCGGCCTACTTCGACCCGAAGAACATCGTCGAGCTGGCCATCGAAGGGGGCTGCAACGCCGTAGCGACGACTTTCGGCGTGCTCGGGGCTGTGGGAAGACGTTACGCCCACAAGATCCCTTTCATCGTGAAGCTGAACCACAACGAGCTTCTCACCTATCCGGCCCAGTACGACCAGATCATGTTCGGCTCGCCCCGACAGGCCTACGACCTAGGAGCGGCCGGGGTCGGTGCGACCATCTACTTCGGATCCGAGCACGCCACCCGCCAAATCCAAGAGGTGTCCGACGCCTTCGCCGAAGCCCACGAGCTAGGGATGTTCACAGTGCTGTGGTGCTACCTGCGCAACAATGCCTTCAAGAAGGACGGTGTTGACTACTCACTGGCGGCTGACCTGACTGGCCAGGCTAACCATCTCGGCGTCACCATCGAGGCAGATATCATCAAGCAGAAGCAGGCGGAGAACAACAACGGTTACGGTGCGATCGGCTTCGGTCGCACGGATCCGCTCGTCTACGACAAGCTGACCACGGACCATCCTATTGACCTGACCCGCTGGCAGGTAGTGAACTGTTACATGGGCAGGATCCCGCTGATAAACAGCGGGGGGGAGTCCACGGGGGACTCCGATCTCGCTCAGGCAGTTCGCACCGCAGTGATCAACAAACGCGCTGGGGGGGCGGGTCTGATCTCGGGCCGCAAAGCCTTCCAGAAGCCTACTGCGCAGGGTGTAGAGCTTCTCAACGCCATTCAGGATGTCTATCTCGACCCGGCGATCACGGCGGCCTGATCGACTTCTCCCGTACCCGGTCCTGCACCGTGGCCGGTACCCGCTGTAGGCTAAGCCGGCAATCAAGCTTCTAAACGCCCGGCTGAGTCGATCAGCGGGAAGGACGACCAATGAGTGACATCAAGCGCAGCGCGGTACGAGTCATCGACGTTGACCGTGCCGTCATCCGGTTCGCCGGGGACTCCGGCGACGGAATGCAGCTGACAGGCGACCGCTTCACTAACTCCTCGGCGCTGTTTGGCAACGACCTTTCTACGTTGCCGGACTTCCCAGCGGAGATCCGTGCTCCGGCCGGGACTCTCGCCGGCGTGTCAGCTTTCCAGGTTCACATATCCGACCATGACATCCTCACGCCCGGTGATCACCCGAACGTCCTGGTAGCCATGAACCCGGCTGCGTTGAAGGCCAACCTTGCCGACCTGCATCCCTCTGGGACGGTGATAGTCAACGCCGACTCATTCGACGAACGCTCCCTTCACAAGGCCGGGTACGCGGCTAACCCGTTGGCTGACGGAAGCCTCGACGGCTACACCGTGTTCGAAGTGCCGATGACAAGCCTCACCTTAGAGGCGGTCAAGCCCTCGGGTACCAGGCCACGCGACGCGGAGCGCTCCAAGAACTTCTTTGCGCTCGGCCTGATCAGCTGGCTCTACGCCCGGCCACAGGAGCCGACGCTTGAGTGGATATCGCAGCGCTTCTCCAAAACCCCGATGGTAGCCGAGGCGAACACATTGGCCTTCAAGGCGGGGTGGAACTTCGGGGAGACAGCCGAGCTTTTCCCCAATACCTACGAAGTCAAGCCGGCGCCGCTTTCCGCGGGCACCTATACGAACATCTCCGGGAACACGGCGCTAGCGTGGGGTCTCATCGCGGCGGCTCAACTCGCGGGTCTCAAGCTGTTCCTGGGTAGCTACCCCATAACCCCGGCGTCGGACATCCTCCACGAGTTGTCGAAGCACAAGAACTTCGACGTGACCACCGTCCAGGCTGAAGACGAGATAGCCGGCATCGGTGCTGCGATCGGCGCCGCCTATGGCGGGGCGCTCGGCGTGACGACCACCAGCGGTCCGGGCGTCGACCTCAAGACGGAGTCGATCGGCCTCGCCGTCAACTTGGAGATTCCGCTCATCATCGTGGACATCCAAAGGGGTGGCCCTTCCACCGGTCTGCCTACCAAGACCGAGCAGGCTGACCTGCTCCAGGTCATCCACGGCCGTCACGGCGAGGCTCCAGTCCCGGTGGTCGCCGCTCGCACACCGGGCGACTGCTTCTACGCAGCTATAGAAGCCGTACGGATAGCGGTCAAATATCGGACGCCGGTTTTCCTGCTTTCCGACGGCTACCTGGCAAACGGTGCCGAACCGTGGCCCGTTCCCGACGTTGCCAGCCTCCCGAAGATCGACCCGAACTTCGCGACTGCTCCGAACCACGTCGACTCAGACGGAAATGAGTCTTTCTGGCCATACCTCAGGGACAGCGAGACCCTCGCACGTCCTTGGGCGGTGCCGGGCACCCCGGGCCTAACCCACAGGATCGGGGGGTTGGAGAAGGCGGACGGATCCGGGTCGGTTTCCTACGACCCGGCCAACCACGATCTCATGAGCCGTGTCAGGGTGGCGAAGATCGCCGGGATATCCAACGACATACCCCAAGCCGAGGTCGACGACCCGAGTGGTGACGCAACCCTGGTGGTCCTTGGCTGGGGTTCGACCTACGGAGCTATAGCTGCCGGGGCTCGGCGAGTTCGCCAGAGGGGCCTGAAAGTTGCTCACATCCACCTGAGTCATCTGCACCCATTCCCAAGCAACCTCGGTGACCTGCTTCGCTCTTATGAGAGAGTTCTCGTGCCCGAGCTCAACCTGGGCCAACTGGTGAAGCTAGTCCGCGCTGATTACCTGGTAGACGCTAAGCCGCTTACCAAGATGTACGGCAAGCCTTTCCAAGCGGAGGAGATCGAGACGGCGATCCTCGAAGCCTTGGACCAGCCTGTAAAGCCCTGACAAAGCGGCAAAGGACATACAGCAGTGCAGTACACGTACCGATCTAACACACGAAAGCGACGCTTTTATGACTGACCTGGCAGAGCCACTTACCCCCTCGGCGCGCAACACATCGCAAGGCGACGGCGCTCCAGCGACGTCCAAGAAGGACTGGGCAACTGACCAGGAGGTCCGCTGGTGCCCGGGCTGTGGTGACTATTCGATCCTGACCGCAGTGCAGATGCTGATGCCCGACTTGGCCGCCAAACGAGAGGACACGGTCTTCGTTTCCGGCATAGGCTGCAGCTCTCGGTTCCCCTACTACATGAACACCTACGGGATGCACTCGATTCACGGTCGGGCTCCCGCCATCGCCACCGGTCTCGCGGTCAGCCGCCCCGACCTGCACGTGTGGGTGATCACAGGGGACGGCGACGCGCTGTCGATAGGCGGAAACCACCTGCTGCATGCCCTGCGCCGCAATGTGAACCTGACGATAATATTGTTCAACAACCAGATCTACGGGTTGACGAAAGGCCAGTACTCACCTACGTCCGAGACGGGCAAGGTGACCAAGTCGACACCGTTCGGCAGCCTCGATCAGCCATACAACCCTGTTTCGCTCGCGTTGGGGGCTGAGGCGTCGTTCGTGGCCCGCACCCACGACATGGACCGCAAGCACATGATGGAGACGTTCAAGGCTGCCTACGAGCACCGCGGAGCGGCTCTCGTGGAGGTGTACCAGAACTGCAACGTCTTCAACGACGGAGCCTTCGAGGCGATCCTCTCCAAAGACGCCCGTCCCAACATGCTGATCCCGCTCCGTCACGGGGAGCCGATCCGTTTCGGCCCTCAAGGCGAGCACGGAGTGGTGCTCGCGGACGGCCAGGCAAAAGTAGTCGATGTAGACGAGGTGGGCGAGGGCTCACTGCTCGTCCACGACGCCCACCGATTGGATCCGACGCTCGCCTTCGCCTTGTCGAGGCTGTCCACGGGCGTAACCTCTCCAACGCCCATCGGTGTGTTCCGTGCCGTCGAGCGCCCGGACTACGGGTCGCTGGTGAACGCCCAGGTAGCCGACGCCCGCCGGGCGAAAGGGCCGGGCGACCTGGCGAAGCTACTTACTTCAGGCCCCACATGGACGGTGGGCTGAACAGCCCGTCTTTTCTCAGCAGCTGAGCTCTCTGACCACCATCCCCGTTCTTGGCTTGGGCCAGAAGAAGGTGGTCTTCGGAGGCATCCTCGACGCGCCGCGGCTAACCGCCGAGATCTGGCCGACCGTTGCGGGTCGCAAGAGCACCGCCGCAGAGGCGGCCCCGGTAGCGACGGAAGCTGCTGCGTCGTCCCAGCCGTGCTGGTAGACGACGGTGTGCTCCGGCAGCGAGCTTAAAGCGACGTCGAGGCGGCTGGAGTCCAAGTCGTAGGCGGCGGCCGCAAGGGTTCGTTCGGTCGGCCGAGCGAGCCACGCCGAGTCTGCGGTCAACACGCCCATAGTGGCGGACTCCTCCATCCGTGAAAGGATCGACCGGTCGACGGGGCCGGCGGGTACCAAGTCGAACCACTCCGACAGGCCGGAAACGATGTCGAAGCCGGGTGGCAGGCCTTGGATCAGCCGGTGAATGGCCTGCACGTTCAGCTGACGGTCTGCCAGTTCGACCGCTAGGGCCATCACATAGTCCTGCCCCCCCGCCGGCGAAGACCCTGCCATTAGCTCGTCGCGGAAGGTGAGGGCTGTTTCGTAGCGGTGATGTCCGTCGGCGACGAGGACGGGATTCGCTCCGACGGCCTCGGATATCGACCGGACGGTTCCGTCATCGGTTATGGGCCACAGTTCATGTAGGACCCCCTCGGCGTCGTGGGCGTGCTCGACTGGGTGCTCGGGTGCTTCCAGGAGAGCGCTCAAGCCTGACGTGGGCGACAGGACCCAGATCGGCGAAAGGTTGGCTCGGGTGGCCCTGATCAGCTCGAGGCGATCGCTCTTGGCTTTCGGTGTCGTCTCCTCGTGGGGGAGTATGCCCCTGCCTGGCTCCTCAAGCCCTAGAGCGCCGATGACTCCGATAGTTCGGCGTGGAGATCCCAGCGGGTCTCGGTATGACATGCGGTAACCGTAGAAGGCCGGCTTGGCGTCCCGCTGTAGGATCCCGCCGTCGCGCCATGCGTCGAGAAGGCTGCGGGCGCCGGTGTAGCGGTCTGTTCCGCCGTGGGGAAGCTCGAGTCTCACCACGTTGTAGGGGCTGCGCCCCTCTAAAGCGATCCTCTCAGGCTCGGATATCACGTCGTAGGGGGGACAGATGACTTCCTCTAAGGACCGAACGTGTGAAAGGGAGTACCTGAGACCTGTGAAAGCTTCGAAGCGGGGCACGGCGTGACAGTCTTCCAGACGCGAAAGCCGAGCGTGGGACGCCGGGCGCGTAACGTGTCGCGTCATGCTTTGCGTTTTGGACCTCGACGGGGTCATCTGGTTGGCTGGGAATCCGATAGAGGGTTCCCCCGAGGCGGTCACCCGGCTACGCCAGGCCGGGGTCTCGGTGGTCTTCGTGACGAACAACTCGTCCACGACCGTGATCGACTATGTCGGCCGGCTCGAGCGTGCCGGCGTCGAGGTGGACCCGAGTGAGCTGGCGACGTCCGCTCAAGCTGCCGCCACGCTCCTGCGCCCCGGGGAGAGGGTCAGCGTCATCGGCGGACCCGGCTTGTCCGAGGCTGTCGCGGCGACCGGTGCGGAACTAGTCGAGCCCGAAGCGAACCCTGACGCGGTCGTCGTCGGCAGGACCGTGGAGCTGGACTTCGGACGGCTGAGCCGCGCTTGCGCGGCGCTTCGTGGTGGAGCCCGCTTCGTAGCGGCCAACAACGACGCTACGTTTCCGACTCCCAACGGTTTGGAACCAGGCGCTGGAGCTCTTATCGCCTTCTTGGAAGTTGCCTCCGGGTGTCGTGCCGAAGTGGCCGGCAAGCCGAACCAGGCGATGGCGGACCTCGTCAGGCGACGCCACGGTGTGCCAGACCTCGTTATCGGCGATAGCCCGAGAACCGACGGAGGTTTCGCCGAGGCCCTCGGCGCTCCCTTCGCGCTCGTCTTGAGCGGCGTTACGGCCAAAGACGGCGTACCGGTCGATCCGCCGCCCAGCATCGTCGCAGCCGACGCTGCTGAGGCTGTCGACGTGTTCTTAGCGGCCGGAGCCTGATCCGGCGACCGACTTGCGGCAGCCTTAGTGCTAACTGCCGCAAGCACTAAGCGCTTTTGCTGGTAGCATTAGGGTATGCCCCGAGATGAAAAAGTAAGAAAGGCCCAGTCGGCAGGAGTCGACTTCTTGGAGTTGGCCCGGTCCAAGGCGGAAGAGTTCTTAAAGGAGCTCTCCCGGTCAGGTGAAAGTGCCCAGGAGGCCCTCGACGACCTCGCCAAAGGATCGAAGCGCTCCACTGACCGATTGGTTGACGCCATACGCAACGAGGTGAGCCGTCAGCTGACCGCTCTAGGCCTCGTGACCAAGTCGGACCTCTCGGCATTGGAGGGCCGTTTCGAGGAGCGCTTCGCTTCCCTCGAAGCTCGCTGCGCCCCAGCGCCTCAAGCACCCACGAAGTCCGGCAGCGCAAAGCCACCGAGGCCGCCATCGAAGGCCTCGGTAGCGAAGGCCGCGGGAGCGAAGGCCGCGGGAGGTCCGTCCCGGCGCAGGGCTACAGTTCCTGGTGGGACCTCCACTTCGGGGCCGTCCGATAGTGGTAAGCCTTCCGAGGGCTCCGGGGACTGAGCTGCGCCAACCCAGACGCCGACTTGACGTGGCCCTAGTAGAGTTGGGTCTTGCCGAGTCTCGATCTGCCGCCGCAGCTTTGATAGAGGTCGGCAAGGTCCTGGTGGGTGGCTCGTTGGCCATGAAGGCCTCACGACTTGTCGGAGCGGGTGAGCCGGTCAGGGTGACAGGTGAACCGCCGAGATTCGTCAGCCGCGGAGGGGAGAAACTCCATGCCGCGCTTGAGCATTTCGGAGTGCAGTCTGCTGGAAGGCAGGCTCTGGACGCGGGCGCATCGACCGGCGGCTTCACTGACTGCCTCTTGCAGAGTGGCGCCGAGCGGGTTGTCGCGGTGGATGTCGGCAGAGGCCAACTACATCCCCGCATCCGGTCCGATCATAGGGTCACTCCACTGGAGAGGACCGATGTCCGATCGGAGGCGCTGGACGTCTACCGGGGCAGGATGGACGTAGTCGTCGCTGACCTCTCCTTCATCGGGCTCAGAAGCGTCGCCCCGGCGCTGGTCAGTTTCGCCGCTCCGGGCGCTGATATCATCGTACTTGTCAAGCCACAGTTCGAGGCCGGGCGGGCTGAGGCGTCGCGCGCCAAGGGAGTGATCCGCAGCCCTGACGTTTGGAGGTCAACTCTTGAGTCGGCCACCGCTAGCGTGCGAGGGGCTGGAGTGGTAATGATGAATCTGATGGTCTCACCCCTGCGAGGAGCTGGCGGCAACGTGGAGTTCCTGTCACATTTCCGGGCATCCGAACGCCGGTATCCCCAGCTGCGAAGTGATATCGGGGGAGCCGAGGAGCCGGCTGGGCCGATCGAGGTCCTAGTCGACCGTGCGGTGGAGGCAGCGCTGCAGGCTTGCCAGGGTGCGCAAGGCGCGGACAGCCTCGGAAGTGGCCGGGCTTTTAGAGGCGGAAGGTAAAGGCCGTGGCTTGCATCGGCTTTGTCTTCAACTCGGCCCGTCCGAAGGCGGTGCAACTCGCCGAACAGACGGCCTCCTGGCTCGTGGAGAACGGACATCGAACGCACATCTTGAGCGCCGCTCCGTCGGCGTCCGAGGGCAGCACTGTACCGCCAGACCTGGATCTGGCTGTCAGCCTCGGCGGTGACGGCACGATGTTGAGAACCGTGGACCTGGTGAGCAGCCGTGAGGTGCCTGTGCTGGGTGTCAACCTCGGGCATCTCGGCTATCTGACCGTTGCGGAGCCGTCAGGTCTAAAAGCGGCGCTGGAGCGCTTCTTGGAGGGCGACTTCACCGTCGAAGCGCGAATGACCTTCGACGTGACCCTCGGCAAGCCGCCGCCCGGAGGCAACGGCAGGGCGGGAAGGGTGTCGCGCAACGCCCTCAACGACGTCGTGCTGCAACGGTCCCTTGTCGGCCACACCATACACACGACCGTCGCAGTCAACGGCAGCCCTTTCCTGGCTTTCATCTCCGACTCGCTGATCCTCGCCACGCCGACCGGTTCTACCGCGTACAACCTCTCAGCCCGTGGCCCGATCGTCTCGCCGAAAGCCAGAGTGTCTGTTCTCACGCCGGTAGCCCCACACATGCTCTTCGACCGATCTGTGGTCCTTGTCGCCGAGGACGAGGTCGCCATAACAGCGTCGGGCGAATACCCGGTGGAAGTAGTAGTCGACGGCTGGCGGACCGCCACCCTCCAGCCCGGTCAGAGCGTCCAGTGCCGCCAAGGGGAGAAGGACGCTCTGTTGGTTACGTTCGAAAGTCGCGATTTCCACCGGATACTGAAAGCGAAGTTCAACCTGAAGGACCGCTGAGCATGCTCGTCGAACTGCGAGTTTGCAACCTGGGGGTCTTCGAGGACGTTTCGATCGCCTTCTCTGCGGGGATGAGCGCTCTGACGGGGGAGACAGGCGCCGGCAAAACGCTCATAGTGGATGCTATCGCTCTCCTTGCGGGCCGACCGACCGACCCGCTCGTGGTACGCCCCGGAGCTTCGGAGGCGCTCGTGGAGGGAAGGTTCACGCTCTCCGGGCGTCCCGGGATGGATCCCGAAGCTAACGAGGTGGTCGTCTCGCGGGTGGTACCAACAACGGGGCGCAGCCGAAGCTACGTAGACGGCAGGATGGTGAGCGCTTCGGCGTTGTCCGACGTGGTCAGGAACCTCGTGGAGATAAACGGCCAGCATGCGTTCGCCTATCTTTTGTCTCCTCAGGTGCAGCGGGAACTCTTCGACCAGGCGAGCGCGATCGACACGGTACGCCAGCGAGACCTCCGCCGGGAGGTAGCCAAGCTGCGATCCGCGCTCGAAAGTCTCGGAGCCGACCCGGTAGCCAGGGAGCGCGAGACGGACCTTCTGCGCTACCAACTTCAAGAGATCGACTCGGCGTGCGTAGAGGACCCTGACGAGGAGACGTCGCTTAGAGCTGAGCAGGAGTCCCTCGCCGACGCCGCCGGCACCGTCGACGCAGCCCGCGCATTGCGGGAGGCCCTTGTTGGAGACGGGGGCAGCGCTGAGCGTGTCGGCGACGCGATAGCACTTGCCGGCTCACGCCCTGCTCTATCGTCGATCGCCGCCAGACTGGCGGCGGCCTCCGAGGAGATAGTCGACTGCGCTGGGGAGGCGAGGCTCCTGGCTGAGAATCTCGAAGCGAACCCGGAAAGGCTGGACGCGGTTGGGCAACGCCTGGGGCTGCTCGCAGCGCTCCGGCGCAAGTACGGACCGACCCTCGCCGAGGTCGTTGCCTACCGGGAGCGGATCCGCTCGCAGCTCCACGAACTGCACTCGCGCGACGAGCTCATTTCTACTTACCGGGAGCATCTCGAAACCGCCGAGAGAGACCTGCGAGCCGAGGATCGCAGGGTCTTACAGGCCCGCCGCGACGCTGCTCCGTGGTTTGCGTCTCTGGTCGAGGATCAGCTCGCCGGCCTTGCATTGCAACGTGCGCGATTCGGCGTCGAGGTTGTTTCCGACACGGGCAAGCAGGTCGTCACCTGGCTCTTCGCTGCTAACCCTGGCCAGCCGCTGTTACCCCTTTCCAAGGTCGCTTCCGGGGGCGAGCTGTCGAGGGTTTTGCTTGCCACCAGGCTTGCGGTAGCCCGGGCCTCAGGAGGTTCCGTTGCCCAGCTGACCGGGCCGGAGACGCTGATATTCGACGAGGTCGACGCCGGGGTGGGCGGCCAGGCCGCAGCGTCGGTCGGCGAGGCCCTCGCCGAGCTTGCGTCGAATCGCCAGGTTCTGGTCGTCACCCACCTCGCCCAGGTCGCCGCTTTCGCTGACCACCAAGTCGTCGTCACGAAGGACATCGTGGCGAGCGGTGACGGCGACTTGACGAAGGCGTCGGCATCGCTGCTAGACGACGATGGTCGCGTAGTCGAGCTGGCGCGAATGCTATCGGGTCAGCCTGACAGTGCAACGGCACGGAGCCACGCCCGCGAGCTGCTCGACACCAGCAGGGACGGACCTGCCCGCCGTGGTGGCCACGGCCCCTGAAGCAGTCCTCGCCGTTGCCACGCCGTGCGCCCCCAGCTTCCACGGTACGTCCCGTTCGGCGGTGCCGGCGGGCGAGGTAGGATCGAGCCCGGTCGGTGGTGGTCACCGGATGCGCACGTCGATCGGAGTGGAGGACTCATTTGGCGAAGCACATCTTCGTCACGGGCGGGGTGTCAAGCTCCCTCGGGAAGGGCTTGACAGCGTCGTCGCTTGGTCGGCTCCTAAAGAGCCGGGGTCTGAAAGTGACCATGCAGAAGCTCGACCCGTACATAAACGTGGATCCAGGCACGCTCAACCCGTTCGAGCATGGCGAGGTGTTCGTAACTGACGACGGCGGGGAGACCGACCTGGACCTTGGCCACTACGAGCGGTTCGTCGACGAGAACCTCCACCGGGACTCCAACGCCACGGCGGGGTCTATTTACCAGTCGGTGATAGCGAAGGAGCGTCGCGGCGCCTACTTGGGGCGAACCGTCCAGGTGATTCCCCACATAACCGACGAGATCAAAGACAGGATCCGACGGCTGGGCGGCGAAGACGTCGACGTGGTCATAACCGAAGTCGGCGGAACTGTCGGTGACATCGAAATCCTTCCTTTCTTGGAGGCGATACGCCAGTTCCGAAAGGACGTGGGGCGTAACAACGTCTGCTATGTGCACGTCACGCTAGTGCCCTACCTCGGTCCTTCCGGTGAGCAGAAGACCAAACCTACGCAGCATTCTGTGACCGAGTTGCGCAGTAGGGGCATACAACCGGACGTGATCATCTGCCGCAGCGACAGGAGCATCTCCGATGGCCTGAAACGTAAGCTGTCGCTGCTATGCGACGTGCCGGTCGAGGCCGTCGTTTCGTGTACTGACGCTGCCAGCATCTACGAGATCCCGGTCTCTCTGCACGAGGAGGGCCTCGACGACTACGTCTGCGAGCTTCTCGGGTTCGAGCCGTCGCATCACCCGCTGGACCTTTCCGCGTGGGAGTCCATCGTCAGGCGAGTCGAGTCAGCAGACCGTACCGTTCGCGTCGGCCTTATCGGAAAGTACGTCAACTTGCCCGACGCTTACCTGTCGGTGGTGGAGTCTCTGCGCCACGGAGGGTTTGCCCAGGGGGTCAGGATCGACCTGCAGTGGATACAGGCCGAAGAGGTAGAGGGTCTCCTCGGTGCGGGTCGCCTGGCCAACCTGGACGGCATCGTCATCCCCGGAGGTTTCGGCGAGCGCGGAGTCGAAGGTAAGGTCGCTGCGGCCACATTCGCCCGAGAGGCGTCCATCCCGTGCCTTGGGCTTTGCTTGGGATTGCAGGTGATGGTCATCGAATTCGCCCGTAACGTCGTCGGGCTCGCCGGCGCCAACTCCCGTGAGTTCGACGCCAGCGCCGCCCACTTGGTGATTGACTTGATGGACGAGCAGCGCGAGGTAGTCGACATGGGCGGCACGATGAGGCTCGGACTTTTCCCGGCCAAGCTCGCACCAGGCAGTGTGGTAGCCGCCGCTTACGGGGAGGAGCTCGTCTACGAGAGGCACCGTCACCGCTTCGAGGTGAACCCTCGTTACCGTTCGAAGCTCGAGTCGGGCGGTCTGGTCTGCTCTGGGGTCTCCCCGGACGGGCGCCTGGTAGAGTTCGTCGAGCTTCCAGCGCATCCGTTCTGGGTCGGAACGCAGGCCCATCCGGAGTTCCGAAGCAGGCCCGACCGTCCCCACCCGCTGTTCGTCGCGCTGGTAGCAGCGGCAGCCGAAAGGGCCGAAGGCCGGTCCCCTCACCTCCTCGACGTCCCCCAAGCCGATGAGCTCAAAGTTCTTTAGGCTCGACGAGACGGTCCGCTATGTAGGGCCGCTCGTCTCTGCGGTAGCGCTGACCCTGAGAGGACCTGACGGTGAGACGCTAACCCGGGAGGTGATCCGCCACCCGGGAGCTGTCGTGGTAGTTGCCGTCACCGACCGGCGCACCTTCCTGCTCGTACGCCAGTACCGGGCGGCGGTTCAAGACGAGCTTTTGGAGGTTCCAGCCGGAAAGCGCGACGTCGAAGGTGAACCCCCCGAGCTGACCGCCGAGCGGGAGCTCGCCGAGGAGGTAGGGCGCCGGGCGGGACGACTCGAGCTGCTCGCACGCTTTTACAACTCCCCGGGTTTCACCGACGAGCTCACGCACCTGTACCTAGCTCGTGACCTCGCCGAGGTACCCACCGACCGCCAAGGAGCGGAGGAGCAGAACATGGAAGTGGTGGAAGTACCTTTCGACGAGGTCCCTTCGATGATTGCCGACGGCACCCTCGTAGACGCGAAGACGATCATCGGACTCACGCTGGCCTTGCAACGCCTACAATGAGTTTCCATGCCGACCGACGCTTCGACCTTCGAGCCCAAACAAGCCTTGGAGCACGAACGCGACAGCCTGCACACCCAGCTCGGCGAGCTCGGCTACGGCAACCGTCTCGACTACGACCCGAATTTTGCCGACTCGAGCCAGGTGACCGCCGAGCGTGGTGAGAACGACGCCTTAATAGGGGAGCTGGTCGAGTTACTTCACGAGGTGGAGCATGCTCTCGCCAAGTTCGACACCGGCGATTACGGGCGTTGCGAGCGTTGCTCCAAGCCTATCGACCCAGCCCGCCTTGAGGCTCGGCCCGAAGCCCGCCTGTGCATCGAATGCGCCGCCTCGAAGCGCTAGAGGGACTTTACTTTCACAGTCCGAACTTTCACAGTCCGACAGCACTGTAGGCCCGCTGCAGCGTAGCGGAAGCCACCTCGTTGGCCCGTCTGGCGCCGGTGGCCAGTACGTCGGAAACGTAGTCTCGCTCTGCGGTGAGCTCCTTGAAGCGCCGCTGGATCGGCTCGACGGCGTCGAGGACCGCCCGGGCCACGTCCGCTTTCAAGTCCCCGTAGCGGGAGTACCCTTCGGCGACGCGGTCGGGGTCCTCACCTCGTAGAGTTCCGAGCAGCTCAAGCAGGTTGGACACTCCGGGCTTGGTCTCGCGGTCGTAGCGCACCGAGCCGGGTCCGCTGTCGGTGTCGGTGACCGCACGCTTGACCTTGCGTTCTATGACGGCAGGTTCGTCGAAGAGGCCCACCACGCCCGCCGGCAGGTCGGTGGTCTTGGACATCTTGCGAGTCGGGTCGGCGAGGTTCATTATCCGGGCGCCCCTGCCAGGGCGGGGTATCGCCGCTTGCGGAACGACGAAAGTCGGACCGTAGGCAGCGTTGAAACGCTGCGCCAAGTCGCGGGTCAGTTCGAGGTGCTGGCGCTGGTCCTCGCCGACAGGGACTCTGTCGGCGTCGTAGGCGAGGATGTCGGCCGCCATGAGGCACGGGTAGGTGAAAAGTCCGACCCTGGCCAACTGCTCACCGCCCTTGGCCGTCTTGTCCTTGAACTGGGTCATTCGGGAGAGCTCTCCGAAGCTGGCGGTGCATTCCATTACCCACGCGAGCTGGGAGTGTGCTGGAACGTGGCTTTGCAAGAACAGCGTGCACGACTCGGGGTCCAACCCCGCAGCGAGAAGCAGGGTAGCCATCGTCAGTGATCCCTGGCGGCGCTCGGCGGGATCGCCGGGCACGGTTAGGCCGTGCAGGTCCACCACGCAGTAGTAGCAGTCTCCCAGAGCCTGGTCTTCCACCCAATAGCGGATAGCGCCGAGCAGGTTTCCCAGGTGCGGTTCACCTGTCGGCTGTATGCCTGAGAGGACCCTCGGCGGCTTCGGATTAGCTGAGCTGAGCACCCGCATAGGCTAGTTCCACGTTCCACCGGAACAGTTCCAATAGGATTGGCGCATGCCCTATACGGTTAGCACGCCCGTATTCGAAGGGCCCTTCGATCTTCTGCTGCACTTGATCAGCTCCGACAAGGTTGAGCTTTGGGAGGTGTCCCTCGCCGATATCGTCGACGGGTACGTGGCGACGCTTGCAGAGTTCAGCGATGGCCTCGACTTGGAGACCGCCACCGAGTTCCTCCTGATAGCAGCGGTACTCCTTGAGCTCAAGACACGCCGTCTCCTGCCGGGCAGGGAGAGCGTCGAGGCCGAAGAGGAGTTCGCCCTGTGGGAGGAGAGAGACCTCCTCGTGGCGCGGCTGCTCGAATGCAAAACCTTCAAGGACGCTTCGCGCGAACTTGAGCGTCGCATCGACAACGCGTCGCGCTCGTGGCCGCGCCGTGTCGGCCCCGGTGAGCTCTACCACGCGGCGCGCCCCGACGTGATGGCTGGTGTCACCCCGGAGCGGCTGCGCAACGTGATGCAGCGAGCTTTAGAGCCCAAGCCTGCAGTCAAGGTGGAGTTGACCCACGTCGCACCGGTACGTGTCAGCGTCGCAGACGCGGTCGCAGGACTCGTCGTCACCCTTCCCGCGCGCCGGAGGGTGTGCTTCGCCGATCTAGTAGTGGGTGTTCGGGAGCGCCTCGAAGTGATCGTGTGCTTCTTAGCTGTGCTAGAGCTGTACAAACAGGGCTGCGTAGACCTCGAGCAGGCGACGAGCTTCGGGACTTTGGAGGTGATCTGGCTCGGCGGGAACCGCGACGGCGCTGCCCGCGACCCGGTGGTCGTCGAGGACTACGAAGGTTAGGATGCGACGGTGACAGAGGACTCCAAAGCGATAGAGGCGATAGTCATGGTCGCCGAGGAGCCCGTCGGTGCGGGGCTGCTCGCTCAGCTGTTGGAGATTACCCCGTCGCACGTGGAGGTGCTCTGCCACGAGCTCGCGGAGTCGTACCGCCGGGAGAATCGGGGCTTCGAGCTGGTCAAAGTAGCTGGCGGGTACCAGTTCCAGTCCCGGCCGGAGATGGCTGCTTACGTCGAGCGCTTCGTGGTGGACGGCCAGAACGCACGTCTGTCAGCGGCGGCGTTGGAAGCGCTCGCCATAGTCGCGTACAAACAGCCTGTGTCGAGAGCCCAGGTGGCGGCGATACGAGGGGTAAACGCGGACGCGGTCATGCGAACCTTGGCGGCGCGCGGCTTGATCAGCGAAGTTGCGCGCGACGACGGCCCGGGCCAGGCGGCTCTGTTCGGCACGACAACCCTGTTTCTGGAGAGACTTGGGCTGTTCAGCATCGAGGAGTTACCTCCGCTCGCCGACTTCGTTCCGGGACCCGAGATCATGGACTCTTTAGAACGGAGCCTTCTTGCGGATTCGGCACCCAAGGTGGATCTCAGAGGTGGAGGCGAACCCGACAGTGACGTCACCGAGCCCAGCCTCTAACAGCGAATCCGGTGGCGGCCCTCAGGGGGAGCGGCTCCAAAAGGTTCTTGCCGCCGCTGGAATAGCCAGCCGGCGGCGTTGCGAAGAGCTGATAGCCGAAGGCAGAGTCCAGGTCAACGGTGTGACGGCGCAACTGGGAAGGCGGGTCGATCCGCGAGCAGACACGGTCAGCGTCGACGGGGTCCGAATAGCCACCGAACCCGGGCTGGTCTACTACGCCCTGAACAAGCCGGCCGGGGTGCTGAGCACCGCCGCCGACCCCGCCGGGCGTCCGACCGTCGTGGGACTCGTACCGTCCGATCCGAGGGTCTTCCCAGTGGGGCGCCTCGACGCCGACAGTGAGGGCCTTATGTTCTTGTGCAACGACGGGGGCTTGGCCTACTCGTTGACGCACCCCTCGAAGGGCGTCGACAAGGAGTACCTGGTGCGAGTTCAGGGCCATCCCAAGGCGGGAGCGATCCGCCGGATGAGAGAAGGCATCGACCTGGACGGCAGGAGGACAGCCCCGGCAAAAGTGGCCCTGGTCGAGGCGGACCTGCTCAAGGTCACCATCCACGAGGGCCGTAACCGCCAGATCCGCCGGATGGCCGAAGCGGTTGGACACCCTGTCAGGCAGCTCGTCCGAACCCGGATAGGGCCAGTCAGGCTTGCGGGTCTCGCTCCGGGTGCTCACCGACTGCTGTCCCAGGAGGAGGTCAGAAAGCTCGAACGGGCAGCGGGAGCCGGTGGAGCCGGTCCTCTCGGATCGCAGCCTGGCGAGCCGCTGGGAGCACACCACGCCGGCTCGGGGACGGACTGGTAGTGGTATCCTTCGGCGCCGTGGCCGACGGCGAGCACACCCCGAAGTTTGCGCAGGTGATAGGAGCAGGCCTGATCGGCGGTTCGATCGGCGCGGGTCTGCGCGCCAGCGGGTGGCACGTGACCATGTCCGACGTAGACGAAGCTCGGACGGCCAGGGCCGTGGAGATCGGATCAGCCGATAGTGCCGGGAGCGACGCGAACGCAGAGATCGTCTTCGTGGCTGTGCCCCCGTCGTCGGTACCTGACGTCGCGCTCGACGCGCTCGACGCCTACCCAACGGCCGTGGTCACCGACGTAGCGAGTGTGAAGCGGGTGATAGCCGAGAAGGTCGCCTGCCCCCGCTTCGTCGGAGGCCACCCCATGGCGGGCTCCGAGCAGGAGGGCGTTGACGGGTCCGACGCGGGCATGTTCGTCGGAGCCACTTGGGTGCTGACGCCCGGGTCCGGCACGGACCCGGTGGCGTTTGCTGCCGTGCGTGCCGTCATTGCTTCCCTAGGGGCTAGCGTCGTGGAGTTAGACCCCTGGCGTCACGACCAACTGGTTGCGATGGTCTCCCACGTGCCTCACCTGACAGCGGCGACGCTTATGAACCTTGCCGCTGTCTCAGCCGACGAGCACTCCACGCTTCTGCGCCTCGCTGCTGGAGGCTTCCGGGATATGACCCGAATAGCGGCCGGCGGTTCGGCGATCTGGCCCGATATCTGCGCCGAGAACCAAGATGCAATCCTTGAGGTGATCGACCGCCTGCGAGATTCCCTCGGGCGCGTAAGGGATCTCGTCGCAGGCGGGAATCGCTCGGGACTGGTCGAGATGCTCGAATCAGCACGCGAGGCCAGGGTGAATCTTCCCGGTCGTGTGGTGCAGTCCGAGAGGCTCGTAGAGGTGCGGGTCGTCGTTTCGGACCGTCCCGGGGTGCTCGCCGAGGTCACGACGCTGCTCGGCGAGATGGGAGTCAACATCTGGGATTTGGAGATAGCCCACAGCGCGGAAGGCGACCGAGGGGTCCTTGTCATGGTGATAGACAGCCTCCCCCTCGACTCGGTTCGTGTGGCGCTGGCGTCGAGAGGGTTCCAGTGTTCCTACAGGCAGGTCGGAGCTTGAGCTCACTGACCGTCGACTCTCACGGAAAGCCACTGTCGGGAGTGATGCAGGTGCCCGGCGACAAGTCGATCTCGCACCGGGCCGTCCTCATGGCCGGCTTGGCGCACGGCACGTCGCGTATAACCGGGCTTTCGTCTGGCTTGGACGTAGCCGCCACCCGCCGAGCGCTTGAGGCGTTCGGGGTGCCGGTGCAACCAGCGGGCGCTCCCGGCGCGTGGAACGTCACCGGCGGAGGGCGACGTGAAGCGGAAACGGTCATAGACGTCGGTAACTCGGGGACGTCTATTCGCCTGCTGTCGGGTTGGTCCGCTTCGATGGACGCGCTGACCGTCCTCGTCGGCGACGAGTCCATAGCGAAACGTCCGATGGGCCGGGTGGTGGAACCGCTGCGCGAGATGGGAGCCATGCTCGACGCAAGGTGTCAGGCCACGCTACCTCCCCTGGTCGTGAGGGGAGGCGACCTTCACGGTATCGACTACACCGTCCCAGTCCCGAGCGCTCAAGTGAAAGGGGCTGTCCTCCTGGCGGGACTCTCAGCGGAGGGAGAGACGACAGTGCGCGAAGGCCAGCCGACGAGGGCTCACACCGAGGAGATGCTGCCGCTGTGGGGCGCGGAGGTGGTGGTCGGGCGCGGCCACGTCACGGTCCGACCTTCTAGGTTGCACCCCTGGGACTTTCACGTGCCCGGCGACCCGTCACAAGCGGCGTTCTGGGTTGTCGCGGCGTGCGTCACGCCGGGCAGCGAGGTCACCGTCGAGAAGGTCTACCTAGGCCCGGGACGTGCCGGGTTCGTCGACGTGCTGAGGCGCATGGGCGCTCACGTCGAGGTCGTCGACTACGACTCCGAAAGCGCTGTCGGGGATCTTCACGCCAGTTACGGGCCGCTGCGAGCGACGACGGTTGGAGGCGACGAGGTGCCCGGTCTGATCGATGAGATCCCGGTGCTCGCGGTGGCGGCGGCGGTCGCTTCGGGTACCACCACGTTCGCCGATGCTGCCGAGTTGCGTCACAAGGAGAGCGACCGGGTGTCCTCGACGGTTGGGGCGCTGCGCTCGGTGGGCTTCGAAGCTGAAGGCATGCCCGACGGTCTGGTGGTGCAAGGTTCGTCTGGCCGGCCCGCCCGGGGTGGGACGGTCGACTCTGTCGGCGACCATCGGGTTGCCATGTCGATGGCCGTGGTGGGCCTGGCGGCGTCGGAGCCGGTCACAATCCAAGGCTGGGAGTGCGTCCGGACGAGCTACCCGAGTTTCGAGGAGGACATGGCCAGATGCCGGGCGCGCTGAGAGTAGTCGCGTTGGATGGCCCGGCGGGCTCGGGAAAGTCTACGGTTGCGCGGGCTGTCGCAGCCCGGCTGGGTTTCGACTACCTCGACACCGGAGCAATGTACAGGGCGGTCGCCTTCGAGGCGATCCGGCGGGGAGTGGACCCACACGACGCCGTCAGGATCGGCGAGATCGCCAGACAGATGCAGCTTGAGGTCACCGACCGGGTGCTGGTCAACGGGGCCGACGCGACCATAGAAATAAGAGGTCCGGAGGTGACGCGTGCAGTGTCGGCTGTCGCAGCGCACCCAGAGGTGCGCTCGGAGATGGTCCTCCGCCAGCGCGAGTGGGCGGCCGGCAGAACCGGCGTGGTGATGGAGGGACGTGACATAGCTACGGTTGTGTTCCCCGCCGCCGAGGTGAAAGTGTTCCTCACTGCAAGCGAGACGGCACGCGCGGAGCGGCGCAGCAGGGAGATGCTGGACAGGGAGTACAACGAGGTCGCAGCCGACATGGTCCGGCGCGACCGAGCGGACTCGACCCGGGCGGCTTCGCCGTTAGCCGCAGCCCGGGACGCCGTCGTCATAGACACCACGGCCCTCACCAGCGAGAACGTCGTGGAGAAGGTCCTCGAGATCGCCGCAGCGATATGGGGAGAGCCAGATGAAGCATAAGGTCGAACTGGCCTGGTACGCATTCGCTCGCGGCGTCGTCGAGGTCGTCTGCCGGCTTGTCTGGCGCGTTCAGGTGGTCGGCAAAGAGAAGCTGCCGGCCAGTGGCGCTTACGTCATAGCCCCGGTTCATCGTTCCAACGTCGACACTCTCCTCGCGGGATGCCTCACGCACCGTCGTATCCGCTTCATGGGCAAGGACAGCCTGTGGAAGTACCGCTGGACGGGAGCGCTCTTCAGCTCCCTCGGAGCGTTCCCAGTCCACCGCGGCGCACCGGACCGTGAAGCTCTGCGCTCAAGCGAAGATGCTTTGCGCTCCGGGGAGCCGGTGGTGCTGTTCCCCGAAGGCACGCGCCGCAGCGGGCTTCGCTTGCACCCGCTTTTCGAGGGCGCGGCGTTCGTGGCGGCACGGGCCGGGGTTCCGATCGTACCTGTTGGTATCGGCGGGAGTGAATGGGCGATGCCCAAAGGAAGCCGCACCGTGCACCCGGTGAAAGTCGTGATGGTGGTAGGAGATCCCATCTTCCCGCCGCCGGCCGGAGCATCCGGACGCGTATCGCGGCGCGCCGTATCAGAACTGACAGCGCAGCTCGCCGAACGCCTTCAAGAGTGCTTCGACGAGGCGCTCATCCGCTCCGGCCGAGGGTGAGATCTAGCCGACTCCTACGGCGGTCCTCGACCCGGATAGACGTGATCGGCTGGGCCTAGCCGGCGGACAGTCTGGCGAGGGCCGTCGCTGCGGACATGGCCCTGTCGTCGACGCCGGCCAGCGAGGTGGCGTCAGGGGCGAGGCCGGCGAGAGCGCTGAGCGCTCCCAGTCGACGTAAGCCTTCGCGAAGTTCGCGTGGCAGGGGGAAGTACTCGTCTTCGTCGGTGTCGCGCACCTCCTCGGTGCCTTCGCGAGGGTCGAGACGTGCGACTATCGCCTCCACCACCTCCTCGGGCGCGGAAGCCCCGGCGATCACGCCGACGGTTCCCTGCAAGCTGTCAGGTAACTCGGAGGGGTCGTCGACACGCAACACTGTCGGGCATCCGGCGCTCTCAGCTGTGCGTACCAGAGCCAGCGTGTTCGAAGACGTGCGTGATCCGACGACCACGATGGCGTCGCAGCGACCGGCGATCGCCTTCAGGGCAGCCTGGCGGTTAGTTGTGGCGAAACACAGATCCGAAGTACCTGGCATCCAAAGATCCGGCCATCGCCGCTTCGCAGCGTCGGCGATGGCCTTCCACTCGTCTAAAGCCAGCGTGGTCTGAGCGAGGAACGCCACCTGCCCGTCCGGGTCGGGCAGAGCCGCAAGCTCCTCCACGCTCTCTATGCGTCTCACGGCCTGGGGAGCTACCGCCTCGGTGCCAACAGCCTCCTGATGGCCTTCGTGCCCCACGTAGACGATGCTGTAGCCCTTAGATGCGCGCACTTTGACCTCGTGGTGCACTTTCTTTACCAGGGGACACACGGCGTTAACTACGACGCCCCCGCGTTGGCGGGCGGCTTCGACCAAGTCGGGGGGCGACCCGTGGGCTGAAAGCATCAGCGGGGCGCCGGGCGGCACGTCGTCGAGGCTCTCCACGAAGCGGACGCCGGCGGCCTTGAAACGCTCGACGACGAGGTCGTTGTGGACGATCTCGTGAAAGCAGTAGACGGGCGGCTCGAAGAGCGTCGTCATCCACGCAAGCGACTTGATTGCCATTTCGACGCCTGCGCAGAACCCTCTCGGCCAGGCCAGAAGCACCCGCTCAACTCTCTCCACCAGCGCAGAGTACCGTGTTTGGGCTATGTCTCTGCCTGCCGTGGTCGCGGTAAACCCTGGGTCGCCCGCTGCGAGAGCCGGCCTCGTTCCCGGCGATCAGATCGTGTCGATGGACGGGCAGGTGCCGCGCGACGTCATCGAGTACCAGCTTCTGGCCGACCAGGAGGCCTTCGAGATAGAACTGCGAAGGGGAGGCGTAGAGATGTCCGTCAACATCGAACGCGACGCAGGCGAGCCGCTTGGCATGCAGGTCGACTCGGCGCTGTTCGACCGGGTGCGGACCTGCGACAACCACTGCGCGTTCTGCTTCATCCACCAGCTTCCCAAGGGAATGCGCAAGAGTCTCTACGTTCGAGACGACGATTACCGCCTGTCGTTTCTGTATGGAAACTTCACCACACTCACCCGGTTCAACGAGCTCGACTTGGAGCGCGTGGTCGAGCAGGGTCTCTCCCCGCTTTGGGTGAGCATCCATGCCACCGACCCCGACGTGAGGGCATCGATGCTACGTAACCGTCGGGGAGCGACGAGCCTTCGCTGGCTTCGGGCGCTGCTGGACAACGGCGTTTCGGTCCACGGTCAGGTGGTTGTCTGCCCGGGTGTCAACGACGGCGCGGTCCTCGAATCCACATTCGCTGACATAATGGACCTATACCCGGAGATGGCCAGCGTGGCGTGCGTTCCTCTCGGCGTAAGTCGATGGAATGTCGAGCAGTCGATGCGGGCTCACAGCCCCGCCGAGGCCGGTGCTGTCGTCGACACGGTCGAGGATTGGCAGGGTTACTTCGAGAGCGCGGTAGGTCATTCGATGGTTTACGCCTCGGACGAGTTCTACCTCCAAGCGGGACGTAACCTGCCGCCCCTGGAGGCATACGGTGACGTCGCCCAGCACGAGAACGGGGTCGGTCTCGTCCGGCTCTTCGAGGCTCGCTTTTTCGGGATGGCCGGGGTCGACGGTCCGCGTCCGGGCGGCTTCTTCGCCTCGGTGGACGGAGCCCCGGCGAGCGGCTACAGGGCTCCTAGGACCCAGTCGGCTGCTTCGGGTGTGGCTGTGGCGATCCGGCCTGCGCGAGCGTTGTCCGCATCGGGCGGCGACGCGCCGCAAGCGCCGGTGAGCGTCATCACCGGCGAGTACGCCGCCGGGCTGCTCGAAGCGTTGGTCGCCTCCGTACGTCCAGACGCGCAGGTTATCGCCGTCCCAAATAGCTACTTCGGCGGCAACATCGCCGTTGCGGGCCTGCTGACAGGAGTTGACGTCGCCAGGGCCCTTAGCGGCTCTCCGCCGGGACGGCGCTACCTGCTTCCCGACGTGTGCCTATCGGCCGGGGTGTTCTTGGACGGGATCAGCGTTGCAGAGTTACCGAGGCCAGTAGAGGTCGTCGCGACCGACGGGGAGGCGCTGCGCCTAGCACTGCAGGGAGTTGCGAAGTGAAACCTCTGGTAGCCGTGGTCGGGCGTCCCAACGTCGGCAAAAGCACCCTCGTCAACCGCGTCGTCGGCAAGCGAGAGGCGATCGTCGAGGAGCACCCCGGAGTGACCCGGGATCGCAAGTTCCTTCCGGCAGAGTGGGCCGGGCGTTCGTTTACCATCGTGGACACCGGAGGTTGGTTGACTGCAGGGTCGAGCTTGGACAGGCAGGTGTCGCGCCAGTCCGAGAAGGCGATCAGAGACGCCGACGTGGTGCTGTTCGTGGTCGATTCTGCCGTGGGTATAACCGACGACGATGCGAAAGTCGCAGGACTGCTGCGCCGCAGCGCCGAGCGGGTGCTGGTCGTGGTCAACAAGGTTGACTCCTCCCGACGGGAGAGTGACGTCTGGGACTTCACCAAGATCGGCCTCGGCGACCCCTACCCGGTGAGCGCCTTGCACGGGCGGGGCACTGGGGATCTCCTCGACGCTGTCGTCTCCAAGTTCCCACCCGAGGACGACGCTCAGCCAGGCCTAAGCGCTGAGAATGCCGCCGGTTCCGATGCCGGCGACGGAGCTCCGGCGGTTGCTATCGTCGGCCGCCCGAACGTCGGTAAGTCGACGCTGTTCAACCGCCTGATCGGCGACGAGCGTTCAGTCGTCCATGACATGGCTGGAACGACCAGAGACAGCATCGACACCCTCATATCAACTCCTGACGGGGACATCGTCTTGGTGGACACGGCCGGTATGCGCCGGAGGGCCAAGGAAGCAGCTGGCGCCGAGTACTACTCTATGGTCAGGGCTCTTCAGTCTCTTGACCGTGCCCGCTGCGCAGTCCTCGTCCTCGACGCGTCGGAGGGCATAACCCGCCAGGATCAGCGTCTAGCCGAGCGCGTCGACGCCGCAGGGGGACCTGTAGTTCTCGTGCTCAACAAGTGGGACGCTCTCGACGCAACCGCAAGGGCCGCCCTTCGACTCGAAGTGGCGGACCGTCTGGGCTTTCTCGCCTACGCCCCAGTTCTCACCGTGAGCGCGCTCACCGGCCTTGGCGTGCACAAGCTCCTGCCCGCCTTGCGCAACGCGATTGAGGCGTCCGCTAAACGGGTCCCGACCGCCGACCTCAACCGGGTGATCGCCGCAGCCCAGGCGGCTCACGCTTCGCCGGGTGGACGGGTCCTCTACGCGACCCAAGGGACGGTGGACCCCCCGACGTTCACCCTCTTCGCTACCAAGACGGTGCCGGGTCCCTACCTTCGGTATCTGGAAAGACGCCTTCGAGAGCATTTCGACTTCGGCCCAACCCCGCTGGTCTTCCGGGTCAGGAGGCGCAGCTCGTAGTCTGCCCGTAGCCCTGGACGTCCCTCCGAACGGGCCCGGCAGGTCTGAAAGCACCTTGGAGGCCCCGAATGCCACTAGCCTAGTCCTATGCCTCCCAAGCCTTGGATGGCCCTCGCGGCGCTTCTGTGTGTGCTGGCAGCGGCCTTGTGGGGTAGAGCGGCAGCGCGACTGGCGAGGGCCGCTAGACGGATAAAGGCCGAGACGGCGGCCTCGTCAAGCGGTCGCGAAGCTCACGAGCTCGCCCGAGCAGCCTTCGACAAGGACCTCCACGCCACACTTTTGTACTCGGTCCTGGCAGTAGCTCTCGGTATCGGGGCCGAGTCGAAGTCGGTGTGGTACTCGGTGCCGTTCGTCGCGGTGGCCCTGCCCGTGGCGATGACTGTCCGCTTCGCCCCGAGGTTCCTCGCCGAGGCCCGGACAGCAGAGGTGAGAGCCATGCTCGAACGCCGCGCAGAGGAGGTCCTCGCTCAAGACCAGCTCGCTCCCCGGCGCTGGGCTGACCGCCTCGCCCCGGAGTCGCTACCCCAGTTCGAAGGTTTCGAGCTAGGCCGGGTCTACGAGCCGGGCAGCGGAATGATGGCGGGAGACTTCTACGACGTTTTCTCCACCACCGGAGGGCGAATCGCCGTGGTTATCGGGGACGTCGCAGGCCACGGCATAGACCCGTCGATCACAGCTTTCCAGGTCAAGTACCTGCTCCGAACGTTCATCAGGCAGTTCCGGGATCCGGCGCAGGCGCTGGAAGAGTTGAACCGGGCACTTTCGATAGGTTCGAGGCCAGAAGATCTCGTGTCGGTGTGCGTAGTTGTGCTCGACCCTTCCGCAGGAACCCTGCGTCACGCCTCGGCAGGTCACCCGGCGACCTGGTTGTGGCAGGACTCGGAGATCCACGCGCTGAGAGCGACCGGCCCGCTGCTCACGTTGGACCCTGCCGGAAGCTTCTACTCCAGGGAGCGCCCCTTGCTCGTCGGCGACGTCATCTTGATGTACACAGACGGCCTTGCCGAGGCCCGTTCGGGAGGTCAGATCTTCGGGGAGGACAGGATCGCAGCCGCCTTGCGACGCGATCCAGGCCAGGATGCAGCGATTTTGTGCAAGGATCTGCTCGAAGCCGCCAGGGACTTCGCCACTGGGCCCCTCGTCGACGACGTCGCCATCCTGGCTGTTCGGAGGGTTTGAGACCATTGCCGTGGTGTGAGGACTGCAGTCACTTCTGGAACGCCAAGAGCCTCGCCGAGGGAGGCAACTGCCCGACGTGCGGGGCTCACCTGGAGGCTGCCGGGCGCGGAGTCCCGTGGCATTTCAAGCTGCTGCTCGTAGGCTTAAGTGGCTACTTGGTCTACAGGGTGTACTGGTTCATCGAGTGGCTACCCAAGCATGTTTGACGGGCGGTCGGCTGGGTCGAGTAGCATCTAGGCCATCACGGGCGGTGGCGCAGTTTGGTAGCGCACCAGACTGGGGGTCTGGGGGTCGCGGGTTCAAGTCCCGCCCGCCCGACGGGGCGGCTCCGGGATACCGGGGCCGCCCACGAGACCCGCAACCGGCCCGAGCAGATGATCGCACCGCCGTTCAGGGCGTGCGGTTCACCAGCGGGGGGTGTAGCCGCCCCGTCCCATCGAGGCGCTCGTTTCCCAGTCGATGTCCTCGTCGACGCTGCCGATGACTTCGGTCACCCATTCGAGGCGTTCCTTGAGGATCCGCTCAATACCGGCCTGCAAGGTCGTTGAACTGATCGCGCACGACGAGCACGACCCTTGCAGCTGGACTTCGATCACCCCCGTGTCGGGATCGGCGCTTACGAGCACCAGGTCACCGCCGTCAGCTTGCACTGCGGGCCGTACCAGTTCGATCAGCTCGTTGAGCTCCGCCAGGCGGCTTTCGGCTTGTTCGTCGTTTTCGAGCATTGAACCTCCACCGACAGAGTACCGACACCGCCGGTTACTTGGCGCGCGCAGCCCAAGAGCGCCTCGGCGTCACAGGCCCGCAGTGTCAAGTCCGGCCTCGCTGTTCCATCAGGCGCAGGACCATCGGGGTGAAGATCAGCTGCATGGCCAGTTCCATCTTCCCGCCGGGTACGACGATGATGTTCGGACGGGACATGAAAGAGTCGTGGAGCATGGCGAGAAGGTAGGGGAAGTCGATTCCCGCCGGGTTCGCGAAACGGATCACAACGAAGCTCTCGTCGGCGGTCGGGATGAACCGGGCGATGAACGGGTCGGAAGTGTCCACGGTCGGTACGCGCTGAAAGTTCACGTGGGTCCGGGAGAACTGGGGGCATATGTAGTTGACGTAGTCGGCCATTCGACGCAGGATCGTGTCCATGATCGCCTCGGTGGAGTGGTGGCGTTCCACCCGGTCGCGGTGAGCTTTTTGGATCCACTCCAAGTTGATGATCGGTACCACCCCGATACGCAGGTCGGCGTGGCGGGCGACATCGACCGTGTCAGTGACGACAGCGCCGTGTAAACCTTCGTAGAGCATCAGGTCGCTGCCGGGGTCTATGTCCTCCCAGGGGGTGAAAGTTCCCGGGGTGGCCCCGTAGGCTCGGGCTTCGTCGTCGTCGTGCACGTAGTGGCGGGTCCTGCCGGTGCCGGAGTCCCCGTAGGAGCGGAACAGCTCTTCGAGCTCCGCGAGGAGGTTCGCTTCCGGGCTGAAATGGCAGAAGTGGTGGTTGCCCGCCTTGTCGGCTTCGACGGTGGCTGCCTTCATCGCATCCCGGTCGTAGCGGTGGAATGAGTCACCCTCCACCTGAACAGCCGTGATCTTCTCCCGACGGAAGATGTGAGCGAACGTGCGGGTCACCGACGTCGTGCCAGCTCCTGACGAGCCGGTAACTGAGATGATCGGGTGTTGAGCTGACAAGGTGTTGTTCCTCCGACAAGCGTTCGGACATTTTCGTCGCAACGCGAACTTCGCAGCCTTCCTTCCGGCGGCCTGCAGGGACGGTTCAGTCCCGGAAAAGCGAACGAGTGTTGAACAAAGCGAGCCCGGAGCGTTCCTGCTTAGCCGGCGGAGTGTTGAGGTGGTACTCGTCCACGCGTCTGACTTCTTGTGAGGAGCCGAAGATGAGCGGCACGCGCTGGTGGATGCTCGACGGCACGACGTCTAAGACCCGTGCCAGTCCTGTGGTGGCGAGACCCCCTGCCTGCTCGACGATGAAGGCGATCGGATTCGCCTCGTAGAGCAATCGGAGCCTTCCCTGCGGGCACGACGAGGTCGTGTCCGCAGGGTAAAGGAAAACCCCGCCGCGGGTGAGGATGCGGAACGTGTCAGCCACAGCGGAGGCTATCCAGCGCATGTTGAAGTCTTTTCGCCTTGGGCCGCTCGTACCAGCTAGGCACTCCTGGACGTAACGGCGCACGGGGGGTTCCCAGAAGCGCTCCTTGGACGAGTTGATAGCGAACTCGGCGGTCGAGTCGGGGATAGTCATGTTCGGGTGGGTGAGGATGAAATCGCCGACGTCACGGTCGAGCGTGAAACCGTTGACGCCGTCGCCGGTGGTGAGCACGAGCATCGTCGCCGGACCGTAGAGGGCGAAACCGGCGCATACCTGTTCCCGTCCCGGCACCAAGAAGTCCCCGACCTCAGCCGGCTGGCCGGGGCGGGGATGGCGCAGAACTGAAAATATCGAGCCGACAGTGATGTTGACGTCTATGTTCGACGAACCGTCGAGGGGGTCGAAGACAAGCAGGTATTTCCCCACCCGGTAGTAGTTGGGTATTGGAATGACCCCGGCCACCTCCTCGGAGACCATTCCCGCTAGGTGACCGGTCCACTCGGTTTGGGCGATCATCGTGTCGTTGGCCAGGACATCCAACGTTTTTTGGACTTCCCCCTGCACGTTCGTGCCCCCGCCGCTGGCGGAGGTTTCGAGCAGGGCCCCCCGGTTGACATGGTTGGCGATGACTTTCACTGCGGTCGCTACGGCGTTGAGCAGACCCGAGAAGTCACCGGTGGGGGAGCGCTCCGCCAAGGCGTGCTCGGTTTCGATAGTAAAGCGCGTCAACGTCTTCTTTGGCGCAGAGCCGCCGATCCTGGTGGACGTCGAACGCTCGGTTGCGTTGCGCATGCGGCTCTCACCTCCCGATCGGCCGAGCGGGCCGCTACCTGCGGACCGCCGTTCGTGTGAACATAGGCCTAGGCCGCAGGAAAGACATCCCCGCAACGGGGGATTCCCGGGGGGATTATCGATCCCCCGCCGGCGGTGCTTGCGTATCGTGGCTGGCAGCTAGGGCTTCAGCGGGACCACTCCGCCAGGCCGATGACGTGATCGACGAACATCTGCGCGGTCGCCGGCAGGGTCCGCCCGGAGCAGACCACGAGGTGCCAGGCGCGCTGGAGCGGTAGAGGCTCCACCTCCCATTCGATGAGGCTTCCCTCCGCGAGCTCGCGCTCTACCGACGCCCTGGGCAAGAGGGTGACCCCAAGGCCCACCAAGGCGCACTCGCGTATCGCGCCGTTGGAGCCCAACGTCAGGCGGAGCGGGTTGATCCCCAGCTCCGCCAGCAGCTCGTCGGCGCTCAGGCGGGTTCCCGAGCCGGGCTCCCGGACGAGCCATGTTTGCTCGGCGAGAGCGCGCACGTCGAGAGCGGCCGGCTTCGAAGCAGCGGCGCTGACAAGGACGAGCTGGTGGGCTGAAGTGGCTCGAACCTCGAAGCCACCGGGCTCAGGCGGGCGTCCGGCGACCGCCAAGTCGACCTGGGACCTGTCCAGAGCCTCCCATACGCGGCGCCGGTTGGCGACCTCCAGGTCGACTCGTACGTGGGGGTGCTCCCGGCGGAATGAGGAAAGGAGGCTCGGCACGACGTGCTCGCCGGCTGTGGTGACCGCGGCGAGGCGAAGAGTGCCCTTCTCGGGGTCGGCGCTGGCGTTGACGGCGACAGCGGTTTCTTGCCACAGGCCTTCTATGCGCGCTGCGTAGTCGGCGAGGGTCCGCCCTGCGTCGCTGAGCCTCACCCCGCGTCCGTCGCGCTCCAGCAGAGCCACGCCGAGCTCCCGTTCTAGCGCTGCCACCGCCGCAGACACCGCCGGTTGGGTGACAAACAGGGCGTTAGCCGCTTCCCTGACCGACCCCATTTCTGCGACGGCGAGGAAGCTTCGAAGCTGATGCGGAGTCACATAAAGAATCCTTAATGAATACGCGGAGATATTTCAATAGACACCTAGCTGATTGGTCGCGAGTATGGCTTGGCGAGCGGCGTCCCGAGCGTCGGAATAGGCCACTCGAAGCCCGCTTGCGATAAAGCCCGTTTGCGATAGAGGAGGACATGATGGAAGCAGCCGTGGTGCCGGCTGAACCTAGCGACCGTTGGAGTGCTGGGGTGATCCCCTACGCTCAGATGGGCTACTGGAAGCCGGATTACGTCCCCCGGGACACCGACGTGCTCGCCGCGTTCCGCATCACCCCTCAGCCGGGTGTACCTGCCCACGAGGCGGGGGCTGCAGTTGCGGGGGAGTCGTCGACGGCGACTTGGACGGTCGTGTGGACCGACCGCCTAACCGCCCACGAGCACTACCAGGCTAAGTGTTACCGGGTCGACCCGGTTCCCGGCTCGGAGGGTCAGTACATCGCGTACGTAGCCTACGACCTAGATCTCTTCGAGGAAGGATCGGTCGCGAACCTTACCTCGTCGATCATCGGCAACGTCTTTGGGTTCAAAGCGCTCAAAGCGCTGCGCTTGGAGGATATGCGTATCCCTACGCAGTACGTGAAGACCTTCCAAGGTCCACCCCACGGCATCGTCATGGAGCGGGAGTACCTCAACAAGTACGGGCGGCCACTTCTCGGCGCGACCACCAAGCCGAAGCTGGGATTGTCAGCACGCAACTACGGACGGGTCGTCTACGAAGCCTTGCGCGGAGGACTGGACTTCACCAAAGACGACGAGAACATAAACAGCCAGCCGTTCATGCGCTGGCGTGACCGTTACTTGTACTCGATGGAAGGCGTCCAGCGGGCGCAGGCGGCGACAGGAGAGGTAAAAGGGCACTACTTGAACGTCACGGCGGCGTCGATGGAGGACATGTACGAACGAGCCGAGTTCGCCAAGGAGGTCGGGAGCGTCATCATCATGATGGACCTGACCGTCGGCTACACGGCGATGACGTCAATGTCGAAGTGGGCTCGCCGCAACGGCGTGCTGTTGCACCTTCACCGGGCCGGTCACGGCACTTTCACCCGCCAGAAGACCCACGGTGTCAGCTTCAGGGTGCTCGCCAAGTGGTGCAGGCTGCTCGGCGTCGACCATCTTCACGCGGGTACGGTCGTGGGCAAGCTCGAAGGAGACCCCAACGCCACCCGCGGGTTTTACGACACGCTCCGGCTTGATCACGTCCCGGCGAACCCGGCCCACGGGATACTCTTCGAGCAGGACTGGGCGTCGATGCCAGGGGTGATGCCGGTCGCTTCGGGCGGGATACACGCCGGACAGATACACCAACTCCTCGACTACCTGGGCGAGGACGTGGTACTGCAGTTCGGCGGCGGGACGATAGGCCATCCGATGGGAATAGCTGCGGGCGCGACGGCCAACAGGGTTGCCGTCGAAGTGATGATCAAGGCCCGCAACGAGGGGCGCGACTTCCTACGCGAGGGCCGTGACATTCTCAAAAAGGCGGCACGTACCTGCCCCGAGCTTCAACAGGCCCTGGACACCTGGGGGGATATCACCTTCAACTACGAGTCGACCGACACCCCAGACGTTTTAGCCACACCGAGCTTTTGAGCTGACCATCTCTACATCCACCGAAAGGTTTGTAACATGCATTTGACGCAAGGAACTTTCTCCTACCTGCCTGAGCTGACCGACGGGGAGATCACCTCGCAGATCGAGTACTCCCTGGCGCGCGGCTGGGCTTTGGCAGTGGAGTTCACCGACGATCCCCACCCTAGAAACACCTACTGGGAGATGTGGGGTCTTCCGATGTTCGACCTTGCCGACCCAGCAGGGGTGCTCGGGGAGGTAAAGCGCTGCCGGGACGCTTACCCGTCCCTTTATATACGCCTGTCGGCTTACGACGCTTCGCTCGGACGTCAGACGACCGCCTTGGCTTTCATAGTGAACCGTCCCGCCTACGAACCTGGATTCCGGGTCGAAAGACAAGAGACCTCCGACCGCAGGATCCGCTACACGCTCCACCCGTACGCGGCTGATCGGCCTCACTGGGAACGCTACGGGGAGCGCTGAGTTGTGTCTCAGGAAACCAGGCGCACCGCGTTCTCGTCCGGCGGAGCGCGACCAGCGGGCGCGGGCGGCGCCGGCACAGCTCGCGTCGGGGCTGTCGCCGAGGCCGCTCGGGTCGACGAGTTGCCCGGCGTTTTGGCGGTCTTGGACGACGACGACCGGCTCGACCTTCAGGTCGAAAGGTCCGGGTCGCAAGTCGACGAGGTGATCACGCGGCTAGAAGCGGAGCTGGTAGGACTCGCCCCGGTCAAGGCCAGGGTTCGGGAGGTCGCTGCGCTCCTGCTAGTCGACCGGGCCCGCAGACGTTTCGGCCTGGCCTCAGGCCGTCCGAACTTGCACATGTGCTTCACGGGAAGTCCCGGAACCGGCAAGACGACTGTAGCCCTGCGGATGGCGGAGCTGCTGCACCGGCTCGGCTACATACGCCGGAACAGTCTCGTCTCGGTGACACGAGACGATCTTGTCGGACAGTACATAGGCCACACCGCCCCCAAAACACGGGAAGTGCTCAAACGGGCGATGGGAGGCGTGCTGTTTATCGATGAGGCGTACTACCTCTACAGGGCGGACAACGAACGCGACTACGGCCAAGAGACCATCGAAATCCTCCTGCAGGCCATGGAGAACGACAGGGACGATCTTGTGGTGATCCTCGCCGGTTACAAGGATCGTATGGACACGTTCTTTTCTTCCAACCCGGGTATGGCTTCCAGGGTGGCACACCACCTGGACTTTCCTGACTACGACACGGCGGAGCTTCTCGCGATCAGCCGTCTGATGCTCCAAGACCAAGGTTACGTCTTCGGTCCCGGAGCGGAGGAGGTCTTCGAGGCCTACCTTACCCGTCGCATGTCCCAGCCGCGCTTCTCCAACGCTCGCAGCGTCCGCAACGCCTTGGAACGGGCGAGACTGCGCCAAGCCTACAGGCTGGTATCGACCGCCGGGACGGTGAGCAAGGGCGACCTTATGACCATCGAGGGCGAGGACATAACCAAAAGCCGGGTGTTCGCCGATCCCGACGCCGGCTCGTAGCCAGACCCGCCACGTTCGAGGCGGGAGGGTCGGCGTATCAGCACGACCTTAAGGGGACTTCCACGATCACCGTCGTGCCGCACCCGGCCGCCGAGCGCACCTCGAACCTGGCGCCGAGCAGCGCCGCCCGCTCGGCGAGGTTCGCAAGGCCGTAACATTCGCTTCGCAGTTGGGCGTCCAAGTCGAAGCCAACGCCGTCGTCGCTCACCTCGAAAAGCACGGACTCTTCAAGGCGGCGGAGGCGCACCTGAGCGCGCGACGCCCTCGCGTGTTTAGCGACGTTCTGCAGCGCTTCTTGGGCGATGCGGTACAAGGCGATCTCGACGTGACCTGCCAGCCGGCAGTCGTCGAGTTGCGCCTCGACGGTCAGGTCCGCCCCAAGATCGGCCGCCACGCTTGATATCGCGGCGGGCAGGCCGAGGTCGTCGAGGATCGTCGGGCGTAGACCTGCGATGGCTTTGCGCGTCTCGTCTAGGGCGTCTCTTATCAGCCTCGCAGCCGCAGATATCTGCTCCGAGTTTCCCGCGCCTGCTCTGTCGCTGGCGGCTGTCAAGTAGTACCCGGCGCTCACGAGCCGTTGGCTGACACCGTCGTGGATGTCGGCCGCTATGCGCCGCCGGTCCAGTTCTTGAAGTTCGATGGTGCGAGCGGCGAAGCGCTCAAGTTCGTGCTCTCTGACGGTCAACTTCTCGTAAAGGACGGCGTTGTCTACCATCCCGGCGACGAGATCCGCGACCCGGGCGAGTCGTTCGACGTCGCCGGCCCCAAAGTAGCGGGCCCTTCGGGAGTGCACGTTCAACACGCCGACCACAAGGCCCTGGGGCCGGCGCATCGGGACCGACACGAGGGATGCGAAATCCTCGCCGCGAAGAGCCGGGATGTAGCGGTAACGCGGATCCGCCCATTTGTCGTCGACCAGGGCGGCCTCGCCGGTGCGCGCCACCCAGCCCGCGATTCCGTCTCCGAGCTTCAAGCGGATAGTACCGGCGAGACCGGCGAAACGCTCTGGGGTCGCCCCTACTAGGGTCAGCTCGCCCCGTTCGTGGTCGACGACGTGCACGAAGCAAGCGTCCGCCTGGGTGGCTCGCACTACCAGGCTAGCGACACTCCCGGCGAGGAGCCGTATGTCGCGCTCCGTGGAGCTCAGCTCGACGATCTGACCGAGAAGCCCTTCCCCGTCGGGCGCGGGCGCGCCAGGTGGTGTTAAGCGGATCGGCCCTGTCACGTGAAGAGGCCTTCTCGCAGCGCTGTCGCCACGGCCTGGGTGCGGTCAGCCGCTCCTAACTTGCGTAGCAGGGAGCGTACGTGCGTTTTCACCGTCTCTTCTCCTATGAACAGGGCTTTAGCTATCGCCCGGTTCGAGAGGCCTTCGACGAGAAGTCCGAGCACTTCGCTCTCCCTTTGGCTCAGACCGAGATGGGACCCAGCCCACAAGCCCCCTCGGTCGACCTGCGCTGCGCTTAGAGCGAGACGTCCGGCAAGCGCGGGATCCACAACGGTGTCACCGGACATGACCCGCTTGAGGTGTCCTAGGAGCTCTTGCGCCGACAGAGCCTTGGTGAGAAAACCGCGGGCTCCGGCTCGCATCGCCCTATAGAGGTATTGCTCGTCGTCGTAGACGGTGAGGAGCACGACCTTGAGCTGAGGGTAGTCGCCGAGCAGCTGCTCGCAAAGCTCCAAGCCGCTCATCTCGCGCATCCTCACGTCGAGCAGGGCTATGTCTGGACGGGCAGTCTCTACGAGCTTCGAAGCTTGGCGAGCGTCGGTGGTAGCGGCGACGATAACTGCGCGATCGGCGTGCGAGCTCAGCATCGCCCTCAGCCCGTCTATGACCATAAGATGATCGTCGACGACCAGAAGTCTCACAGGCCTGGTCGGTTCGCCGCCACGGGCGGGTTCGCCACCATCGGGGAGTCCCGGCGGCGGAGAACTGGTCATAGCCAACAATACGACGCTGCGAGCCGGTCGCACGCGACGGAGCTGGACTAGCCTGGCGATGATGCAGGCCTCTGAAGGCGTGGGAGCCACGACCGGGGCGCAGCCCTCGAAAACCGGCGGTGAGCAGGCGAAGGCCAGACGATCCCGGCGGGGGTACTTCCTGCCCGGAGTGATAGCCCTTGCGGTGCTTCTCGGTATCGGAACGGCCTTTGGGGCAGGAGACTTGGACCACCAAGCGCCCCGGGTTCTGTCCGGAGTTGAGGTGGCCTCCCAGGTCGAGCTGGGTCTGCAAGCCGAGGTAGGGGGCGCCAACCTGCCGTACGTGACATGCCCCGTTAGCGAACCGGTGATAGCCGGGCTCACCTTCGCATGCCTGGAACATCCCCACAACGGTCCTGTCAGGCCGATATCGGTGACCGAGATAGACGCCCACGGTCAGCTCCGGTTTGGTCTTCCCGGGTCTTGACGACCACTTTGGGGTCATACGTCTGGTCGAGTCCGTAGACTCGCCGCTATGGCGCAGAGCTTGGGATCTGGAGGGGACCGCATCCTAACGGTGCCGAACCTGATCACCACCGTCAGGCTGGCGCTGGTTCCTGTATTCGTGTGGCTCTTGCTACGACCCGACCGCCGCGGGTGGTACCCGGCGGCTCTGCTGTTGGGCGGACTCGGTATCACCGACGGTGTCGACGGTTTCGTCGCCCGCAGGTTCGACCAGGTCTCCACCGTCGGGAAGCTCCTGGACCCTATCGCCGACCGGCTGTTGTTAGGCGCTGCGGCGGTAGGCACGGTTGTCCTTGGCGCCATCCCGGTGTGGGTCGCCTGGCTTGCTATAGGGCGCGAGGCGATCGTCGCCGCCGGCTTTGTGCTGGTCAGCGCTCTCGGCGGAAAGCGCATGGACGTGAGCACGGCCGGCAAGGCGGGGACTTTCGGGCTGATGTGCGCCATCCCGCTCTTCCTCGCCGGTCACGCCGCTGACGACTGGCGCCGGGTGGCCGAGGATCTCGCATGGGTTTGCATAGTCCCCGGCCTCGTGTCGGGATGGTACGCGGTGGTCGGTTACTTCCACCCGGCCATCGAATCCGTCCGGGCGGGGCGTGAGGCCACCGCGGGGGCGACGTTGGCCAAGCAAACAGGCGAGCCGCCCAGATGAAAGCGGTGATCATGGCGGGAGGCGAGGGAACGAGGCTGCGCCCTTTGACCTCCAACCAACCCAAGCCGATGATGCCCGTCGCCAACAGGCCGATGATGGAGCACATCGTCGAGTTGCTCAAGGGACACGGCTTCGACGAGATAGTTGTGACCGTGGCGTTCCAGGCGAACGCTATCCGCACCTATTTCGGTAACGGAGCCGAGTTCGGCGTGAGGATGGCCTACGCGACCGAGGAGTCACCCCTAGGGACGGCTGGTTCGGTTAGAAACGCCATGGACGAGCTCGACGAGCCCTTCCTGGTCATATCCGGCGACGTCGTCACCGACATCGACCTTGGGGCGCTCGTCGAGTTCCACCTCGCTAAGCGGTCGATCGCGACGATCGGGCTGAAAGAGACCCCCAACCCACTTGAGTTCGGGATTGTCATAACCCGCCCGGACGGTGCGGTCGAGAGGTTCCTGGAGAAGCCTACCTGGGGACAGGTCTTCTCCGACACGATCAACACCGGCATCTACGTGCTCGACCCTTCGATCTTCGACTACATCGAACCGCAGAAGGCAGTGGACTTCTCCTCCGACGTGTTCCCCAGGCTGCTAGACGACGCTAAACCGTTGTTCGGCTGCGTGGTCGACGGCTACTGGGAGGACGTCGGAACACTCGAGGCGTACGTCAAGGTGCACCAAGACGTGCTCGACGGGCAGGTGCGCGTCGCTATCAGCGGTTTCAAGGTACGAGACGGAGTCTGGTTCGGGGAGGGCTCGGAGATAGACCCGAACGCGAAAGTTGCCGGACCGGCAGTGATCGGCGACAA
Source organism: Actinomycetes bacterium (assembly GCA_021808665.1). Next base: position 39,785 of record JAKBBA010000018.1, read on the forward strand.
CTGCCGGGTCGAGCCCGGCGCCCGCCTCGGCGAGTACACGGTGCTCGGATCCAACGTGAGGGTTGGCACCGACTGCGTCGTCGAACGTTCCGTCGTGCATGACAACGTCTACCTCGGACCGGGTGTTCGCCTGAGGGGGGCAGTCGTCGGCCGTTCGAGCGACTTGCGGCGCGGGGCGCGCCTGGAAGAAGGCGTGGTGATCGGCGACGAGTGCTTTGTCGGAGATCATGCTGTGATCAACCCCGGGGTGAAGGTCTACCCGTTCAAGACGGTGGAGCAGGGCGCCGTCGTCAACTCGTCGATAGTGTGGGAGTCCCGAGGGGCCCGACACCTCTTCGGGCGGCGCGGTGTTGAGGGCCTCGCCAACGTGGATGTATCTCCGGAGCTGGCGGTGCGCCTGGCGATGGCTTTCGGTACGACCATGAAGAAGGGGTCTACCGTCGTGGCTTCTCGTGACACGAGCCGTGCCGCCCGGGTGCTCAAGCGGGCGGTTATGGTGGGTCTGAACGCCGCCGGCGTAGACGTAGCTGACCTCGAGGTCGCCACCGTCCCGATCACGCGTTTCGCTGTCCGTAGCGAGCACGCCACAGCCGGCGTGTCGGTGCGACTGGTGCGCGACGACCCGCAGTCGGTGCTGATCCGGTTCTTCGATTCGAGCGGCATCGACATATCCGAAGCGACGCAACGCAAAGTGGAGAGGCTGTTCTACAGAGAGGACTACCGCCGGTCGCTGGCCGGAGAGATAGGTGAGTTGCGTTTCCCCAACCGAACAGCAGAGTTCTACACCGCCCGCCTGATGGACAGCGTCAACGCCGAAGCTCTGCGCTCGGCCCGCTTCAAGGTGGTCCTCGACTATGCGTACGGAGCGGCCAGTTTCATCATGCCCAACGTGCTCTCCAAACTCGGAGCGGACATCCTTTCGGTCAACCCTTACGCTTCGACGCGCCAGTCACTCGGCTTCGATCGTTGGGAGCACGCTGCCCAGGTATCGTCGTTGGTCAAAGCGTCGGGAGCTCAGCTCGGCGCCGTTATCGACCCCGACGGGGAGATGATCACTCTCGTGGACGACACGGGGGTGGTTCTAAGCGACGACCAGGCGTTGATGGCGGTCCTCAGCCTGGTCGTGCGCAACGGCGGCCAGCCTGGCGCCGGACCGACGAAAGTCGCTCTTCCGGTCTCCGTCAGCCGCCACGCCGAGCGGATCTGCGCCGCCGCAGGCGCCGAGTTGATCTGGACGAAGCTCTCGACGCCTTCGCTGATGGAGGCCGCTTCGAAGCCCGGGGTCCGGTTCGCCGCGAACCAGGAGGGCGGCTACATCTTCCCGGGTTTCCTGCCCGCATACGACTCGCTGGCAGCGTTAGTCGAGACCCTAGCCCTGCTTGCCGGCGAAAAGGTGAAGCTGTCGAGAGTAGTGTCCGCCTTGCCGGTACCCCGAATGGCGCATGAGTCTGTCGTAACCCCATGGGAGCGTAAAGGTCTTGTGATGCGGACGGTGATGGAGTGGGCAAGCGATCGAGAAGTTCTCCTGGTCGACGGCGTGAAAGCCATATACGACGACGGTTGGGCTCTAGTGCTACCCGATCCCGACGAACCCTTGTCCCATGTCTGGGCGGAGGCTTCCAGCGAAGCTGAAGCCACGGCTAGAGCCCAGGAGTTTGCCCGCAAGATACGTTCCGTAGCGAGGTCGTAGACCCCCGGCGTGCGAGGTCTTCAGCGCTACCGGGTGCGCCAGGGCGAAGGGGGCGGCCGAGGCGACGCACGCCTGCGCCTTTACAGTATGTTGAGGGTTCATGAACGTGCCGGAGCATCTTCGTTACACCTCTGACCACGAATGGGCCCGTGACGACTCCGACGGCGTGAGGATCGGGATCACCGACTACGCCCAAGATTCGCTCGGCGATGTCGTCTTCGTCCAGCTTCCGACGCCCGGGAGGCGTGTAACCGCTGGCGAGTCGATAGCCGAAGTCGAGTCCACTAAGTCGGTGTCTGATATCTACGCGCCGATCGACGGTACCGTCAGCGAGGTTAACCAGGATCTGACGGACGCACCTCAGCGCCTGAACGAGGACCCCTACGGCGAGGGTTGGCTCTGCGTGATCACCCCTGACGGTGACACGCCCTTGGCGCCGCTCATGAACGCGGACGCCTACCGCGGTCTCATCGAGGGTTAGCCGGTCCGGGGTCGTGACGTTGATCTTCTGTAATCACTGCGGGCACCGCAACCCTGACGGGTCGAACTTCTGCTCGTCTTGCGGTCACGTCCTGGAGCGCCCCGGTCACTCCGAGGAGTCCACGACGATGACGTTCGCGCCCGTGGAGGCTGCCGGAGAGGTCGCAGACGAAGAGGTCAGTGTCGACATCGGCGACGAGCCGCCCGGCGCTGGGATATTGGTCGTGCGACGTGGGCCGAACGCTGGGTCGCGCTATTGGCTGGAGGACGGGGTGACGTCTATCGGCAGGAACCCGCAGAGCGGGATTTTCCTCGACGACGTGACCGTCTCGAGGTCTCACGCTCAGATAACCAAGCGTGACGGAGTCTTCGTAGTCGCCGACGTGGGATCTCTAAACGGGACTTATCTGAACCGTGAACGGATCGACAAGGCGACTCTTCACTCGGGCGACGAGCTTCAAATCGGGAAGTTTCGCCTTGTGTTCCTCCACGAGTCGGTAGAGGATTGACGCGATTGGCGAGCCGATCACATCTGTCCATAGGCGAGGTGCTCTCGTTGCTTCGCGGGGAGTTCCCCGACGTCACCATCTCCAAGATCCGCTTTCTCGAAAGCCAGGGGTTGGTGGACCCGGAGCGCACGCCGTCGGGCTACCGCAAGTTCTACGAGGCCGACGTTGAGCGCTTGAGGTGGATCTTGCTTCAGCAGAAGGAGCATTTCCTTCCGCTCAAGGTGATCAAGGATCGCCTCGAGTCCTCAGAGCTCATCGACGACGCGCCGTTGGCCGGGTCTTCTGAGGGTCTGGGAAGTCTCTCGGATCCCCTTGAAGTGCCCGAGGTGATTGTCGACTCTGCTACCAAGTCGCCGGCTGACAGTGCTCACAACTCGCTGGCAGAGTCCCCACCTGAAGGCTCGGGTCCTGTAGGTGTCGCGGGTACGCATAGACCACCAGGCGCCGCAGCCCCCGACACGTCCGTCTCTTCGTCACCTCGCCCGGCGATCTTCGCTGGTCTGCACCGAGAGTCTGCTGGCGGGACCCGGGCGTCCGCTGATCCGAGCAGGGCTCTTGGCGGCGAACCAGGTGGTGGCAAAACTGGTGGTGGCGGAGGCGGGGAACTCCGGCCAGGAGAAACCGTCCAGGACTCCTACACCGAGGCTGAGCTTGCGGCGGCGGCGGGGTGCAGCACCAGGCTGGTGGCAGACCTAACCCAGTTCGGGTTGGTAGGGCCGCTAGGCCAGGCCGGGGGAGCCCCCTACTACGACCGCTGCGCCGTCGAGATCTGCAAAGCGGCGTCGAGGTTCGCCGCTTTCGGCGTGGAACCCCGACACTTGCGAGTTTGGCGCAACGCGGCTGTCAAGGAGGTCGAACTGTTCGCACAGCTCGTTACCCCTCTTTTGCGTCAGCACAACCCGAGGGGTCGGACCGACGCAGAGGACACCTTGAGCGAGCTAGCCGCCGCAGGGGCCCAACTTCGGGCTGCTCTGGTAGAAAGGGAGATCAGCTCGATACGCTGAGCGCCGGGGGAGAACTAACCTCGCGGCCATGGTGGAAATGAAGCTCGAAGCGCTCAGAGTGGAGATCCCTAGCAACAACCCGCTGCTGCTGCTCCAAGAGAAGTCGGGAGCTAAGCGGTCGTTGGTTATCTACATCGGCCCCGCCGAGGCGCAGGCCATCGCTTTCGCCCAGCAACGCGTGGTCACCCCGAGGCCGATGACACATGACTTGATACGCGACCTCGTCGAGGCTCTGGGAGCCACCGTGGACTTCGTGGTGGTCACGTCGCTACGTGACAGGACCTTCTTCGCGGAACTGCACCTGGCCGGGCCTTCGGGCCGCCGCCAGGTTTCGGCCCGTCCTTCCGACGCGGTGGCCATAGCCGTCCGGGTCAACTGCCCTATCTTTGCCGAGGAGGACCTCCTCGACGCGGAGGGGGTAGTGCTCGACGCTGAGGACGACGATTCCGAAGGCGAAGCGGAGCTAGTCTCGGAATTTAGGAGTTTCATCGAAGGGATCCGGCCAGAGGACTTCGGGTGAGCCATTTGCGACCCCGGGTGCTGTCGGCCACACTGTATAAAAGCGCTGTGAGACAACACTTTGCACGGAGGTGCACCGGATGAGGCCGACACAGTTCGACCCCGAGAACTGCGGGCCACGGTTTGGATATAGAGGTCCCCAGGTCTGCTCGATAGTCGGGATCACCTACCGCCAGCTCGACTACTGGGCCCGCACCGGCCTGCTCGAGCCTTCGGTCAGCAGGGCCCGCGGCAGCGGCTCCCAAAGGCTCTACTCGTACTCTGACCTTCTGCAGCTCAAGGTCGTCAAGCGGCTGCTCGACTCGGGAGTGTCCCTTCAGTCGACGCGCAAAGCGATCGAATGTCTGCGCGGCGGAGGCGACGACCTAGGCAGCGCAAACCTGGTGATCGACGGAGCGACCTCGGTCCTTGCCCGCAGCGGGGAGGAGATCATCGACCTGCTCAAGGGGGGCCAGACGGTTCTGAACATCGTCCCGCTAAGAGGCGTGGTCAGCGAGCTCGAAGCCGCCATCACTGACCTTGCGCCCGAGGGGCCGCCCAAGCCAGCTGGCGCCCGCGCAGAGGCCTCCTGAACGGTGTCCCCCGGCGCCGAGGCCCTTCGCTTGTCGCCTCTCGACGCTGCCCACCGGGCGCTCGGAGCGAAGATGGTTCCTTTCGGGGGATGGGAGATGCCGCTCAGCTATCCCGAAGGGACGATCGCCGAGCACATGTCGTGTCGCAGTGATGCTGCCGCCTTCGACGTAAGCCACCTTGGCACTGTCAGGGTTCAAGGCTCGGGGGCCTTGTCGACCCTCCAGTCGGCGTTCACTAACGACCTTGGTAAGATCGCTCCTGGTCGGGCCCAGTACACGCACCTACTTGACGACACCGACGGGAGCGTCCTCGACGACATCATCGTGTGGTGGGTGAGCGAAGATCGCTTCGACGTCATGCCGAACGCTTCCAACACTACGAGGGTACGCGCCGCGGTTGGTGGCGTCGACGTGACCGCCGAGCGGGCCGTGATAGCGCTCGCCGGTCCCTCCGCCCGGGTGAAGCTCACCGGCGTCGCCCCGGCGGCCGCCGCTGTGGGACGCTTCCGGGTCGAGACCTTCGAATGGCGTGGCGCCGCTTGCCTGGCAGCAGGCACGGGCTACACCGGCGAGGACGGCGTCGAATGTGCTGTGCCATCCGGTCGTGCCCGAGAGTTCTGGGAGGCTGTCGTCGAGGCTGGCTTCACCCCGGCCGGGCTAGGAGCGCGCGACACCCTCCGCTTAGAAGCGGCCCTGCCCTTGCACGGTCACGAGCTCGGCCCTGGTATCACCCCGTTGCAGGCAGGACTCGGATGGGTGGTGGCTTGGGATAAGCCGGACGGTTTCCCAGGTCGGGCTGCTTTGGAGCGGGAACGCCGGAGCGGATTGCGGAGGCACCTGGCTGGGATCGTGACCGCCGGCCGCCAGCCGCCGCGCGCAGGAGCGGAGGTGCTCGCCGGGGGTAGCCGCGTCGGGGAGGTCACCAGCGGCAACTTCTCCCCGGTCCTGGGGCGCGGCATCGGACTCGCGCTGGTGGAGGGAGCCAACCAACCCGGGGCAGCCGTCGAGGTCGACTCTAGAGGTCGGCGAATCCCAGCCACCGTGTGCGCCTTGCCGTTCGTGGACAAGAAGCTCTGACAGGCAACTCCAAAAGGAAGGTGTAACCCAGTTGGGTCATTTTGTTCCCCACAGCGACGCTGACGTAGCGCGGATGCTCGCCGACATTGGACTCGCCTCTGTCGAGGAGCTCTTCGACGTTATACCCCAGGCGCTGCGCCTGGCGGGTGGCCTCGGACTCCAAGCCGGGCTTTCGGAGTCGGACGTAGCCGCCGAGTTGGACCGTCTCGGGGGGAGGAACCGCTCCGGCGCGGACCTGGTCTGCTTCGCGGGGGCGGGCGCCTACGATCACGACATCCCTGCCGTGACGAGGCGCCTCGGTAGCCGCTCGGAGTTCGTCACCGCGTACACCCCATACCAGCCGGAGGTATCTCAAGGGGTGCTTCAAGCCCTATTCGAATACCAGACTTTCGTCGCTCGCCTGTCAGGCCTAGACGTAGCGAACGCGTCGCTCTACGACGGCGCCTCGGCGACGGTCGAAGCGCTCAACATGGCCGGCGGGACGAAGGGCCGCCAGACGATGTGGGTGAGCGGCGCCCTGCACCCCTACTGGCGCTCGGTTATATCCACTTTCGCAGCCGGCTCAGGCCACGACATAGTAGAAGTTCCCGTGGCGGGCGGGATGACCGACTGGGGCAGCGCCCCCGACGGTCAGCCCGCGGCGATCGTCGTGGCAAACCCCAATTTCTTCGGGGCGTTCGAGGACGTTCCAGCCGCTAAGGCTCTCGCCGAGGCTCATGATGCTTCTCTCGTCGTGGCCTTCGACCCTGTGTCAGCCGGGCTGCTTCGGACTCCCGGTGAGATGGGCGCCGACATAGCAGTGGCCGAAGGGCAGCCGTTCGGGACGCCCCTCTCCTTCGGCGGTCCCTACCTCGGCCTCTTCGCCTGTCGGAGCGACCTGGTCCGCCGCCTGCCGGGGCGGCTCGTCGGGCGTACCCGGGACGGGGAAGGCCGCTCCGCGTACGTGACGACCCTGCGGGCCAGAGAGCAGGACATAAGGAGGGAAAAGGCGACTTCGAACGTCTGCACCAACCAGACCCTCATAGCGGTCGCTGCGATGATCCAACTGTCGTGGCTTGGAACCGGCGGGCTCGGCGAGTTGGCGTTGCGCTGCGCCCGGGGAGCGCGATACGCACGCGAGTCGCTGTTGGCGGTGCCGGGCATCACCCCGTTCGCAGATGCGCCGACCCTTCGGGAGTTCGCAGTGCGAACGCCTCTCGACGCATCGACGGTGATAGATCGCATGGCCGAGGAGGGGTTCCTCGCCGGAGTGGCGGTCGGCGTCGACGGGGGAGTAGCGACCATGGGAGGGGAAGCGCTCTTGGTGGCTGTCACCGAAAGGCGCACCAGGCCAGAGATCGACCGCTACGTGGAATGCATGGCAAAGGTGACAAGATGAGCACTCCCCACGACCTAGACGAGACGGCACCCTCCAAGTCGGTGCGGACCCCGGCGCCCGCAGGCAAAGCCACCAGCGCGCCTGTAATGGGCAGAAAGTCGGAGCCGACGATCTTCGAGTTCTCCAGCCCCGGCAGGAAGGCCTGGTCGTTCCGTACCACCGGGATCCCCGAGTGGGAGCCGTCAGAGCTGGTCCCGGCGGGGATGTTGCGCGACCGCCCGGTGGACCTGGTGGAGGTACCCGAACGCGACCTGGTTGCGCACGTCACCAGGCTCACCCACCGCCAATACTCCGTCGACCTCGGGGCGTATCCCCTCGGGTCGTGCACCATGAAGTACAACCCGAAGATCTGCGACGAGACGGCGTCGCTGCCCGGCTTGACAGGCGTGCACCCCGCCTCCCCGGCCGGCCTGTGCCAGGGATGGTTGGAACTTCTTTGCGGCCTCACGGAGGCTCTCTGTGAGGTGACCGGTATGGCGGCGGCCACGCTGCAGCCGCCGGCGGGCGCGGCTGGAGAGCTCACAGGGCTGCTGCTGATGCGAGCATGGCACGCGTCCAACGGCGAGAGACGCACCAAGGTGATCATCCCCGACTCGGCTCACGGGACCAACCCGGCTTCGGTCACTCTCGGCGGCTACGAGACCGTCACCGTGCCCAGTGACGAGCGCGGTCTCGTCGACATGGCGGCGCTCAGATCACGCCTCGATACCGACGTGGCCGGCATCATGTTGACGAAAACGAAACCACTCGGTTTGTTCGAGGAAGACATCGCCGAGATAGCAGCGGCAGTGCACGACGTGGGAGGCTTGCTCTACTACGACGGGGCGAACCTGAACGCGATACTCGGGGTCACCCGCCCCGGTGACATGGGATTCGACATCGTGCACATGAACCTTCACAAGACTTTCGCTGTGCCCCACGGCGGTGGCGGTCCCGGCGCCGGCCCGGTTGCGGTGTCGGAGCGCCTGGCGGCGTTCCTGCCCGGTCCGCTGCCACGCCGATCTGATAACGGCAGCTTCGAGTGGTACACCCCGGCGAGGTCGGTTGGCAGGGTGCACGCCTGGCACGGCAACGCTCTCGCCTTGGCGCGGGCGTGGACGTACATCCTCCTAAACGGAGGGGACGGCCTGCTAACGGTCGCCCAGGCGGCGGTGCTCAACTCGAACTGGCTCCGCCAGCGCCTGAGAGGTTTCTACGACATCCCCTTTGACCGGCCGGCGATGCACGAGTTCGTAGCCTCCACGTCGAGCCTGAAAAAGTCGAAGGGTATTCGGGCTCTCGACGTGGCGAAGCGAATGTTAGAGGAGGGCTTCCATGCCCCTACGGTGTACTTTCCGCTGGTGGTCGACGAGGCGTTGATGATAGAACCCACCGAGACCGAAAGTCTCGAAACGCTCTCGGCGTTGGCGGACTCTCTCGTGACTATCGCCACCGAGCCGCCAGGGGAGGCCGCCCTTGCCCCGCGCTCTACGCCGGTCGGGCGGGTAGACGAGGCGCTCGCCGCCAGGCGCCTGCAGGCGACGTGGGACGCGGTGCTCGCCGGCGATGGGCAAACGGGGTAGGCGGCCTCAGCTTTCGTAGGTGTTAGCGACGTTGGAGGCCCCGTAGTTGGGCGGGGCGTTCCACTTCTGGGTGAGGTTTCCGTTGCAAGCGGCGACCTGCAGCATCGTGAAGCTGGCACCTGAAAGACCACTTGGGTACACGAGCCCGTAGGCGTCGTTAGCTTGAAGGCAGTAGCCGCGGTAATCCTGGTAGGTGTAGATGACCGACGAACTACCCGTCGAGCCGTTGGAGATCCAGATCTGCGACGAGTTGCCGGTCAGAGCTGATTGCCCCTGGCTCGCAAGGTTGGAGATCAACGTCGAGCAGTTCTGGACAGTTACTGCAGTCGCACCAGCCGACGGGTACACGATCGGGTACCCGCCCGAAGGCTTGTCCGCAGGGTCGGTAGCAGGGTCGGTGGCGGTCGTGAGGCAGTAGGGCGTTACACCGCTCGGCGGGGCTAGGGGATTGGAGGGACAACCGGCGCTGGCGTACTGAGGGGTGTATAGAAGTACGGCGTTGGCGGGCTCCCCGTAGGTGCTGAGCGGTACGGTGCACCACCTCTGGTTCCAGATCGGATAGGCGGAGGTGTCAGGAAACTGCTTGCAGGTGTAGTCGATTAGAGCCCCGAAGTTGACGTCTTGGTTGGTGACGTCGATGCAGCGGCCGAACTCGGCGTAGTTGATCAGCTGGTCTGTGGGGCCGATCGTCCCTGGGACTGGGTTGGAGCCGCCGGCACCGACGGTCGCCTGCATGGTCCACGTCTGGTCGGTAGCGAAGCCGCCTTGCCCGCAGAGAGACCCCACGTAGGTTATCGACCCGTTGGGGTTGTAATTGGCGGGGCTGTTGGACGATATCGAGTTGTCAAGGCACCAGCCGTTGGGCCCTCCCGAGGAGTTGACGCCTTCGATGGAGTCGGAGTCGTTGACACCCCACTGCTGGGACAGCGGGGCCGGCGACACGCACGGGGCGACGTAGACGGTGGTGCTCGAAGGACTCGTCACGGTTGTGGATCCGTTCTGGCCCGGGTCGACTATGCAGTAGGCGACGCCACCGACGAAGGTCTGCAGGGTGTAGTCCTGCTGGTAGGAGAACACTAGGGAAGGGCTCGGGTTCGAAGAGTTGCAAGTCGACGACATGACCACTTCGTAGCCGTTGGAGAACGCCGGGCCTACCTGGGCGCAGAAAGTCTGGCCGGTGGCGTCAGGATAGGTGTAGATCAGCCCGCCGGGGATGTTCGCGTCCGTCGGGGACGAGAAGTCGTAGGTGGAGTTCTCCGTCCTTGATATTCCTGTGGAGCTCGACAGACTGTCGCCTCCCACGGAAGTTATCAGCGCATCTTTAACGCTGAACGCAACGGTCGACGACGACGGCAGGGGGCCGGATCCTGTCACGCACGAAGCGGCCGGGATCGTGCCGGCCGATGTCTGAAGCTGGTAGGAGATGGTCGCCTTGTAAGAGATCGTCTTGCCGCCCGAGCCGCTAGACGACACGGTCCCGTCGATGGGCCCGCAAGGCAGGGCTGCGACGTCGCCGACCACGTGAGAGCCGGTGCCGGTGGTCGCCGAGCGGATAGCGGCCACTGCCGCTTGGACTCCGGCGAGGGCGCCTTGCAGGGCGTCGTCGCGCTGGTTGGATTGGGTCGCCTGTCCGAGACTGAAGAAGGCCTGGTTGGCGACGGAAGCGAGCACGATCGAGGCGATCATGAGCAGCGTGAGCGCCATGACCAGCGAACCACGTTCGTCGTCTCGGCGAGCTGTTCGGTGGCGGTCGTGTGGGTGGAGGCACAAATCTGTTCGTGTCATGACAAGGGGCACGCTGAGGAGGTGGGAGGGGCCGCCGCGGTCGAGTTGACGGCGGTGAAGGTGACCTGCGCGGTTGAAGAGACGGCCGGCACCGTTCCCGCCGAGGAGGCAGCGAGCGACACAGTCACTTGTTGGCGGACGATGGAGCCGCTGGTAGCGTTCGGTATTGCGAAGATCGCAGCGGAAGGCGAGGTCGAGAGGCCCGAGCCGATGATCGACCATCCGCCAGCACCGGAGACCGATCCCGTCGCGTTCCAAGTCCGCTGTTCGAGAAGTCCTCTGGCGGTGTCGTAGAGAAGCTCGGTGCACTGCGGGTGGCCGAGCGTAGCGGTGGTGTAGGTGGAGTAGAAGGTGAGGGCGTAATCGCCGCTCGGAACGGACGAGGAGTCGCTCGGAGCTGACGAGCAGGGCCCAGCACTGCTGCTCGTCCAGCCGTAGGGACAGTCGATCGTCGCTGCGTAGCGGATCTCTTTGTCCAATGCTATGAAAGCGAGACCCACTTGCGACGAAGTGCGATCCAAGGAGGCCGCCTGGTTCTGCTGGGTCATGACGTTCACCAACGACACGAGGACCATCACCGCTACCAGGGCCATGATCGCGGTAGTTACGAGGAGCTCTATGAGCGTGAAGCCCTCCTCGGTTCGGGTTTCGCTCACAGCGACCATGCCTTGGTAGCGCCGTAGGCAGTCACGTTGGAGCTCCACGTGCTTTGCGAACCGGAGGCGTAAAGGGTGGCCACCTGTGAGCTCGACAACGCCGACGGGAAGAACGCCGCGTCTGAAAGCGAACCTTGCAGGAACGCCTGGCCGGGGTGGTCCGGCCATCCGGATGAGTTGTCCCAGCCGATGTTCCAGTAACCCGTATAAGGTTGGGAAGATGTAACAGACGAGTTGGAGGCCACTAGCGAACCGTCGACGTATAGGGCCATGCCCGAAGTGGTGCTGATGGACGCGACCGCTAGGTGCCAATCTCCGCCGTCGAGGCTGTCGGAGCTCTTGATCTCCACGGTACTGCCCGGGTAGGCGCCGAAGACGACGTTGCCCGAGCCGTCTACCCAGAGCATCTTGTCCCAGCTAGAACCGCCCGATCCTGTGGCCGTGTTCGCGAAACCCATCAGAACCCCGGGATTGGACGTCTTGAACCATATTGCGATCGTGAAACTGGTGCTAGAAGGTCCAGGCGAGCTGCTCAGTTCCGATCCGTAAGATCCCGAGCTTCCCGTGAAGTCAACCGAGCCCGAGGGGGGGTTGGAGTCGGCGAAAGGCCCGGAGTTCGCTTGCGCTGATGCTCCGTACACGCACATAGGGTCGCTCGCCGTGGCGCTGTCGGCTAATGCCGTAGCCCCGGACGGGCACGACGGTGTGGGAGAAGTCCCCGTAGGAAGGACCTCGTTGAACTTAGGGTCGGCGCCGGTGCTGATGAGGCTGGAAGTGACGTAGTCGCACACGTTGCCGGGACAGACACCTTTGGCGGGCCACGACACGGCTACGACCGCCCGAACCATCGGAGCGGCCGAGCTGGTCGTAGTGCACGAAGCGCCGGCTGCGGCCAGCTGAAGGTAGCAGACTCCCATGAAAGTCTGCGTGGTGAAAGTGTAATTGTCGATGACCGTGGTAGTCGACAGCGGCACCGCCGGAGTGCCTGCGCTGTCGTCGTATTGGTCTGTGTTGGTCAGGTTAACTCCAGCCGGCAGCGTGGCGGGCCCACCGGAGCTTCTGCCGTCTAGGAGTTGGCTCGGGTCTATTGCACGTGTGAAGTCGAGAGCCGTGTCAGCGAGGACTGTGGCGACTTGGCGGATCCGCCCCTGGTTGCCTGCTTGGGTCCCGCTCGTAGCAGCGGAGAGGAACATCGGGAACAACAAGGCGAGTATCGCTACTGCGATCACGGTCTCCACCAAGGTGAAGCCGTTGCTGGTCTGGGCCGCACCTTCCAGGCTTCGGCGCATAGCGCGTTTCGGACTGTGGACCCGGCTCACCGTGTAGCTGTCGGCAGGATCGCCCCGGCCCTTAACCCGACAGGTTCGCAAGTCGGGAATACTGCGAAGCAGGCCGCGTGCTCCGCCGCCGTGGCCGTTGGCCTTCTAGGTCAGAGGGTCCTGAGGTGGGGGAGTTACGAGGCGGTATCCGACGCCGCGGACGGTCTGGATTAGAGGTGTCATCCCCGGCAGGTCGATCTTGCGCCGGAGGTAACCTACGTACACGTCGACTACGTTGGAGCCTGGCTCGAAGCTGTAACTCCACACGTTGTTTAGGATTTGGGATCGTGAGAGAACCTGGCCGGGATGTCTCATGAAGAGCTCCAGGAGTACCCATTCTCTCGGGGCGAGCTCGATTCGGCGACCGTTACGGCTAGCAACTTTTGTAAGCAAGTCGAGGTTCAGGTCTCCCACGCTCAAGTCGGTTGCGGAGGACTCTCCCGGCCTGCGGCAAACAGCCCGGATACGTGCCAAGAGCTCGTCGAAGGCAAACGGCTTGGTCATGTAGTCGTTCGCACCAGAGTCGAGGCCTCTTATCTTGTCCTCTAGCTCGTCCCGGGCGCTCAATACGATGACGGGAGCGAGGAGCCCGTGATTGCGGGCGTCGCGCAGCAGGTCCACGCCATCGCCGTCGGGGAGTCGGAGGTCGAGAAGGACTAGGTCGAAGCCCATGAAGGACGCTGCAAGCCAGTGTTCCGCCGCAGCCTTGGTCGGCGCAACCGTGACGGCGTGACCCTCGGAGCGGAGACCTTTTTCTAGGAAGGACGCTATTCGGTCGTCGTCCTCGACGACAAGGACCTGCAACTCAAGCTCCTCCAACCTGGTTGTAACTCGGTGACCACGACGGATCGGGCACTGGAACCGCTATGACTGCGCGACAACCACCTAAGGGCGAGTCACCGATGTCGACGTATCCTCGATGTGCGCGCGCAACAGCTGCGACGATGGCCAACCCAATACCGGAACCTCCTGGGTGGCTCTGAGCTGTCCGGCCGAAGCGGTCAAGGATCGTGTGGCGGATCTCTGTTGGAACACCGGGACCCGAGTCGTCTACGACCAACTCGATGTAGCGTTCCTGGTTGCGCGACGCCATGACAGCCGACAGCCGTATCGTGTCGACCTGTGAGGTGGCCTTAGCGGCGTTGTCGACGAGGTTGAGGAGAGCGCTCCTTAGTTTGTCGAGATCGGCGACGATCACGACGTCTGGGATGTCTCCTACGTCCCATCTTCTCGGCGCGAGTGCTCTCGCCACTTGGTCGACGTCGAGGATCAAGGAGCGCACGTCTACTGGGCAAGCGTCTTTTAGGTCGCCTTCGATGGAGCGTCCGAGCAGGAGGAGCCTCTCGACCATCCTGCGCATATGGTCGAGTTCGTCTATAACGGCGGCGACGATCTCCTTGCGTGATCCTGGGTCGGCTAGATCGTCGTTGCTCATGACCTCCAAGTGCCCTCTAGCAGCGGTGAGAGGCGTCCGCAGCTGGTGCGACACGGTTGCCATCATCTGCTTCTGGGAGGTCATCGTGGATTCGATCTTGTCGATCATCGCGTTGAACGTCGCTGTCATCTCGCCTACCTCGTCCCTGGAATCCTGGTCGTCAAGGCGCATGCCCAAGTCGCCATCGAGGGCGATCTCGGCGGCCGTTCGGGTAAGCCTGCGGACCGTGCCAAGGAGGCGGCGTAACAGCAGGTAGACGCTGACGAAGGCAGCGATTACAGTAATTGTGCCTTCGGCGACAGTTAGCTCCACCGTCCGTCGCTGCACAGCCTGGAAGTTGACAAGGCTGCCGGTTGTGAAGAAGGTGCCGACTGGTCGGCCGGCTACGACAATCGGCACCGCAAGGACAAGCGTGGGGGCGCCAGCAACTGTGACTGTTCGGATCGTCGACTTCGAGGGAGCCGCCGCGCTGAGCGAGCGGACCACGGGCACAGACATGAGAGCCGCCACCCCCGGGGAGCCCAAGGTCGCGTGAAAGGGGGGCAAGGCGATTGCGAGTTGATCGCCGCCTGTCTCTCCGTGGGAGGCAAGGAAGGCCCGAGCGAATGAGGGGAGGCTCTGCGTCGGGGGCCTCGTTGCGGCCGCTCGGTCGAAGACCGCTACGTTTTCGTAGAGGTCCCTCGTTATGGTCGCCCGGTAGCGATTCGAGAACTCCAACGTTAGTTGCAGTGCCACGATTGCGAGTACGGACGCGACCACAAGCGCGTGAAAGCCAGCGAGCCTTCCTACGGTGCCGATGCGAGGCAGCCGACGCAACGACGAGCTCAGTTGTCGCCCGATGACGTCGAAGGAGCCGTCGTCGAAGTCGACGACGGCTCTTGGGATGGCGATGTGGCATCGCCAGAGGAAGAGCTCGCCGGCATACCATACGTAGTCGTCGTCGCATGCTCCGCTGGGGGGGCGCTGGTAGCCGGCGGAGCGTTTTGGGTGGCCACCTCCACGACATCGTGGGTTGGCTGTACCACCATTGGCGAGGACCCAGCTGTGCTCGTATGAGGTGTAGTGGTCGTGGGCGGTGAGTAAGGGATCCCTGCGGGTGACGGACTTGACGTCGTGGTGCTGGCGGGCGGCGCGGTGGCTGCGGTGCCAGGCGACGAGACCTTCGGTGAGGAACCCTGAGTCACCCCGGCCGTCTGGGCAAGTCTCGAAGCTGACGCTTGGTTTGACTGCCTGACGACGGGGGAGGACGCGTTGATCGGTCCGGGTAGAGACTTCGACGTGAGCTTGAAGCTTGTCGCTGCGATGGCGGCGGCTGCAACGGCGAAGACCAGGAATCCGACGTAGAGTGCCGGAAGACCTCGTAGCGCCTTCGAGCTACTCGTGAACGCTTTCAGGCGGAGCCACGGTGACAAGGACTTACTTCCCATTTTAGTAGACGGATTCGTCCAGCATCCCGACTGTCCAACATAGCGGCGGCCACACTACCGGGTAGAAGGTGCTGGGAGTCCCGCGCCCCACGCCGTAGACGGTCAAACCTGCCCTACCCCAGGAGACGAGGTTGCACGCCCCACTCGCGTCGAAGACGACGTCACCCGACATCACCTCGGCTACCTTGACTGGGTCGAGGCTGCGGTACTCCTCGGAATCGACTCCGATGACAACCGCGTCGGCTCCATCGATAACTTCGAACGACGACATGAGACGTCTTACTCCCGAAGGTGTCGAGGTTCGAGGAGCTAGTGGATCGTATGCGGACACTGTGGCACCGCTAGCTACGAGGTCCTCGGCTATCTGCACGCTCGGGGAATCGCGAACGTCGTCAGTGCCTTCCTTGAAGGCCAGTCCCAGAAGGCCTATTCGCTTTCCGGTCAAGGTCCCGAGAGCTTCCCCAAGGCGAGCGGCGATCCTCATGCGGGAGTGCAAGTTTTGTTCTTGAGCCGCCAAGGCGAGCGAGGTTCGAGTTCCCGCTGACCTTCCCAAAGCTATGAATCCCGACACATCCTTGGGCAGGCACGAACCTCCGTAGCCTGGGCCGGGATTTAGGAACTGCCTGCCTATCCTGTTGTCTGCACCGACTCCGTCGAGCACGTCAAGGGCGTTCGTGCCGAGCGCGTCGCATAGTTGCGCTACCTCGTTAGCGAAAGAAATCTTGATAGCGAGGAACGTGTTTGCCGCGTACTTGACGAGCTCGGCCCCCCTGCGGTCGCATCTGACGACTGGGCTGGCTGGAGGGTAGAGACTCGCTACTAGTTCAACGACCTCAGGGTCGCTCGCACCGACTACGACGCGGTCGGGACTTAGGAAGTCCTCCACGGCACGCGACTCGCGAAGGAACTCGGGGCTCGACGCGACCCTGATAGTTACACCCAACTCGGCTTCTTCCGCACAGATAAGCTCGATCGCCTCGCACGAACCCGGCGGAACCGTGCTCTTCACTACCACGACCAGGCTCTGTGTGGCGGCCCGGCCGACTTGGCGGGCGGCTTCTGCAAGCTGGGTCAAGTCGGGCTGGCCGCTTGACGCCGGCGGAGTGCCTACACACAGCAGCACGATTTGAGCGTCTCCCAGCCCGGAGGCGACATCGGCTGCCCAACGCAGCCTGCCGTTGGCAACTTGTTCCGATACGAGCTCACCAAGTCCGGGCTCGTGGATCGGGATGCCTCCGCCTCTTAGGACGTCAAGGCGACCCGGGTTTGCCTCTACGCACGTGACGCTGTGGCCCAGGTGTGCGAGGCATGCCGCTGCGGTAAGGCCGACATAACCTGCACCCACGACGCATACCCTCCGCTCCGTAGGGCGGGCGACACTGCCGGCTGCCGACGAGTCAGGCACCGGGCGCGGCACCTGTTGAGGCGACAAGCAGAGCGTGGTAGGCGGAGCTTGATTCGACGAGGTCGCCGTGAGTTCCATGTTCGACAATCCTTCCTCTGTCCATTACGGTGATGGAGTCGACGTCTCGTACCGAGGCGAGGTGATGTGTGACCATCAAAGTGGTCCGCCCCTCACTCAGACGGGCTAGGGCCTCTGCGACTACCGCATGTGTCGCTGCGTCCATCCCCGTCGTCGGCTCGTCCAGGAGGATCAGCCGGCCACCCCTCGCCATGGCCCTGGCGACAGCGATACACTGCCGTTGCCCACCCGACAGGGCGGAGCCCGCCTCTCCAACGGCAGTGTCGTACCCGTCTCGCAGACCCGCTATGACTTCGTGAACGCCGGCGGCACGAGCCGTCGAGATCGCCTCACTCCGACTGGTCAGGTCCGACCCGTAGATTATGTTCTCCCAAACGGTGGGTCGTAGAAGTGCTGCCTCTTGAGGTACGAAGGAGATCTGACGTCGAAGCCAGCGGACATCGAGCGCTCGAAGGTCCTCGCCGTCTAAGAGCACCCGGCCGGCGTCGGGATCAGCGAAGCGCAGTGCTAGTCGTAGAAGCGTGCTCTTCCCCGACCCGGTCGATCCTACGATTGCGTGGCGTGATCCAGCATCGACGGTGAGCTTGATCCCGTCAAGGAAGACAGTCCGGCCGGGGTAGGAGAAAGAGATCGACTCGAATTCGAGCCGGCCATGTAGCTGCGAGGGCCGCACCGGGACCTTGGCTTCCGGCGTTTCGTCGTGGGTATGTAGGATCTCCAAGACCCGCTCGGCGGAGGCCTGGCCCCTCCCCATCGTTCCAGCAAGCTTCGCCAGCTGACGGACGGGCGTGTACACACTCCTGAAGTAGGAACTGAAAAGCAGAAGATCTCCCGGGGTGAGTCGCCCTGAGACAACTTCGCGTCCTCCTATGAGGACGACGGCGGCTGTAGACGTGGTCATTACGAATGTTACGAGCGGGGTGAAACGTGACTGTAAGACAACAGCGAACTTGCTTGCCTGTAGCGCCTCCAGCGCACTCGCCCTATAGCGTTCGACCTCGTCGTCCTCAGCTCCCGCTGCCTGCACTACCGCCAGGCCGACCACCACTTGTTGAGCGATAGCGCTTGATGCTCCCTCTGCTCTCCGTGCGATCCGCTGAGCGTTCCTGATCGTGGAGAGATAATGACGAACGAGGACTCCCAGCACCGGAATGACGCAAATCGCGAGAAGGCTGAACTGCCAGTCGACAATCGTCATGATGACGAGCATGCCGGCGACGGTCAGTGTGTTCTCCGCCACGACGGGCAATACGTTGACCACGGCGCTTTGCATCGCTTGAGCGTCACCGCCGAGGCGAGCTAGCAGGTCGCCGACCGGCCTGCCCGTGTAGAAGTGACGCGACTGGCGAGTGAGGTGGGCGAAAAGTCGGCAACGCAAGTCGACCACTACACGTTGTCCGGCTCCGGCGAGGAGCACAGCGGCAGCGTATGAGCACGCACCGAGGAGCGCCGCAATGACGACCATCAGCCCGCACAGGCTGTAAAGGAGCGGTAGCCGACCCCCTGGAAGCCACCGCAGCTCAGGAGGCAGCGGATGAGCTCCAAGCACATTGTCGAAGACAACCTTGAGTGGCACTGGTACCAGCCACTGCAGGACTGCCCTGGCAAGCGAAAACCCTAGCCCTGCTAAGAGGGGTATCTTGACGCTGGTCAAGTCCAGTTCCCACGACGTCAGCGCCAGGCGGCGGCTCACTTGCCAGCTCCCTTCGACCGTCCCATCTGCATTGCATCCGGAGCCGACGCGTCGCTTGAAGCGCCCGAAGCTGCGAGTATCTCGGCGATGAGCGCGTCGGCTACAGCCGACCAGCTGCAGCGCTCCACCGCGCGCGCCCTGGCAGATGCTCCAAGAAGCCGACGCGTGCCGGTATCGCTGATGAGGCGATGCAAGGCTTGTGCGAGCAAGTCGCTGGAGCCAGGTGCCACCAAGACGCCGGTCTCGCCGACGAGTTGGCGTATTGGTGGGAAGTCCGAAGCAACGACCGTGCGTCCAGCAGCCATCGCCTCTACAACCTTGAGAGGAGAGAAGTAGAACAAGTCGGTCGCCACATACGGAGCTGCGGCAATATCCATCGCTGCGAGATGCTCCGGGACCCGAGAGAACGCAACGGCGCCGGTAGTGACGACAGTCGCGCCGGGTGGGAGCCCTCGCAGTGAGTCGGTCACCCTGTCCCGTTCGGGGCCGTCGCCGACTATCAGCAGGCCAAGCTGGACCGATCCGGCGATGAGTGACACTGCGTCGATTAGTACATCAAGGCCATGCCAGGGTTTGAAGCTTCCTGCGAAGCCGATAACAGGCTGGGACATAGAGAAGCCGAGCCGCCTCCTTGTTGTAGGAGCGAGAACCGAAAGACGGCTCGGGTCGAGCCGGTCGACGTCCGCTCCGTTGGCGATTACTGAGGCGCTACAGGCGCCCATGTGGATGGCCCAGCTTGCCAGCGGTGCTGACACGGCGACGACCTGAGCGTCGCTCAACGCACGGTGCTCTGCTTCGCGTGCCTCCTCTTCGAAGCGCAGCCCGAAATGGCGTTTGCGTTCCTCGGCTACCGGGGCATTGACCTCGACGATGCGTGCGACCCCAAGAGACTTGGCAAGCGTAGCTCCACGGCCGGCAAACAGGCTCAGCCGCTCGACGATACAGCTCGGTTTTCGCACTGACATGTGCCGTTCTACGTTGTCGAAGAACTTCTCGACGGCTTCGATGCGAGACGTGTCCGCGTTATCCCCCGACGATACGGGCCCGACGTCTATCGGTATAACTCGCACGGTGTCAGACCCGCGCGACGTCATCGGCCCTGACACTCGAGCTGCGTAGAGCGTGACGTCGACCCCTCGACGAGATAGGGCAGCACAAAGTGACTCGACATGCACCGAGGCACCCTTGGTGCCACCGACTGGAATACCTGGATCGGGAAGTACGTAAGCCACCTCGAGCCCGGTGGAGTTCCGACTGGTCACGCTTTTGATCCTGACGGTGCGGGGTGAGCGGAAGCTAGTCGAGATCCTCCGGCGTAAAGGCTGGGGCGTAGGATTTCGGCGATGGGGGCAATGCAGCTCTGCTTCGCCAAGTGCGCCGCCACGTAGCGTCGAGCTGCCGAGGAGAGCCGGGCTCGGGTTTCGGGATCGGCGGCTAGTTCTCTTATCGCCTCGGCGAGTGCAGCGGGGTCTGCTGGAGGCACTAGTAGCCCTGTCGTTCGGTGGTCGATCACCTCGGGTATGCCTGCTACCGAGGACGCCACCACGGCAAGTCCGCTGGCCATGGCTTCGAGGACGACGTTCGGTATGCCGTCGCGATCACCGTCAGAGGTGATCACGCTTGCTTGCACGAAAACGTCGGCTTGGTGGTACTCCGCGATGATCTGGTCTTGGGTGAGGGAACCCATGAAGCTCACGTGGGAACTCAGCTCCAAGACAGACGCTTGCGCTACAAGGCAGTCTCGTAGATCGCCACCACCCACGACCCGACACTCGAAGTCCTCCCCCTGGTCCCGAAGGATTCTTAGAGCCTCCAATAGAGTCGAGTAGCCCTTCTTGGGCACGAGGCGCCCGACGGCGAGGATTCGAAGGCGCCTCGGCCGGGATGCTTCGTCGCGCAGCGCGTTGCCTGCGGGCTGGAAACGGGTTGTATCTACGCCGTGCGGCGCGTACACGATGTTAGGGCGTCGACCTTCGAAGTCCGGGGGCTGCTGGGAGTGGACTATCCGTCGCAACTCGTCGGAAGCGCTGTGCGAGCAGACAAGAACGAACTCGGCAGCAGAGGCCTTTACAGTGAGGATGTCCGGGCTCGAAAGGTATAGGTCCTTGGCGTGCGCAGCGAAGGAGAACGTCCGTCCAGTGAGCATGGACACGAAGTGCGCGATGGTCGCTGGTCCGTGAGCGAATGCTGCGTGGATGTGCGTGGCACCGACGCGGTCCATCTCTTTCGCCATGAGCCCCGCCTCGAGGAGGTGGCGTAGCGTCGAGCGGTGCCTCCGCGATATGACCACGTGTCCGACGACCGCAAGCCATCGCAACGGGTGGCGAAGTAGGAGGGCGATGTGGGCGAACACGAAGCGGGTATTGTCACTGAGCACGGCTGCCCGTCCCGTTCCGCGGCGGAGGTATTTGACCGGACTCACTACGTTAGCTACCCTCGTTTGGACGTGGCGCTCCGCCGGGTGGGCTATTGCGAAAAGCCGCAAGGGAACCCCTTCGGACTCCAGTCCTAGGATCTCGTCGAGAATGAACGTCTCAGATAGTCGAGGGAAGCGCTTTGTAAGGTAGCAGACCGTCGCGGTTCCTGTGGAGTTTCGAAGTGACATCTGCTCGGCGTCACGGGCACTTCTCGTCACGCCGGGATCCTTGCCAGCAAGGTGTCGTCTTCGCAGTTGACAAGACGGCTGAGGTGTGCGACGGCTTTTGGCGCGCCTCTCAAGTCTAGACGGAAACTACTCCGGTTCGGCGTTGCGCTTCTCAGAAGTCTCGGTAGGGCCGAGCGAAGATCGGTGCTGTCGTCTATCACTTCCACAAGGCCCCGTTCGGCGAAGGCCTCAGCTCTCAGCACCTGCTCTAAGCGCGGCGCTCGTCGCGGGACTACGATTGTGGGCACGCCCAGGCCAATCAGCTCACAGAGGCTGTTGTAGCCCCCGCGGGTTACCACAGCAGCTGCCCTGGCTGCCACAGCCGCTGGTTCGGCCAGATGTTCTACCGTGTGTACATCACCAAGCGGTGCCGTCGCGCGGTCCAGGCGCTCACGATCAGCGCGAGACATGAGCGGACCCGTACACAAGACGCATGCGATGCCGGCGAACGAAGCTGCTACCGCCGTATCGATCAGCACCTGAACTCCGTCACCTCCCCCTCCGACCATGGCAAGTACGAACCGCTTGACGTCTGTGAGAGACGGCGGTAGTGGAGGCGTCGCAGGCTGGGGAGTCGTAACGTAGCCGCAGTACTCCATGCGATCGGCTATCGCCATAGGTAACTTGTAGAGCGCTCCGATGTCGAAGACGTCGCGTTGACCGTAAACCATTACCGAGTCGTAGATACCCGCAAGGGTCGAGTAGACACCTTCGGCTGTCCAAGAGTCGATGACCTTATTGGGTTCATCGAGAATGTCCCGCAGGCCGAGAACCAGTCTCGTGGCGAGCCCGGTACTTCTTATGTAGTCGAAGACCGGAATGAGCTCCCCCTTCATCCCGTGGGGGGAATGATCTACTAGCAGGACATCTGGCTTCCAGCGCGCCACTACGTCGACTAGTACGGCTGAACGCGCGCGCCGGACGAGGGAAATGTCGAGCGGGCTCTCGAGGGAGCGGTAGTCGCCTTGGGGTGTCTTCGTTACTGGTGGCAGCATCGCTGTGGCCAGTCCGTTTGGAAGTGGGACCCTAGATATGGCCGGCGAACCCGAGGCGAGAACGACCAGTGGGGGTTTGGCCAAGTTCAGAAGTTCCCGTGCTATCGAAAGATTTCTCCGGAGGTGCCCGAGGCCGTAAGTATCGTGAGAGTACAACAGCACACGCTGTAAGGATCCCGGCGTCTTCATACCGGCACCCCCACCTTTTGGTCGAGACGTTCCCGTAGCCACGCAACTTCCCTTTCGTAGCCAACTTCGAACGGGACGAGGGGTGTGAATCCGAGCAGCCGCTGGGCGCGGCCCAGATCGGCCGAGGTCGTCTTGACGTCGCCACGGGCGAAGGGCTGGCGGTCGACCTGTAATCGGCTACCGGTCAAGCGTGCCAGTAGGTCCAGTACCTCTGCGATGCTAACCGCGCATCCACCCCCCACGTTGATCGCCAACCCTGAGACAGGACTGTCTGCTGCGGCGACCGTCGCGCTGACGACGTCGGTGACGTAGGTGAAGTCACGACGCTGGGTTCCGTCCCCGAGCAATGTGATCCGTCCGCCTGTCAGGGCAGCCTCGGCGAACAGTCTCAGGCCCATATCTGGTCGCTGGCCAGGGCCGAACACGGTGAAATAACGCAGGGCCGTGGTCTCGAGGTCTCGCCCGCCCGTATCTAGGCACACTCGCTCCGCTTCGAGTTTGCTCTTGCCGTAGGGCGAGATTGGCGACAGGGGAGCGTCCTCGTGAAAAGGCACCTCGCCGTCGCCGTAAACCGACGACGAAGAAGCGTATATGAGACGACGGACCCCGCCCCTGCGAGCGGCCCTCAGTAGCCGCTCGGTGGCGACCACATTGTCTCGCATGTAGAGCGCCTCCGATGAGAAACTAGCCCGCACCCCTGCTCTCCCGGCAAGGTGGAATACGACCTCGACGCCATCTAGGTGGGTATCCAACTCCATGTCGGCAAGGTTCCCAACAGCTAACTTCATTCCAGCGAGACGTGCGAGGGATGCCGCTCGCATCAGCTTTTCCACCGGGTCGTAGCTGTCCGTGAAGCCGTCTATCCCTGTCACCGTCCAACCGCCGCGCAACAAGGTGCGACAGACGTGGCTTCCGATGAAGCCCGCAGCCCCGGTCACCAAAGCCCGCCGCCCAACGTTCGACAGTGCTGCGTCGAAGCTGGCGGGGACGTCCGAAGTTTCTGTCACAGTGACCTCTCTTGCTGTGTCTGCACGCATCCTCGTGCTCGTAATGGGATATACAGACACTGTCGGCGCTGTAGGTGACGCCTCGATGACGCCCCGGTGAGAAAATGCTCATGTTCCCCGGGTCCCCGGTGTCCAACTCGCTGGCAACGCTCGCAGTCCGGGCCATCGAAGTCAGAGTCTTCTGCCCCAATAATTCCTGCCGGTAGAACGAAACCGTACAGTACTGTGGCGGCATGCAGCAAGCAACAGCCTCGTCGGCTAGGGGAGCAGAGCGCGAGCGCGAGATACTCGACGTCGCCCTTGCCCTGATTGGCGAGGTCGGCTACGAGCGCATGAGCATGGATTCCCTCGCAGCCCGGGCGCATGCAAGCAAGGCAACCCTGTATCGGCGCTGGCCGGGGAAGGCCGAGCTCGTCGTCGAGGCTCTCAGGAGCCGTTCTTGCACCATCCCCGGAGGCAATGCTAACACCGGAAGCCTCCGGGGAGATCTCCTGGCGTGGCTTCGCGATCAACGCGACATCCTCACTGGCAAGGACGGGCCCTTGCTAGTCGGTTTGATAATGGCAGCCCGCGGTGACCCAGAGCTGGCATCGCTTCTTCGGGAGCAGTTCGGCGAGGACAAGGCGGCGGCCGCCGGAGCATTGCTCGGCCGGGCCATCGCAAGACAAGAGATCCCTCCCAACGCCAGCCCGGGTGTGTTCACCGAGATAGCACCGGCGATGCTACTCATGCGGGTAATCCTGAGCGACCAACCAACCGACGATGCCTTCCTAGCCCACATCGTCGATGACGTCCTGCTTCCAACCCTGCGCGCCTCGACCGCCGAGGCGTAGACCGCTCGCCGCAAACCGCGGCGCTACCACCAACGACATGACACCTGGAGTTATCGAATGACTTTATCGACGCGCCTCGACGCGACCCGTGACGATTCGGCGCAGGACCCGAGACGGTGGCTGGCTTTGGCCATCATCGCTGTCTCACAACTGATGATCGTTCTCGACGCCTCTATCGTCAACATAGCCTTGCCTTCCGCTCAGCATGCGCTGCATATCTCCACTGCGAACCGCCAATGGGTGGTTACGGCCTACACCCTGAGCTTCGGCGGCCTCCTGCTTCTAGGTGGTCGTGTCGCGGACTACCTGGGCCGTAAACGGGTGTTCATCGTCGGACTGGTCGGGTTCGCGGCTGCTTCCGCCCTCGGCGGCTTTGCCCCTGACTCCGCAGCGCTCTTCGCCGCACGGGCGCTCCAAGGGGCTTTCGCAGCACTGATGGCTCCGGCTGCGCTCTCGCTGATATCCGTGACCTTCACCGAGGCACGAGAGAGGGCCAGGGCGTTCGGAGTGTACGGTGCCATCTCTGGGGGAGGCGCCGCCATCGGGCTGATCGCCGGGGGAGTGCTCACCGAGTACGCCTCGTGGAGATGGTGCCTCCTCGTCAACGTGCCCGTCGCCGCCGTCGCCGCCACAGCAGCACTCTACGTCGTGCGTGATAGCAGCACCGAGAGGAGCCGAGGGCACTACGACCTTCCTGGTGCGGTGACTTCCACTCTCGGGCTCGTAGCACTGGTCTACGCCTTCACCCAGGCGGAGACAACAGGATGGCTGTCGGCGGGCACTCTGCTACTTCTCGCAGGGGCCGCCCTTCTGCTCGGGTCATTCGTGGTCGTGGAGATGCGCTCGCAACGTCCCCTGCTGCCCCTGCGAGTCGTTCTCGATCGTAACCGTGGAGGATCGTACCTGACGTCGCTACTGGCCGGGCTCGCACTGTTCGGAATGTTTCTGTTCCTCACCTACTATCTTCAGGGGACGCTTCAGTACTCGGCGCTCAAGACGGGTTTTGCATTCCTGCCTTTCTCCTTGGGTATCGTCATCAGCGCCACAGTCGCGGCCCAACTTCTACCTCGTGTCGGGCCGAGAGCTTTGATGGTCACTGGAATGTTGATGGCGACCGCCGGGCTGATCTTGTTCACCCGTGTGGGTGTCCACTCGGGCTACGTGGCCGACGTCCTTCCGCCGGTCCTTGTCATAAGCCTCGGCATGGGCCTCGTGTTCGTCCCTCTGAGCAGCACGGCACTTATCGGCGTCGACGAAAGCGACGCCGGGGTGGCGAGTGCGCTGGTCAACACGACCCAGCAGGTCGGAGGTTCACTAGGTACGGCACTGCTGAACACTGTCGCAGCTACGGCGACGGCCGGCTTCCTGCGGTCCCACGCAACTACCCCGGCGGCCACGGCCACGGCCGTCGTCCACGGCTACGGCGTGGCGTTCAGTGTCAGTGCCGTCCTGCTTGGCGTCGGAGCGCTAGCTGCCTTGGTGCTCGTGCGTGCCAACCGCAGTCACATTGCGCCACCGGACTTTGCTCTAGAAGCGGCCTGATCAGGCGCAACCCTTTTGTCGCGTGCGCCCTGGCGAGTAGACTCAGGGCTAAGAGGGGAGGAGAGCAATGGCTAGGGTAAGCACCTATCTGAATTTCAAAGGTAACGCAGAGGAGGCCTTCGAGTTCTACCGTCGAGTCTTCGGCACCGAATACATCGGAGAGGTCCAAAGGATGGGCGAGGTCGCATTCGACGCGGGCGGCCCCTCGCTGTCCGAGGAGGAGAGGCAGATGGTGATGCACGTCGAGCTCCCGATCCTCGACGGACATGTGATCATGGCAACCGACATGCTCGAGTCGTTGGGCCACGAGCTACGGATCGGCAACAACACAACGATCAACTTGGAACCCGACACCCTTGAAGAGACGAGGCGGCTTTACGACGCCCTGTCAGAAGGCTCGACCGAAGGGGCTCCGCTGGCCGAGATGTTCTGGGGTGCTACCTGGGGAACCTGCCTCGATCGTTTCGGTGTCCGCTGGATGTTCAACTTCAACCCGGCGACCGCATAGCCGTCTCGACCAGTCTGCTCAGGTTAGGGAGGTTTGATGACTGGCGTGCAAGTCTTGGTGGGCACCCAGAAGGGCGCCTTTGTACTGAGCGCAGACGGGCGGCGTAAGACCTGGGAGGTGACCGGTCCGCTCTTTGGCGGTTGGGAGGTCTACCACGTGGTCGCTTCGCCCGCCGAGCCGGCGAGGCTCTTCGCCTCGCAAAGCCTCGGATGGTTCGGCCAGGTAATACAACTCTCCGATGACGGTGGAAGATCGTGGAGACCGGCTGGCAACGACTTTCGCTACGCCGACGGGGGTGGCTCCCACCAGGACTTCGATGGGACGCTGCAACCCTGGAAGTTCCGGCGTGTCTGGCAGCTCAGGCCCTCGGACACCGATCCAGGCACTGTCTTCGCGGGTGTCGAAGACGCAGCGCTGTTCAAGTCGACCGACTCTGGCGAGACCTGGGAGGAGGTCGCCGGTTTGCGGAGCCACCCGTCGGGCTCCTCATGGCAACCGGGAGCGGGCGGAATGTGCGTCCATACGATCCTGATCGACCCTTCGAATCCGCAAAACCTGCACGTGGCCATCTCGGCGGCGGGTGTTTTCCGTTCTGCCGACGCCGGAGCGACATGGCTTGCGGCCAACCGCGGTCTTCGCTCGGGAGGCATCCCCGACGAGGACGCCGAGGTAGGACATTGCGTGCATCGCATCGCCAGGCACCCTGCGAAGCCCGACACCCTTTTCATGCAGAAACACTGGGATGTCATGCGAAGCGACGACGCCGGCGGTTCGTGGAGAGAGATTAGCGGCGATCTCCCCACCGACTTCGGTTTCGCGCTCGCGGTGCACAGCCACGAGCCCGACACCGTGTACGTGGTGCCGATAGCCAGCGACTCAGAGCATTACCCGCCGGGCGCCAGGCTTCGCGTCTACCGGACGCGCTGCGGTGGCGGGGAATGGGAGCCGCTGACGCGTGGCCTGCCTCAGTCGGACTGTTATGTCAACGTGCTGCGTTCGGCTATGGCGGTGGACGCGATGGATCCTTGTGGTGTGTATTTCGGCACTACGGGAGGCCAAGTGTACGCTTCATCCGACGGCGGGGATTCGTGGAGCCCGATCGTCAGGGATCTACCGCGCGTGTTGTCGGTGGAGGTTCAGACCTTGCCGTGATCCGAATTGCGCTTCCGTACCACTTGCAGATGTTGGCGTCCTGCGGGCGAGTTGTCGAGCTCGACGTCAGCGCGCCGGTCACGCTCGGACGGGCATGTGACGCGTTGGAGGAGCGTTACCCGGTGCTGCGCGGTAGTTTTCGTGATCGTCGCAGCGGGGAGCGCAGGCCCTTCATCCGCTTCTACGCCTGCGACTTGGACCTCACCCACGAGCCAGTTGACGCTCTCTTGCCTGCGGCGGTCTCAGAGGGCCGCGAAGCGCTCTTCTTGGTAGGAGCGATGGCGGGAGGTTGACAGGGGGCACGCCTGCAGATAGTCCGGCCTACCATCAGTGCATCTCAATGCTGGAGAGCCGTAGAAGCCAGCAACGCGGCCCGCCTCCCGGTGGCGCCACTCGACCTCACACCTTCAGACCTCGACCGGTGACGGCTCGCCGCGTAGGACGGTTCGCGTCGAGCGAAGTCTCGAGCCGGCACCCCTCCCTACCAGAGAACGACCAAGCCGGGACCTCGCAAGAGGGAAGTCCTCTTGGTGTGGACGGTCAGGTCGTGGGAGTGAAGCGCCGGTGCTGGTGGATGGGGCTCATGAGGTCGACGTCGTTGCCAGCGCGGTCGCGTACGACCGCGTAGCAGGCGCCGAAGAAGGCGTTCTAGGGCTCTCGGGTCCAAGATGGCCGGTGGCGGTGAGTGCCCTGTAGGTGTCGACGGTGGCCCGCCCGGAGGTTAGGGTGAAGCCGAAGACGACTGGGCGGTCTGTGGAGTCCGGGGAGCGCCATGCGCCGTGGTAGATCGCCGCCATGGCCGGGAGGTCAATCTCGACGATCGGACGGTCGCCGTTGTCGAGCGGGACGTGACGGGTGCCGCTGCCCGCCGGCCACTCGCCGCCGGGCAAACGGAGTCGCGGAACTTGTGACACCCCCCTTAAGGTATCGACGGACCCTGACCCCTCTCTTGGACGAATG
>JAKBBA010000277.1 GCA_021808665.1 Actinomycetes bacterium
GCATGATCCGCAGGGGAGGGTTGCGGTCCATTCCCGTAGGCGGGCCTCGATGTCACGGAAGGCCCGGTGCCACTCGACCGCCGCCGAGGGCGGGGACGTGTCGGAGTAGGACATGCGTTCTTGGTCTCGCAGGGCGGCGAGTGCTTCGACGTGGCCGTTGTGACGCCACCAGCACATCGGGATGACGTGATGGTCGAGATGCTCGAACCGTCGCATCAGCTCGGCGACCCAATCCCGAAGTTCCGTCCACTGCCGGGGGGCGTCGTCGGAGGTGACCGCCGGCCAATGAAGCGGACCGGCGATGGGGTCCAGGTTCGCTCCGCCGCTGCCAGCGAACATGGCGGCCAGCAGGGCGACCGCCTCGGCCTGGTCGTGGACCTCGCCGTCGCTTTCTTGGACCGGGCCCGTCACCGAAACCGCCCTGGTCTGCGATAGCGGAGCGCGTGCCCAGCAATGGCGCTGGCCGCCGCACCGGCGGTCAAGGGGGGAGTGAGGCGAGGGCGGCTCATTGGTCGATCCGTTCCAGAGCGGCCTGCTGGATGACGTGCTCGACGGTTTGGCGATCGGATCGCAGGGCCTTGGCGTCGGGGCGGGCGGTCCAGGGTCTGAGGGTGAGCATGATCGGCTTGGCCGAGCGCAGGAGCAGCAGGGCGTGGCCGGGACGGATGGCGCGGATCATGGCCGGGTTGAGGATCTGGCGGTCCCGCATCGACGACGACACCGACCTGCCGCCTCCGGGCTGGCTGGTCTCGCTGATCTCGCGCTCCTTGCGGTCGCCGACGAGCCGGGCGATACCGGCCAGGTCGTCGGGGTTGGAGACACCGGGAAGGATGATCTTGGCGATGGCCGAATCCCAGCTGGCGCCGGCAGCGTCTCGCCCCCAGCGATGCCGGGCCTGGTCGAGGGATTGCAGCACGGCCATGGTGGTGATCCCGCTCCCGCCGCCTTCTGACATCAGCGCCGGAAGGGAGGGGAGCGGGTAGTTGGCGGCCTCGTCGAGGATCAGGCCCAGTGGCGGGTCGAGGCGGCCGCCCGGCGACGCGGCGGCCAGGCGGCGGGCGACCTCCACCACGTCTTCGATCAGGGCGGCCACCAGTCCGGCGGCGGACGCCGCGCCTGATGCTGTCCCGAGCAGGTACAAGGTGCCGTGGGCGGTGAGGAAGGAGGCTGGGTTGAACTCCTCGCCTGGCTCGGGGGAGACCGAACTGAGGACCTGGGGGTCGGCCAGGCAGGCGAGGGCGTTGGCGACCATGGCCCACACCGAGTCGCGTTGGCGTTGATCGGCGGAGATGATCGAGTCCAAAGCCCGATCCCACGCCGGGGCGGCCTTCGTGGAGTGCACCAAGATGTCGACGGCCTCCCGGGCGGAGGGAGCGGCCAGCGACCAGCGGTACAGGTCGGCCGGCCCGCGCTCGCCGAGCGCGGCGGCGTGCAGTAGGCAGCGCAGCGCGGTGAGGGTCTGCTGGCGCCAGAAGCTGCCCAGCTCCACATCCCTGCCCGCATCTGCGCACAACGCGGCGGCCCGTACCATTGCCGTTTGCGGGCGTTGACAGCCTCGTACCGGTGACCACCGCAGCGCAGAGGGAATTCCCGAGGCGAGACCTTGAGGGTCGAACACACCGACCGGTCCTCGACCGGAGCGGGCCGTCATTGTCGCGGTCAGGTTGTCCGCCCTGGTCGCGGTGGTGATCACCGATCCGGGACTGTCCAGGATGGACGGGATGACCGCGTGCAGGCCCTTCCCGGACCGGGGTGGTCCCAACACGAAGATCGAGTCCTCCACCGACGCCCAGCACTCCGCCCTCTGGGAAGTCCCCAAGAAGTAGCCCACCTGGATGACCTCCGGCCGTACCAGGGACGGGCGCAACGTCCGAGCCCTGCGCACCAGCAGCCTGGCGCCGGCAGCCGCTTCGACCTGGCGGCGGTTGGCCAAGCCCTCGATGCGGGCAGGGTTCTCTTCGCCGGATTGGCTGGCCCAGCGGACCACCCACAAGATGGCTGTCCCCAGTCCGACGGCAAGGAGCACGACGGCAGCGACCACGGTCCAGTAGAGAACGCCCGAACCGACCGGAGCACCCCACGCGCGACTCGGATCACTGAAATGGGCCAGCGCCTCCACGCCGGCCAACAGATGACCACCCGGCACCCGATGGCCGGCCACCAGCGCCGCCACGGCTCCGGCCGCCCACAACACACCCCCCGCAGCCACCGCGCCGGCGAGGAGAAACAGGCTGGTATCTGAGTTGGACCTGGGCATCGACGAGCTCATCGGCGGCTCTCGACAGCCGGCGCTCGACCTGCTGCTCGTCCAGTACCGGTCAGCCTCGCGACCGGCTGGACCTCAATCGAGTTGCTCCTGGGCACCACCGCTCCTTTCGGCCGGGTCCTCTCGACCGGCACCGGGGCCGTGTCATTCCCCGGGAATGACACGACCCCGGAGAAGGGCGACACGCCTTTCAAGCAGAGAGGACGACCATGACCCCCGCCCAACTCGCGCACCTAGCCGAACAAGCCGAATCCGCAGCTGGATACTTCAAGCCCACCAACCCATCCGTGGCCGACCGGTTCAGCCAGTGCGCTGCTGCCGCCCACCAAATGGCGAAGACCATGGAGCGGAAGAACGAACTGAACCGCCTCCGCGCCGAACTGGCCGACATCTCCAAGCGCATCGAGCGGCGAAACCGACTCCAATCGCACACGCCTGACCGGGCCGTCGACCACAAGTCGGTCGACGTGAAGACGATCGTCCCCAGTGCCTGACCCAGGACGAAAAAGGGCTCACGGTGCCGCCAAGACCGGAGTCGCATCCACACCCCCACCACCCTGGGCATGGGAACTCAGCCGTGACTGCCTGGCCGGCATGCCCGACCGGTGGCGGCACTCCGTTCGAGCCGCTATCCAGGCGTCCCGTTGGCCCTGCCTGTTCGACCAGGAGGCGCAAACCGTGCTTCAGACCGCAGTGATCCTGCACGACATCGGCTACTCGCCCGACCTCGTACGATCGGGCTTCCACGCCCTCGACGGCGCCATCTTTCTCCGAGCCCAAGGCGTAGACGAAGAGGTTGTGGCCCTGGTCGCGCACCACTCCTGTGCCCATCTCGAAGCGAGCATCCGGGGTCTAAGCCGTGACCTGAACTGGTTTCCCAGTCACCGCAACCGCAGGCTCATGGACGTTATGATCTGGTGCGATATGACCAGCGGCCCGACAGGCGACGAAGTCGACATCGATTGGCGCCTCGCTGACATCCGCGCTCGATACGGACCACAGAGCATCGTCGGGAGGTTCGCCGATCAAGCCGAGCCGCATCTGCGAGCAGCGACGAGCCGCGTCGAGGAACGGCGCCGGCGCGCCATCGACAAGAGGCGCGCATAGGGGACGCTTCCCTGCGTGGTTCTGGGCGCTTCTCCCGGCCGATAGCCGGGCGACGACCATCCCGCATACCCGGCGTTTCGAGACGATGGCCGGTCGCGTTATTGGGACTGTCATTCTGAGCGGTATGGGGCAGCCCGGAGCGAGGTCCGTTATCGGCGACCGGTGGAGGGGGATCCCACAACGGTGGGTTGTTGCCGTACCCGTAGCCGGTTCCGTGGTCGAGGAGTTGGCAAGGAATCACGCCCGGCTCTC
>JAKBBA010000062.1 GCA_021808665.1 Actinomycetes bacterium
GCCCTGGCCGTGACGCTTCGGTGCTCCTCGCCTTCCGGGGCGAGAACGTCCGGTCGTTCCGCGACGAGTTCGAGCTCTCCTTAGTGGCGTCAGCTCTGGCCGAGAAAGAGGTGGTGCGCCAGGTGCCCTGGCGAGGGGGCGGCCGGCTGGTTGGAGTGCTTCCGGCCGCTGGGGTGTTCGGCGCAAATGGGTCTGGCAAGTCGAACCTCGTGAAGGCGATGAACGACATGCGGACGCACGTCTTGCATTCCTTCCGGTCTGGGAGTCCCACCGGCGGGATTCCCCGGCGGCCGTTCCTGCTCGACCCGCAGGCGCGGCAGTCGCCCTCGCGTCTCGAGGTCGATCTTGTGCTCGCTGGTGTCCGCCACGAGTACGGCTTCGTGCTCGACGACGAGCGCGTCCTCGAAGAGTGGGCTTATCGCTACCCGCACGGGAAGGCGGCGCTGCTCTTCCGGCGCCAAGGAGATCGAGTCGACCTCGGGGGGAGCGAACGGGCCAAGGGCCGAGCCGTCACCGAGCTGCTCCGGCCGAACGCCTTGTTCCTTTCGACCGCGGCGTCGGCCAACCACCCGGCGCTGCTCCCGTTGTATGGATGGTTCGGACGCAACCTGCGCCTCGCCGAGGCGCACAGCCGACCGTTCCGGCAGGCCCTGACGACTCAGCTGCTCGATCAAGATACCCAGCGCGAGCAGGTGCTCGCGCTGCTTCGGGCCGCCGACCTCGGCGTCACCGGGGCAAAGAAGCACGACCTTGACCCGGTGATGAAAGATCGCCTCCAGCGCGCCGTGCGGATCCTTGCAGGGGTCGAAGGCGAACCCAACGGCTCGGAGGAAGGCCCCGCCTTCGCTGAGCTTGGAGTCCGACTCGTCCACCGAGGCGTAGGCGGGGAGGTCGAGCTCGATGCAGGCGACGAGTCGCTCGGCACCCTCGTGTGGTTCGGCTTGGTCGGCCCAGTGATCGAAGCTCTCGCCGATGGTGCGGTGTTCCTGGCTGATGAACTCGACGCCAGCTTGCACCCCGCTCTCGTCGCCGAGCTGGTCCGCCTCTTCCAAAACCCGGCGACGAACCCCCGCCGCGCTCAGCTGGTGTTCAACTCCCACGACGCCGCGCTGCTTGGCGACTCGACGGGAGAGCGTTTGCTCGGCCGTGACCAGATTTGGTTCACCGAGAAGCGACGAGACGGCAGCACCCGCCTATATGCCCTGGCCGACCTTGACCCGCGCAAGGAGGAGGCGGTCGGTCGCCGTTACCTGTCTGGCCGTTACGGTGCGACGCCGATCCTATCGCGCCAGGAGTTCGATGCCGCAGCCGAGCTCATCGGGTCCGGCGATCGGACGTGAACCGCGGCAGGAACGGGCCGCCGCGTCGCCGCGTGTCGGCGACCGCCCGCCGCCGGGAGCTGCTCGTTCTCGTGGAGGGCCTCCGGACCGAGGAGATGTACCTCGTCGACTGGCATCGCCGCCACAGAGACCAGGTGCGCGTCACCATCGATCCTTACCGCGCAGGCCCGCTGCAGCTGGTCGAGCGGGCGGTGGAGGCGCAGCGAGCCGAGGTCAACGACGCCAGGCGAGGAAGGGGCAGGGCCCACGATCAGATCTGGTGCGTGTTCGATCGGGACGAGCACCCCAACTTCGAATCGGCGGTCGACCTCGCCGTTCGCCACGGCATCCGCGTCGCCGTGTCGAATCCCTGCATAGAACTCTGGTTCCTGCTGCACTTCGAGGACCAGACGGCTTTCATCGATCGCCACGATGCGCAGGCCCGCGCCGAGACGATCCTTGGCTGTTCTAAGGTTCTTAGCCCGGCAGCACTCGAGTCGCTCGCCAATCGCTATGACGAGGCGAGGCAGCGAGCGATGAGGCTTGACGAGAAGCACTACGGCGACGGGTCGCCGCCGGGGAGCAACCCGAGCAGCGGGGTGTGGCGAGTCATTGACCAGGTCCGAAGCGCCTGAGCAGCTTAGGCTTTTCCTTCGGGTGCCGATTCGAAGGAGAATCTCTCTTTGGAACCAGGCCGGGTTTCTGGGGACTCTCTGCAGGAATGAACCCACATTGAGCAGTGCACGCGTCAAGCCCTGCATATGCACGGCCGGATGAACAGCACTTTTGGCGCCGTTGGGGGCATCGGTCGCGGGTTCGAGCGGATCCCCCGCCACTAGCTCGTCTGGTTCTTCGCGCACGTTTGCGTAGGCACAACGCTGTGACCAGCGGTTTCGTGTTGGGACTCGTGTCGAAGATCCGAGTTTCTCGGGGCTTTTTCTCGGGGCCTTGTCAATCCTGCGTACGCATGCGTATGCAGGGTGTGCGCGACGAGCTGTGGCCGGTGAGCTGCGGTTCCGCGGCGACTGGCCTGTCGATCTCGGCGTCCGAGGCGGTCTTGTGTGTGCATGCACAGGGCATGCGTACGCACTGCCCTGCTCAACGAGTCTCCTGTGGAAGCGCCGGTTGGAGCGGCGAGGGGCCGGGCCGTCAGTTCCAGGCTGTCGCGGATAACGCCCCATGACCGGGCAGTCCTCCGGGCGGGTCTTGTGGGACCGGCGGGAACCAGGGCGCGTCTGGTTCCGACGATGTCCGCTGGTGGTTCCCCCTGCGGTGCGGCACCCCGAGTAACGTGAGCTTCGACGGCTACCGGCATCGGGTTCGGAGCCGGCGGCTTCCCTGTGCTCCTCCTCACGTGATGGCCGGGTGGGCGTAGAGGCCGGCGAGCTTGTCGTCGTTGAGCAGTAGGTAGATGCGGGTGATTTGGTCGTCGTGCTGCTCGTCGGTGAGGGCGAGGGGCATGGCGCCGTCGGTCTCGACGACGAGGGCGGCTGCTCCGTTGATGGTCGCTTCTTGGAGGGCGGTCACCTCACCGCGGCGGGCGAGGTTGATGGCGAGGCGAGCCACTCGGTCCGCTCCGACGACGGGGTGGCGTGCGGCATGGTGGTCGGGACCGCCGTCGCTTATGAGCACGACGTCGGCGTCGAGAAGCTCCAAGGTGCTTTCGAGGTCGCCGGTGCTGACGGCCGTCAGGAGCCTGCGCAAAAGGCCGGGGTCGAGGTGCTGTGGTGGTGCGGGGCGTTCTTCGCGCAGCCGGCGCCGCGCCCGGGTGGCGATTTGGCGGCAGGCCGCTTCGCTCTTGCCGACAGCTGTGGCGATGAGCGCGTAGGGCTCGCCGAACACCTCGGCGAGTAGCCACACCGCCCGTTCGGTTGGGCTCAAGCGGTCGAGCAGCATCAAGAACCCCAGCGTGAGGGACTCGGCCATCTCGGCGTGGTCCTCTGGGGTGTGCTCGAGCGTGATCGGTTCGGGGAGCCACGGCCCGACGTAGCGCTCGCGTCGCCGGGCGCCCCGTAGGTTCCGTAAACTCGATCACACTGTTGACTAGGGCGTTCGCGTGCATGGCCGGTCCGGCTACCGTCCGTCTTCACCATGGGAATGCCCGATCGTCTTCGTCACGTGCTCTGGTCGTTCGCCTACCTCGCCGTCCGTCGAGTGCTCTCGCTCGTCCTGCAGTTGATCAGAACTTCATCTACTTGACCGGCTATCAGAAGGTCTCGGCGGACGATGCTCGACGAACTCCAGGCCTTCGAGATCGGCCAAGAGTTGTCGCGATTCGGACAGCGTGGTTGTGAGGATCGCCTTTGCGACTTCCAAAAGGTCGAAGATCCGAGGATCTGTCACCGAGTAGCGCACCGTGGATCCCTCTTTACGGCTTTGCAAGACATTCGCCCGCCGGAGGACTCCGAGTTGTTGGGACAGGTGCGAAGCCTCGAGCCCCACCTCGGGGATCAGTTCACCAACCGAACGCTCCCCGTCGCGCAGCAACTCGAGAATCCGTATACGCGCCGGATGCGCAAGCGTCTTAAAGAAGTCAGCCTTCACCTGGTAGATCGGCCGTGTCATAGGCGCCAGCCGTCCACGTCACCCGGGTCGCCCGGTGAGGTCGCCGAGCGGCCTGTGCTTGGGAGACTCCTATCGGGCTCTGAAGAAGACATCAACTGGTCAAGTTATCAGCTGCTTCGAGGCGCTTCGCGCCTGCCTCAGCCAGGTTGGCTGATTGTGGTGTGTCGGGAGGCTCGTGAGCTCCCTGCGGTCGCGAGCCGGGCAGCTACGTAGACGAGAGCGGCTATTGCACCTACGAAGAAGCCTACTGGCCAGCCCGAGCTGTAGGAAAGAGCGACCGCCGACCAGACGATTGTGACTGCTAGAACCGTCGACAAGACCAAGGCGACGGAGGGTCTGGGACTGACAAGCTGAGCGGCTGCGGCGGGGCCGACCATCAACGTGAACACGAGCAAGGTGCCGACCACCGGTACAGCCATGGCCGTGGCGAGCCCGAGAATCGCAAGGAAGACGAGGTCAGCTCGCCGGGGCGAGATGCCCAGGGCATGGCCGAGGTCCTCGTCGACGCTGGTGAGCAAAAGCGGGCGGAAGGTGACGCCGATGGAAACCAGGCACAGCGCTGCTAGAAGGACCAAGAAGGCGACCTCCGACGAGCTGACGCCCAGGATCTGACCGAAGAGAAGAGACTCGACTTCGGGGGCGTACTCGCTGGTCCTGCTGAGAAACAGCGCTCCGAGGCCGAGCAGGACTACCAGAGCTAAGGCGGTCGCGATGTCCCTGCGGGCTTTTCGCCCGATCCATGTGATCCCCGCCACGCCAACGGCGGTGAAGGCGACCAGGCCGCCCAGGGTGCTCGTGCCGAGTAGGAGGGCAGCCGCGGCGCCGGGAAACGCCCCGACAGGAAGTGCGTGGGCGGCAAAGGACGCTCCGCGCGCAACGACGAAGAAGCCGACCACACCGGCGAGGACAGCGATGATGGAGCCAGCCAGCCATGTGTTCACCATGAAGCTCGAGAACATCAGCCTGCGGACCCGACTAATTCCCGGCGATGGCATTTCGCACGGCGCGACCGGATCGCCGAGAAGAGCTCCACGGCTAGGTAGGTAACGAAGATGACGCTCACGACGAAGAAGCTGACCGGCCACGCAGCGTGCGAGGAAGACCAGTAGTAGCTGTCGTAGGCGAGGATTATCGCAACCCAGGTAGATCCGACACCTATCGCCGCCGCAATCACGATGGCCAAGCCGG
This sequence comes from Actinomycetes bacterium, assembly GCA_021808665.1. Next base: position 5,073 of record JAKBBA010000062.1, read on the forward strand.
GGCGGCATGCCACCCGGACCGCGGTCGCCGCCGGTCCGATCAGAAGTGCGGTGGCGAGGATCGCGCCGACCGTGAGCGCCGACAGGGCTACGGCCACGACGAGGACACCGAGGAAGCCAGCTTCTGCCAGTCTCACCCGCACGCCTTGGACGGACGCGAGCTCGCTGCTGGCGGCCGAGATGACCAGCGGCCGGTACAGGGCGGCCACGGACAGCAAAACGAAACCGGTGGCTGCGACGATCCCCGGCAGCGACGAGGGCGCGACCGCGAACATGGATCCGAACATGACCGACACGGCCGCCCCGGTGGTAGACGAACGGGTCGTGTCGAGATAAAGCAGCAGCCCGGCTAGTCCTAGGCCGGCACCGAGCACAACACCGGTGGAGACGTCCCTGGCACGCCTTCCTCGTGAGCCAAAAGCGCTGATCGCCCCGGCGGCGACGGCTCCGATGCCGATGAAGCCCGCCAGGGGGCTGACACTCAGGAGGAACGCAGCGGAGCCTCCCGCGGCGCTCACGTCGCCGAGGGCGTGGCCGGCGAAAGACTGTCCGCGCATCACGGTGAACACGCCCGCCGCCGAAGCGCTGAGCGCTGCAAGGGCACCGACGATCGCTGCTGTGCGCACCGTGGCGGCGGAGAGCAGCCCCCGGGCGAACAGCACGTGGATCAGGGCGCTCACCACCGTACCCGCGCCGACGGGTGCTCGGCGCCAGGCGGGTGCATGGCGGCGGCGTCGACGAGCGGTGGGGGAGGACCTGGAGCGGCGGAGACCAAGACCCTGCCGTGGATGCGTAAGACGTCGACTTGGTGGCCGTAGAGGGCGCTCAGGACCTCGGTGGTGACGACCTCGTCGACGCGGCCGCTGGCGGATTTGCCGGCGGCTAGGTAGACGACTTTGTCCATGGCCCCGAGAAGCGGGTTGACGTCGTGTGTCGAAACCAAAGAGGCGATCCCGCGTTGGCGGGCGAGCGCCGCGACCAGGTCGACGATCTCGTGTTCGGAGCGCAGGTCCAAGTTGGCGAGCGGCTCGTCTAGGAGTAGAAGGTCCGGCTGGCGGATCACTGCGTGGGCGATCAGAACCCGCTGCTGCTCGCCTCCTGACAGCCTGCCAACCCGCTTGTCCGCGAACCGCGCCGCCCCGACCGCTTCGAGGGCTTCGTCGACCAGCGCCCGTCGTTTGCGCGAGGGGAATGGGAACCCGAGCCGGCTGCCGTCGAGGCCGAGGCCGACCAGGTCACGCGCCCGAAGGGGAATGTCGGGGTCGAGGTCGATCTTCTGGGGCACGTAGCCGATCCTGGCGGTGCCCCGCCCGTCGCCCGTGGAACGCTTCAGCGAACCCGACTGGGCGGCCACGAAGCCGAGGATCGCCTTTAGCAGGGTGGTCTTTCCGGCTCCGTTAGGGCCGATGAGGCCAGCCACTGACCCTCGGGCGAGGTCAAAGGCGACATTGTCGAGGACGACGTGACCACCGAGCGCGACGGTCAGCTCCTCTACCTGCAGGACCGGGGTGGCGGCTGATGTCAAGGCTGTCCTCACAATCTGGTCGTGGAGGCGTGCTCGGCGACCGCCTTGGTCAAGGCGTTGACCTCTGCGAGCATCCAGGACTGGTAGTCGTAGCCTGGGGTGGGCATGGTCTCGTAGACGCCGACGATCGGGATTCCCTCCTTCTTTGCGAGGCTTTCGAAGGAGGCCGTGAGCGGGTCGGTCACCTGCTGGTTGTAGACGAACACTTTCAACTGGTGATCTCGCAAGAGGCTGTCCTCGAAGGTGACGTCCTCGGGGGAGGGGTCAGTGCCGTTCATGATGGCAGCCTGCAAGCTGAACGGAGTTCGGATGTCGCACCCGGCGGCTTGGAGCATGTAGTCGCCAACCGGCTCGGTAACCGCAACGGGCGTGGCTCCGTAGCGTGCCTTGAACGAGGCGAGCGCCTCGAGCCACGGGTCGAGGGACTTGTCGAACGATCCTACCTGCGCTTCGAAAAAGGCCCGATGGGCGGGTTCGAGATCCGACATGTCGGCTGCGACAGCCTTGGCGACAGCCGGCATTGTCGACGGGTCGTACCACAGGTGCGGGTTAGGTGTTGAGTCGGGGAGCCCAAGGAGGTCGGCGACGTCGACCACCTTTCGTTTGGGGTTTGGCGCTGCCGCCATGATCTTCTTAGCCCACGTGTCATAGCCGAGGCCGTTACGCACGACGAGGTCAGCCCCGGCGATCTCGGCAGCGACCGAGGTGCTGGCCTCAAAGGTATGGGGATCAGTGTTCGGGTTGGACTCTAAAGCAGCAACCGACACGTATGGACCCCCGATCTGGCTGATCACGTTCGCGTACTCGTTCTCGGCGCCAACAGCCTTGACGACGCCGTCCTTTGGGGCAGCGCTTGAGCCGGTCCCTCCGCAGGCGGCGAACCCGAGGGTTCCCGCGCACAGCGCTGCTATCGCTGCGAGCCCTCTCCTGTATCGGCCTGTTCGTTCCATACGCGTCCCCTTGAATGATGTGCAATCTACATATTGAGAGTAAGTATCATATACAGATCAGGACCCGTCAAGTTGGCTGGCGCCGGTGAAGTCTCGCTTGTGATACCCTACGTGGATGGCGAGTGAAACGGTAAGAGACCGCATACTTGCTGCTGGGGAGAGGATCACCCCTCAACGCGACCTGATTGCGGGCGTGCTCGAGACGGCTCCTCGGCCGCTTAGTGCTTCAGGTCTCTATGAGGCTGTGGCGCGCCTCGATCCGGGGATAGGCCGGGCGACGGTGTTTCGGACGGTAGCAGCGCTTGAGCGTGCAGGTATCGTCGAGCAGCTGTCGCTACCCGGTGAGCGCTCCGGTTACCTGCTTTGCGCCACCGTAGGCCATCACCATCACCTCGTCTGCCAGCGATGTGGCAAGGTGTCAGATCTGCCCGAGGAGACGGTCGGGCCCTTTTTCGCGACGATCGAGTCCGATCACGGCTTTAGCGTCGACCATGCGAGCTTCAGCGTCTACGGCACCTGCGCAGGGTGCTCGGCTCGACTTGTTTAAAGGTCCGTCGTAGGTCCTCGGTCAAGGTCGCCCGCGGGCCTGATACACCCGCTCGGCGAAAGCTTCCAGCATTTGAGTGCAGTCCTTCAGGCGCCGCTCGCCCTGAGACGCACCAGGAGTACCAAAAACGTCCTTGGCCCGCAGGTCCCGGTACCACCGGCGAAGCCGGTCGACGTTGTGCTCCTCTTCGTCGAGCTCGGCCAGCGTGAACTTCTGCTTGTCTATCTCGCTGGTCAACTCCGCCTCGGCTTTGTCGCACTCGGCGCAGAACTCGACCCACTCGGCCTCACGTTCAGCGGTGAAAAGCGCCTCCAGCGCTGCGAGGGTGTCCTCCGATGCGGACACGTCGAAGCACAGCGCTTGACCGCCCGAGCGCCTTACGAGGGACACGGCTCGCTCGATGCCCTCGTCGAAGCGGTCGCCGGCAGGGATCGCCCAAGTAGCGGACTGCAAGGCCACCGCCCCTACGCGGCGCAGCTCCCGCCACACCGCCACCCGATCGCGTGACTGGTCTCCGGTCAGCCGGTAGGTGAGGATACGCCAACTCATGTAACAGACGCTACATCCTCCCTGAGAGATGTCCGCTACCATTTTGGAGTCTACTGTTCACCCCTAGGCAACCTTCCGTTAACCGGGTTACAGCCGGAGAAAGCTCCTGTGGAACGTCTCGTCGCCACCGCATTTCCATCTCAGACCCCGCCGGAGGCCCTCACCGGAGTTCCCGTGCTGGCACCCAAAGGTCTTAACAACTCTGTCTACTTGGGCCTCAACCACCTCTCCCGACAGACACCTTGGGCCCACGGATTCATGCACGGCTACGCACTGTGGCTGGGGCCAGTACTTCTCGCCATCATTTTCGTAGTCGCCTACTGCGTGGCCTGGTGGCAGAGGTCCTCACACGCCACGACACTCTTAGCCTTGGGAGGCATCGGCACCGTCGCGGCGCTCGGCCTCAACCAGCTCGTCGGTCACGCCGCCAAAGAGCTGCGTCCTTACGTGTCCCATCCTCAAGCCCTCGTGCTGGTAGCAAAGTCGAACGACTATGCGTTCCCCTCCGACCACTCGGTCCTCGCCGGTGGTCTGACAGTATCGATCCTTCTTGCGCTTTACGTGGGTTCCAGTCTTCGACTCCACGCCAAAGGCGGCTTTGGTGGTGCGTCAGTGCCAACCAGGCGAGCGGTCCGAGCGCTGCGCGTCTTGGCGGCAACGAGCCTCGTTCTCGGCCTGTTCCTGTGCTTCGCGCGTGTGTACGTAGGGGCCCACTATCCAGGTGACGTGGTGGCGGGCTACCTGCTGGGGGCTGTAACAGTCGTCGCAGTAGGCCTCCTGCGTCCAGTCGCCTTCCTGGCCGTTGACGCCGTCGACGCAACGGTGGTCGGAAACCTGTTCCGTAGACCGCCAACTGAGCTTTCGCGGGTTCGCTCGACGAACTCCTGAACGGCTGAGAGGCTGGGGGTAATGCTGCTCGGTGGTATTCCTTGAGAATTATCTTCACCATCTTCCAGTTGATGGCGACGAAACGGTTTTCGGGGCCGGCTGGGAAGGGGCTCTTAAAGCCACTCGGCGAGAGGTCCTGCGCAGACGCGCCTCCATTCGGCCGGCCAGCGCCTGCGCAGCTTGGAGCGCTGTCTTCGTTCGGCGGCGATCAACAAGCCCGCCGCCACGCCCGCCGGCGGTGTCCGCTCCGCGGCATCTCGCAGCCAGGTTTCGGCGACCACACTGTCGTTGTAGTCGCCCAGAAAGCTCTGTATTTCGCCGAGTGCCACCGCGAGCGCACCAAGGTGGCGGTGCGCTAGAGGAGCTACGGCTTCGGTCGCATACCGAGCACGCTTGGCAAAGATGCGGACGCTATGCAGTTGGGAGTCCGACGGCTCGTTGCCGAGACGCTCCACCGCCGCGGCAAGGTCTCTAACGGATCGTCGCACGATCTGCTTCGCCATCTGGGAGGGGTCCGTGCCGGATAGCGTCTGGCTGGGGCGTAGCGGCGGGGAAGAGCACAGCTCTACCAGTACGTCGAGGATCTCCAGGTAGCGGGGGGATCTCAAGGCTTCGAGAAGGGCGTCCCGCGCGACGCCTCGCTGGGCGTCGAGCACGCCTAGGAGGGCAGGTCCCTGCCGGCTATCGTCCCCGCCGAGTGCCTTGACGTCACGGGACAGCCGGTCGGCGAGGACGTCAAGGTCGCGCGCTGCTCCCACCACGTCGCAGAGCCAGCCGATCTCGCGCCGGATTTGCGCGACCGCCGGTTTGTCGAGGATGGGTGCGAAGGTTCGCAGATCGGAGCGCAGCCGCCGTGTGCCGACGCGCAGCTGGTGGACGTCTTCCGGGCAGCCGCCCAGGCGCACGCCGGGGTCGTGACCGACAACTGCCAGCACCGAAAAGGCCAAGGCGTGCCCGATGACGTCGGCGACGCCAGGGCTGCGACCGAGCGCCGGTACGGCAACATCAGCTGGTATCGCCGCTTGCGGGCCGAGAGCTCGCATCAACTTTGGGGTAGGGGTCTCCGCTCGGCAGCCGGCCTCGACGAGCCTGTCGACCGCCGCGTCGAGTAGCCGGCGGGCTCGACGCCCGGTGACGTAGACCTCGACTTCGACCTCGCGGAACGTGGCGAGCTTGCGCCCAGTCGAGGTCGCCGACACGGTGTCATCCACCACTTCAGCCACGACCCGGCCGCGGGCGTCGAGGATCTCGACGGGGCGCCGGAGCGTGGACATCTCGCATACCGGCCCGAGGATCTGGCCCCGCGATATGGCAGTGACGAGGTCGACAGCCGAATCCGGGACCTGATCTGGCGGGCCTTCGAGGTCGATCTCGGTTCGACTCAAGGAGCTTCTCTGGCGCATGCGGGGTAGTTTTAAGGTCCAACCCGACCGGCCTTCCCCGCTTCGGTAGCGAAGGGTTGACCCCGAACGCGCTAAGCGAAGATCGGCTGTGTCGTAGTAGCGAGCGTCGAGGGTGACGACTGCGGCGGGTTTTGCTTCACAGCCTCTCAGTAATCCCGACAGCTCCGGCAGGACGAACCCGTCCGGCGCGAGCAGCTTCGCTTCGACCTCGACCGCCACCACAGGGCCGGGTTGAGCCACAATTTCAGTGTACGCCGAGAGCGACCGGTCGCGCGGCGTGACGGCTGAGGCGGCTATGCGGGCTCCGGGCGCGCGAGACTTCGGGATGTGAGAGCGCTGAGCGATGCCGAGATAGCCGAAGCGAACCTAGCCGGATGGACTCATACGAGCGGCGCTCTGAGGGTAAGTTTCGCCGTGCCCGACTACGAGACAGCAGCAAGGTTCATCACCGACGTCGCACACTTGGCTGAGACAGCCAACCACCACCCCGACCTGTCGCTGCGCTACGGAGTCTTAGACGTCGTGTTGCGCACTCACCACCGCGACCTCGGAGTGACCGACCTGGACGTCGACATGGCAGGGCAAATCGCCGTCTTGGCGGCTGCCCATCGTCTCGAAGTCCGCCGTCGGGAGGATTGCTAAGGTTCGAAGGTGCCCGGACTCGACGAGAGCTTCTTGGAGCTGCCGTTAAGCGGCGTTTGCGAAGCGGCGCTCGGTCGGGCCCGTCAGCTCGGCTGCGCCCACGCCGAGGTGCGGGTCGAGCGCATCAGGACTCAGTACGTCGCTGTCAGAGACGGGGCTTTGGAGACCTCGCTCGACGACACCGAGATCGGTATCGGAGTCCGGGTCTTCCACCAAGGCAGCGTCGGCTTCGCCGCCGCCGCTTCCGTGTCAGTCGAAGAGGCGGTTCGTCTCGCTGGGGAGGCCGTCGAGCTTGCTAAGGTCGTCTCCCTTGCACTCGGGGGGCCGGTGCAGCTTTCGCCTGAACCGGTCTGGGCTGACGCCGTGTGGGTGGCACCATACGAGAGCGACCCGACGCGGGTACCTCTCGCCGACAAAGCGGATCTTCTCGCGTCCTGGACGTCGGGGCTGATCTCTTCGCCCGGCGTCGACCACGCAACCGGATCGGTCACAGCCGTCTGCGAGGACAAATACTACGCCGACATGGCAGGCACCTCGACCCTTCAACGGAGGGTCCGCGTCCACCCCGTGGTGGAAGCAGTTTCCCTCGGCGGTCCCGGCGGCTTCGAGACCATGCGAACGGTCGCACCGCCGATGGCCAGAGGCTGGGAAGGACTGCTCGGAGCCGGCTGCGACATCGCCGGCGAGGTAGACGCGCTGCCCGAACTGCTACGCGAACGGCTAGCCGCTCCGTCCGTCGAACCGGGACGTTACAACCTGGTGGTGGACCCGACCAACCTGTGGCTGACAATCCACGAGTCGATCGGCCACGCCACCGAGCTCGACAGGGCCCTCGGGTACGAGGCGGCCTACGCCGGGACGTCGTTCGCTCGCCCGGAGATGGTCGGCGACCTTCGCTACGGGTCCGAGCTAATGAACGTGGTCGGTGACCGTACACGGCCCTACGGGTTGGCGACAGTCGGCTTCGACGACGAGGGCGTCGCAGCGCAGTCTTTCGACATTGTCCGCGACGGCGTCCTGGTCGGATTCCAACTGGACAGGCGAATAGCTGCAGCGGCAGGCCAGGAGCGCTCCAACGGCTGCGCCTTCGCGGACTCGCCTTTGCACGCGCCTCTCCAGCGCATGGCGAACGTGTCACTGCTCAGCGCCCCGGGCGGCCCGAGCACCGAGGAGCTTATCGACGGGTGCGGCGACGGCATCTACGTGGTAGGGGATAAGAGCTGGTCCATCGACATGCAAAGGCACAACTTCCAGTTCACCGGTCAGCGCTTCTACGCGATCCGCTCTGGACGCCTCGCCGGCCAGTTACGTGATGTCGCGTACCAGGCGACCACCACGGAGTTCTGGGGGTCCATGGACGGGGTCGGCGGGGAGGGGACCGTGGTGCTCGGCGGAGCGTTCAACTGCGGCAAGGGCCAGCCCGGGCAGGTCGCCCCGGTCGGCCATGCGTGTCCCTCGGCCAGGTTCTGTAACGTCAACGTGCTGAACGTCCGTCACGAGTCCGGCCGTTGAGCACCTCCCAAGAGCCAGCTGCGGCTGTCGCGCAGCGGATCCTCGAAGGCGCCGGCGGTGAAGCCTGCGTCTTGGTGGACGATATGAGCGAGGTGGACGTCCGCTTCGCCAACAATACGATCACCTCCGACGGCCGGCGAAGGCTCAGGCGGGTCAGCGTCGTTCGCTACGTGGACGTGCCCGGCGGACGCTCCGCGGGTTCGGCGTCCGCCACAGGCGACGTGGACGTCGAAGCGCTCCTCGGTGCAGCGGAACTAGACGCGCTAAGCGCCGCCCCTGCCGACGACGCCGCGGGGCTGCTCGACGGCGGCCAAGACGGCGACGCCTATCTTCCGGCGCCCGAGGTGGAGCCGTCGAGCCTTTCGGCGCTGTTAGGCGAGCTGGGAGACGTGCTGCGTCGCTCGGCGACCCAGCGTCGCGTTGCAGCGGGTTTCGTCGAGGGGAGCGTAGTGACGACGACGGTCGCGTCGACGGCGGGGACAATGCGCCGTCACGTGACTCCCACAGCAAAAGTTCAGCTGACGCTGCGTGACATTTCGACGGGCGCGTCCGTGTGGGCCGGAAGCGGAGCTGGCTCGATGGCAGGGCTTTCCCTAGCCGAGCTCGAAGCGTCGCTCGACGTCCGGCTCGGCTGGTCCACGCGCAGGATCGACCTCCCCGCAGGGCGCTACCGGACGATCCTGCCACCCGACGCCGTCGCCGACATGGTTCCACTCGCCGCTCAGGCCGCCAGCGGTCGCGATGCCATGGAGGGACACAACGTCTACTCGGCGTCGGGTTCGCAAACCAGGATCGGCCAGCGCCTCTTCGACGTGCCGTTCAACTTGCGCACTGACCCTGAAGAGCCGGGCTTGGAGGCGATCCCTTTCGTCGCCGCGAGAGCTTCGAGCGGGGACGTCTCAGTATTCGACAACGGTGCTCTGATAGGACGGCAGACTTTCGTCGAGGACGGCATCCTGAGACGGCTCTTGTGGAGCCGCGCTGGCGCTGCGAGAGCCGGAGCGCAGGCGACGTTCCCCGGCGACAACTTGATTTTGGAACTTCCCGGTTCGGCCTCCTCGACACGGGACCTGATCTCCGGTACCGACCGGGCGCTGCTAGTAACTTGCCTCTGGTACATCAGGGAGGTGGATCCCGCGACCCTTCTGCTCACCGGTTTGACACGAGACGGCGTGTATCTGGTGGAGGCGGGTGAGGTCGTAGCGGCTGTCAACAACTTCCGTTTCAACGAGAGCCCCCTCGACGTGCTGGCCCGGGTCAGCGCCACCGGCCGGACGGAGAGGGCGTTGTCGAGGGAGTGGAACGAGTGGTTCCCCCGCACCGCGATGCCCGGGCTCGTCGTCGAGGACTTCAACTTCTCGTCTGTGAGTCCTGCTACCTGAAAGCCCCGCGAATGCTGTCAGGCTGCGAGCCAGGACAGGAGCATTCTCTCAAAACGCTCTCCGTCCCAGTCGTACACGGGATGGCGCGGCAGCAAGAGCCGGCTCGTAGCCGAGGTGAGCGGGTCGTCGATCGTGGTGGATGCCGATGAGAAGCCGGCCCGGCGTACCGACCTTGTAGCGGAGCGGTCGAAGGAGATTCTCGTCCCGAACGGATAGGCGAAGTCGCGCACTGCGACGCCGGTGACGTCCTCAAGGTCGGATTTGCTACCTTTTACTTCGAAGTCGAGTTCGTCGTCGCTCAGACCTGACAGCCACGAGTGAGTTCTCGTATGAGCTCCCAAGCTGAACAGGTCGCTTCGAGCCATGGCACGCAGCTCCTCCCGATTGAGCATCCTGCGCTCGACGCTAGGGACGTCACCTCCGAAGTGCTCCTCCAGGGCGGACATCGCCAGGGCTATTACCGAGGGGTGCATTGGCGTCAGCCGGTCGTGCGCAACGGCGAGGGCCGCATCCCGACTAGCGTCGTTTGGAGTGTCAACGCTGATAGCGCCAGCGGGGGTGTCCACGAAGAGCCGCTCAGAGCGAGGCTCGCCGAGACGGAACAGCTCTTCCAAGCGAAGGGGCCAAAGCGGCTTGTCGGATGCGATCGAACCCGTGGTCACGTACACCGTCGCGGGGACACCGGCTCGTTCGAGGATCGGTCCGCCGGCGTGGAGGTTGTCGGCGTAACCATCGTCGAAGGTCACGGCCACTCTGGCCCGTCTGGATACCCCCCCGCGTCTGACTACCTCGGCGAGCGGTGCTGGATCCGCGTGACGTCGAACCACGTCTAGGTGCTCGTCGAAGTGCTCGGGGGTGACGCAAAGCCGAAATGGGTCGTAGGGGTCCGTGGCGATCCTGTGGTATAGCAGTATGACAGTGCCGTCGGGACGAACGGCGCTGGGCGGGGCGGGCGGTGGTTGCAGAGACCCGGTGTCGCGGGGGGCCGTTGAAGCCTTGGCGGCCAGCATCGCGGCAGGGAGAACCCTGCGAAGGCGCGCTTCGATAGGCTCGGGTAGTCGTCTCAGATGGGGGATCAAGCGTCTCCTTGCGGTGCCCCAATGCCCTTCGCTCATCGACTGTGACCTTTCTCGCCGGCTTGCGCCGGTGAAGCACGCTCCGCAACCCTGTTGTGGACTTGAAGGGATTTCGACATCGAATCGGGCTGGCTTGAAACAAGGGCAGTTGAAGTCTGACGGGCCGGCCAGGAAGCGCAAAATCCGAAACGGATGTCAGCAAACTTCGATAGCTATGAATGCCCCACGGTGCCTAAGGTACATTCTGCTGTTCGCTATGGCTAGTCGACTCCGGATTCGATAGCCGCCTGGTCGAGCGCTTCTTCGCCCGCCACGGTGAGGGCCGGGTTGGCGGTGATCGACTCGGCTCCTCCGGGGGATATCTCACCGACGAGAGTGAGCTCTCCGGCGGGGAGGGTTCCAAGACCGGCGTACAGTTCGAGCTTCGCCCGTGTGTCCGCGATGTCGAGGTTCCGCATGGTGAGCTGACCGATGCGGTCTTCCGGTCCGAAGGCGGCGTCCTCCACGCGTTCCATGGAGAGCTTGTCGGGATGGTAGGAGAGTGACGGGCCCGAGGTGGTCACGATCGAGTAATCCTCGCCACGTCGAAGCCGCAGCGTAACCTCCCCGGTCACAGCGGCCGCCACCCACTTCTGCAGCGACTCCCTGATCATCATCGCCTGAGTGTCGAACCAGCGGCCCTCGTAGAGGAGCCTCCCCAGGCGCCGGCCGTCGTTGTGGTACGCGGCGACGGTGTCCTCGTTGTGAACGGCGTTCAAAAGGCGCTCGTAGGCGACGTGCAACAGAGCCATCCCAGGCGCCTCGTATACCCCTCTAGATTTGGCTTCGATGATCCGGTTCTCTATCTGGTCGGACATGCCGAGCCCGTGCCTGCCGCCGATGGAGTTGGCTTCGAGGAAAAGTTCCACCGGGTCCTCGAAGGTCCGGTCCCCGATAGCAACAGGCCGACCCTGCCGGAACGATACCGTCACGTCCTCGGTCGGTATGTCGACATTGGGATCCCAAAAAGCGACCCCCATGATCGGCTCGACAAGCTCCACGGAGGAGTCGAGGTGCTCCAACCTTTTTGCTTCGTGGGTAGCCCCGAGCAGGTTGGCGTCGGTCGAGTAAGCCTTCTCGGTACTGTCCCGGTAGGGAAGGCCGCGTTCGACGAGCCACTCGGACATCTCCTTGCGACCCCCAAGCTCGCCTACAAATTTCTTGTCCAGCCAGGGCTTGTAGATCCGCAGCTGCGGGTTCGCGAGAAGCCCGTAGCGGTAGAAGCGCTCGATGTCGTTTCCCTTGAACGTGGAGCCATCACCCCATATGAAAACCCCGTCGTCTTTCATCACGCGTACGAGCAGCGTTCCGGCTACGGCCCTCCCAAGCGGAGTCGTGTTGAAATAGGAGCGTCCGCCCGAGCGGATGTGGAACGCCCCGCAGGCGACAGCCGCCAGTCCCTCCTCTGCAAGCTGGCGACGGCAGTCGACGAGCCTTGCCTTCTCGGCGCCGTACTCGAGGGCTCGACCGGGGATGGAGTCGATATCGGGATCGTCGTATTGGCCCAGATTCGCGGTGTAGCAGTAGGGGACCGCCCCGTTGTGGCGGATCCAAGCCACGGCTACCGAGGTGTCGAGGCCACCGGAGAAGGCGATCCCCACCCGTTCGCCGACCGGAAGGGCGCTTAGAACTTTCGACATGACCCGCTACCTTACCGTCGGCGCGCACGGCCGACGCTCGACCTACGAGGTGGGCCGTGAGCCGATGTCATAGTGTCGGGGGATCCTGCGAAGCGTTTCATGGAGGCCGGCGAAGCCAAGTTGATCAAGTACCTCGGTTCTAAGAGGCTCCTCGTGCCGATCCTGGGAGAGCTCGTTCGGTCATCGGGTGCTGCGAGCGCCCTGGATCTATTCACCGGTACGACCCGGGTCGCCCAGGAGTTCAAGCGTCAAGGCGTGGCGGTGACAGCGGTCGACACGGCACGCTATTCGGAGGTTCTGGCCCGCTGCTACATCCAATGCGACGCCGATCGGGTGGACGTGCGAGGCCTCTCGGAGGCCGTCGGGTACCTCAACGCGCTGAAAGGCGCCCCCGGCTATTTCACCGAGACCTTCTGCGAGCGTTCCAGGTTCTTCCAGCCTTTCAACGGGGAGCGCATCGACGTCATCCGGGATCGTATCGACCGTGACTTCTCTGACAGTCCGATCAGGCCGATACTGCTCTGCTCTCTCATGGAAGCGGCCGACCGGGTCGACTCGACTACAGGACTGCAGATGGCGTATGTCAAAAAGTGGGCGCCGCGTTCGTTTAAGCCCCTCGAGTTGCGAGTCCCCGTGCTGTTGGCCGGTCCCGGCCGTGCGCTGCGAGCCGACGCGGCGACGGTCGCCGCCAGCCTCGACCCGGTGGACCTCGCCTACCTCGACCCCCCTTACAACCAGCACCGGTACTACACGAACTACCACATCTGGGAGACTCTCGTAGCCTGGGATTCGCCGGAGCACTACGGGACAGCCTGCAAGCGCGTCGACAGCCGCGACGACTCCACCAAGAGCGTTTTCAACCGAAAGCGTGAGATGCCCCAAGCCCTTCGCCGCCTCATCGCCGACGTCCGTGCGCGGGTCGTCGTCGTCTCCTACAACGACGAGTCGTGGGTAGCACCCGAGGACCTCGTCGACATGTGCACGGTGCGAGGTCACGTGGAGGTGCTCGCTTTCGACTCCAGGCGTTACGTGGGAGCGCAGATCGGCATCTACAACCCGAGCGGGGAAAAGGTCGGTCGGGTCTCGCATGTGAGGAACGTCGAGTACCTGGTCGTCTCCGGCCCGAAAAGCGTCGTGTCCCCTATGGTCGCTCTGGCGGCCTCACGACCTGGGTCGACGGTCAGGCCGGCCCGCCTCGACCGTCGACTAACGCGATCAGGGTGGTAGCGTTACTAAAGGTATGGACAGTTCATCGGGCAACCAACTCGTCGGCTCGATCGGCCATCTGAGTATGCGTATACCCGGCCCGGGCAGGCCGGGTGAGGTCCTCCTGAGCGTCCGAGGGGGATCCGAGCCGTTCATCGCCTACAGCGACGAGGCGGTTCCGGCTGGCTCACAGGTTCTGGTGGTCGCTTCGCGGCCCGGTCGGGTGGTCGACGTAACGGCCTTTGCGGGCTGAGAAGTCCGAAACGAGAGAGGAGCAGCGATGTTCGGTTGGCACGTTCCAAGGCCTGATCAGGCGCTTCTGATAAGCGGCGGCAAGCGGGGGTCGCTTCCGTTTCGTATCGTGACAGGGCACGGGGCTTTCGTAGTGCCGCTTCGCTCCAAGGTCAGCTACCTCACCTTGTCCATGCAAGAGGCGGAGGTGGCCGAAGAGTGCGTGACCAAGCAGGGGATAGCCGTGAACGTCAAGGCTGTCATCGCTTTCAAGGTCGGTAGCGACCCGGAGGGCATAGCCAACGCCGCTCAGCGATTCCTCGCCGCCGAGGAGAAGATGGGCGTCCTAACCGGGCGGATCTTCGCCGGGCATCTCCGATCCATCATCGGGTCGATGACCGTCGAAGAGATAATCCGCGAGCGTCAACGCCTCGCCGAGGAGGCTCTGGAAGCGTCCAAAGTGGAGATGTCGAAGATAGGCCTGGTGGTCGACGCCCTGCAGATCGAGAGCATCGACGATATGGGCTCCGGCTACATCAAAGCGCTCGCTGCCCCCCACGTCGCCCAGGTGCAGCGCGCGGCACGGGTCGCTCAAGCCCAAGCCGACCAGGCGTCGGCGGAGGCGGAGCAGATCTCGCGTCGTAACCAGGCGGAGTTCGAACGCCAGACGGCGGTGGCACGCG
>JAKBBA010000278.1 GCA_021808665.1 Actinomycetes bacterium
CGCTAGTCGTTGTAGGCCTTGATGCTGCACGTGTCGGGGAGATCGCGGCGCAGGCCGGCGTGGTGCTGCACGAGCTTGCGCCTCAGCGGGCGTCCCTGGAGGAAGCGTTTATGGAGTTGACGAGTGAGAGTGTGGAATTCCATGCCACCGGTTCGACGAATGGGGGGCAGGGCGACCGATGACGGCGAAACCGTACAGTTTCGCCAACGTGGCTGTTTCGGAGTGGACGAAGCTTCGGACGGTGCGGTCGACGTTTTGGACTTTTGTTGTCGGGGGTGTCCTCGGGGTCGGTCTCTCTGCGCTGATTTCGGGGGTGTCGGCGAGCCACTACTACAGCGACGTGGTGATCCGTGCGACGTGGGACCCCGTCGGGCGAAGCATCCGGCCTTTGCTTCTTGCGCAGCTGGCGTTTGCTGTGCTCGGCGTCCTGACTGTTACAGCCGAATACTCGACCGGGATGATACGCACCAGCCTTGCAGCCGTTCCGAAACGCACGAAGATGATGGCAGCAAAGATGACGATATCGGCTCTTTCATCGCTCGTCGTCGGCGAGGTAGTCGCTTTTGCCGCTTTCCTGGTGGGTCAGACGATGATCCACTCGGTGCAGCCGACGGTCCCGTACGCGACTCTTGGCCAGCACAACGTGTTGAGGGTGGTCATCGGAGCCGGCCTGTACCTGGCGCTCGTCGGGCTGCTTGCCAGCGGTTTCGCAGTACTTCTGCGCCATGCGGCCGCCGGCATCGCCGTTATCGTAGCGATGCTGTTCATTATCCCGGGTTTGGCGGCAGCTTTGCCAACTTCGTGGTCGCAGCCGATCGAGGAGTACTGGCCGACTAACGCCGGCACGGAGGTCTACTCGCTCGGACACGGAGCGCACGCACTGAGCGCATGGGTCGGCTTGGGGGAGATGGCGCTATTCACAGCTGTTGTCATTGGCGTCGCTCTTTACGTCCTCGAGCGACGCGACGCGTAGGTGACTGTCGAACCGGCAGTTACCGAAGCGGCAGTTACCGAAGCGGCAGTTACCGAAGCGGCAGTTACCGAAGCGGCATTGTGGGTGGTTCGCCATGGCCAGACGGAATGGAGCAGGGACGGGCGACACACCGGCAGGACCGAAGTCGAGCTGACCTCTGACGGCGAATTGCAGGCCGCGGCATTGGCGACCTTCGCCGCGGGTTTGGGGGAGCAGCGCGTCCTGGTGAGCCCCCGTGTCCGTGCGAGGCGCACAGCGGAGTTGGCCGGCCTCGTGCCGTTCGAGGTCGTAGCCGACTTGGCGGAGTGGGACTACGGAGACCTCGAGGGTTTGACCACGGCCGAGATCCACGAGAACTACCCCAGATGGTCCATCTGGGACGGTCCGTGGCCGGGAGGTGAAACCTCCGCCGAAGTGGGCGCCAGGGCCGATCGTGTGATCGAGCGGGTGCGCTCCGGAGTCGACGCTAAGGTCATTGCTGTTTGCCATGGTCACTTCGGTCGTGTCCTGGCAGCTCGGTGGGTTGGGGCGCCGGTGAGCACAGGTCGATGGCTCGAGCTTGACACCGCGACGTGGTCACAGCTCGGCTGGGACCGTGGAAGCCCCGTGGTCACCCATTGGAATGTGCCGGCAGCCAGGCAAGGCGGCGACCGGTGACAGACATCGGTGGGTACGGACCCTACGGAGGTCCCGGAAGTTCGGGTCCGGCGGCGAGCTGCTACGTGCACGCAGGTCGCGTCGCTGGCGCGACGTGTAGACGTTGCGGTCGCCCAATCTGCCCTGACTGCATGAGAGAAGCACCGGTCGGATGGCAATGCACGTCCTGCGTGCGCGAAGGCGCCCGTGTTTCGCCGAGCGTTCGATGGCAGCCGCGCCGGCAGGGAACGCTCGGTGCTACCCGGATCACCCCTGCTGTCATCGCAATCATCGCAATCAACGTCGCAATCTACGGCTACGAGGCCGGGCACCCGGCATTTGAAGAGAAGTACTGGCTGGTACCTTTCGAAGTGCACTACATGGGGCGATGGTTCCAGCTGATCACATCGGCGTTCCTTCACGCCAGCGTCGAGCACATCGCTCTCAACATGATCACCCTCGCCATCGTCGGGCCTCCCGTCGAAGCGGCGATTGGGAGGACCCGTTTCGTCGTCGTGTACCTGTTGGCGGCGTTTGGAGGAGGCGTCGCCTTCTACCTGTTCGCGCCGATCAACGAGGCGGGACTCGGGGCGTCCGGGGCGATCTTCGGAGTCATGGGGGCGTACTACGTCCTCGCGCGCGCCCGCAGATGGGAGACCCAGACGATCACAGTGCTGCTCGTCCTCAACCTGGTGTTCTCCTTCGCCGTTCCAGGCATCGCCTGGCAGGCGCATCTTGGCGGGATAGTTGTGGGAGCGGCGGCATGTGCCGGTCTTCTGTTTAGGGGCCGAAGACCAGTCGATTTCCAACCGAGCGGAGTTGCATTGATATTGCAGGCCGCAGTCGTTGCTGTCGTCGGGGTGGCCGCACTGTCCGCCCTGTCGCTGCTGGCCCCCGGGCAGATCCACCTGCTGTAGTGATGGAACGCGACGTCGTCATCGTCGGTGGTGGCCTTGCAGGCTTGAACGCCGCTCGGCTCCTCGTAGCGGCGGGTCGCTCGGTCAGCGTGTTGGAGGCTGCCGACGCCGTGGGTGGAAGGGTACGCACCGACGTGGTGGAGGGCTTTCGCCTGGACCGCGGTTTTCAGGTTCTCAACACTTCATACCCGGCGGCGAAGGCGGCGCTCGACTTCGCAGCGCTGGACCTCCGCCGGTTCGTCAAAGGGGCCCTCGTACGCTTCGGCGGCGGGGACCACCGCATCGCGGATCCGGTCCGCAGCTGGCGCCTGCTTCCAAATGTCTTTGGCGAAGGTCTGCTCGGATGGCAGGACCGGCGCTCGATTGCCCGACTCTCGGCGATGTGCGCTTACGCGCCGGTAGCCGGCCAGTTGGCCTCGCCGGATTGCGCCACCTCGGATTTCTTGGCAAGTGTCGGGGTGAGCGAATCAGGCCAGGCGAGGTTTTTTGCTCCGTTCCTGTCCGGTGTCCTGCTCGATCCTGTACTCGAAACGTCGAGCCGCTACACGCGGATGGTTTGGCGTTCGTTCGTGCGGGGCCGGGTCGTCGTCCCCGCGATGGGCATGCAGGCAATACCGGATCAGCTTGCCGGTGGGCTTCCGCTCGGCTGCGTGCAGGTGAACACGACCGTGACGTCGGTCGCTCCGGGCGTAGTGACGATCAGCGGAGGGGAGCGCATCGAAGCCCGCTCGGTGATAGTGGCGACCGACGCTACCAGCGCGTGCCGTCTGCTCGGGTGGCGTGAAGAACATCGTTGGAGAGGGGTCACGACCTTCTACCACGTTATGGAAGAAAGTGACGGCGACCAGGGCAGGTTTCACGGCGCGGTGGATCCGATGCTCCGCCTCGACGCCGAGCACCCCGATCTGATCGCAAACACGGTCCCGATCAGTTCGGTGTCGCCGCTGTACGCTCCGAGCGGTTCGACCCTGATCTCGACGAGCGTCGTCGGGGACCGTAGGTCGGAGTCGGGTCTAGAGGAGCGCGTCCGGCACCGTTTGGCGGTTCTGTACCGATGCGCCCCTGAGGCCCTACGGCTCCTACGTAC
>JAKBBA010000019.1 GCA_021808665.1 Actinomycetes bacterium
AGTAGCCTCTCGCACCACCATGGAGGCAACCATGGCAGCCGTCCCATCTGGCGACCTCTACCGCGCCATCCAAGAGCTCACCACCCGGCTTGAACGCATGGCCCCGAGCAAGGCCCCAGCACCGCTCAGAGCGCCGGTGAACAGGGCCTTCAACCCGACCCTGCATCCGGAGGTTTTAGATGAGGCAACCAAGCAGCGTTGCCGGAGGATTCGACTTGAGGCAACAGGAAGACCTCGTTGGCAAGAGGGTGAAGGATAGTGTTAGCTCGTAGTGTGTTTGCCGTAATCCCCGAATACCAGCGGGCCGTCGTCTTTCGATTCGGCCGGGTGCAAAGCGAACCGCGCGGCCCCGGTTTCATGTTCCGCCTCCCGTGGATCAACAAGATCGTTCGCGTCAATCTCCGCGTCGAGGTCGTCGACATCCCTTCGCAATCGGTTATCACGAAAGATAATGTCACGATCGCTGTCGATGCTGTCGTGTACTTCCAGGTGGTCGATCCGATCCGAGCCATCATCGGTGTGGACAACTTCCGCTTCGCCAGCCAGCGGATCGCCATGACGAGCCTGAGATCCATCATCGGCCGCTACGAGCTGGACAGCCTGCTCGCTCACCGGGAGGACGTAAACACCGAGCTACGTTCGACAATCGCGCGTAGCACCGCAGAGTGGGGCGTCGAGGTACGCCAGGTCGAGATCCGCGACGTGACGCTCCCACCCGAGCTGCTTCGCGCCATGGCCCGCCAGGCGGAGGCGGAGCGCGAGCGCCGAGCCAAGATCATCGCCGCTACCGGAGAGCTGCAGGCGAGCCAGGAGCTTTCCGAAGCCGCCGACAAGATGGCGGCCAGCCCGGGGGCGATGCAGTTGCGGACCCTTCAGACACTCGCCGAGGTGGCAACCGGAAAAAGCTCGACCCTTATCTTCCCGATCCCAGTCGAGCTGCTTTCCCTCTTGCAGCAGAGCGACAATCGCAAAACGGCTAAACCGCCCGATCCCGAAATCAGCGCAAAGCCGGCCGTGCGGGAACTCGACGGACCACCCGCCCAAGCCGAGCTGCCTGCCCCGGCGGATCCCGAGTAGACGATCAAGGCCCGGGAGTTCCGCGACCATCCAAATGAGCTGATGGACCGGGCGGAGAACAGCGGGGTGGCGGTTCTACGCGTGATCCTACGCAAGGACGCCGCGATGGGGAGGGGGCACCCGGGCCACAGGTCTCGATCCGCGCCACTCGTCTATAGTTGTAACGGTCTATTTTTGCGAGCGTAGTTCAGAGGCAGAACATCAGCTTCCCAAGCTGAGAACGCGGGTTCGATTCCCGTCGCTCGCTCTCGAAGAAAGCCCTGGTGCGAGGGCATATCGGCTGGCCAGTGATTGGCTAAGCCGATGGGTCGTGCCACAAACGTGCCACTGCGACAAACTTTTTGGCTCTTTGCACCCGGCAGCTAGCCGACCAATGGCGACAGCAAGCCGGATGAACCTTCGCAACGAGGGTCCCGGTGAGAGCATGTGGCACGCGGTGGATCAAGGCGGCTAGGACCGCCCGCTGCCCCTTGTGTTAGTAGTTAGTGCGGCGCGCCAGGCTGATTCAGCGTGGCGGGACTGAGACGGGACCGGCTGATCCAGCGCCCGTCGCCCGGCCGATAGCAATGACCGGCGCAGGCTTCGTCAAAGCGGCAAGGGCCTCGGCGAGCACGCGGTCGCGGTCTTCCGTGGCGTGCTGGTAGCGGAGGGCGGCGTCGGGAGTGCTGTGGCCCATGCGGGCCATCAACTCACGAGTCGACGCTCCGGTGGCCGCCGCCCACGTATTTCCGGTATGGCGGAGATCATGCATATGAAGGTCGGGACGTCCCGCGGCTAGGCGAGCCCGAGCCCAATGCTTCTGCAGCACATGGGGCCGGACGGGCCCACCCTGCTCGCCGGTGAACACGAGCGAATCACTTCCCGCTGCAGTGAAAGTCTCCAAGTGCTCGACCAGAACCGGAAGCAGCTGAGACGGGATCACTACTGTGCGTCGCCCAGCTAAGGACTTAGGTTCCTTGAATATGAGCCGCCCGTCACGGAGCTGCTGGAGATTTTGGGCGACGGTGAGGCTGGACCTCATCGGGTCGACATCGCGGCGACGCAGGCCGCATAGCTCGCCTTTGCGCAGCTGACACCATGTTGCGACTAGCACCAGAGCCTGAAAGCGGACTGGCATTGCTTCAACGATGACGTCGATCTCCTGCAAGGTTGCCGTGGGCCGTTCCTCGGCGTGCTCTGTGCCGGCACCCTCGACCCGACACGGTGAGCGAGCGATCACCTCGTCGAGCACTGCCGTGTTGCAGATCGTCCGCAGCAACCTGTACGCCTTTGCTGCCGTCGAAGGGTGACTGCGTGCAAGTCGTGCGTGCCACGAGCGGACCGTGCCCGGGGAAAGCTGGCCCATCTCGATGTCCCCAAGAGCCGGACGGATGTGGCTGTCAAGAAGTCCGCGGTAGGTTTCCGCCGTCCGTTCTGCCAGGACACGCTCGGACAGGAAGCGATCAGCGAAGGCGGCCACCGTGATTCGCCCGGCCTTCGGGTCAATGAACTGACCGCGTGCCTGGTCCGTTCGCGCCAGCGCCAGCCACGAGCTTGCGTCACCTTTGGTGGTGAAGGTCTCGGGGGCGGAGACCATCCGCCCTCCACCATTGCGATAGCGGGCTTGCCACCGCCCGCTTGGTAGTTTGCGCACGCTGCCATAGTCGCGACGGGCCATGAGTTAGATCATCGCGCTTCGGACAGAGTGGTGATTACATTCGTGGGATCTCAACTCCTCATCACTGGGCGACGATCGCCGGTTCGCGGTGACGTTCGATCAAATCATCCAAGTCGTAGGGATCGAAGAGGAGCCGACCGCCAATTCTGATGCACGAGATACTGCGATCCGCCCGCAGGCGCCGGATGTAGCGCTCCCCCAAACCGGTGTAAGTTGCCGCTCCGCGGATATCCAAAAGCGGCCGTCGGCCTCGACGTGGAGCCGTCATTGCATCTTCGTCGCTACTCATTATTCGGCCCCCTGTCCGTCTGTCGCCAGGAGCGGCCGAGCGATCCGATCGGACTGAGGCGCCGAGTGGCCTCATAGCGGGATCCCGTCGTTTACGACCGCCGCTGATCCCGCCGATAGGTCGGAGCAAGGGCGCCAAGCCGCTCTAGCGACACTCCACGGATGAAACGCGATGCTGGCGTGTCGGCGACCCAAGGACAGGTACTTCGGTTGGACCAGATACTTGGACACGGCGCCTGCCGCGGCCTGCGGCGAACGCCCCATTGCACACCGCTCCCAGGCGTGCAAGCCAACGTCACCCCGGTCAGCCAGCCAGGAAGCCGGATCATGGTCATCGGGAAGGATCGTCACCGCAACGCGACGACCGCGACCCGTGACTTCCACGACGTAACGGTTGGCGGCGTCTCGTCCAGCAGTGTCTCCGTCGAATGCTAGGACAAGCTCCCCTGGGTGCATGCTGAGGATCTGCTCCTGTTGGGCGTCGGAGAGCTCTCGGCCGGACTGGGTCACGGGACAGTATCGGTCGGCCTGGCCGGTGCGGATCGCTGCGACGGCGATGGCCATTGCGTCGAGGGTGCCTTCGACGACTATGACCGCTCCGCGGGGGTCTGCGGGTGCGACGAGGGGCTGGTAGAGGTTGGCGGACTTGTCGTAGATGGCGGTGCGGGGCGGGTTGTTGTATTTCGTCCAGCGCTGCTGGTCGCCGATGTTGCGGCCGATTATGCCGACGACGCGCTGGCGGTCGTCTCGGATGGGGATGAGGATCCGCTGGCGGTAGAAGTCGCTGGCCTGCTCGCTGCCGGCGTATCGGTGAGCGAGCCCGGCGTCTACCAACTCGTCGAGGCTGAACCCGTCGTCGCGAAGTGCCGCGACGAGCCCGTCGGCCTTCGCTGGGGTGTGACCGGTTTCGGGGCGGCCGGTGTGCGCCTCGAGTACCGCCACGTCGATGCTCCTGCGTGCGAGGTAGGCGCTGGCGGGCGCGTGCAGCGGCGGACGGGTGTAGTAAACCCAGGCGGCGGCGAGGGCGGCAAGGACCCGCTCTCGCGGCGTGCGATACAAGTCGGGCGCCTCGGGTCGTCCGGTCATCAGCGAAGGTCCGGAGGCCCCGCTGACCTGCGGCGTGGAGCGCCTCGCGCCTGCGCCGCTGGTTACGCCAGCCCACGCGTTGGTGAGCGACGCATTCGAGCCGAGAACCCTGATCGCGGCCGCGACCCCGACACCCTCGGTTTCTCGAACCCATTGGATGACGTCGCCTTTGGCTGAGCACCCGAAGCAGTAGTAGCGGCTGTCGTCGAGATACAGGCGCATCGACGGGGTGCGGTCGGGGTGGCCGTGGGATGGCAGCGGGCAGCGCACTGTTACCGAGCCAGCGTCGGAGCTCAGAGGGATGCCGGTCCGTCTCGCCACATCGGCGAGGCGGTGGCGTCGGAGGGCGTCGTCGATCGCCGAGAACCCGGTCACAGTGACACACTCAAGGCCGTGGCCGGCTGCTCCACCGTTGGCGTTAGCGTCGTCGCCGGCCGAGCGGGCAGGTTGCTCCGGCCGAGATGCTCGTGCGCGAGGCGGGCTGAGGCGGACAGCCGGGCGACGCACCGGGCCGGAAGGTCCGGTAACGCCACCCGTACCGCGATGACGTCAGCGCTGCGCTGCGCTGCGCCGAACACGACGAGGCGGCCGAGGGTGCGCGATATCGCCGCGTTCGGCCCGAGGCGCTCCCCGAGCCCGACACTGATCGCGAGATCGGCGCTGTCAATGGCGGCCCCGGGACGGCTAGCGGCGATTCGAGCGAGACGCTGCCATGCCCAGGTTGCGGACGGGCCGAGCACTCCGAGCCAGACGGCTTCGACGTAGGGCGATCCGGGCCGATGCCCTCGTGCTTCGATGACACTGTCGGGCCAGGTGACAACAGTGAGCAGTGGCGGTGTGGCCCGCTGCACCTGGTTCACAACGCCACCTCCTCGACGTCCGTCGTGCCGCGTTCAGGGTTCGCAGTAGTGGTGTGGCGTCGACCGTCGCGATACCACTGGCCTCGACGGTCGGCGTAGCCGATCACGATGACCAGCGCCCGACCGTCTTGCGGTCGGGTGTGAAAGACCGCCCCAGCACCGAGACGTGTAACTCCCAGTTGCGGGCTGCGGGCTAGGCCGTCGGACGCGACAGCCTGGCTGTAGTCGACGGGAAGGGCGACGCCGATCTCGGCTGCGGCGCGGCGCAGCCCGGCGGCGACCCATTCGATCTGGTGATGCGATGCGATGCGACCCATCAGTCCGCGCTCTCCCTTGACGAGGCGTGGCGATCGAAGTCGGCGGCAAGGACCAGCCCACTGGCTTCGGGGAGGCCCCCCTCGCGCCGTCTACGCGGCCACGTAACGCGCTGCCCGGTGATGGTGCGTCCAGCCCTCCAGCGATCGAAGCTGTGGAAGATGTCAACCCGGCGGGGGTAGCGAACCCGCTCCCCTATACGGCTCGTGGACTCGTGTTGGGAGGCGGTGCTCCTGCACGCTTCGACCGTCTCCCACGTGGTCTTGAAGCTCATAGTGACCTCCTCGATGGAGGCCGCTACCTGCGACCTCTATACGGTCGCCGGCGGAAGGTCCACGCTATTGGACGGCCTGGTCGATCTCGGATCCGGCCCGCCGGGCGACGTCGGCTGCCACGAAGCGGTCCCACTCGCCGCTGCCAGGCGCTCGCAACGGTGGAGGCGGGTCGGTGTGGGCGGCGCCGCAACCCAGGTCGGCTGTCCACGACTTGAGCAGCGCGGCGACGTCTCGTAACGCCCGGAACCAGTCGAGCGGGGCGCTGGCCGGCGCGTTCGGGGCGAAGCTGGACTGCTCGTGGTCTCGCAGGGCTACGAGCGCTTCGACGTGGTCGTTGTGACGCCACCAGCATCGTGGGATCACGTGATGGTCGAGATGGGCGAACCGTCCCTGGAGGCGCTCGACCCACGCCCGCAGTTCCGCCCAGTCCCCCGCGGCGTCCGATGAGGGCAGCGACGGCCAGTGCGTCGGGGCAGCAACATCCGCGAACTCCGCGCTGTCGAAAGCGCCAGCATCGACGCCATACCCGGCGAGCTTGCACAGCTCGGCAAACCGGTTATCGCCGCCCTTCGTCTCGTCCTTTCCGGTCATCTGCTCTCCCGGATCGCTTGACGCAGACGGGCGACGATCACGTCGGTCGCCTGCGGCCTACCGACGCGAAGCCACGCCGGGTTGGCGTCCATGACCCAGTGGAGTCGGGTGTGGCAGGCCCGGTCGAGGGGGATCAGGTCCCTGCCGGTTTCGGAGCCGAGGCGATCGTAGCTGCGATGGTGCAGGTCGCCGCTGCGCAGACTCCATGGTTCACCACACACCGCGCAGGCAGGCTCGACCCCATGTGCGGCCATCCAGTCGTCCAGCCACTGTCGCCGTCTTGTCCGCCACGCCGGGCTGCCCATCCAGGCGGCGTAGTCGGCCCGCCGGCGAACCCGCCGACGCGACCAGACGACACCGGGTCGGGGGTCACGCATCGCGGGTCATCTCGGCGGCCTCGATATCGGCAGGGTCGCCCCCAGCGAGCGTCTGGCGCTCCCAGGCTTCGCGGCCTGCGGTCAATACGACGGCGTCGCCCCGTGCGGTCCACGGCTGCAAACGGATCATGATCGGCGGCGCGGAACGCAACAGCAGCAGCCCGGTGCCGATCGGAAGGCGGCGCAGCTCGGACGGCTCCAGGATCGGCCGGTGCCGGGTCACCGACGACATCGACCGGCCGGCGGTCCCGCCGTTGCGCGTCTCGGACCATTCGGTGAACTCACGGTTACCGATCAGCCGTGACATGTCGCCCAGGTCGTCCGCGTTGGCCGAGCCGCCGAGGATCACCTTGGCGATGGCCGAATCCCAGATCGCCCCTCCCGCTTCGCGCCCCCACCGGTCCCTGGCCTGGGCCAGTGACTGGAGAACCGCCACGGTGGTGATCCCCGACCCCCCGCCCTCCGACATCAGTGCCGGCAGCGACGGAAGCGGGTAGTTAGCGGCCTCGTCGAGTATCAACGCCAGCGGCGGGTCGAGCCGCTGACCGGGGGAACAGGCGGCGAGGCGGCGGGCGGCGTCGATCAAATCCTCGATCAGCGCTGCCACCAGCGACGCTGTCGCCGAGGCTCCGGTCGCGGTGCCGAGCAGAAAGACGCTGCCGCGCATCGCCAG
Organism: Actinomycetes bacterium; assembly: GCA_021808665.1. The sequence goes on from JAKBBA010000019.1 coordinate 7,200, forward strand.
GAACGCCAACGGGTCGAACTCGGCGCCGTACTCGGGGGTGACCGCGGCGAGTACCGCCGGATCCGCGAGAGGCGCGAAAGTGTTGGCGACCATCGCCCACGTGGAGTCCCGGGTTCGCTGGTCGGCGGAGATGACCGCGTCGAGCGCCCGATCCCACCCCGGCGTCGCCGCCGGGTGGCCGGCGAGGATAGCCGTCGCCTCCTTCGCCGCTCCAGCGGCATGAGACCAGCGGTATAGGTCGGCCGGTGGCCGGCCGTCGAGAGCCGCCGCGTGCAGCATGCAGCGGGTGACCGACAGCGCCTGGGTCCGCCAAAAGCTGGCGTTCTCCACCCCGGACTTGGCGCCCTCCGAGACGAGGGCCTCGGCGCGGATCATCGCCGTCTGCGGTGCCTCGCAGCCCCGCACGAGCGACCAGCGCAACCGGGCCGCACCCGGCGTGCGGGCGAGGCCCTCAGGATCGAAGACCATCACAGGACCTCGGCCGGCCCTAGCAGCGAGGGTGACCGCCAGGTTGTCGGGCCTCGTCGAGGTCGTCACCACCGCGCCGGGCGCGTCGAGGATCATCGGGATGACAAGGTTCATGCCCTTCCCCGAGCGGGGCGGCCCGAGAATCAGGACCGAGTCCTCCACCGACGCCCAGCACCCGATCCTCCGGGCCATGCCGAGCCGGTAGCCGACATCACCCGGTCGAGGTCGCCTTATCGACGGACGCAGCGTCGCGGAACGCGCCAGTAGCGCCTTCGATCCCGCAGTGCGTCTCACTTCCCCTTTCGTCGCGAGGCCGTCGGCATGCGACGGGTCACCCGAACGGGCCTGCGTCCCAGCAGACCTCCACAACCACAAGCCACCCCAAGCCAGACCAACCGCAACGATGAACGCGAGCGCAGTGATTGTCCAATACAAGACGGCCGGGCCGACCGGGGCACCCCAAGCCGCAGACGGGTCCCGGAGATGAACGAACGCTGCGAGACTGTCAAGAAGCCCACCGCGAGGAACGCGATGCCCGGCCAGCCACGCGGAGCCAGCCGCGCCGGCGTAGAGGACCCCGGCGACACCCGCGACGCCGAGAAGGGCGCCGATAGCAACATCAGTCCCCGCGGACGGGCGGCGGTCTGTCACGCCGGCTCCGGTCCGGGCCCGTCCCATACGCGCTCCCTAGCGTTTGTGTCGGTGTTGACGCACACGGTGCGTACCGAGGTGACAATAACGGCGCCGGCACTGGAGTTGCGTTGGGAGTTGATGACAGAATCGAGCACCGGCTTACTCGCCCGGTCGAATCCCTCCCAACGCATCTTGGAGGATGTGGCTGGTGTGACCGCTGGCCGGCTCCGCGAGGTCCGCCGACCCTCAGGTTTCGCTCTGAATGAACCCGGGTTCGCGGCAAACGACTCATCCCTATCGGTAGAGGCCGTCAGCACCGTCTTATAGCGGAACAAATTGAAGGGCGACGGCGGGGAAACTCGATTTGAGACCGCGTCCCTCTGCTGGGACGCCGATGAGCAAGCCGAAGGTGCTTCGCCGGAGTTGGAGACGTAGGCGTCAGCAGTAAAGGCTACGGCGAGAGCGTCAATGATCACAGTCCCACACCCGCTTCGCCGGCTGGCTCAAACGCCACGGAGACCTCCGCTGATGCGCCAAGCCCTGCACGCAACCCCTCCCGGCGGCCCTGCGCAACTGCCACTGCGGCTTCGACACCCGGCGGCCGTCCGCCGCCGAAGTGGGAAGCGGGACTGGCCTCAATGATCCGGCGTGCCGCGCCGGTCACACGGGCCTGGGTGGCGGCGACCGCTTTGCCAGCGTTCTCGCCGGCCCAGGCGGCCACATACGGGAAACTGTATCCGTCGGTAGGCATGCCGTGCACCGAGGCGACTACGTAAGCAACCGACTCGGCCTCGACCTCCTTGATCGGCCTTGGCAGATCCTGGCCTGGCGGCCCTTCGTGTAAAAGACAGTGCGCCGCCTCATGAATCAGCGTCTTCACCATGGCGGCGTCATCCATGTCCGAGCGGATCAGCACCGTCCTCAAACCCCAGTTCGTCTGCCCGTTCGCTCCTTGTAGCGCCGAGGCGTCGGCGACAGCGTCGACCCGAAAGCCTCGGCCCTCGATAATCGCTAACACCGCCGCCCCGAGCCCGACGGGCGCCTCGCCGACAAGCAGGACCGGACGGGGCGGTTCAGGCAGGGCCACACCGGAGGTTTGCGAGACGTCGAAGACGTGCTCAACCCGGAACCCGGCCAGCACCTTGCGGCTTTCCACCTGCTCGTGCGGCGCTGGTAATTCGCCCATAGCAAGTGGGCGACCCTGGCCGGATGAGTCCGCCGCGATACGGCGGTCGTAGCGGCACGGTGCCAGGATCGCGTAGCCGTGCTGGCCCTTGTCGACGCTCCGTCCGAGTGCTCTCCAGGTGTTGAAACCGGCCAGGTGACTGGGCTGCTTGGCAGGGACCAGTCCGTCCGCGAAGGCTTTGGCGTGCTGGGCGACGACAAGCATCACGTTGTTCGGACTGTAAGCGTGTAACTTCGCCTGAAAATCCAAGAACCTCCGCCAGTCGTCCCCGGTGGTCAGTTTCGCGACCTCGGCCGCCAAAACCTGCTGAGCTTCGGCGATCCGCGACGCTGCCTGCACCTGCCGCTGCCCGGTCGACAGCTTCGACATCATGGTGACCTCCTTCAAAGGCCACACCACGCAGCCCCTACCCGATCACCACTGGGCGGTCCACGCTACGGAGACAACCCGGGGAATAGCCTTCAGCACTACCACGCCAACCCTCGCTGACTATGGTGCAACCTCGAAATCCGTTGATTGGCTATCCTTCAGACTCCGACGGTCGCTCACACTAGTTTCGACGGTCAGCGAGCCGCTGACTATCGCCTCTAGGGCAACGGTGTGCATAACGTCGGTTGCGACCTCAAGGTCGCCGTCGGATAGGTACTCCTGAGGGCCGTCTGGGTGGCCATCGAGGCCATCACTGACGGTGAGGATGCATGCGGCTCTGACGTGTTCGGAGGCACTGCTGGCGCGAAGAGCAAGACTAAACATCGCGGCCGACTCCATCTCGACAGCGAGAAGTCCTTGCTTTCGCCAATCGCCAGTGGACGTAGCCGACAAATGCGGTTCAACATCAACTGTGACGACCGGTCCAACGTGGAGAGCCGACGGCGATTGTTGGGCGGCACGAACAAGCGCCGACGTGAGTTCGAAGTCCGGTACGGCGGCGACAGGGCTTGTTCCGGCGAGACTCCGAGTAGTGCCGTCGCCCGCGGCAGAACCGGTCACGACGACGAGGTGCCCGTTTCGAACGGAGGTGGCGAACGAGCTGCAGGTTCCGATTCGAACCATCTGGCGGACACCGTATTCGATAAGCTCTTGTCCGATCATCGCCATGCTCGGACAGCCCATTCCGACCGCCTGGAGGCTAACGTCGACGCCTCGATATGTGCCCGTGTAGCCGACCAGTCCCCGATGCTCCGTCACAAGCCTGGCGGCGCTAAGCATTCCCGCTAAGCGTGAAATCCGCCCTGGGTCGCCCGCGACGAGGACCCGGCTCGCGTAAGCGCCCTGTTCGGCCCTCAAATATATCGCCATCTGTAACGCTCCTTAGTTTCTCTCTATTGTTGTACAAGATCCTTGGCCTGCAAGTCGCCGACCTATCGAGGCGCCCGAGCCAGGCAATGCCGTCCGGTCGAATCAGGTCTAGTGGCAACCGCGTCCACTTAGCGCGCAGAGCCCAGGGTTAGCCCACGGACCAGGTAACGCTGAAATGCAACGTACACGAAGGCGGCCGGTATGGTGCTCAATAGTGCCCCTGCCATCAGGCTCGGCACGTCCACAACTCGAGACGACGCGAGGACTCCAAGGCCAACGGTGAAAGTCCGCACGCCCGGCTCTTGGAGAAAGAGCAGGCCGATCAAGAGGTCATTCCATATGGGGATGAACTGGAGCACTATGACAGTAGCGAATGCTGGTTTGGCGAGGGGCAGCGCGATGCGCCAGAAGCAACCATTGTAGGTGAGGCCATCAGAGCGCCCCGAGTCGATGAGTTCATCAGGAATACCTCGGAAATAGGTCGTCATTAGAAACGTCGCGAATGGAGTACCCACGGCGACATACACCAAGATCGCTCCCGGATAGCTATTGATCAGATGAAACCGCGCGAGGTTTACATATTCGGCAATGATGACGGACTGTACGGGAATCATCATCGCACCGAAGATCCCAAGGAGTGCTACGGTGCGTCCCTTGAATTTCGTCTTCGCAAAGGCAAAACCCGCACAGCTAGCGACTACAAGTATGATCAGGATCGCTACGATGCAGATAAGTAGTGAATTAGCCATCTCCTGCCCGACCGGCACGGACGAGAATAGCCGCGCCCAGCTGCGTAGGGAGAAGCCATGTCCGGACTCATATTGCGCCTCAGATCGAAAGGCGGTCGTAGCCATAAAGTAGAATGGGTACATGAGCGCTGCCGACACGAGTGCCAGAGCGACCCAGATCACGATTCGACTCGGTGAGACACGCAACGATCGGGTTTGGAGCCGAGCGTTTTTCGATTGGCGGCGCCTTACAACAGACGTCGGGTTGTCCACGCTAGTTCTCGCCGCGGAGCACGATGAATTGCACTGCGCTCACTCCGGCGAGCATGACAAATAGTACGATACCAAGGAGGGCACCGATGCCGAACGCCCCCGTACCGAACGCCTGCTGATAGATGAAGAACTCGATTGTCGTTGTTCCGTAATTTGGGCCGCCACCTGTCATCGTGTATATTAGGCTAAATAGAGCAGAGAAGGCGCTAATGGACGTTATGACGAACGTGAAGATAAAGTATCTTCGCAGCAGTGGAATCGTCAGGTGTCTGTAGCTTTTCCACCATCCCGTGCCGTCGAGTTTTCCTGCCTCATAGATCGCCGAATCGATCGTGGCCATCCCCGTCACGAACACCAGAGTATTTACACCGACGAGTGAGTACACAAATGTGATTCCAATGGCGCCGAGCGCTGTATACGGACTTCCAAGCCAGTTTCGTTCCAGAACGCCGAGGCCAACCCCTCCAAGGACATGGTTGATCAGACCGTGCCGCGCGAAGGCTTGGACCCCGATTAGGCCGAGCACCACCCACGACACGGATGTCGGAATAATTATTGCTGCCCGGAAGACGCGCCAACCCCACACTCGCTCGTTCAATAGGGCGGCAAGTGTCACTCCACAGATCATGGTCACTGGCACGGCGAGGAGGAGGATGGCATTGTTTTCCAGTACGCGCCAGAATATGGGGTTCTGGAACTCTGCGCGATACGTTGCAGGCCCGACCCACTTCGAGGTGATACCGTTCCAGTTTGTCATGCTGTAGTAGATGGCCTCACCGATCGGCACGAGCAGCAAGAGGGTGACAATCGTGACAGCAGGCAGGACGAGAACCCGACCGGCTCGTTCGCGGTCTTGGTAGAGGCCTCCCCGGCGCCGAGCAACGGCCGTGCGGCGGAGCACTCCCGCCTTTGTAGGCGGGAGTGTCGAGTCTGTCCTCATGACATTATCGTCTCTGGTGGTTGTCGGCGCCTAGTCAAAAGCTACCCCGCCGGTACCTGGTAAGTCGCCCAGCTAGTGCCGCGCTCTGAGGGAGGAAGCTGCTGCCATGCCTGCTCAAGGCTCTTGGCGGCGCCAGGTACGCTGATGCCGCCCTTGAGCATGTCGGGAAAGACGGTGCTGCCAGCGGTAACGAGGCCTGGTGCAAGGATGTTGTCCAACATCGGGTAGACCGTATACTGAGGCGAAGACGCGAGCGTCAGCATCGTTTTCGCGAGCGGGTTGGTGGTACCTACTCCGGTGACGGCGGGGACAAGTCCGGCATTGGCGATTATTGTCCCCGCTTGTTCGGTCGTCATGAACTGGAGAAATTTTGCTGCTGCTGCCTTGTGGGGAGAATACGAGGTCATTGCGAATCCGTTGCCGGCGAACTCCACGATCTTATGGGTTGGCGAGGTTGAGTAGGGAGGGATGAAAACGCCGACATTGCTGCCTAATGCCTTTGTGAATGGAGCCGTGTCCCAGTTGCCCTTGATGATGATCGCTGCTTGACCTTTCGTGAAGGCGGACTGCACGTTCGTCGCAGTGAGTGCATCCGAATTCATGTATCCGTCGGTATACAACTGGTGCCACTGGGTGAGTTGAGTCTCAATGACCGGGCTCGACCATTTGATCTGGCCGTTATAGAGTCCCTCCCACTGGCTCGGAGTTAGCGCGCCGGCCATAAGGTAGCTGAGGTTATACCATGGGTAGAATTCGCCGGTAAGATTCTGTGTACCTTCCTCTATACAGGTGGTATGGATGGCCTTGAGCTTCGCACAGTCGGTGAATAGCTGTGCCCAGTCGGTGGGCACTGAGCTGATGCCGGCCTTGGCGAAAAGGCTCTTATTGTAGAAGCCGACGTAAAACTGCTGCTGGAGCGGAATGACATAGGGAGCGGTGGGCTTGTTGAATCCAACCGAGCTCCACTGCGTTCCTCCCATCCGCTGCAGGTCCTGGGCGGGCACCCACGACTTCAGGTTTGTGAGGTATGAGCGATACTGCATCGTGAAGAGCCCGGTCCACATGTTGACAAGATCAGGCCCAGTCTTCGAGACAGCGGCAGCTTGCAGTAAGGCGAAGTAGTTCGAACGGGGTTGTGCAACATTGGTGATGGTTATAGTTGGATTTGCCTTTTCGAACGCTTTGATCAGGATCGGAACGACGGTTGCCTGGTTCCCGTTGCCGAGGTTCTGCCAGAGAGTGAGCTTCACATTGGTTGGTGCCGATCCTTGGGATTGGCTGCCGGTTGAGCCTGAGCAGGACGCCAAGCCGACCACTGCCACGGCTGTAGCGATCACGGCGCCGGGACGGCCGATAGTTCTTTTTCGGCTCTGTTCTACTTGTGCCTGGTTATGGGTGTGTGAGCGTTTGAACGTTGGATGTCTCATGTGTGCTCCTTTACCGGGTTGTCATTGGCGATACGAGAATCAGAGGGTGGGGCGAATGCCCGAGCATTGGTTATCGGGGGATAGCACGTCGCTACGCGATGGCAGATCGTGACTCACGACCATCCCGGCACGGGGTTTGACGCGTTCGTGTTCTTCGCGCTTCCCCTGTGAGGTCTGGAGGACCCCGTCGATCCGGCGAGGGATGCCTAGCGGGTTCGCGTCCTTGAGTTCGTCTGGGAGGAAGGCATTGGGCACTGATTGGAGGGCGACAGGGCGCAGCCATCTCTCAATTGCGCGGGCGCCGACCGATGTCGCGCCCGGCGCCGTGGTCGACGGCCACGGCCCACCGTGCTGCATCGACCAGCTGACGCTGACACCCGTCGGATAAGAGTTCATCGTCACTCGGCCCGCTCGGTGCATGGAGGTCCGCAGTAGCCAGGCGGCGTCTGGATCGTTAGCGGCGACAAAGACGCTGAGGGTAAGCGCCGGCTCGGCGGCCTCGAGCGCAGAGGCGAGTTCATCGGCCGATCCGTAGCGTATGACTAAGGCGAGCGGCCCGAAGCACTCTTCGCGTAGCGGTGTGACTCCAGACTGGCCGAACCGGTTGGCTCTGACCTCATACAGAGCGGCTGTGACCCGCCCCGGACCCGCGGTGCTGCCCCGAACGAGCGGCCGCACGCCGCGGACCGCCTCGATCGCCGATACAGTCGTTCGAAAGTGATCGGCGATGCCCGATGTGAGCATCGTGAACGAACCGAGGGCGGAGACTGCTTCGACGAGTGCGTCTACCAGCGAGTCGCCGTCGACACCGGTAGGGACGAAGAGGAGACCCGGCTTCGTGCAGAATTGGCCTGCGCCGAGGGTCATGGATTGGGCGGCACCAACGGCGATCTCAGCTGGGCGCTCCGCTGCTGCGGCCGGCGTCACCACCAAGGGATTGGCAGCCCCGAGCTCACCGTAGAAGGGGATCGGTGTCGGGCGGCTGTTTGCTTGCTTGAGGAGGATCCGTCCGGCGCTGACCGAGCCCGTGAACCCGACAGCGGCGATCTCTGCCGCGTCCACTAAGGCTATGCCCGCCTCGAAGCCATGGAGCAGGCCGAGCGTCCCTCCGGGCGCTCCGGACGCGTCTGCTGCACGGGTGAGAGCAGCGAAGGCCGCCATACTGGTCGCGGGGTGCGCCGGATGTGCCTTGATGACGACGGTGCACCCCGCTGCCAACGCCGACGCCGTGTCTCCGCCGGGGACTGAAAAGGCGAGAGGGAAGTTAGAACTACCAAAGACGCCGACCGGCCCGAGGGGAACGCGCATGCGCCGCAGGTCGGGAAGCAGCCCCATCGGTGAATCCTTGGCATGGTCGATTGATACGTCAAGGAACAAGCCGTCCTCGACGACATCCGCGAAGAAGCGAAGTTGGAATGTCGTGCGGCGGAGTTCACCCCTAAGGCGGGGGATCCCGAGGGCCGTCTCCTCGTCAGCAAGCGCTACGATCGTTTCGGTGTCAGCGTCGAGCGCGTCCGCCATGCCCCTCAGCATTCCGGCACGCCAGCTGAGCGGCCGGGCAGCAAACTCTGACGCGGCGCTAGCAGCACGGGATGTCGCTTCGGCGACTTCGACTGGGGTCGTCTCCGCTACATCCAGCGAGCGCTGCTCGCCGGTGGAAGGGTTGGTGCTGACCACGGAAGGCACCGTCAGTCTCCCATTCTGAACGGGTATTGGACGGGCGCCCCGGCATGCGGCCAGCGGATCGTCACCAGGTCGTGACCGCATAGTGAAGCAAGTGCCAGACGCTCGAACTGCTCGCCGCAGAAAGCGACGTTGGTCGGCGACAGGATCGATTCGCCTGACCAGTCGTCGAGTACGAGTTCAAGCGCGTCGGTCTCGCTCCAGCGCCATAGCTGATTGGGCTGGTAGCAGGAGATGAGCAGACCGCCGTCGCCGTCGAGGGCGAGGCCGTCAGGCACGCAGCGTTCCATCTCGACCACCATCTCGAGCGGGCCACCGCCGACGGGCATCGCACTTACTCCCGGCGCTCCTGACTCGACGACCCACAGCCGCTCACCGTCGACCGCGAGGCCGTTGGCGTAGGCGACACGTCTGTCCGTAACCTCGGCCGTCGACCCGGCAGGATCGACAGCCAGGACTCGACCGGAGGGCACGGAGAATGAACCGGAGTCGGAGACAAAGAGGCGCCCGTCGGGACCGAAGGCCGGATAGTTTGGGTAGTCGATGTCATCGCCAAACTGCTTCGGCCGACTACCCTCAGACAGCTGCCAGACGCAATGGTTTCCGGGGTCGCAGATGAATAGATCGCCGGCGACGTCGATGGCGATCCCAAGCAAAACCCCGCCCGATATCTCGACCTCGACCGAGACGGCGCCGTCGAGCAGGATCTTATAGATCTGCCCGGCCTCGCCTCCTGCCCAAAGGCACTTCCGCACCTGATCCCAACAGACCGCCTCGACGTGGTCGAGATCTGTCGTTAACACCTGGCGGTCGAACGAGTCCGGGACGGTGATTGTCATGCCGTGCCCCCGAGTCGGACGTTGAGGCCGGTCTCAGCGTCGAAGAAGTGGAGACGATCCGGCGAGAGCCTTACGACCAACATCCCGCTCGTGCTCACAGGCGTGCGAGCACCAAGCCGAGCTACGAGGCGGGTCGGCCTGGCTAGCAGGTTGTCATGGTCATCGGGTGTGGCGCGTCCATCCGGGGACTCGGGAATCGAAAGGTGGACCAGGGTTTCGGAGCCGAGCGCCTCGACGCGCTCGACCTTGGTCATGAGCCCGTCACTGACAGAAGCATTAGCGAGGACCTCGATGTCTTCGGGCCGTATGCCGAGCACTACATCCCTGTGCTCTTTGAAGGCCAGGTCGTGCGAGGTCGCGTAGGAGGCAGGGAGCTCTATCAGCTGCTCGCCGAGCGTGATTGCCACTCCGTCGCCCTTGCGGACAAGTTTCGTCTGAAGCAGGTTCATTGGTGGCGATCCCATGAATCCGGCGACGAACTCGCTCGCCGGGCGGTCGTAGACCTCTTGAGGCGTGCCGACCTGCTGGAGCTTTCCGGCCCGCATCACGGCGACGCGATCGCCCATCGTCATTGCCTCTACCTGGTCGTGAGTGACGTAGACCGTTGCCACTCCCAGCATCCTCTGGATGCGGGCGATCTCAAGTCGCATCTCCACGCGCAGTTGGGCGTCAAGGTTTGACAGCGGCTCGTCCATCAAGAAGGCTTGGGGGCTGCGCACGATAGCCCGGCCCATCGCCACCCGCTGACGCTGACCGCCGGAGAGCGCCTTGGGGAGCCGGTCGAGATACTTGGTGAGCTGCAGAATGCCCGCTGCTTCGCTCACGCGGATGGCTATCTCCGCCTTCGGAACCCCACGGATCTTGAGGGCGAAGCCTACGTTCTGCGCCACCGACATGTGCGGATAGAGGGCGTAGTTTTGGAATACCATCGCGATGTCGCGGTCCTTAGGCAGAACATTGTTCACCACCTTGCCGCCGATCGAGAGAGTTCCCGAGGAAACCTCCTCGAGGCCAGCTACCATCCGCAAAGCGGTCGTCTTGCCGCAGCCCGACGGCCCGACCAGCGCCATGAACTCGCCGTCGGCTATCTCCAGGGTAAGGTCGTCGACGACGGTGTTCTCCCCGAACACTTTCGTCACGCCAGCGAGGCTGATATCAGCCACCGCTATCGCTCCTTGACCGGGCACTCAAGAAGCGCTCCAAGTGGAGTGCGCCTGTCAGCCGGGGTGCTAGGACTGCGGTTGCAATCTCGTTCCCTCTGGTCGCCTTTAAGATGTAGCTCCCCGGCTCAACGGTGGCACAACTTCGGCGCTCGGCTCCCCTAGTGCTGGTGATCGTCAAGATCGGCCTACCACTGGCTCGTCAAGGTGCGGCGGCTGTCCTGCCTCAGGAAGCAGGAAATCGAAGTCGCACCCCTCCGGTGCCTGGGTCACGTGTTGGCGGTAGAGACCCAGGTAGCCCCGCGACGACGAGGCCGTCGTCGCCTTCGAGGCTCGACGTCGCTCGAACTCGTGGTCCGCAACCTCGACCGAGATGACTCCAGCGTCGGCGTCGACCACGATCAGGTCTCCATCCTCGACCAAGCCGATGGCGCCTCCCGCCGCTTCTTCGGGAGCGACGTGGAGAAAGACAGTCCCGTAGCTAGTGCCACTCATGCGGGCGTCGGTAATTCGCACCATGTCAGTCACGCCACTGTCCAGCAGCGGCTCAGGGATGGGGATCATTCCCCACTCGGGCATACCAGGGCCGCCGATTGGGCCGGCGCCGCTGAGGAGGAGCACGGAGTCGGGCGAGGCAGTCGAGTCCGGACCGGTGCGCCTGGCAACCTCATCGGCGCTGTGCATCACGAACGCCGGGCCCCGGTGCGAGAGAAGCGACGGCGAGGCAGCGGAGCGCTTGATCAGGGCGCCGTCGGGTGCGATGTTGCCCCGCACGACCCGGAACGTTCCACCGGCGTCGACGGGATCACTCAGCTGGTGGATGACACCGGCAGGCGCTGGCGCTAAACCCTGAACCGTTCCCGTCGTCCGTCCGTCTGCGAGGAGCACGGAGGGATTGAGAAGCGCGCCCAACGCTCGCATCACCGTGGGGACACCTCCACAAGCGTCGAGATCTTCCATCAGCGCCGCCCCCGAGGGTTCGACATCGACAAGCACAGGCACGCGCCGTCCGGTCTCGTCGACGGAGTCGAGGTCGAGACGGTGACCTAGGCGCCGGGCCATGGCTGTCAGGTGGATCACCGCATTGGTCGAACCGCCCACGGCGCAGAGCACGGTGAGTGCGTTGGCGATGGCGTCCTGGGTCACCTGCTCACTTGCCGAAAGGCCCTCGGCGACGAGCTCGACGATTCGGACGCCGACATGGCGCGCAACATCGAGGTGCCTCGGGTCCCCCGCGGGGATAGAGGTTGAGCCCGGCCAGGAGAGTCCGATGGCCTCAGCGATGGCACCCATCGACGACGCCGTCCCCATCGTGTTGCAAGTCCCCTTGCCAAGGCTGAGCTTCTCTTCGAACTGGGCCCAGCGCTCATCTGAGACGTCACCGCGCCGGCGCTCATCCCACATGCGCCACAGGTCGGTACCTGTCCCGATACGACGACCCTCAAACATGGCGACTGGGCGCGGGCCGGAGACCGCCAGCAGGCAAGGCAGGTTCGTACTGAAAGCACCCATGAGGGCGCCCGGTATAGATTTGTCGCAGGCAGCCAGGACAACCACTGCGTCGATCGGCTGACTGCGGATGGACTCCTCCACCTCCATAGCAAGCAGGTTCCGATAGAGCATCGAGGACGGCTTCATCAGATCCTCGCCGAGAGACATCACCGGGAACTCGACCGCGATCCCGCCGGCCGCCTGTATTCCCGCTCGGAGGGGCCCTATCAGGGCGTCCAGCGGCTGGTTGCAGGGGTTCAGGTCGCTCGAGGAGTTAGCCAAGGCGATGACCGGCCGGCCCCCAGAGGCGTCTACCTGGGCGCCACCCATCCGCATCGCGACGCGGCTGTCAAGGGCGACCTCGTTGTCGCCCCGAACCCACCGGTCGCTGCGCAAGCTCATACGTCGGGGACTCCGATCCCCTTGGCTCCCTGCTCGGAGATCACCAACTCCAAGGGGGATCGCTTCAGCCACTCGAGCGAGAGCGAGGCTCGTCGCACTTTCTCCCGCACGTTGGCCACGACATCGCCGAGTACCTGCCCGCCGGCCGGGTAGACCGCCCGAGCATTGCGCAGTCCGAACTTCGCATACATCGGCGCTGCGACCGCCGCGATCTCGGCGATCTCATGCCCACGGACCATCCCACCGAGGGAGTCCGGAGCTTCGATGTAAAGGTCGATCGGAGCATCACTGTATGTGCGCATCTCGGTCAGCTCTGCGAGGCTGATATCGCTCGGGACGTTGATGGTCGTCCCGCCCAGATTGGTTAGCTGGCGAAACGAGACCGGGTTCGATGGTGCCAGAACGGCGGAGATCTTCCAGATGATGGTGCTAGGTAGCTCTCCGGCGGCGACCATTGCCGCCAGGATCTCCATCAAGCCAGTGTCAGCGATCAGGAAGCTTCGGATACCAGTATCAACAGCGCGCAAGATGTCTTCGATGGCATAGCGCAGCTGGTCAAGGCCGCGCAGGCGACCGGAGAGGAGTAATCCCTCTGGACTGCGTACCGAGCCTCCGATGCCGAACTCCTCGCGGGGACCGACGAAGAGGCAAACCTCAAGTCCCTCGTCCGCACCGATTCGAGCCATAGCAGATAGTTCGGACTGCGAGAGCAGCATGGCGCCGCTCCCCTGTGATGTTCTGTGAATCGGCACTCCACGGGAGCGGGCCTCGTCGACGACCGCCCCGAGCGCCTCGGGTCCCTCTACGCTCGGTATCTCGATACGAAGATGAGCGCCATCAGGGAACCTCGCTTCGCTGACACGCGGCGCAGCTTCAAGCGTTCCCACGTGGTTCTCGACGGCAGCTGTTCCTCTGGGACTTCCTTTGCCTCGAATCATCTCAGACGCCCTTGATGGGTTCATGCGATCACTTTCACTCGACTACGTTGCGTGGTGCCGCCGGCCGCATCGGCCATCGGCCATCCGTCAGTCCGGGTCAGGAGCTCGAACCCGTCGGCATTGACGAGTTGCGTCTCCTCGATCTTGGCGCCGCCGGCGATGCTCGGATTCCACGCGACGGCGGTGCCGACACTCCGCGGGACGTCCCAGAACGGAGAGGACGACTGACCCGGTGTCAGTTCGAACTCTCGCTGTTCATACGCGATCGGGCCGCCTTGGAAGTGCTCTCGCCACGCTCCAGGTCGACCAATCACGTCGTAACTACGAGCCAACGCGTCGAAGGCATCTCCCCATGTGCCTCGCGGCCGGGACGCCTCGAGCATGATGTCGTCAACGGTCGCTATCTTCTCGACCATGCAGAGAATGGGATCATCGTCACGCACCACGGCTATCCGTGTCGCTGCCGCGTGTAGACCTCCGGCGCGGGCGACGACCACGGCCATGATGGCTTCACTGATTACACTCCCGGCCGCTAGGGGGTGGCGAAACCGTCGCAGGCGCTCATCGCCGCCGGCAATCAGACATACAGCGTGAGCGCCACGGCTCTCGAGTTCCGAGGTAATCGCCGCTGCGACGTCGAAGTCGGTCGAAACCCCTGGCTTCCACTCGTCGATACCTGCGCCCAGCGCACGGCCGACGAGCGAGCCGAGCGCACGAATCGCCTCCTGCTCTGGGTGGGTGAGGACCATACGCTCTGCGACGATGGCCGCGGTCGCTGACGTCCCAAGGTCACATCGGTCACTGATAAAGCCGCCAATCTTGATCCCGGCGATGTTCTCGGCGGCCGCGACACGGGCGTGGGCGTCGAACCAGGGAACCGCCACGAGGCTCCAGCCGAGGGCGTCGAGATCGAACTCGTCACGGATGCGAGGCTCCTCGATCTCGTTAGTGACAAGAGTTCGATCACGATCGGTCTCGACCACCCAGATCGCATCGGTCGATGCCGTCAGGTCGATCGGGTCGGAGAGCCCTCCCGTGATCCAGTTCACCGAGCCCGGCGTAGTGAGAAGCAGCGGACGGCCGTCGAACTTGGAACGAATCGCTGTTGAGCGAGATCGGACTGCCTCAGTCCGTTTGTCGATCGCCCCACCGATGTTCGGCAGTACACAACGGCGTCCGGCTGTCATGAACTTTACTAAACCATATACGCTTCGACGTGTCAAGCCCTTGTCTGCTGGTTGCGTCCAGACGTATCATGTTGGGCCATGCGAAACGACGGCTATCCAGACAGCGTTGAGGGTCGCTACCAGATCCAGTCCGTGGCACGAGCAGCGACACTGTTGGATGCAGTCGGTGAGGCTGGTGAGAACGGACTTGGGATCACGGAGATGGCAAGAGCGCTGAAGGTGGCGAAGAGCACTGCCGTTGCCTTAGCTAGAACGCTCGCCATGTACGGCCTCCTCCGCGTCGGTGATCCTGGACCTCGCTACGTGCTCGGTCTCAAGCTTCTTCGCCTCGGCGATATCGTGCGTCAGCAGACCTCGATCGCCGGCGCCGCCCTCCCGATCTTGCGCGACCTTTCTTCAGCCACCGGCATGACATCCCGCCTGGCAGTCAACGAGGGCGGCTTCCCCGTCTTCCTGGAGCGTATCGACGGCATGGGGTCAGTCAGATTTCACGCACCGCTCGGCCAGCGCGAGGAGCCGCACGCCACCGCCGCCGGAAAGGCGATCCTGGCCGAGCTTGGCGAAAGCGAGGTTCAAGCCGTGATCGACCACGCGGGGATGGCGCAGCACACCCCAAAAACCCTACGTTCCCTCGTTGCTCTACTGAGCGAACTAGAGCGCGTCCGCAACGATGGCTTCGCCATCGATGACGAGGAAGAGGCCGAGGGCATCGTCTGCCTCGGCGCGCCCTTCTTTGACCACAAGGGAGCCTGTACCGGAGCGCTGAGCATCACCGGCCTCAAGGTCGACATCGCGGCGCTCGAAGTACATCGCCTGGGAATGATCGTGAGAGAGCACGCCAACCGGGTCACCTCGCTCTTTAGCGGCACGCTACCGAGGAGGGACCAGTGAGAGCACTCCTAGTCGCTGCGCCAGGCAATGTCGAGGTCACCGACATCGCGGCACCGATCCCCGCCGACGACGAGGTACTCGTTGCTCCGCTGATCTCCGGATTGTGTGGGACAGACCTCGAGCTGATCGACGGGAGCATCGATCCGCTATACGCCCGCTACCCTCTCGTGCTCGGCCATGAGTGGGCAGGCGAGCTCCTAGGTGACGTCGAGGGCATCGCCAAGGCGGGCGACCACGTCGTCGTCGAAGGGATCATCGCGTGCGGAACGTGCTTCGAATGCCAAAGCCACAACAGCAACAGATGCACCATCTACGACGAGATCGGTTTCACACGGGCTGGTGGCATCGCCGAGAGGATCGCCGTACCGGCTCGCCTCGTTCACCGTCTCGAAACAGACGTCGACACCGAGGACGCATTGCTCATTGAGCCAATGGCCGTCGTCTGGCGGGCCCTCACTCGCATCCCACTAAGCGCCGGTCGTTCCGTCGCGGTAGTCGGCGACGGCACGGTAGCTCTCCTCGCTGCTCACCTAGTCCAGCTCTTCGACCCATCCAGCACAACAATGATCGGCTGTCGCCCCGCCCAGGAACGGCTCGCCCGTGAAGCCGGCGCGTCGACGTTTCTCACCGACACGCCCGGCGAACGGTTCGATCTCGTGATCGAGGCTGCAGGCACCGGCCCGGCAGCCTGCTCAGCCCTCTCGCTTGTCGCCCGGGGCGGTATCGTCGTCCTGCTCGGCCTCCCGGCCCACGGCACTACCATCCAGATCGCACCCGGCGACCTCGTAAACAATGACATCATTTTGCATGGAAGCTTCTCCTACACCCGCGATGCATGGGCCGACGTCGTCCGGCACGTCAATGCACGTCAGCTGACCCCATCCTTCTTGATCACCCACAGATTTGGGCTGGAGAAAGCAACAGACGCTATAGCTACGCTGGACGGGAGCAGGGACCGAGACTCCCCGCGCGGAAAGGTGGCCATTATCCTGCCAAACTCGAGCAGCTGACCGGCCCGCCGAAACCTCCGATCCCATGGGTTCGGTCGCCTGTAGGGCTCTTAGCGCGCCGGCGCCTCCGCTCGTACGCTCATCGGGCAGCCCGTAGCACGCTTCGGCCAGCGCGGATGGTCATGGGAGAACCTCAAAGAGCGAGACATCGCCGCAGACCTGGCAACGGGGCCAGAGGAGCAGCAAACAGTGACATGTCGTTCTCCGATCGGTCACTGCAAGCGGGACCCGCTGCGGCAAACCTCGAGGCATAGACGCCCGGTCGTGGCGATCCCCGCCAAGCGGATCCCCGTGAGGGCAACAGCGCCGCGGTGACACCAGCCTGTGAGGCGGCGGTCATGACTAGGACGTCGACGATGAACGGGCCTCGACACAGCCCTCGCGGTCAGGCAGGCTGCTGTACGTCGACCTCATCACGTTGGAGGAGTTCGAGCAATTGTTGCTGGATCTCGTCGTCGGCGCTCGCAATGAGCTCGTCCGATACCAGCACCCAGTCCTTGCCGCAGGCGTCGGTGACTCGTCCACCGGCCTCGCGGACCAACAGGACCCCCGCCGCAGTGTGCTCCCGACCGGAAGGCGCGAACATCACACAACCCGCCAACCGGCCTCGGGCAACGTAGGCAAGAGTCAGCGTCGTGCTCAGGCAACGGACGTCCCAGCGGTCCGCACCGACGGCCGCCGCCAGCTGCGCCGCCGCACGATCGCGCTCCGCCCCTGCCTTTGGCCAGGCATCGAAGTCGACGGTCAGGCTCAACCGCGACGTCGAGAGCCGAGCCGGGTCGCCCGGTCCCAGGCTCCAAGCACCCTGGCCGGCCTCGGCGACGAGGATGTCCCCACTTGAACCGTCACCGACTACGGCGACGGTCGGCTCGCCGGACTCCACGAGCGCTACATTCACAGAAAACAGCGGGATCCCCGAGGCGAAATTGCGTGTACCGCAAATCGGATCGACCAGCCAGTAGGGGCCCTCGTCGGGAACCTCACCGCCCCGCTCCTCCCCGATCACCGGCCAGCCAAAGCAGGACGTAAGCGAACGCCGGATTGTGTCCTCGATGGCGACGTCAGTGTCGGTGACGACATCTCGGGCGACTTTCACATGAATGGCACCGGTGCCTGCCTCCGCCAGTTCAAGGGCCTCACCGACGACTGACGCCGCCGCCTCCGTCTCAGCACGTAGCTTGATCACCCACCCATATTTACGGGAACCTCCGCTCCGCGCCACACGAGAACCCACATGAACCCAGTAGGGCACTTGTTGGCCGCCACCCTAAACCTAGAAGGAACATCCTGCAACGCTCACGAGGACCATGAAGGGAGACCTACGACCAAACGACCGCTCTATTGTCCGCCTGTGAAGCGCCTGACTAGCGCCGGCGTCAAGGCCCGAGCCGTTCGGGCGGCCTGCCGCCGGCTGGTCGCGAGCCATGGCTGCCTTGAGCGCCATCTTGGTGCTCAAACGACGTGGCGCCTGAAAAGAGGTGCGCACGAGGATTCCGCCGCTCGCGCGGCGTGATTGTGTTGCATAGCAAAAACTCCCTTACCTCATCCGGACAAAGTAGGAGATCCAGTCCAGTGCGCCAGGACGAGGGCAAGCCGATCCGTGGACACTTGGGGCTACTCGGATGACCGTACCGAGCTGGGGGTGTGAGCACCCACGCACGGAGCGACAAGAACATCAGCAACTTCATCGACTCGCTCTGACCTAAGTTCGTGAAATACTTTCACTCCGTTACATGTAGGTACTTACGGCGACGTGATTAGTAGTGTCGTCTCCTTCTCGAATCGGGATGGGCCGGTAACGGGCCGGGCGCCGGGCGCTACGGCGATGACGGGTCTCGAACGACGCCGGGCTGTCAGTGGCCGCGCAGGCAGTGGAGCGTTTGATCGCCCGGCGCTTGTTTGGTGGGCCGCGTCTGATGGCGGGGCCAGCGGAAAGCGGAGGGTCAGGGTCTGGCCCAGGTTGGCAGGAGTAGCAGGCTGGCGTAAACGTGCACGAGTGGACCGCCCCGCTGGGAGGGGTGCAGATGCACCCTCAGACTGCGTGCGTAGCGGGTCAGGGCGCCCCGGAACGTTGATGATCTCCCGGCGCAGCCGTTTGCCGTGGGGTCGCGGGGCCGAGCCCGTCGGGAGTCGAACCGGCACCGAAGCACTTATCTGATCATTCGGGCGTCGGTGTCGAAGGTTGCGAGTTCTTCGGGGGTGCAGAGGTGCCGGACGATGAAGGCGCGTTCGTTGACCCGCCAGAGCCCTTCGCCTTTGGCGAGTTCGGGAAGTTGAGCGATTTCGACGGTGGTGAGCCCGAGGAGTTTCCCGGCGGCTTGTGCTTCGTCGTAGGGCTCGTTGTAGAGGATTCGGGTGGCTGTGTCTGCCAGTAGGCCTTGGGCGAGCCCCCGGGTTTGTGAGCCGGTGTCGCCGACGGCGTCGAGGTCGGAGAGGCGGTGGACGATCATCAGGTTGGCCAGTCCCCACGCCCGGGAGAGTTTCCATTGGGCTTGCATACGGGCGAGGAGGGCGGGCTGGGCGAGGAGCCGCCACGCTTCGTCGTAGACGACGAGGCGTTGGCCGCCTTGTGGGTCGGCGAGGGCGGCTTCCATCCAGGTGGACGCGCAAGTCATCACTAGACCGATGAGGGTGTCAGACCCGGAGATAGCGGAAAGGTCCAGTGAGAGCATCGGGACTGTCGGGTCGAAGGCGATAGTGGACGGTCCGTCGAATAGTCCGGCGAGGTCTCCGCGCACGAGCCGGTTGAGGGCATGGCCTACTTCGCGGCCGTCAGTCCGTAGCTGCTCGACGCTGGACCCCGGCGATGGCCGGGTCGGGTCGAGGAGGGCGTCGACGACCATCGGCAGGACCGGCACGCCAGCACGACCCTGCGCGTCGGCGAGGGCGGCGTCGAGCGCCGAGCGTTCTGTCGGGCCGAGCGGGCGCCCGAGGGTGGATTCGCCGAGCGCTGCGAGGAGGCCGGTGCGTCGGGCGTCGACCCTCGCCCGCCATGCGGCGTCGTCGACACCCGACGGTCGTGGTCCTTCGTCGAGAGGGTTCAGCCGGCTGGCTGTTCCCACGCCGAGTTGGATTGCGGTGCCGTCGAGCGCCCGGGCGACGACGGTCCACTCGCCTTTCGGATCGCCGGGAACGTACACACGACGTCCGAACGCGACGCAGCGCGCCGCGAGTGACTTGGCGAGGGTTGATTTACCGCGGCCGATCTGGCCGGCGAGTGACATGTTCGGGTTGGTGAGCGCCCCTTGGCGGTACAGTTCCCACGGGTCGAAGCAGAACGCTGCGCCCGACCATGCGTCTTGGCCGATGAGCACCCCTGCGGAGCCGAGGCCCTCTTCGGCTAGGAACGGGTAGGCGCCGGCGAGAACCTCCGACGTCGCCCGATGGGCGGGGACGCGCAGGCGACGGTAGGAGCGTCCGGCCGCTGGTCCGGTATCGCCGCCTGCGGGCAGGAACGGCCGCTGCTTGCGCTCCTCGCGCAGCGCTTGCATCTCCGCTTTGCGTTCCGCCATCAAAGCTTTGCGGTGCTCGACCTCGACTTTGCGGGCGCCGCGCTTTTGGTGGCGGGTTGAGCCGGCCGGTGACCATCCGGCGACCCCGTAGACCCGTTCCCCGTGATCTGATGCCGGGGTGAGTCGCGTCGAGCGCTGCGCAGCGGCGAATCCGACCGCATCTTCGCACGGGCCTCCCGATCCGACATCGGGTTCGAACCCGGCGTTAGCCCGGCCGGCGCCGGCATCTGTATCAACCTTAGGCGGACGCGGTCCGGGGTTGCTGCTTTGGGCCTTGCACTGCTGCCCGCTTGGGGCGGCGGGGGTCTTTCGTTTGCGGGCCATCAGAACACTGTCCTGGCTAACGGCAGGGCGGCCGCGACGAAGCCTTGAAGCTGGTGGCCGTAGAGCGGCCGGACTTCGCAGGCGGCCTGGCCTGCGGCACGGATAATGGCAGCACACGCGGCCTCTAACGTCTCGACGCTTCGGGCGGTAACCGTGACGAACCCGGTGAACTCGACGTCGGTGTGCCCGGCGATGATGGACCGTTCCCGGGCGAGCAGGTCGTCGTATTCCTGGGCGTCGGATAGGTCTGCGAGCTGGCCGATCTTTGCTTTCTGCGCCGAGTCGGCGACCGCCTCGGTCTTCTCGCGGCGTATCTGGCGTAGCGCGGCGTCGGTCGCGACCGGACGGGCGATCAGACTGAGAGTTCGCCGCACGCCGGGCGCGAAGACGAGCGGGTGCAAGAAATCGGGTGGAACGGAGATGCGCGGCCATTCCGCAATCCACAGCACCTGCGACCAGCCGGTGTCGTGTCGCAGCCGGTCCCACGATTCAGACACCGCCATCGGCCCCGCCTTAGCGAGGTTCGCTCCCGGATCGGATCGCGGGTCGAGGGCACTGGCGGGGTCGAACACGTGTCGGACGAGGCAGGCGAGGTCCGCCTCGCTCATCCACGCCCCGGGGCGTAGCCCGGCGGAGCGCAGCCCGTCGGCGAGGCCGGCCATATCCGCGCGCAGCACCTCGGCGCCGCCTTTCACGCCGCGCCCGGCGGCGCGGACCGCCCGTGCGGCGGATCGCATGTCCAACGACACGCTGATAGTGCTGCGATGAGTCGAGGAGTCCAGGCACACCTGGTCGAGCAGCGCCCGGTACTGGCTGTCGGCCCACCCGCCGTCGTGGGTGCCGTGACTGTCCCACCATTCGTGCTGGCCTCTGGCCGGGTCGGGGACGGTCGACTCGAGGACTTGAACCGCCGCGCACGTCCCCGACGCGGCGAGCCCGGCGAGGACCCGACCCCACCGCCCTACCCGCCCGGCGCGATCCGCGTCGTCGAGCAAAGCGAACGCCGGGTGACTGACCGGCAGGACTGCGGTGAGGGTCTGGCGGTGAGGGTCGTGGATCATCGCCGCCCCGGTCACCTCGTCGATGTGCAAACGCAGCGACGCTGCATCACCCGGCAGGGCTAACGTCCCCGCCGGCCGCGGTTTGGTCGGCCGTGCCAGGAACAGGTCCTGGCCGCCGGCCTTCCTGGCCCCGTAGTGGACAGCGGTCGCGGACCACTCCACCACAGGACGGCCCGCCACCCGAACCACCGCCGTCGCCGCCAATGGCGCCCAGATCAGTCCTGTCACGACGAAGCCCATCGCCCCGGCGCTGAACAGGGCGGCGACAGCGATAGCCGCCGCTACGCCGAACGCGGCCACCCTCGGCGTGGAGAAGCCGAGCATCAGCCCACGCGTGGAGCGTCGAGCGAACCGGACACTGCTAGGCGGAGACAGGTTGGAACTCACAGTGATCTACTCCTTCGATCGAGACGACAACAACAAACGACGGTCCGGGATTGCTGCGAAGTCAGGGTTGCTGAGAGGCCGATGCTTGCTGAGAGGCCGGTGGTTGCTGAGAGCCGGTGGTTGCTAGGTTGCGGTGTTGTTGCGCTGTCGGTCACAGCGCCGCAGCCGCCGCCACGCCCGACGACGCCCCGGCCGACGCGCCCACAGGCACTCCGCCCGGAGCGCCGCCTCCCGCGCCTGCCGGGCCGCCAGATGCCGGCCTTCCAGAAGACGGGGCAGGCGGCGAAGGGGCTGTAGCCGCCGGGGCCCCGCCCGGGTTGCCCGGTCCCGGCGACGGTGACGGACCGCCACCAGTGGATGTACCGGCCGCCGATGACGCGGCGCCCGGCGGAGCGAACGGCCCCGCATGCGTCGACCCTCCCGTCGCGGCTGCATTCGTGGTGTTATTGCCGCTGCCGCTGCCGGCGGAGAGTTTGGAGGTGACGGCCCCCATGGCGGGCACGGCCTTCTGTCCCATTCGGCCGACGGCCATCGCCCCACCGGTGGCGGAGGCGGACATGGCGTGCAGCTGGTTGGCGTGGTCGCCGGTGAAATGCACTACCTTCAGCGCAAGCCAAGGGGCGAACCCGGCGAGCGCAAGGACTATCACCCCCGAGACAACCTGCGTGACTTCTTGGGTGACACCCGATCCGGTCTGTCCGACGCCTTTTACCAGCATGAAGTAGCCGATCACGAAAACCAGGATCAAGATCAGCTTCGAGAAGATCAGGGCGACGGTGAACTCGACCCACCGCCGGGTCCACGCGACAGTGATGTCTGCGAGGCTGCCGGCGAACGCGAGAGGCGCGAACACGGCGGTGACTACGATCAGCACCTTGCGGATCACGAGCGCTACGTAGACGACCACTACCGCCGCGAGGATCGCGAGCGCGAGGAGGAGGACCCCGGCCGCGCCGCCCGGGCCGCCGACCATACCGACGAGCGCCGCAGTTGCCGACGAGCCGAGCACGAGACGCCCGAGGCCCGCGGGGTCGGTTCCGACCGCTGTCTGCACGACCCCGACGCACAACGCGTCGGTCGCGGCGAGCAACAAATTGACGATCGCAACGGCCGCGCCGCCGGCGATGAACGCTACGACAAGGCCCCGTAGAGCACGGCCGAGCCCGGCCGGCTCCCGGCGAAGCAGACTCTGGGTGATCTGGATGATGAACAAGGCGACCGCTACAGTCCCGGCGATAGCGGCGACCATTCCGAGGACCGTCGAGAAACCTGCCCCTCCCAGATGCACCGCCGTCGCGGCGTTGATCTGTGTCCACAGCCACTGGGTCGACGACTGCGCAGCGTGACCGAAAGACTTGGCGATACTGTCAAACGCGTCGGCGGCAACCGACTTGGCGATGCTTCCGGCGCAGTTGCCGTAGGTGAGCGGGTTTATCAGCGAACACGTCACCGGTCAGGACTCCTTCCATCCGGCTAGTAGTACTGACCCGTACCCGTCGTTCCAGCGAGCGGACCCGAGCTGCAACGCGAACGAGAAGCGATGGGCTGTGCTCGTCGCCCCAATGGTGACAGTTATCAGCCCCGAGAGGTCCTCGACGGTTCCTCGCAAGTCTCGTGGTTGCCAGCCCGCGTCGATCATTGACTGCCACTGGGGGTCGAGTTGGGTTTGCAGTCCGCTCACCGACCAGCGCACTCCCGTCGTGGCGTCGGCTCTCCACTGCGATGGCGAAGGGATCGGGGAAGGCTGGCCGGTGGCGGCCGGTTCCAGGAGCGTGGCGTAAAGGCCGGCGTACTGCCCTCCGGGCGGAACTCCTGGCATCAGGTCGGGGGCTTCGGCGGCGACCAGCCACGACCCGAGCGCGCTGCGGTGTTGCGCTGCGAAGTTGACGTCCAGCAGGCCGGTCGCGAACTGCCGTGCCCAGCCGTCGGGTGTGTTCGACACTGCCAGCGCGGGCCAGCCCCCGCCGATGCCCGGTTCTGGTAGGCGGATCGCTTCAAGAGCGGCCAGCTCCGCTTGGTTGCTCGCCGACGCGAACCCCTGCTCGAAGCCCCGGTCGTAGTGCTGCTGGGCAGGGGTGTCGGCCGGCACCGTTGTTGCCGGTGGCACCGGAGTCCAATCACCCGAAGGTGCTAAGGCGGGCGGCGATGCTGTCGCTGGCGCGCTGACAGTCTCGCGGCGCAGCGTGCGGGCATGACCGCCGCCGGCACTCAGGATCGCTGTCAGTCCTCCCGCCACGATAAGCGCGCCCAACGTTGCCGCAGCGACGATCAGGGTTCTGCGGGATCTGCCCATCACCGCACCGCGCATGTAGGTCGGCGCACTGCGCGCTCGGAGTGTCGAGGCAGGGCGGTCATAGTTGGGCTCCGGCGCCGGCGAAGAAGTTGATCAACACGACCGCACCCCCGACGAGCGCTGCAGCGACGAACGCGACGAGGACTCCGGTCTTGCCGCGCCCGGCGAGTACAGGGTTTGAACTGTGGTTGCCAACGGCCCAGACGATCGACGACAACGCCAGGCCAGCCAGTGCGGCGATCAGACCGAGGGTAAGTAGGGCGCCGACGATGTTCTGCAGTTCACTTATGCCTGGCAGGCCGGTGGTGTTCGGGGTGACGTTTACTGCGGAGATCAAATCGGTGGCGGGCATGCTCATTGGTGGTGCTCCTCTCCTGGTTGGGGTGTTACTCGCCCGGCGCCGGATCGCGAACTGCGATCAGGCCACCGGAGACGAACGTGGACCACGACTGCACCGCAACGCCGTACTGCGGGTCGATCGCGGAGATGACGAGACTGTCGCCGAGGTAGATGCCGACGTGTCCGGCTATGCCTGGACCGGGCGAGTCCGAGCCGGGCGTGAGGACCAGGTCCCCTGGGGT
The DNA here is from genome assembly GCA_021808665.1 of Actinomycetes bacterium. The sequence continues at coordinate 31,913 of JAKBBA010000019.1, forward strand.
GACCGCCGACGGGGTAACTGGCTGGCCTTCGTTCTGCTGGTCGCCGGTGTAGTGATCGAGGGGCACCCCGACGATCCCCCAGGCGGCCATCGTGAGACCGGAGCAGTCGAAAGCTGTGGGGCCGGAGGCGGCCCACAGGTACGGCTTGCCGAGCTGCGCGAGAGCATACGCGACGACCGCCGCATGCTCGGGTGGTGTGCCGGCGGGAACCGCGTAGCCTGCCGGGAGCCCGTCGCCGGAGGCGGCGCCGGCCAGGCCGCCGGTTCCCTGCCCGCACGCCCCTGGGGTGTTCCCGTCCGCAAGGACCCCGGCGAGGACGCCGGCGGCGGCCGGCCAGTTCGCCTCGTAGTTCGAGCCGCCAGCGAACTTGGAGCGCTGCACCGCCTCGGCAGCCACCCACGGCGGCAGGGCCTGCCAGGCCGGCACGGCGAGAAGGCGTTTGACGAAGGCGTCGGTGGCGTAGATGGGTTCCATCACCTGGGCGGCCGTGCCCCAACCTTCAGACGGCCGCTGCTGGAACAGCCCGAGCGATCCCTGCCCGCCGTGGTCGAGGTTGCGCAGGCTGCTTTCGGTCATGGCGGTCATCACCGCGATCCGGGCGGCCCGAGTGTTCTCGGCGCTCGCAGACAGCGCAGCCGAGACGATCAGGTCAGCGTTCGCCGCCTGCGAGACATCAAGGCCGGGCACAGGACCCGACACCGAGCAGGACTGCGTCGCGAGTTGCGCGACGCTCAACACGGCAGCGCCGGTAACCGTCCCGCCCGTCGCGCCACCCGCTACGACAGTCAGGCCGACCATGAAAGCGACAGCCGCAACAGCAACGGCGATAACGCCCCCTTTCATGGCGCCCCCCGCCTGTGAGTCTGACGGCGCGAACGGCGCGCGGCCACGGTCAAAACACTCGGCACGCCGTAGGTCTCGCAGCCTTCATGAGGTCGCCGTGTGCGAGCCGGCCGTCCAGCACGGACTGTCTTCACCTTGCCGCCGTGGGAGCGGGAGAAGCCGACTCGAGAACAGACAGGCCCATCGTCATGGCGGCCCCGACGGCTAGGGGGCACCAACATTCGTCGCGGGCGGCCATCACCATGACACCGCCGGGCGGTCCAGGCTATTGGTCGGGACACCTCAAGACGCCGCTCTACCCCAGGAGGGGGCAGCGTCGCCAACGAGGACAAGGACCAAATCACCAGTGACGAGTGTGACAAGGGGGTGTGACACTCAACTGAAACAACGGGCCCTTGCTGGACTTATCCGAACCGTAGGCCCTGGTCGGGCGCACCGATGAACGCTGTGGCCGGGTTTGCGCCGACACGGCAAAGCTCGTTGCGCCAGTGGCCGGCGACCTCGGGCGGGACCGGCGGCAGCGGGTTTCCGCCAGCAGCAGAGCAAAACCCTAAAGCCACCCAGTAGGCGAGCCCCCGGCGGCGCGTTACGGACAGCGGCCGTCCGCGACCGGGTAGCGGTCCCTCCACAAGGCGCTGCAGGTCGCGGTCCCCTCCGAGCAGGAACGCCACCCGGCGCCTGCTATTGGTCGCCTCGGCGCGACGGAACTCCGGGAGGCCCTCACCGGCTTGGGCGTTTCGCAGCCAGACCGCCAGGCACACGTCGACAGCGGCCTCGACCCGCCGCGCAAGGAACGGCTGCGCGGAGACGCACAAGCCTGCCCGGTCGAGGAGGTCGGGCAGTACCATCGACACGAGCGAGGGGCGGCCTCCGGCTCCCACCGGCGTCGCGTCAGCGATCGCGTCGCAGTCCGCGAGCATTGCCCGGTCGCTCACAGGGCAGTACCTAAGCACCCGGGCCTGATCGACGGCGGCGATGATCCGTCCCGCGAGAACCTCTGCATCGGCTTCGCCGGTTGCGTGCGCTTCGCAGAGAGCGGCCAGCGCGGCGGCGATGGCGCCGAGCTGGTAGCTCAACGGCCTTCGGACCGCCGCCCAGGCCAGCAGGCCACGCAAAGCGGGGTCGCGTACAACCGCGTTGCGGATCTCGGCCCGAGCGAGTGTCGCACCAGAAGGACGCGGGCCGGTGTCCAGGTACCGTAGAGCAGCCCTCCACTCCTGCTCTCGCCACATCGGTAATGGACAACGGCGGGTGGCGAGCAAGGCCGACACGATTGCGGTCACCCGCTGGCAGTCGCGGTAGCGCAAGCCCGGCGAGGCGACGCATGCCCCGCTCGACGCGCCGGATACGGTGTTTTGAGCCATACTATGACCGTCAGGCCGTGGGCCATGTCATCGGAATGACGCTCGGCGGTCATCTAGCGGACATCCGATGTCCCCGGTGTGCGGTCGCTACGATCGAGGGGTGACGACGAGCGGAACTAGGCTGAACCCAACGCTCCTGAAAACCCTGGTTAAAGAGCGACGACTGACCGTCGAGGAAACGGTGAATGTCCTTCAACGCAGAGCAGATCGGATGGGAGAGAACGGCTTCTCCCTGACCGAACGCCAGCTACGTAGATGGCTCAAGGGGGACGTATCTTCGACTGACGGCGTCCGTGCGGCGAATGTCCGGGTAACCGAAGCAGAGTTCCACTGGCCCATTGGGGTGCTGCTATCCGTCGACCAGCGGAAAATGGCACGCCCGGTATCGCAACCGGCCGAACATGACGGTCGGCCACTTCGCACCGAGCAGTTCGTGGCGTGGATCGCCGAGCACTCGGCGCTCAGCTACGCGGCCGTGTACACCGCCGTAGCCGATGGCGCCGCCAAGGTCGCGGCGACGTCGCTCGTCACCCGAGCCGCCACGAATCACGCCCACTCGCGAGTCAGTCGCGCCCAAGTGGCGAGCGCACTGAGAGCGTATTACGGAGATGATGCTGACTTCTACACCGCCCGGGTCGGGCGGAGCGAGATAGAGCTCAGCATCCTTGCCGGACCCGGTTGGCTGGGTCTATCGATACCGCTCGGTGGTGCCGCCGAGAAATGCCGTCTTACAACCAGAGACGACCGCCAGACACCCCACCTCAGCGACCCGCAAACGCAGTCCGCCATAGATCGGCTGGCGGCGGTGGAAGCTGGTGACACTATGATGGTCAATAACCCGCTCTACCGGCTTATCGCAATCAACATCGAATCCGGGCGGCTGCAAGCCGAGTTCGGCTGCACGAGCTTCGCCTCGTACGCTTTAACCACCGACCTGCTCGAAACCGAGCTCCTAGTGCAGATAGCCGACGGGCTCCGTCACCCGAGCCGGATGAGCCTGCCGCTCCGCGACGCCTGGCTGTCAACCGCTAGGGCGGCCCTCGCAGTCGATCGGCGTGTCTGCGTGGGCGGACCCGTATGCCTGGTCGCGATCGCCGACGGCGACCAGTACCACCTCCTCGTCCAAGAACGATCCTCCCAGGTACTAAACGTGGCCGGCGCCCTCGCCGTCATCCCAAAAGCGTTCCACCAGCCCACAGTCGACCCCCACGGCGAAACGCACGTATCCACCACCGTGGAGAGAGAACTCGAAGAGGAACTGCTCGGCCGCCCCGACCTGGAACAGCTTTCAATCGCCTCGTCGAAGCTCGCCGCGCCGTTGCACCCGCTCAACGCGTCCGCTCCAATGGCGTGGCTGCACGCCAATCCCGACGCCTGGCGGATGGAGTGCACAGGATTCGGGGTCAACATGGTCAGCGGCAACTATGAGTTCGCGTGTCTAGTGGTGATCCACGACCCGGCCTGGTGGTCCCTCCACGGGAACGTCCTGGAAGCCAATTGGGAAGCCATGCGGCTGCACCGCTACTCCTCAACGGACTATGACGGCGTCGTCGCCCTGATCGCTGACCCGCGCTGGAGCAACGAAGGGCTCTTCGCCCTCCTCGAAGGGCTACGCCGACTCGCCGTGATCGACCCTGCCCACGTCCGGGTGCCGGTAACACAGGTGGCGGCGTGACGGCCGCCGGCGCGTGGCGCGTCGGTAACGCCGCCGTCGACTCTGAGGACCACCGCGGCTGGCTGGTAGGGCACTTCCTCGGCGAGGGCGACCTCCGCCGCACCGAAGACGTGGAAATCAAGTGGGGTGTCCACCCTCGCGGCGAGCAACGCGCCGGGTGGCAGGGCGACGAGTACCGAACGACCGTGCTGCTGCTCGTCAAAGGAAAGTTTCGCATCACCCTGTCGGTTGATAGCCGCATCCTCGAGCATGAGGGCGATTACGCGATGTGGGGACCGGGCATCGGGCACTCATGGGAGGCGGAGGAGGACTCCGTCGTCATCACCATCAGGTGGCCATCCACGTCAGGCGAATGAAACTGGGCGCGTGCGGAATCGAAACGGCCCTGACGACCACTCCTCGAGATTCCGCAGCGTCGGATGGGTCCGGAAGGTGGGGAAACTTTCATCGTCCGGCTTCTTGGTCATAGGCTTCTAAATCCGCCGCCTACTGCGTGTCCATCAAAACTTCCCTAGTTCCCCACTGATCGGACGAAAGTCCTGGTAGAACGGAAAAAGAACGAGGGGGAAGTCTCTGGGAAGCCACTCTGACTTCCCCGCCTTCCCCGCCTTCCCCGCCTTCCCCGGCCTTCCCGTACATCCTGAGCTCAACACTGGCTTCCTCCCGAACGAGGCACCGTGGCACGCTACACCCCTATCGAAACTTGCCCAGCGACTTCCCCGTCGTTGCAACAGGTCGTCGGCCATGATCAACATGTCCACAGGGTGGTCCCAGTGGGGCCCCGCTGGCGGCCGAACTCGCCACTGACAGCGGCTAGCTGGAATCCCAAGCGCCTCCACATTAAGAAACCCTGGACCTGCGGCTAACTGCACCTTGGACTGAACTGACTAGGCACGGTACGTCGTCGCCGAGGCGGAAGGCGTCGGGGAATGTATGGGACCGTTGCTCGATGGGAGGGCGTCTATTGCCATCTTCTCAACTGAATGGGCGCCGAGATGAAATCTTGCCGACCCGACCGAGTGCGGATCGGCTACTGCGAACAGGCGGTCGCCCGGCGACGCGTTAGCTTTGAGGGGGATGACCGCCGAGGAAGGTCTGCACCGAAGCGCTGCGGCTGTGGCGGCGATCCTCGCCGCAGCGGCTCCTGACACCCGGGTGCGCCAGCTGGAGGCGTCGACGCGGACCGCGGCGGAGGCGTCAGCCGCTTTGGGCTGCGAGCCCGGTGCCATCGCAAACAGCCTCGTCTTCGTCGCCGACGACGGCCCGGTGCTCATCTTGACCAGCGGAGCGCACAGGGTGGACCTGAAACTGGTCGAGGCGGTCACCGACCTCGCAATGCTGCGTCGAGCTACCCCCGACGAGGTCAGGGCGGCGACCGGCCAGTCGATCGGCGGAGTCGCACCCATCGGCCACCCTGTACCACTACGAACCCTGGTCGACCGAGACCTCGCTCGCCACGCGACCGTGTGGGCAGCTGCCGGAACGCCGCACGCCGTGTTCCCAACCACCTTCGATCAGCTGATCGAGCTAACCGACGGCTCCCCTACCCAGGTCGCTGTCGACTAGCACCCAACCGCCTGAGATCTGCCTGTGAGGGATTCTTAGACTTAGACGGGTGTTCGTCTCGGGGGCGCCCCTTGTCGGCGCCGTAAAGCGATGCCGGCTGCGGGACAGCCTCCTTGCGACCCAGGAGAACCACTATGCCGGTGGGGGTCCCAGCCGACGGATAATCGTTCGGGGGCCCGCTCCTCATTCGGCTCATCTCTCACCTTCGCAGTCTCGAGGTTCCAGGCATGAGCGGTCCGAGAGGCAACGCCACACCACGTCGAGCTCGTCATGCCCTCGAGGCGAGTGGTGTCCGATTCGGAAGCCTCCTACCGCGCCGACGTGCTCCTGCTCGGTTTCGCTGTCCCGCCGAAACGCTTGTCCCCTCGCCGTGCGGCGGTGGCAGCGGTTTGTTCGCGGGGAGTACAGGTGCATCTCGGGAGTCGAGGACGTTTTACCTCTGCCAGGAAGGCCCGTCCGGCCGACGACCTCAACGGTTTCGGCGACCTGGCGAAGACACCGGACGAGATCCGCCCCAACTCGGGATGGGATCAGGACCTGCCCCGCAGACAGTGCCGTGCAACACCCGGTTTATGGCGGTGGGGCGATCAGTTCCCAGGTGCGACCTTTGTGGCCGTTGTCGGCGCAGGCGACGGTCCAGCCGGCTTGACGCAGAGCGCCCTCGTGGCGTTTGAGGCGGCTGCTAACCGCTTTGGGGGATGGCCATTGGCCACGCCAGGTGCGGGCCATGTCCCCGTTCGGGTCTAGGACTCCGAGTAGTTCGGTTGCGGTCCCGGCAAAGCGGTCCCGGACAGTGGTTTGCACGGCGGTGAAGAACGGGTCGTCGGCGACGGTGTCGGCAAGCAGCAAACCTTGGCGGTGCCGGAGCCGTGCGAGGGTGTCGGTGCCTCGGATGGTGTCGGCTTGGGCGGCCATGCGGCCGAGCACGGCGAGGCGGGGCAGTTCGACGCGTGGGTCGGGGGCGGCCATGGTCGCGGCGAGCAGGTCGAGTAGCGCCCCGAAGATGCGGGGCTGGGCGGCGCCAAACGAGGCGAGGAGGGTGTCTTCGCCCATCCGGCCGTCTTCTCCCGTGTCGACTTCGACGGGGATCATCCGGGTGATCAGATCGGGCCGGAGGACGGGGACCTCGACGGCGGTGGCGAGGACTGGCCGGCCGACGTCGAGGGTGACCGTTGCGGTGTCGGTGTGCAGCCGCCGGTAGGTTTCGGTGCGGCCGGTGACCATGGTGCAGAGCGTGTCGGACTGCTCGGCGGTGATGACGGACAGGTTGTCGAGCCACACCGTCCAGCCGGCGGCCGACGCGACGAACATGTTCCGATTGGCTCGGTCCTCGTCGGCGAGGGAGCGGGGTTCGGGCATGTCCCCGCAGGCTCGGGTGAGGCATCGGGCGGCGGTGGTCTTGCCGCCTCCAGCGGGTCCGGTGATGTAGAGCAGCCCGGCAGCGCGCTCGGTTTCGGGTTGTGTCTGGGCGAGCATCCAGGCGACCACGAGAGGCCGGTCGGCAGGCGCGACGCGCACGTATTCCCACAGGTCGTCGAGGTCACCGCCGGCCTCGGGTAGGGGCAGCTGTCGGATCAGGTCGCTGCGACGAAACCAGCATCCCGGGTGGGTCTCGATGCTCCATCCGTCCTGGTCGATCCGGACGCATGCCCCATCGGTGCGGCCCGGGTCCCACCACAGGGCGCCGTCGGTGCCGCGACCCCATCTCAGTTGCGGGGGCACATTGAGTGGGTTTGCAGCGCCGGCGAAACGGGTGAGGGCTGTGGTGAGGGTGGTTGCTGACGGGATGGGTTCGTCGGGGCATCGCTCGGCGAAGCGGGCTGTTGCACGCTGGCGCAGCTCCGGGGTTTCCAATGGGCGGAGGATGCCGCCGGGGGGAGGGTCGTGGCTGCGGCGCGGCATGGCCCACACGTCGTCGCCGTTGCGTAGCGGCCACCACCACGCGGAGAGCATCGCTGCGAGGCGGTGGGTGACATGACCGGGCACGGCGCCATCGCGTCCCGTCCGCTGAAGGACACGCCACGCCCGGCGCATCTCCATCTCCGGGTCGTAGCCGGCCGGCTCGGCTACCACGGGATGATCAGGGCCGACAAGGTGAAGCGGTGGGGACAGCTGCTCAGCCGGGTCGGCTACCGGCTCGTCCTCCACCCATTCGTTTTCGAGTGGGACGCCGTCGTCGATGTAAAAGTATGACTCGTTCATTGCGGGAAGTACCTCGATGTGCTGAAGGTCACCAGATGCCGACTGGGTCTATTCGTGGGAAGTGGACTAGGGAATGGGTGAAGATCGTTGGGCAAGGGCTAGGGCTAGGTCCAGGTCTAGGGACAACCGTCACGGTCGTTTGGTTACTCGCGCGAGCCGGGCGACCATTAGCGACCCCCGCTGCCAGCGAGGTGACCGAGACCTCGGCGCAGCTTGTGTCGCACAGTCTGGTCGCCGCGTAAACAACGCATCCACTCGGCACTCGGAGCAGGTGCGACAAGGCGTTGGAGGTCGGGCGTGACTAGTTGACAACATGGGCATCCGTCTCATGGCGGGGTGCTCCTTCCTTGCGGTACCTCCAGTAGCGGGCGCTTCGGCTGTTTCAACGATCAATCGACTAGTGCCGAACGCCATGTCTTGTTTCCGAAGGGTGTAATCAGCACAGCCAAATCACTCCAGTCAACAGCTGCGATTTGCTCAGTCGGCTCGCAGCCGCCAAGCGGAAGTATTGCGGTGATCACTTTGCTCAGCGACTATTGCCAACCCGACGGAATGTCTTGGCGTTAATGACACTCGCTTCCGGCCTCGCCTACGGACGCCTGCGGCCGCGGCCAACCTGAGACGCTTGGGCGACTTTTGCAATACGGCGTACCTCTGCGACCTCGACACCAAGAACTTGGGCGGTCAGCTCGACGCCGATACCGGTAGCCATGTCGGCAACAGCGGCACCGACTCCTTCCTGCGCGGCGGTGACCGCCAGGTCGGCCTCGGCCAGCACCTCGGCTCGCCGGGCTCTCGCCTGATCCAGCCGGGCTGCGGCGCGCATGTGAGCGGTGTCGAGAGACGCCAGGGTTTGCTGAGTGCGGCGGACTTCGTCTCGGACGGGCACGGTGACCTCCTCTCGGGGGCCACGACGTGCGGCCCCCACACGTTCACCGCCGGGGGGTCCAACCTATGTCCATAGCTCGGCACCTCCCTACCCGTGGGAGCCTGTGCCGCAGGATCAGTTGATCACGGTCCGGGCAGGAAACCTGGCGAGGCGGCGAAGATCCGCCCGGCTTCGGCCCACCAGACTGGGGCCAGCCGTCCCGTAGCCAAGAATGACCTTGCTCGCTTCGGCCAGGACGATCCGAGCACCCAAGACGGTACCGTCAGCCGCCGCCACGGCAAGGTCCCGCTCGGCTAATGCCACCTGAACCGCCGCCCTCGCCCGGATAGCGGACGCCTTCTGTTGCGCCTCGGCGACAGAGCGCACCGACCGGCGCCGCCAGACAGCCTCGAAACGGGGAGCGCTCAGCCCACCGGTTGCCGCCAGCAGCTCGCGCTCCAATCGTGCCGCCAACCTGTCTCGGACCACGACAGCATCCTCCCAGTACCGGTAGGCGTCCTGCCAGCGAGCAGCCCCGTCGACCAGCCGCTCAATCACCGACGACAGCTCAGCCCGAATCACAACCCCGCAGTCCTACCACCTGCCAGCGACACCCAGCGGCCGTCACCGAGAACCGACCACACCCGCCACTCGCGCCCTCAGACCCCTACCTGCCCGTCACCCTCCAAATCAAAATCCCGGCCTTACACAGTCGGCATTCGAGGACGGGCGGTCCCGTCAGCGTGTCAGCCCAGAGGTGACACGAACCCGTTCTCCACGGCAGGAGCAAGGCGCAGCCGGACTCGTCTGCCGCTCAGCAGTGCCCGAACCAGCAATAGCGTGGACCGCCCGACGGCTCCGGTAGGAGCGTGGCGGCCGCCCGCTCCGAGACAGGAGCCGGTGGTGATTTCGATACGGCGTATCAGCATGGGCGGCGGCTACCGCTACCTGATGGAGTCCGTCGCCGCCGGTGACGGGGCGACTGAGCGGTCCAACGGTCTCGCCCGCTACTACGCCACCTCGGGTACCCCGCCGGGGACGTTCCTCGGCGCGGGGCTGGTCGACCTGGACGGCGGCAATGGCGTCGAGGCCGGCTCAGAGGTGGCCGAGAAGCACTTGGAGGCGATGCTGGCTGGCTGCGCTGATCCGGTCAGCGGCGAGGCGGTCGGCGGCAAGCCGAAGGCTCCTCGTGGCGGCCTGCCGGTGGCCGGTTTCGATCTGACGTTCTCCCCGTCGAAGTCGGTGTCGGTGGCGTGGGCGCTCGCCGATGAGGGCACCAAGGCGGTTGTCTACGAGTGCCACCGCCGTGCCGTCGCTTTCGTGATCGGCTACGCCGAAGGACACGTGTTCCGGTCCCGTTCGGGCACCAACGGCATCGTCGAGGAGGACATCTCCGGGGTGGTCGCCGCCGCGTTCACCCACTGGACGTCCAGGGCGGACGACCCCCAACTGCACGACCATGTAATCGTCTGGAACCGTGCCAGGTCGACCAGCGATGGCCGGTGGCGGACCCTCGACAGCAGGGGCTTGTTCAAGGCGACCACCACCCTCTCCGAACTGCACCACGGGGTCCTGTCGGACCTGTTGACCGGGGCGCTGGGCGTCGGCTGGGAGGCCCGCGGCCGGCGTCACTCGAGCCGCCCCCGCTACGAGATCACCGGTGTACCCGAGGTCCTGATGGCCGAGTTCTCCCAGCGCGCCGCCCAGATCGCCGCCTACCGCGATGACCTGAATGCTGCGTTCTTCGCCGCGCACGGCCGCCAGCCGAACCCGGTAGAACAGATGCGCCTAGCCCAGCAGGCGACCCTCGCCACACGACCTAAAAAGACCCATGCCAGCCTCGCCGAGCTGACCGACGGGTGGCGTACAAGGGCAGCCTGGCATGTCGGAGCCGGGCAGGTGGCGTGGGTTGCGAGCCTGAAAGACCGCAACGACCTGCCGCTGCTCCGAGCTGACGACCTGGGCGATCCGATCCTCACCGACGCCGCCGAAGCCGTGCTCTCAAGCGTCGCCGAGCGGCACGCCACCTACGGCCGCCAGAACCTCCTAGCCGAAGCCCACCGCACGCTTCACGGGGTCCGCTTCGCCAGCCCCGACGATCGGCTCGCTGTCGCGGAGCGGGTCACCGACCTGGCCGTCGGCCGGTCCTTGGCGCTCAGCCAGCCGGCGATACATCACACCCCGGCCCGCTACATACGGGCCGATGGGTCGTCCCGGCTGCACCCTGAGAGCCGGATCGCGTACACCACCCAAGCGATGATCGACGCCGAGGCGCGGCTGCTCGCCGCCGGAAGAACCGTGCACGCTCCGACGGTGACGGTGGCAACCGTCGTCACGGTCGCTGACGCCTGCTTGCCGGGCCAGGACCATGGGCTGTCGGTCGACCAGGCTTTGGCGGTCGGGAAGATCGCCACCTCCGGCCGGGCCCTCGACGTGCTGGTCGGGCCGGCCGGGACCGGCAAGACCACCACCATGTCCGGCCTGCGAACCGTATGGGAGACCGAGCACGGACCCGGCTCGGTGATCGGCCTCGCCCCCTCCGCCGCGGCAGCGGAGGTGCTCGGCGACGAACTCGGGATCGACACCGAGAACACCGCCAAGTGGCTCACCGAATGGCGGCGCATCCCCGACCTGGCCGCGCGGCGCGACAACCTCGCTGGGCAACTCGCACGCCGCAGCGACCTCTCTTCTGCTGGAGCCCGCAAGCTGGCCGACCAGGTGCAGCAACTCGATCGGGCGGTCAACGAGCGGCGGTTGCGTCCCGGTCAGCTGGTCATCGTCGACGAGGCCAGCTTGGCAGGCACGTTCGCCCTCGACGAACTGGTCGGTGCAGCTGGCGACGCCGGGGCAAAGGTGCTGTTGGTCGGTGACTGGGCGCAGCTGTCCTCGGTCGAGGCTGGCGGGGCGTTCGGTCTGCTCGTCGCGGAGCGGGGTGACCTGGCGCCCGAGCTGGTCGACGTCCGCCGGTTCCGCAACAACTGGGAGAAGGCGGCGAGCGTCGAGCTGCGCCTCGGCCATCAGGCCGCCATCGACGGGTACGCGGACCATGGTCGGGTGGCCGGAGGAGAGCGCACCGACATGCTCGAATGTCTCTACCAGGCGTGGAAGGCCGACGTCGACGCCGGGCGCTCCAGTCTGATGATCGCTGCGGACACCGTGACCGTGGCCGACCTGAACCGTCGCGCCAGGGCAGACCGGGTCGCCGCCGGAACCGTCGCCGACGCCGGGTTGGCGATCGCTGACGGGCAGCGTGTCGGGGTGGGAGACGAGGTCATCACCAGGGCCAACAACCGGCTGCTGGTCACCGGGAACAGGTGGGTGAAGAACGGGGACCGCTGGACCGTCACAGCCACCCATCAGGATGGGAGCATGGCTCTACGGCGTGCGGGTGGGAGCGGGGAGGTGGTGCTCCCGGCTGACTACGCCGCCGCCCACGTCGAGCTCGCCTATGCCACCACTGCCCATCGGGCGCAGGGTCGCACCGTCGACACCGCGCATGCGATGGTCGCCCCGACGACCACCAGGGAGGTCCTTTACGTCGCCGCCACCCGAGGCCGCGAATCCAACCGGCTGTACGTGGACACTATCTACGAGGCCGACCCGCAAACCGCCCACGACGGGATGATCGCACCCCAGACCACCGGGGAGGTGCTCGCAGCGGTCCTCGCCAACGAGGGAGCGGACCTCTCCGCGCACGAGACCCTGCGCCGGGCGCAGCACCGGGCGGAGGACTTCACCGTCCTTGCCGGCGAGTACCAGACCTTCGCCAGGGCCGCTCAGGCTGAGCGTTGGGACGCGCTCCTCGAACGTTCCGGCCTCGACACCGACCAGCTGGAACAGGTCCGGGCCACCGACTGCTACGGGCCTCTCCTCGCCGCCCTTCGAGACGCCGAAGCCCGCGGCCTCGACATCGAGGTAGCGTTCCCGAGGCTCGTCGCGGCCCGGCCGCTCATCGACGTCGGCGACCCCGCAGCCGTCCTCCACGGCCGGGTCGAACGGTGGGTGACCGCAGCGGCCAGCAGACGCCAGCCGGTCGGGAACCTGATCGCCGGGCTCATCCCCCGCGCGGTCGGCGTCACCGATCCCGACATGACACGAGCGCTGCATGAGCGAGACGAGGCGATGCAGCGCCGCGCGACCGAACTCGCCGCACAGGCCGTCGAACACAATCACGTATGGGTACGCCGTCTCGGGTTCCCGCCGGCAGACCCGGGCACCCGGGAGGCGTGGATGCAGGCGATCTCGACCGTCGCCGCCTACCGGGATCGCTGGGGGATCGGCAACGACCACCTTCCCCTTGGACCCGACAGCGCCGCCAGGACCATCGAGGCGCTCGGGCACCGCGGCCGGGCAGAAGCAGCCGTCGAGCGGGCGCTACAACTCGCCGGTGAGGCGGCGACGGCTCCTGTCGATCCTGTCGCGGCAGGCGCCGCTGACGCAGGCAGAGAGATCGGAGTCGAGCTGTGACAGCCTTCTTGATCGTCGTTCCGCTGCTGGTGGCATGGCGAGGGGTCACCTGGTTGCGACGCCAGCGACGGCGGGCGTGGGAGCAGATTTTGGGGGATCCACCGCTTCAATGTCGACCTCGCCACCACACCCGGTTCGGTGATCGCCGACGTCGCCGGGAAGGCGCCGAGGCGGCTGGCGTTGCGCCTGGCAGTGATTGCGACGGCACTGGCCCACAAGGAAGACCCCTCAGTCGAGCTGCTTATGGTCCCGGTGCGCATCGGGGAGTGCGATGAGTGCCCATGGTGGGACTACTGCAAAGGACGCCTGAGGGAAGGATCTGGCGACGTCTCGCTGATCCCTCGGGTCGGCTGGCGCGAGTGGATGTTCCACCACGACCGTGGCGTCACCGACCGCGCAGCGCTGGCGGCATTGGATCCGACGACGGCACGACTGGTGTCAGCAGGGATCGACATTCCTGAATTTCGGCGTCTCGTCGAGGGCCTGCCGGACGACACGCCTATCCGGGATCTCGGCGCCGTGGTCCGAGCGAAGACGCAACTCGCCCGCCTGGAGTCAGAGGGCGTGACGACGTTCGGAGACTTGATGGCGCTCGACGCCGTGACGGCGTCCTACGCCGGGTCTGGAATGTCGTGGTTGCCTGAGCAGATCGACCTTGCACGAGCTGCTCTCGGACCGAGCCCGGTGTATCGGCGTCGCGGAGTTGAGGAGATCACAGTTCCACGCGGTGATGTCGAGATCGATGTGGACATGGAGAACATCGAGGAAGGGGTCTACCTCTGGGGGGCGCTCCATTCAGTTCGTGCTGACGGAGTCACGACGTCGGTGTACCACGCCTTCGTGACGTGGGACCGGCTCACCCCTGGCGTCGAACGGGGGAACTTCAGCGAGTTCTGGGCGTGGTTGGTGGGCGTCAGTTCAGAGGCCCACCGACACGGCAAGACGTTCCGGGCGTACTGCTACAACGCTTCCGCGGAGAACACATACCTCAAGAAGCTGGGCATTGGCCTGGGCATCCTGGACGAGGTGAATGCGTTCGTTCAGTCCGACGAGTGGGTTGACCTCCTGCGCTTCATCGACGATCAACTGGTGACGGGGACGGGAAGTGGTCTCAAGGCCATCGCTCCTCTGGCAGGGTTTGCGTGGGGCGTTGACGACCCTGGTGGGGGGATCTCGATGGTGCGGTACGACATCGCCGCTGGGAGCAACGACACTGCCGATCGCCGTGCTGCCCGCGAATGGCTTCTGACGTACAACCGTGGCGACGTCGAGGCGACGCTGGCCATCCGTGACTGGCTCCAATCGGAGGCTGGGGGACTTCCTTCGATCACGGTATGGTCTCCCGGCGCTAATTGGGAGCACGCGTCGTGACCGCACTCACAGACCATCAGGCCAAGCTCTTTGCGCTGGAGCTGCTTCGTCGCCATCCCGTCGGTGAGGCCGCCCGAATCGGCAGCGCCCTCATGGACGCGCAGGTCGACCTCAACCCGCATCAGGTTGACGCAGCTCTCTTCGCCTTTTGCTCTCCGTTCTCCAAAGGCGTCATCCTCGCCGACGAGGTCGGGCTGGGCAAGACCATCGAAGCCGGTCTCGTCCTGACCCAGCGATGGGCAGAGGGACGCCGACGCGTCCTCGTCGTTGCACCGGCGAGCCTGCGCAAGCAGTGGGTCCAGGAGCTTGCCGAGAAGTTCTTCCTCAAGGCGGTCATCCTGGAAACCAAGTCGTTCAATGGAGCGGTCAAGGCAGGAACGCGAAACCCCTTCGATCTTCCATCGGCCCATCCGGCGGTGGTTGCGTGTTCGTACCAGTTCGCCGCTCGCAAGTCGGCGGAACTGAGTGTCGTGCCGTGGGATCTGGCGATCCTCGACGAAGCCCACCGTCTGCGCAATGTCTTCAAGCCTGGCGCCAAGATCGCCGGGGCGATCCGCGGGGCGTTGTCCAACACGCCCAAGCTTCTCCTGACCGCTACCCCCCTCCAGAACTCGCTCATGGAGCTGTACGGACTGGTGAGCATCATCGACGAGCATCACTTCGGCGATGCGAAGAGCTTTCGTGCCCAGTATTCGCATCTCGCCGAGGGAGGCCGCTTCGATGACCTGAAGGCACGCCTCGATCCGGTTTGCCACCGGACGTTTGCGTCGGCAAGTAGTCGAGTACGTGAGCTACACCAACCGCGTCCCGATCACCCAGGAGTTCACCCCTTCGCCGGAGGAGCAGCAGCTCTACGACCAGGTGTCGGACTACCTGCGGCGTCCCGAGCTGAACGCCCTCCCTCGGGCTCAGCGCACCCTCATGATCCTGGTTATGCGCAAGCTGCTTGCGTCGTCCACCTTCGCGATCGCCGGCGCGCTGGAATCTCTGGCCCGCAAGCTTGGCACAGTTCTCAAGGACGACGACCGCGCTCACGCGCAAGCGACAACCAAGCTCGAAGAGGAGTTGGCTGAGGACTACGAGGCACTGCGGGAAGAGTCAGAGGAGTGGGATGCCGACGACGACGGCGCTGCGGTAACCGAGCGTCTCTCGGGCGGCCAGCGCGAGGCGATCACTCATGAGATCGACGAGCTGAACGGCTTCCGAGACCTGGCCGTGTCCATCTCCGAGAACGCCAAGGGCATGGCGCTGCTCACGGCTCTGCAGACGGGGTTCGCCAAGGCGGCCGACCTCGGTGCCCGCAGACACCAAGCCTGCGCGACGCCATACCTTTGAGCGGATCGGCGCAATGGGCGCACGAGTTGATTGCTGGTGAAGCAACACGCGCAGACACGCGATGGCCGGGAACGCCCGGCGGGTCGCTGCCAGTCCGCGTCTGCTTGGAGGGCTTGCGTGACGGCGTCCCTGACGGGAAAGAGGACGGCGAGGCGGAGGCGCCACACACCTGGTCGAGGTAGCGGCTCGGCCGGTTATCCCAACCTCTGGCGTTAAGAGCAGGCCAGGTCAGATGCAGCTCGTTGCGCGCCCTGGTGATGCCGACATGCAAAAGCCGCTCCTCCTCGGCGAGCTGCCCTGGCGTCGTGGCAAAGCTCGAAGGGACACAACCGTCGGACATGCCGACGACGAACACTATCTCCCACTCCAAACCCTTGAATCTGTGCAGCGTCGCGAGTGTCACACCGTCGGTGCCCAAATCGACGTTACGCCTCGCAAGCCCGTTGATCTCATCGAGGATCGAGAGCGCACCGCGTGACCCGACGCCGCCGGCAGGCAATCCTTCGACCAACTCTGTGAGGGCCTGGAGGGATTCCCAGCGCGAGCGGGCCGCGCCGATGCCGTCGGGCGGCGCGTCCGGATCGAAGCCTGCGTCAGAGAGGACCGACGAGAGCAGGTTCTTCCCGTCGCGGTCCGGCTCGGCTCGTGCCAGGCGACCGAAACCTACGAGCACCGCGCGGATCTCCTCTCGCTCGAAGAAAGTGACGTCCTCGGCCATCCTGCTGGCGATGCCGGCGCGTGTCAGCGCGGCCTCGAAGCGCGCCTGGGCCGAGTTGTACCTGTAGAGCATGGCGACCTGAGCCGGTTTGGTTCCCGCCGCCAGCGCACGGCGGATTGCGCCGGCTACCCAAGACACCTCTGCCGACTCGGTGTCCAAACGATGCAGTTTCGGCGGCGGCCCCGCCGGTCGGCTGGCAGCCAGCGGCTTGGTCGTCTCGTCGGCAGCCGCTCGGTTCGCCCACTTTAGGATCTGGGAGCTGCTGCGGTAGTTCCGGTCGAGGAGGACCACCCTCGCCGACGGGTAGCGTCTGGAGAAATTCGTCAGGTAGCCCGGGTCCGCCCCTTTCCAGGAGTAGATCGCCTGGCGCGGATCGCCGACGACACAAAGGTCCTCGTTGTCACCGACAATCGCTTCGAGCAGCCGCTGCTGCGCCGGGTCGGTGTCTTGGTATTCGTCGACGGTCACATGCGACCAGCGGACCCTCACCGTTTGTGCGGCTCGAGGGTCGTCTTCGAGCACGTCCGCCGCGATTTGAAGCAGGTCGGCGAAGTCGACACGCTCGAGCGCAGCTTTGCCGCTCGTGTAGCGCTGCCATACGTCGATCACGGTTTTAGGGTCGACGCCCGGGTTGCGGTCGGCCGACGACGATGCCGACGCGTAGTCATCCGGTCCCACGAGCCGGCTCCGAGCCCAGGCAACCTCGTCGGTCACGTCGCGCACCGTCGCAGTGTCGGGGTCCTTCCCGGTCACGCAACGAAGGCTGTCGCGCCACAGTCGCCACGTGTCGCGCTCCGCGAGCACGACAGGCGACTCCCCCGGCCGGCCAGTCGTCGCCCAGAACTGGGCGGCTACCCGCAGAGCCCCAGCATGGAAGGTGCGTGCATCCACCGTCCCCACCCCCAGGGAACGCAGCCGCTCGCCTAGCTCGGCAGCCGCCTTCTTCGAATGCGTGATAGCCAAAGCCTGCTCTGCAGGCAGCTGGCCGCTCCTGACTGCGTGAGCAAGCCGGTACGTGACGGTACGGGTCTTACCGGTCCCGGCCCCAGCGATAATGCACACCGGACCGAGGGCCGCCTCTGCCGCTTCGCGCTGGCTCGGGTCAAGGTCGTCCAATAGTCCGGGCATCGTGGCGACATCTTGACTTTTACGGACCTGCATGCCCCGGATCTCGCCTATCCCTCTAGAGTCACTGACCATACGGGATGGATCTCCATCCAACCATGATCGGCGTCGAGCACATAAGGGCCGGTGACCACAACCCGGGCACCGAGCGCCGGTGTAGCCACATCCGCCCCGGTGCAGATCCCGTAGGAGTAGCTGTATGACCTATAGGCGGTCGGAGGCAAAGGTGGTGGCTCGCCTGGAGTGCAGTCCGGTTGGTCCGCTGGCACTATCACTGTCACGAGGTGCCCGTATTCGTCGGCGACGTTCGCCGCGTCCAGCAAGTGCGACTCGTTAGCCGGAAGGGACAGCTCGACATGCACGTCGCCGTCGTCTTCGCGCCTCACGTATTCGACCGTCCCGGTGACAGCAAGGCAGGACTTCACGATGTGAAGGCGGTAAGCGTGATACACATTGGCGAGAGGATACCCACTGCGGCATTCGCCGCCGGGTGTTTCAGAAGGAGCGGCTGGTTTAGTAGCGCTCGTGGAAGGGCTTCCCGAGACCGTCGTGGCCGCCGGGGAAGGCAGCGAGGACCGCGTCGAGGATGTCGCGGCGTTGCCGACTGGCCCGCGAGACACCACCGTCGTAGTCCCGCCGTGCGCTGCGGCGGGGACAGCGCCGGCGGTGGTCGCCGAGGTCAGACCCGCCTGGACAGCGGAGACCGTCTTCGTGCTCGAATGGCAGGCGGATAGGCTCAGCAGCAAGACACCAGCCAGCGGGAGGGTCGCCCATCTGCGTCGCGCAATGAGTGGGCGCCCCCGGCTCTCGACTCCCGGGTTTCGACTGGACCGCTTCATCGTCTCCCTTTCACAGCGTTGCGACCTCACCCGTCAATGGCGAATCGCTCTCGATCGTAACGCCGGGGTGAGACGGCTCCGGCAGCCACTCGCCGGCACGCAAGACGCGCTAGGGGTTAGGTCATGGTCCCGAGTCCAGGTGAGCGCTGACGGGCGCCTCGTTGGGTCTGCGGGAGCGCTTGGAAGAGAACCTGGCCGGTCTGGGAGGCCCCGTCGCTCTCGTTGTACGTCGTGGTGGCCTCTTCAGAGGAGACTCGAAGCCTCGAGCACAAGCCACGCCGCTTCCCGACCGGCAGCGTCCCTGACAGCGACAACGGCTGGTACGGGCAACGCCTTGGCCTCCCGCAACCAAGCGAGGCCCGCCACCTCGGTCGCAAAGGCACCCGGTGACGGTCGCCGATGGGTCTTGGCGAACACCATCCCGCCGCCTGAGAGCACTACTCGAAATGCGTCCGAGACATCGCCACCCCGGAGCTGTTCCATGTGCGACACGGGCTCGCCCAACAGGCCGGCAAGGTCCGTGGCAGCTTCGTCCCGCATCACGACATGCCGACCGGACGCGGTTCGAGAGGGCACGTGGCCACAGGAGGAACTAGATGCGAACTAGATGGCCTCGACCTTGGGCATTATCTCCTCCTTGATGCGCCTCATGTCGTCCATCGTCTTCACGGTGGGAACATCGGCGAAAGACGACCAGATCAGCAGCTTGGTAACTCCAGCTTCGCTGTAGCGCTTGAGCTTGTCGGTGACCTGGGTCTCGGAGCCGACCACAAAGTTGCTGGTCTTTCGGGCGGGCGCCCGGTCGACGTCCTGGTAAGTGATCACCGTCCAGATCATGGAGCAGGTGTCGAGATCCTCGACGCTGCGCGACGTGTCGAGAGCCTCGAGCTCGCGCCGACTTGCCGCACGTCATTGCGCGATCTCCTCTGGTGAGTCCTGGATGCCTATCCAGGCCGCCATGGCATACTTGGCGATCGGGTTGGCCGCGCCCTCGACGTCCTTGAGGCCACTGAAGTAGATCGGCGGATGCGGCTTCTGGACAGGCTTCGCGCCGAAGCCGCCGGCTTCACAGTCGGCGAATTCACCGTGGTATTCGAACACGTCGTTGGTCCAAATGCCCTGCATCATCTCGATCGTCTCACGCGCGTTTTGGTGGCGTCGCGGAAAGATGTGGCTTGCGCTGGCGGCGAACTCCTCGGGTATCCAGCCAGACCCTACGGCGACATTAAATGCTTGCTTGGGGTGAGCGGTTGATCTGCGGTGAGTGGGGCGAGCCAAGGCGCGGTCGGCGGGTGCGCGGTAAGGCGTGTCGATGATGCTCATTCCGATCCGGACGCGGCTGGTCTTGGCGACCCGACCTCGGCGGAGTAGACGTTGAAGCCACGTGTGCTGATCATGTCCTTTGCGCGGTCGACGATAAAAAGGAAATCTTCATCGTCTAGTTCCACTTGCTCGAAGCGAAGTTCACGAACAGATCATGTTCATGCCGCGACGAGCTGGCCGCTGATGTAGTCGTCGAGGGCGCGGTCGAGATGCTTCCAGGCGGTAGCGAGGGGGCTTCGAGCAGTGAGATGGGAGGGCAGGGCGGGGTTTAGTTGAACGAGGCCGGGGGCGAGCACTCGCCCGTAGGTTTTGGTGAACAGCACTGTGACGCGTCGGCCGAGCGGGGTGAGTTGGTAGCGGTTGGAGTGGGGGATGCGTTCAATGAGTCCTTTTCGTTTGAGTAATCGGGGCGCTTGCGCGCCACCCTGAGCGCGGGAAAAGTTGTTGGTGCCGGCCAGCGACGTCGGTGCCTCTGGTGCTGAGAGCCCGTGTTTGAGTATGACGCTGGAGTCTCGAGCACCTTGAACTGTTGCTATGAGCACGAACCCCAGACTTCCCCTACAGAGGCTCCTCCGGCCGGTCCTGAACCGAACACTCGAAGAGGAGGAGCGATGGATGTTGTAGTGGAACGATGCGCCGGTCTTGACGTGCATAAGGACACGGTGGTGGCCTGCGTACGAACGCCGGGTCCGCACGGCAAACGCTCGAGCGTGGTCCGGACGTTCGGGTCAATGACTGACGATCTGCTGGCCCTTCGGGACTGGCTGGTGGCTGAGGGGGTGACCCTGGTGGGCATGGAGTCCACCGGCGTGTATTGGCGGTCACCGTTTTATGTGCTCGAGGACGTGAGCGAGTGCTGGCTGCTCAATGCCCGCCACATGCGTAACGTCCCGGGCCGCAAGACCGATGTCGCCGACGCCGAGTGGATAGCGCAGCTCATCGAGCACGGCCTGGTGCGACCGAGCTTCGTGCCGCCGCCGCCGATCCGCGAGCTGAGGATCCTCACCCGTCACCGCAAGACCCAGATCGAGGAGCGCACCCGCGAGGCCCAGCGCCTCGACAAGGTCCTCCAAGACGCGGGGGTGAAGCTGTCGAGCGTTGCCTCTGACATCTTGGGCCGCTCCGGGCGCGACATGCTTGAGGCGTTGGTGGCCGGCACCCGTGACCCCGAGGTGCTCGCCGAGCTGGCCCGGGGGAGGCTGCGAGCCAAGATCCCGGCGCTGCGCCTTGCCCTGGTAGGCCGCTTCGGCCCCACCCATGCCCTGGTGGTGAGCGAGATCCTGGCCCATCTCGACTACCTCGACGAGGCCATCGGGCGTGTGTCGGAGCACATCGACGAGGTGATCGCCCCTTTCGCGGCCGCCCGTGACCTGCTCACCACTATCCCGGGCATCGACCGCCGCCTGGCCGAGGCCATCTTGGCTGAGGTCGGAGTCGACATGGAACGGTTCCCCACGGCCGGCCATCTGGCGAGCTGGGCCGGGATGTGCCCCGGCCAGCACGAATCGGGCGGCAAGAGCCGATCCGGGCGGGCCCGTCACGGCGACTCCTGGCTGCAGCGTCACCTCGCCATCGCCGCCATGGCCGCGGCGCGCACCAAAGACAGCTACTTCGCCGCCCAGTACGCACACCTGGTCCGCAGCCGCGGCAAGCTGAAGGCCCGCAAGGCCGTCGGTCACTCCCTACTCGTCGTGATCTGGCACATGCTCAGCACCGGCGCCACCTACCAAGAGCTCGGCAACGACTGGTTCGAGCGGCGCAACAACCCCGAGCGTCGCGCCCGACGCCACCTCGCTGACCTACGCGCCCTCGGCTGGTCGCTCACCGAGACACCCGACGGCATCGTCCTCGGCCCTCCACAAGCAGCCTGACCCCAACACCACCCGCCTCACCTCTCCTCGGGGTCTCGCCCCGAGCCGCTGGCACGCGCCCAGTCAGTGGTCAACTCACGATTCTTTTCACCCCAGACAATATGTACTCAGACCCCACGGCCTGTAGCCGCCACGAGGGATGAGAATGGTGGTTGCCCGGCAAAGCTCGGTTCTCCCTGGTGCAGGTGAGCCCGGCGGGACCGCTAAAAGTTGGAGCAATGACCTCTCTGTTCTCCTCGCTCGGCTGAGTGCTTGGCCACGCTCACTCATGTGAGGTTACCCGCAGGTAGTAGCCGTCAGGGTCGATGAGCCGGAAATCCCTCTGACCCCAGGGCCGGTCGCTGATTGGTTCCACCCGCCCACCGGAGCGGTCGGCCGAGTCTTGTGCCCGGGCGAAGGCGCAGTCGACCTCGTCCACCTCGATGACGATCTCCACGCCGACGCCTCGCGCGCCCGCCAGCTGGTCGGGGTTAAAGTAGTGCGTCACAGGAAGCCTTGAGTGGTGCTGGACGCCGATCGACAAAGCACCCTCCCGGAGCTGCACGTACCCTTCCGAGTCCCATCCGTCCGGGGCCCTTAGCCCGAGCATTTCCTCGTA
The DNA here is from genome assembly GCA_021808665.1 of Actinomycetes bacterium. The sequence continues at coordinate 54,078 of JAKBBA010000019.1, forward strand.
GAAGTGAACCGACGCAGCTACATCATTTACGAACAGTTCGAATCGCAGCCCAACCGCCACTGCTCTTGCGGGAACCGCGGACGGGCTAGCGTCGGGGACTGACACGCGCTTAACTGCAGCTCCAGCACAGAGCCCGAACTTGACGACTTCGCCGTCCCGACGGGTTCATGAGATCTGTACCTTTAGACCAACAGTTCACCTGCATCGCTCCCGAACACCTCCTTGAGGACCTCCCGAAAGCCCTGACAGAACCGACCCGTCTCAGTGATCTGTCCCAGGTCAATGTTCAGGGTCAAGGTCGTACGTAATGGCCCCTCCGCCAGCACCCCAGTCAACGGGTTACCCAACGTCGTGGTAAACCCAAACATGCTATTAACGGACACCCCACTCATCTCCAAGCCAGCTGGGGCTGAAACTTTCGACGCCACGAAGTCTGTTTGCGAATACTTCCGGCAAAGCAGTTGCGCCTGAAGACTTCCTGGAAGAAGTCTCACTATCGCCTCAACCACGTTTGCTGCAGCATTCGCATTTCTTTGGGCGTGGACCTGCTCATGGATCAGTTCCCTATGACGACGAGCGAGGTTCTTCAGATCCGAAGGAACGTGCTGAGGCGCAGTCACCGCAGCTAAGATATCAATGCTCTGGTTCCCACCACTCACCTGACGGCCGAAGGAACGAAGGCTCAGCGGCATTACGTAGCGAAGGGATTGACCCTCGAACCCGAAATAGCGACTCAGCGTACATGCTAGGACCGACACGAACAGCTCATTCACACCCGCCCCTCGCTGGAGCGCAGCGTGCTTCCACGATGCGCTCTCCAGGCTATGAGCAAACAGCTGCCGACCAGCTCCTGGACCGCTCCCACGCCGCCTAGGACGGCCGATGTAACGCCTCACCGAACTGCGACAACCCTTCGAGGGCACGTTCGGTGCGCGAATCCGAACCGCAGAGTTGGACACCTGCGTAAGGCGTCGGGCTGACCGCTGCCCCCACAGACCCAAGGTCCCCCCCCGGGATGGCGAAACGGCCCCTTCGGGAGGACCAATGATGGTCCTATCCACCACCGCAGTCTCACCAGGGGGGAGAAGCATCGGGGCAATGAGACGAGCGAGGCCGTCGCCGTCAACGATGGCATGATGCAGGACCAACACAGCGATGGCTCCACCGGAAAGCATTCCCTGGAGTATCACGAGCGTCCACGGGGGCGCGTCGGGATCAAAGTCCCTTGAGATCACTGAGCTTGCGGTAGTGAGTGCGGACATCGGCCCGTTGTCCTCCTCCATAATCCGGTACTGCACATGCTTCGACGCATCAAAATCCGGGACATCGACCCAACGAAAGCCGGCGAAGCCCTTCCATAAGGCTTCGACTCGTTGCCGGAGACGGGGCGTACTTCGGCAGAGCTCTTCCATTGTAGAAACAAGCTCGGACCTCACAGGACACCGGGAAAGAACTAGGACGATACCCATTCCCACGTTCGTCTCGGGCCTCCTCCCGAGGAACAGATACTCCTCCTCTCTCGAGGACAGAACATTGGGCCCTGGCTCGCGGCTTGCGAGCCACCACGCCCAGACTCCGGTAAGAAGTCCCGACGAGACGGGTCCCGCAAATCTCAGTTTGACCATGACCGCTTGGCATCTTCGGAGTGGAATGTGAACGCAGCCGCGACGCCGAGCGCGATTGCCATTCCGAGGAGAATAAAGCTATCACGTTCGACCTGCGCTAAACCTGCCCCATCCAAGATAACACTTCTCAGCGCGTTCACAACCCAATACGCCGGCGACGCGTGCGCCACCACCTGGACCCATGTCGGAAGACGGTCAACCGGCGCGAAGGCACCACCGAGCGCGCCGAGTGTTATCGCACCAAGATTGCCCAATCCGTTTAGCTGATAGATACTCGTACAAAGAGAGTAAGCAAGGCCGATCAGCCCTGCGATGACTGCTGCGTACAGGACGCAGATAATGCAATAGGCGAGGAATGAACCGCGTATCGAGACACCGAAGATCGGAGCAGCCAAGAGCGGCAAGGCCAGTTCCTGAAGGAGCGCTACGAGAAACCAAGGGATGAGCTTGCCTGCGAGGACTGCGCCCATCCGCACTTTCGAAGCTCGGAGCCGAGCCCACGTGCCCCAGCCGTGCTCACGGAAGAGAGAAAACCCTCCAAACGGCACGAGCAGGAGCGCGAACATTGCTGCGATCCCAGGCAGCGCGAACCCAGCACCGGTGTAGCCGACGCTCGTCGTGTGGACCAGATGGGAATAGACCGGTGCGGCAAATCCAACCAGTACCAGAGGCGATATGACCACTGCGAGAATTGGGACTGGATCGGTGGCAAGCAGACGGAACTCCTTCCCAACCTCGGCCCTGAACACATTAAGCATGTGAATGCCTCCTAGAGTCGTAGCCGCGGCTACCGAGCCTCTTGGAAAACAGGGCCGCCTCGAGGGTCGGATCCTCGACTCGGATATCGGTGATCCGCACCCCTGCGGCTTGGGCACCCGCTAGGACGCGACCGATCGCGTCCGCTGGCTCATTGGCCTCAACCTCCGTCCAGCCGTCCTCGGCCGTCCGCAACACCAGCCCGGGGACATCTTCAAGAGCAGGCGTGGCCTTGAATCGAATGCATGGTGACCCAAATCGGGCGAGAATTGCGTCGGAGGCTGCGTCGGCAATGAGGCGCCCTGACTCCAGCATTAGAATCCTAGCTCGGAGGGTGCCAACTTCCTCCAAGTAATGGGTCGAGTAGAGGAACGCTGTACCCTCCTCATCTGCAAGCGACCCAACAAGCGAAGTCACTGCCTGTCTAGTCATAACATCGACGCCCGCAGTTGGCTCGTCCAGAAGGACAAAGGCCGGAGAGTGTACAAGCGCAGCCGCCACATGGATCCGCCGTTGCTCGCCTCCAGAGAGAGAGTACACCTTGCGGTCCAACAGACCGGCGAACTCGAGCCGCTCAGCGAGCTCCATGATCCTCTTCGTCGGCGAGGATGGTCTCCGCATCCCGTAGACTGCTGCGAAGTATCGAAGGTTTTGCTGGACAGTTAGCGGCGAATAGAGACCAATCTCCTGGGCCGCCATCCCGACCGGCAGCGCCCCGATCGTCCCAATCCGTTCCGGCACTACGACCGATCCGCTGTCAGCGCGGACTAGCCCTGCGAGAATGTTTGCCAGGGTGGTCTTGCCTGCACCATTGCGACCCAGCAGGCCCACGACCTCGCCACGGTCGATCTCGAAGCTCACGTCATCCAGGGCAGCCTGGCCCTGGTACCGCTTCGTTAGCCCCTTCGCTACTACGGCGATCATCGGCTGGTCGCAGACGAGACAGCGGCCCCGGCATGAGCATCTGAAAATCCTATTGGTCGATGCACGCGTAGGCCTACTCTGCCAGAGCCTGGGGATGGATGGGGGCCTTGCTAGCATGGCCTAGGCGCTCGAACCACGCATACTTCGTGTCCAAGTAGGTGTTGCTGAAAGGGTTCGGACCTTGGTCCAAGGGGGACACCTGTGAGATGACGATACCTCGCCGGCGGAGGGCGTCCGCCTTGGTGGGGTTGCGGCTTAGCAAGTGAATCTTCCTGGCACCGACGGAATGGAGGACAGCGCTAACGCCCGTGTAGTCCCGGGCATCATCATCAAACCCAAGGACCCGGTTCGCCTCGAAGGTGTCCAGGCCCTGATCCTGCCAGGCATAGGCGCGGAGCTTGTTCAGCAGACCGATCCCGCGACCCTCATGCCTGAGGGGGTACACGACTATACCCCAGTCTGACTCAGCGATCGCTTGAAGGGCGGCTCGGAGTTGGGGTCCACAGTCGCACCGAAGACTTCCAAACACCTCCCCCGTCAGGCAGGCGCTCTGCACACGCACGAGCGCATCTCCGGTAGCGTCAGAGGCACTACCGTGCTGCAAGAGCAGTATTTCATCGGATCCATCTTCGGGCTCCCACAGCGACAGTTCCATTACGACACCTTGGAGCACCGGAAGTCGCGTTTGCGCTACGACCTTGTAGAGCGAATCCTGTGGATCGGAACTTTGAATGATGTCAGGAGGGCATCGCTGTCTCAGTTCCACCCTAATCTCCTTGGCGTATTGAAGCGGTTGAAACCTTGGCTGGAATTGCAGGCCGTTGACGCATGAAACAACGTTTGTCGATTGGCGCCAGGTCACTGGTCCGCACCAGGTACAGGGCTCCGTCGTAGGAGGCGGCCAGTAAGCCTTCCCGGGTGGCAACCAGGGAGCTGATCCCATTGAATGCGAGCGGCACTTGGCAAAGCGAGCCACTTTCGGCATGGAACCCGACGAGGTCGCCCCAGTAGGTCCCAACGACTACCAGGCCTTCGGCCCCACAAACGACCACGGTTTTCGGCGATTGCTTCGGGAGAGCGACGCACGCAAGCAGGTCTCCGCTGAGCACGTCCCATCTGCGGATCGTGAAATCACGCCCTACGGTGTAGCAGGACAGCCCTTCTTCGCTTGCGGCTACATCGTTGACGATGTCAGGATGGGCCGGAATTGTCCTCAACAGCTCGCCGGCTAGGGTCCAGGTGCTGAGGGTGCCGTCTGCAGCAACGCTGACCCCGAGCTTCTGACCGCACAGCAAAGAGAGTGACTTTGCTGCACCACTGTGACAGCGTTGCTTCCACCTTATGCTGCCGTCTCGTCGCAGGCGAATGATGTTTCCGGAATACGTCGCGACGAAGGCGTCGCCTTCCGCTTCCCCACTCATAGCAATTGCGATTGAATTGATCGGTCCTTCTCCCAGAGCGATCGTGTTGCTCAGCCGGAGGCCACCCTCGGACAAGTCGAAGACTAGGACACGGTGATCGTGCGTCCCTGCAAGGATATGGTTGCCGGAAATAGCAACGGCGTTCATTAAAATCCTCGGGCAGGTCTCGTAGACGGAGGGCTCCGAGAGCCGGCCGCTTAACAGCGTTCCCTGGCGAACAATACCGTCGTCCGAGACGGTCACGTAGGTCCCGTCGGAGACGGCCAGGTCGTTGAGACACGGGTTAGGCTTTCCGGGACCGACCCTTTGCGCGCACGTCTTCACTTCTGCGGGTTCTCCTGCGAGGTCCCAACGGAGAAGATCGCCATCGAAGGTGCCACCCAGCACGAACGAGCCGTCTGTAGAGAATATAAGCGAGCGCTCCCATACAGTTGGGGAGTATTGCAACTCACGAGCCATGGTGAAGCCGTCTGCGAACCACAGGAATAGCCGCTGATCGTAGGCGGCGGACAGGATGTCGCCGGTGCGCGGATTGACGGCTACTTTCTTGATTCCGGAAGCGTGGGCGGAGTGGTCCAAGAGCTCGTTGCCTGACTCAGAATCAAAGACACGAATGTGCCCGTCGTCGGACCCAAGAACGACCCGATGCCGGAGTCTGTCAACGTCACAGGTGTCGGTCTCGACGTCGAAGGGGCCGATGGTCAGTACTAAATGTCCCGTGCTGATGTCCCACTTCCGCAAGGTCATGTCGTCGCCTGAAGACCAGATCGCGCCGTCAAGGTAGGACACTGATAATGCGTCCTTCTCATGGCCGGCGAATTGTCGCTCAAGATCCCCGGTGAGGAGGTCCCAAAGAATCAGCCGGTGATCTCTAGACGCTGACACCCCATGGGTGGCGTCGACATAGGCGAAGCTCTCGACGTCGTCCTCGTGACCTATAAGGATGCCGGTACAGGCCCTTGCGCGGGGATCCCATACCCGGAGCGTATGATCCGACGAGCAGCTGACCATCGTCCTCCCGTCCGGCGAGGCGGCGATGGCGTTTACCAAGTGGTCGTGGTACCCGAGCACCTCGATGGCGCAGGTATCAAGGTGAGCTAGGCCGACGGCTCCGTCGTATCCGGCCGTGCCGGCCAGGAGCGTCCCAGGTATGTGGGCAGCCCCGGTCACGGGGCCCCGATGGTGGTCGAAGGTAGCGATCGCTCCTACCGGCAGGGCCACGGTGGCCTCATGCGAGGTGGCGGTAGTGACCAGAGACCGGGCCGGGGATGGTACGAACGCCATGAGTAGAGCCTTCCTCTAGACGGTCCCTCTAGTATACTTGATCTCATGGTCATCCGTCAACCAGCGCATGTGAGTCGTTGGAGGCTGTGAGAGAGAGCCTCCCCCCCCCCAGCCGACGGTCTGCGATCATGGAGGCAGCGCTGCCCCTCTTCTTGGTCCGGGGAGTTGCGGCGACGTCGACTGACGACATACGCCGGGGCTCCGACTGCAGTGTGGGCAGCTTCTACCACTGGTTCCGCAGCAAGGCAGCCGTAGCGGCGGCGATCTATCTTGAGGCGCTGCAGGAGGTCTCGCAACAGGCGCTCGCGGACTTCCTGTCCGACCGACCTGCAGAGCAGACCATCCGCACTGCAGTCGAAAACTACCTCGCGTGGGTGAAGGCGAACCCTGACAAGGCGACGTTCCTGCTCCACTGTCGCGAGCCAGAAGTCGTTGCCATCTCCGGCGACCAAGCGGCCGCCGTGAACCAGGTTCTTCTCGGAGGGCTCACTAGCTGGCTTGTCATCAAGGCCAAGGCGGGCGAGGTTCGCCCGCTTGATACCGCGGTCTTCATGGCGGTGTGTACGGGCCCGTCGCAGGAGTTCGCCCGGATGTGGCTAGCCACAGCTCGCGACTCGACTACCCTAACGAAGGCGGCCTCGGCACTGGGCCACGCGGCCGTTCGGTCGCTATGCGTCGCTCGGACGGGCCAACCTCCCCAGTAGAAGCTTGGCCTCGCAGCGGGCGACACCCTGGAGCGGGAACGCAGGACTCGTGCTGGCAGGTGTCTCGTGCAACCGACTGGCTGACCATGCCCGTCGGCGATCGGCAAACGCACGGCAGCCGGAGCGAGGCCGTGTAGCGCAGCCAGGCTCAACTTCGCCGATGTTAGCCCTTGACAGGTGCCTGAGGTCGCGGCAGTCTATGGACAGGGCTAGAGCATCCCTCTAGAGGTACCATCTAGTTTCAGCCGGCCCTCAGGACACCACGTCCACCTCCGGCAACTCGGGGCTCAACAAGCGAAACCGGGAGGATCACATGGCAGTAGCAACGGAGACCAAACCACGGGTGGCCGGGCAGGGGATCGTTGTCGATGGTTCCTGGTCCTTCGCTGGCGACGTGCCGAGGGCGTTCGTTGACCACGTTCGCTGTTCTGTGCCCGGCTACGACGAGTGCCACCAGCTGGTCTGTGACGTGGCCACCTTCTTCTCAAAGCCTGGCTGCACGGTGTACGAACTCGGGACCTCGACAGGTGAGCTTCTACGCGAATTGGCCATGCGCCTCGGCCCGACTTCCCGCTGCATCGGTGTCGATATCGAACCTAGTATGATAACCGTTGCGAAGGAGCACTGCGCCGGGACGCGACAGGTCGAGCTAGTGTGCGCCGATGTCTGCGACCTCGACTACGAGCCGGCCGACTTCATCGTTAGTTATCTGACACTGCAGTTTGTCTCGAGGACCCAGCGAGCGCAGCTCCTGAGAACGCTTCGGAACTCGCTCAAGCCTGGTGGTGGACTCTTTGTCTTCGAGAAACTTCGGGTTGCGGACCCGCGGCTGTCCGACCTCACGAATGCGCTGTATTACGACTTCAAGTTAGGGATGGGCCTGAGCGGCGATGAAATCATCAACAAAGCCCGGAGCCTGGCCTTAACAATGGATGCTCAGACGTCCTCCGAGAACATCGCAATGCTCCGCGACGCCGGCTTCTCCGGCGTCGAGCCTATCTGTAGGCATCTCTGCTACGAGGGGTACATAGCACTTGCCTGACACGATCCCCCCCAACAGCGCTCCAGCTCGACACGCCACGGAGTCCTCCGCGGTCGAAGAACTCGACGTGATCTTACGGCACGGAATGACCTGCTTGATGGTAGACCTAGGAAACCGGTGCGGGTTCTGGGATGTGCTAGACACCGAAGCGCGCACCAGCGAGCACCTGGCGGCGAGGATTCAAGGCGAACCCCGCTACTTTTACGAATGGCTCGGCGCAGTCGTAAGCGCTGGGCTCGTTGTACTCGACGCTGAGGACAGATACCGACTGATGCCTGAGTACAAGGCAGCGTTGTCCCGACGTAGTGACACGAGTGTCGCCGACACAGCAGGGCTTGTCGTTGAGCTCGCGCACCACGTCCCGCGTGTGGCCGAGCACGTGAGAACGGGCGGCGGAATATCTTACGCCAACCGGCATCCAGGCGTGTCCGAGGTCTTCGATCGCCTAAACAAAAACGTCTATGACACTTCTCTGCACCAGATCCTCGAATTAGTGCCGGGCTTACAGGAGGTTCTCGAATATGGAACGGTGGCCGACATCGGGTGCGGCACCGGGCGGGTCGTTCGTCTGTTGGCCGAGCGCCATCCGAACGGAACCTTCATAGGATACGACAATCTTCCGGCCTCCATAGAGGCGGCAAGGGCCGAAGCGCAAATGTCCGGCCTTGAGAATGTTCGCTTTGAAGTCGGTGATATCGGAGATATTGCCGCCCCCACCATGTGCGATGCCGTATTGGCGTTTGAGGTCATCCATAATCTAAGTCGGCCTCACGCCACCGTCGAGAGGGTCCACACGATGTTACGACCCGGTGGGCTTTTTGTCATGTATGAGGCGAATGCTTCCGGAGACCTGCAACTGGACAAGGGCCTCTCCTGGGCATCGGATCTCTACGCTTTCAGCACCCTGTCTTGTGTCGGAGTGTCGCTTGCAGAAGGTGGCCCAGGTCTCGGTGCAATGTGGGGCAATACCGGCGCAACCGCGCTTCTCGCCGATCATGGCTTCAGCCCAGTTCGCGTTGACGTCGTGCCAAGCGACACCTCACGGGCACTCTTCTCGGCCCGGGCCTTGCCACTCGGCGTCGGCGGCGCCGTCAGCTTTCGATCACCGTCCGGTGAGACCAGTGTCGAGTCACATGGATAGACCCCCCTCTGACCCCAGCGAAGAGGCGGTCTTGCACTACCGGTGCAAGGTTCGTTCCGTGGTCGCTCCGTTCGAAGTGGAGGTACCTGCCTGGGAAACGGACGGGCACCTTCCGCGCTCACTGTTTCAGACGCTCGGCGCGGAAGGCCTCTTCCGGGAGCGTTGGAGCGCGGGAGCCCGGGGCGGTCTTCGGCTCGCGCACGCCCTCGTGCAAGAACTTGCGATCGTAAATTTCGGAGCAGCCCTTGCCGTCTCCATTCACATGGAACTCTTCATCCACGCATTGCGACTGAGCCGGGAGTCTGAATTGTCGGCCCTCCTGGATAGCGCCCTCGCCGGGGATTGTGTGGGATGCTTTGCTGCGACTGAACGGACAGGCGGATCGGACCTTGGGTCCCTGACGTGCAGGGCACAGGCCGCCCCCAAGGGAGTTCGAATAGTCGGCAGCAAGTGCTACGTCACGAACGCGGGAACTGCGACTCATGCCCTGATTGTGTGCCAGGAAAACCCGGGCAGGGTCGGTGTCCAGCTGGTCGTGAGTGACCTCAGCGGCGAGGGTGTGATGATCGATCGGTACATCCCGACGACCGGAGTTCGCTCGGCCGATACCGCAGAGTTGCGCTTTGACCAGTACGTTCCGGGGAGCAACCTCCTCTGTACCGGCAACCGTGCGTTACGAACCACATTCGCCCTCTTAGATTTCGAACGGTTAGCCGCGGCGAGCGCCCTGCTTGCGATAGCCCGACACGCCTTCACACTGTCCCGGGCGTACCTCCGGGCCCGCCACCAGTTCGGGCAGAGACTGATGGATCATCAGGCGCTCCGCCACCGGCTGGCGGATCGCTGGGTAGCCATCCAGTCGGTGGATTCGCACTATCAGCGCGTTACCGATCTCGCAGCATCTGGCCATGTCGCCAGCGGGCAGATCGCTGGGCTCAAGCTCTCAGCGGCGGCGATGGCGCAATCGACGGTGGACGAGGCCATCCAGTTTTTCGGCGCTCGAGGCTATACCGAGGACTTCCCCCTCGCCCGGATGGCACGAGATGTCCGACTTACCAGAATTGGGGGGGGCACTGACGAAATGATGCGGGAAATTATTTCCAGAGGCCTGGACCGGCCGGATGCACGTGGCGAGGAGTTGCTCGCAGCATATGAGGGGCCGGCGCCTGGGCGACCCCTACCTGAGGGGCTTCAAAGCGCGTGACGTCCGTCCCTATGGCGACGAACACCCTCTTGCAGTGGCTGGATACGCCCAGCCGGGACCACGGCATCTGGTTCTATGGCGGGGCGGACAGCTGGAGCTTCGAGAGCTACGAAAGCCTGGCCGCAAAGGCCCGCACTGTCGCTCTGCGGCTTCGGCAGCTCGGCGTAGACGACGATACGATCGTTGTCATCTCGCTCCGGCGGCCGCTGGACTTCGTGGCCGGCTTTTTCGGAGCCATGATGCTCGGCGCAACCCCGGCTCCGGTGGCTCCCCTATCGGCAACCAGGGTGGACTGGCGCACGACAAATCTTCGCCACGCAATCGACACCGTCGAGGCGAACCCCGGAACGAGGGCCTTCGTCGTCGCCGATCCAGACGTTATTGGCGAACTCGGTTCGACCGGCCAGTTTCGGACACCAAGTTTCGCCATGGACTTGGCAGCAGATAGCGGCTCGTTCGATGGCGCAATCCTCGCTCCCTCAATGGGGCTGCTTCAGCTCACCTCGGGCACAACCGGTACTCCCAAGGCGATACGGGTACCGATGACCGCCTTGATGGCTAACATATGGAGCATCCACGAGTGGCTTGGCCAGGACGAGACCATGGCCTGGGCGTCGTGGATGCCTCTTTATCACGACATGGGCCTCATAGGCTGCCTGCTGTCGCCTCTTGCGGCCGGGGCCGACGTACATCTGATGACCGCTGAACAATTCATCAGGTCACCGTCGGCGTGGCTTCGGGCGTTGGGCAGAAATGGCTGTGTCTTCAGTGGCACAACAAACTTTGGTCTGGATATCGTCAGTCGGCGAGTTCGAGCCCGAGACCTCGAGGGGTGTGACTTCAGTGGACTTCGTTCGGTCGTCGTCGGTGCTGAGAGAATCGATCCCCTGTCGCTAAGCCGGTTTGTCGAGGTGACAGAGAACTCCGGCTTTGAGATGTCTATGCTGTGCCCTGCTTACGGGCTTGGAGAGGCAACACTTGCAGTCTGTGGGACGGTGCCCGGGACAAGCCCGACTGTTCTACGGGTTGCCCGTGATTCGCTGCAGTATCGTGGTGTCATCAAACCCGCCCACGATGGCTCCGGCGGGACCGTCGGGATCGTGAGTTGCGGGAGGCCGCTCCCCGGGGTCGACGTTGCAATCTGGAGCGGCGAGGATCCCTCCGAGGAAATGGTCCTTGGGGAGATCGTCGTCACGGCTCCTTCCGTGGCAGCTGGATACCTTGGTGGTCGACAAGACGAGGGCGGACCGAAGGATGGTTGCGTGCGGACGGGCGACATCGGGTTTCTCTCGAATGGGGAACTCTTCCTCGTCGGCCGAATGGGTGACGGCATCAAGCGGTACGGAAGATGGATCTTCGCCGAGGACATCGACATCACACTGAGGCGCCTCCTGGGACCAACGGCTCGTGCCGCTGCGCTGCTTGGGACAGCGAGCGGTAGCGACCTCGTGGTCGCGCTCGTGGAGGGCATTGATCAGGAAACCGCAGGCCGACTAGGCGAAGCGTTACTAACGGCCGTCGGTTGCTGCGACATCGAAGTCCGAGACGTTCCCCGGCACTCGATCCTCAGGACGACCAGCGGCAAGGTACGGCGACGAATTCTGTGGGACAGGCTTACGCGAGGGGAGCTGCCTGGACGTACGCAGTGGGCCTCCTTGCGCGACGGCATGGTGGAAGGAACGGGGCGTTGATGCAGGACGATTCGACAGATAGAGCCGTGTGGGATGTGCTCGTTCGCGCTGTGGAGTCCGTGGCAGGAAGGCCCGTGACGGTTCCGCTGTCAGCCGGCACACTGTTGGTAGCCGACCTTGGGTATGAGTCTTTGAACCTCATCGAACTCTCCTACGTGATCGAGACTCTGTTCGGCTTGGCGGAGCAAAGTCTCGATAGTGCGCTCACGGTAGGAAGCCTGGGCGAGGTTCTTGAGGGGGTCCTTGAGCTGCTTCACGACGGTGCGGCGCGAATCCCGAGCCCCGAGGAGGAAGCACTGATCATCAACCAGAGTGGAGTGTGAGACGGCGCAAGAGTCGATCGCCATCGGGCCGCAGCTCGGCCGGCGGGGGGAGGATTCGAGCCGGAGTCGCCGCGACGGTGACCTCGGCCCCGGTCGCGGCGGATCTGATCTGAAAGGGGCGGGCGTCAGCGCCAGATGCTCAAGCCGATGGCGCCGAACTGCTCGCTGAAGCGGCCATCGGGGGAGGCGCCGGCGAGGAGCTCGAGTAGGTCGGCGTCGAACTCGCTTAGGCGTTCACCGAAGAGGTGGGGGCCGAGCCGGACAGGGAGTAGACCGACGCCACGATCTCGTCGGCGGTGCGTTCCATGACCCAGCCGGGGACTTCCAGGCGCTGCGGTCCGGTAAAGGCCGCCGCTTTGTAGATGGTGTCCTCATGCTCGGGGGTTCCGGCGGTGAGCACGCCCTGTCCGGCCCGGTGGAGGGGGCCGAGGTAGCGGCGCACGAGTCCGGAGATCTCCTTGCGTGGTGGTTGCGGATGCGCCAGGACGTCGCCGGTGTCCACGCCTTGGTGGGTGGTGGCACCGACGTGCACCAAGGCGCCCCCGGCGGCGATCAATCGGCGAGCGGCCGCAGCGACTCGGCTGCGATTCATCCCGTGGAAGGACTGGGCGAAGCTCACCACACGCATGGGCGGAAACTCGCCGGGGAGGTCCTCGGCGCGCATGTGCACCCACCGGACGTTTCGGATCCCCTCCTGCTCGGCGCGCCGGTCGGCTTCGTCGAGCATGTCCGCATCCGCGTCAACGCCGACGGCTTCGGCGAAGTGCGGGGCAAGCAGCAGGGTCAGCGACCCGGGCCCGCAGCCGACGTCCAGCAGCCAACCGGTTCGGTCCAGGCCAAGGGCGACGACGAGGGCGTCAGCAACGCTGGCCGGGTAGGCCACCCTTCCCACCCTGTAGTAGCGCGCCGCGCCGGCATACAGCGTCGGATCCCAGCTCCACCCAGGCGACGACGCCGCACTGATCTGCTCGGCTGCCACCACCCCATGATGTCCGCTCCGCCACGGCATCCCATCTCCTTGAGGCGCAGAACGACACGCCGGAGCGACACCGGCAGCATCCAACATGGCGGCGCAGAACGGCACATACGGAACCACTAATCGGCACCTCGGGGTGGGCTGCGCCGTGAGGAGCGGCCGGCGAGGGAAGAGCGGAGGGCGTTGACAATCGGCAACAGACTGTTGTATTGTGTCAACGTGGCTCGGGGAAGGCATCCCTCGAGGACCGTCGAGGAGGCCGTGCGTTACGCCGAGTCCAGCGGCTGGACCTACAAGACAGCCGGCAAGTCCGCTCACGCCTGGGGTTTCCTGCTCTGCCCGGGACCGTGCCCACAGATCGCCGTGTGGTCCACTCCCCGGGTGCCCGAGCATCACGCTCGAGCCATCCGTCGAGCGGTTGATCGCTGCCCCCAATCCAAAGGAGAGTCCGAATGAACACCTACAACCTCACCCTCCTCGTTGCGGGCGTTGACGAGGAGCACCTCGACGAGATCTACGAGGCCACGGATGGTGCTGCCAACGTGGAGCTCGGTGACAGATGGACCAGCACCGTTGGCTACGACATCCAGGCCGACACGTTCGCCGATGCGGCTCTTCGGGCCATCAAGCTGATCGAGGAAGTCCCGGGCCTGAGGGTCGTTCGAGTCGAGCCGGACCAGCTGGTCTGGGCGTCGGAGATCGCCGAGCGGATCGGCCGAACCCGCCAGTCGATCGATCAACTCGTCAAGGCGCAGCGGGGCCCCGGCGGGTTCCCTCCTCCCGTGTCCGGGAACGTCCGAAACCCGTTGTGGCGTTGGGC
>JAKBBA010000279.1 GCA_021808665.1 Actinomycetes bacterium
CGGCCTGCTCGGCGCAACCGGGGATCCGAAGCGATCCGAGAGAAGCCCGATCCTGACGTCTCGGTAGGGTCGAGGACTCTGTCGACGGTGTCAGCAGCCATCTTGCGGTAGGTGGTCAGCTTCCCGCCTGTGACTGTCACCAGCCCGTTCGGGGCGACAATCACTTTGTGGCGCCTCGAAAGGTCCGCCGTCCGCGCCGACGATGCGTCGCTGACGAGCGGTCGGAGGCCTGCCCACGTCGCGGTGACATCGTCAGGCGTCAACTCGGCCGACGTCCATGCGTTGACGGCCCGAAGCACGTATTCGACGTCCGCCTTGCTGCACTGCGGATCGTCGAGAGGTCCGTCGTAGTCGGTGTCGGTCGTTCCGATGTACGTGTAGCGCCCGTCCCCGCTCGGGCCGGCGGCTTCGTCGGCGGCCCAGGGGACCACGAACACCGACCTGCGGTCTCCGGGAACGCTGATCACTGACGCGTAGTCGCATGGAAGCCTCGAGGCGGGGACCGTGACGTGGATGCCCTTGGCTGGTCGTAGAGAGAATCCAGCCTTCTCCGACGCGCCGGCTGAGGCGATCTCGCCGGACCACACGCCGCCGGCGTTGACTACCGTCTTCGCCTTCACGACGGTCCCGTCGCGAAGACGTGCCCCGCACACTTTTCCGCCGTCCTCGATAAGTTCCTGCAGCGGCGAGTAGTTGGCGACGCACGCACCTAGCGAAGCGGCAGTCCGGGCGAGGGCGAGTGTCAGGCGGGCATCGTCTGCCTGAGCGTCCCAATAAAGGAACGACGCGACGAGCGTCTCGGCTCGCAGAACCGGGAAGTGAGCTAGGGCTTCCTCAGAGCTGATCCGGCGGTGACGCCGGCCGATCCGGAGACCTCCGGTGATGTCATAGAGCCACAGCGCCGACTGATAGGCCTTGGCGACGCTCCTGGTCGCGACGCCGTCCTTACCGAACAGCGGTACGAGGAACGGCAGCCGGTGAACGAGGTGGGGCGCATTGGCGAGGAGGATCTGGCGTTCGTGGAGCGCCTCGTATACGAGCAGGTAGTCGTGCTGCTGGAGGTATCGCAGCCCACCGTGAATCAGCTTGGAGGACTTCGACGAGGTGCCCGAAGCGAAGTCCGTGGCTTCTATCAATGCCGTACGTAGGCCCCGAGACGCCGAGTCGAGCGCCACTCCACACCCGGTTACGCCGCCGCCGACGACGAGCACGTCAAAGGTCTCGTTGGCAAGCCGGGAGAGCGCTTCCATGCGATCGAAGGAGGTCGTCATGCCTACAAGATACCGAGCGTGCCGGCCCCCGGCGTGTGGCACTCCGAGCGTCGCGCAGGCGTGTCCGGAAAACGCTCTGCTTCCACTAGCCTACGACGATGTCGCTCCAGGGTTGCGTACTGGCCCCAGAGCCGGCAGACCTTTAGACGGACGCCTAGGACAAAAGGAAAAGGACAGGCCCAAATGGCAGATTTGAACGGTTCCAAGACCCACGACAACTTGAAGGAGGCTTTCGCTGGTGAAAGCCAGGCCAACCGGCGTTACCTCTACTTCGCCCAGAAGGCCGACATAGAGGGCTACCCCGACGTCGCCGCCTTGTTCCGTTCGGTAGCGGAAGGCGAGACCGGGCACGCGTTCGGGCACTTCGACTTCCTTGCCGAGGTCGGCGACCCGGTCACGGGAGTAGCGGTCGGCGAGACGGAGGACAACCTCAAGTCGGCGATCGAAGGTGAGACCTACGAGTACACCGAGATGTACCCGGGTTTCGCCAAAACCGCCCGCGACGAGGGCTTCGCCAACATCGCCGAATGGTTCGAAACTCTCGCCAAGGCGGAGAAGAGCCACGCAGGCCGCTTCACGAGCGGTCTCGGGAGTGTCTCCTGAATTTGGCAACTCGCCCAGGCGGAGCTTGTAGAAGCTCCTCCACCGGCGGCCGAAGTGGGCTCGAGTGACGGTCACATACGACCCGAAGCACCCGAAGTATTTCGACGAAGGCGACCTGCGCGGCGAGCTCAGCCGCGTGTATGACCTGTGCCACGGATGCCGGCTTTGCCTGTCGCTCTGCCCGTCGTTTCCGACCATGTTCAACCTGATAGACGCGAAAGACGGCGACGTCGAGGCGCTCTCGACGGCAGAGCAGGACAAGGTCGTAGACGAGTGCTATCAGTGCAAACTCTGCTACATCAAGTGCCCTTACGTGCCGCCGCATGAGTGGGAGCTCGACTTTCCGAGGCTCATGCTCCGGGCGAGCGCAAATCGGCGCAAAAGCATCCCCGAGCGGGTGACTACGCAAGTGCTGGCGCGCACCGACCAGTCGGGGCGGCTCGCGACCGCGGTCGCCCCTCTGGCCAACGCCGCTTTGTCAAAGCCGGGAACGCTGGCGCGCAGGGTGATGGAGAAGGCGGTGGGTATATCGGCGCAGCGCATGCTGCCGCCGTACACCCGGGTGCGTTTCACGACGTGGTTCAAGCGCCGGCGCCAGTCGAGCGGTGGGGAGCGAGGAGACGCGGCAGTGTCGCAGGCGAGTGTGGCAGTATTCCCCACCTGCCTCGTCGAGTACCAGAATCCGGCGGTCGGCCAGGACCTCGTAAAGGTGTACGAGCGCAACCGCGTCGACTGCCAACTGGTCGATGGCGTCGGATGCTGCGGCGCTCCGTGGCTGCACAGCGGTGAGTTCGACTCGTTCACCCGCCAAGCCAGGAAGAACCTGCCCGGCCTCGCAGCCGCTGTCCGTTCGGGCCGGGACATCGTGGTGAGCCAGCCCACCTGCGGATACGTGCTCAAGCGCGACTATCTCGACTATGTGGGCGGCGAGGAGGCTCAACTCGTCGCTAAGCACACCTACGACGCTTCGGAGTACCTTTGGCGGCTCCATAAGGATCCCGACAAGAGCCTGGACACCGACTTCGACGGGGACGTCCCGGAGAACATCACCTACCACGCTCCGTGCCATCTCCAGGCCCAGAACATCGGGCTTCGCAGCCGGGACCTGCTCAAGCTGACCGGAGCGAAGGTGACGACGGTGGCGAAGTGCTCGGGGATCGACGGGACATGGGGTCTGCGCGCAGAGAACTACGAGCTGGCGCGAAGCGTCGCGAAGCCCCTCGAGGACGCTGTTGCGAAGTCCGGCTCCGCTGCTGTAGCGGGGGACTGCCAGCTCGCCAACACTGCGATCGCCGAGGGAACTGGGCGACTCTCACGGCACCCCCTGCAGATCCTGGCGAGGGCATACGGGATCGCAGAAGAAGTCTGACCGAGAAAGACTGAGGAGGATGGCGATGGCGTCCAGAGCGCTGCAACTCGCCGACATAGTCGACGTACGGGCATACGAACGAGAGCGCGAAGCGCTTCGAAGCGAGATCATCGCGCTCAAAGACACGAGGCGCGTGGCGGTCGGGCCGGTCGTCAGCGTGGTGTTCGAGAACCGTGACACGATCCGCTTCCAGGTCCAAGAGCTAGCTCGTGCGGAGCGTGCCTTAACCGACGACGCCGTCTCGGAGCTTCTGGCTACCTACAACGCTCTGATACCTGAGCCCGGGCACCTGTCGGCCACGTTGTTCATCGAGCTGACGTCCCGA
>JAKBBA010000280.1 GCA_021808665.1 Actinomycetes bacterium
CCGATCTTGTGCCCTTTGATCGTGCGCCCGGCCGCCCGCTTGAGCTCGGTCACCGCCATGGAGATGCGGTAGGCGTCGTCGACGTCGGCGTCGGGATGGGTCGTCGACACGGGGTCGATCGGGCAGCGGTTGGTCTCGGCGTCGAGCAGCGCCTGCGCCAACTCAGCGCGCTGCGCGTCGGTGAGGCCGGTCATCGGGCCGCCGCCCGCTCCGCGTCTCGTGCCGCCCACCAGTCGCCGCCGAGAGCGACCCGGCGGATGGCGTCGGTGTCCATCGGCTGGTGCCCCACCGCGTGCGCCGGCGCCGGCCGCTCGGCCACCGTGTTGGTCAGTCGCCCGATGCCGGTGACCTCGACCTCCACGACGTCGCCGAGGTTCATGGGCCGCGAGTTGGCCGGGGTCCCGGTCAGCACCACGTCGCCGGGCAGCAGCGTGATGTGGCGGCACAGGTCGGCGACCTGGTAGTCGATCCCGAACGTCATGGCGCTGACGGGGTCCTCCTGCACGACGGCGCCGTTGACGTAGGTGCGCAGGGTCGCGGCGCGGACGTCGACACCGGCGACGATCCCGGGGCCCACCGGGCAGTAGCCGTCCTGGCCCTTCACCCGGGTCATCCCGCCCTGGTCGGTCTCGCGGAAGTCGTGCAGGCCGACGTCGTTCGCCGGCGCGAAGCCGGCGAGGTGATCCCACACGTCCCCGGGAGCGACGTTCTTCATGGGTCGGCCGACGATGGCGGCCACTTCGCCCTCGTAGTTGATGTACTGGCAGTCAGCCGGACGGTAGAGGAGGCCACGGTGGCTGTTCATCGCCGTGGGGGGCTTCTGGAAGTACGTCGGCGTGGTGAGCTCGGGAGCCCGGAACTCGACCCGGCGGGAGTCGTAGTTGAGGTGGATGCACAGGATCTTGGTCGGATCGCACGGCGGGAGATACACGGCGGTGGCCTCCTCGACCCGCCGCCCGTCGGCCAGCAGCAGCTCGGTGCCATCCTCCGACGTTGTCACCCACTCCGGGAAGCCGCTGTCGATGATACGGCGGAGCTCCCGGCGCGGTCCTTCGAGCACATTCATGTGAGCATCCCCCTGCGGTCTCTCGGTCCACGAGAGTCTACAGAAAATTCGCTGTTGCACAAGCAAGCGCTTGGTTATAGCTTGTAGGGGACCAGCGATCAGGGGGAGAGCCATGAGCACCGCACCTACCGGGCCGAGGATCGGCCACCTCGTGTTGACCGTCCGCGATATCGCGGCGTCCCACGCGTTCTACACCGAGATCCTCGGTTTCGAGCAGTGCGGTCAGTTCAAGAATGAGATGGTTCCTGATGTCGACATGCGCTTCTACCGCGGCTCGAAGGACAGTCACCATGACTTCGCGCTGGTGCAGTCACCCGACCCATCGGCACAGCCACCGGTCGAGCAGTTCGATCTATTCGGTAACCGGGTCGGGGTGAATCACATCGCGATTTCGTATCCGTCGCGCGAAGCGTGGCTGGCGAAGTTGCGCGAGATCCAAGAGAAGCGGGTGCGAGTCATCCTGCGTGGAAACCACGGCATGACGCACAGCTGCTACATCCAAGATCCCGACGGTAACGGTATCGAGGTGCTGTACGACCTCCCCTCCGAGGTGTGGGAGAGCGACGTCGACGCCGCTCTCAGTCACTTCGAGTTCGTTCCCGACGAAAGCTTCCTCGATGACGACACCGACTACAAGGTGTTCGGAAGCCGGACATGAGCGCTCGGACGGGCGAGGAGTTCCTCAAAGGCTTGCAGGCCCGCCCACGAGAGGTATGGCTCGGCCAGTCCCGCGTCGACGACGTCACCGCTCACCCGGTGCTCATCGGCCCGGCCCAATCAGTGGCCGGCGTGTTCGATCGCCAACACGAGTTCGCCGACGAATGTCTCATGCCAGACCCGGATACGGGCGAGGCCATCAACGTCAGCCACATGATCCCCCGCTCGAAGGAAGATCTCCAGCGCCGGGGAATCGGCCTACGCCGAATCGCCGAAGCCACCGTGGGGCTGATGGGACGCACCCCCGACTACATGAACGTCACCTTCGCCGGGTTCGCCGGCGAACCCAGCTCGTGGCTGGGACCCGGCGGCTCCAATACCGAGGGTGTCGCCAACCTGGCGGCCTACCAGAAGCAACTCGCCCGCGAAGACCTCTGTCTCACCCACACCATCATTCACCCCACAATCGACCGGGCCACGGACAGCAAGTTCGCCGGCAACGCAGTACCGCTGCACAAGGTGGGCGAGACCGACGACGCCATCGTCGTGAGAGGTGCCCGCATCCTGGCCACGCTGGCTCCCTTTGCCGACGAGCTGGCCGTCTACCCGGGCCATCCATTGCCTCCCGATGCCCCGGATGCATATGCCTTGAGCTTCTGCGTGGGGATGGACACCCCGGGGCTGGTGTTCCTCTGCCGCGACAGCACGACATCGGCTGCAACAGACCTCTTCGACCGGCCGCTGTCGGTGCGTTTCGACGAGCAGGACGCCTTCGTGATCTTCGACGACGTGGAGATCCCCAAATCACGGGTGTTCATCAACGGCGACAAGGACGTCTACAACGCCGTCATGCGGACCGCCTGGTATCCCAACGTCATGCAGCAGACCACCATCCGGGCGCTCACCAAGCTGGAGTTCGCCTACGGACTGGCCAGCCGCCTCGCCGAAGCCGTCAACGACACGACGCCCCACACGCTCGAGATGCTCGGCGAGATGCAGAGCTACGTGGAGGTGACCCGCAGCGCCGTGCTGCTGGCCGTGGAGCACGCCGCGCCCAACGAGTCCGGCGTCTGGTTCCCCGATGGGCGGCCCCTCCACCCGATGCGGTCACTGCTCGCCACCTGGTTCCCGCGGGTCAACGACATCATCCTCTCCATCGGCAGCCACAACCTCCTCGCCGCCCCCAGCCGAGGGATGCTCGACGACGTCCGCATCCGGGCCCTCACCGAGGAGTTCCTCACCGGCGCCAAGGACATGGACGCCGAACGCCGGGCCGCCCTCCACCGCTTGGCCTGGGATTTCGTCGGGTCGGGGCTCGGCGCCCGGATGGACCTCTACGAGCGGAACTACCTAGCGTCGGCCCGAACGAACCGCACCATCGCCCACATCACGGCCGACCGGTCCGTGCCCTACGCGCTGGTCGACGACATCCTGGCACTCGCTAGCCGGCCCTCGTAAGCATCGGCGGGATCCTTGCTCCGGGTCGAGGGTGTCTTGCGCAACCCGGCCTCGTTGGCACAGTCCTCGCCCCCCGTCACCGGGCGCCCCATGCGGTAATGAGCGCTGCAGGACATTCCGGCCCGCGACAGTCGATTGACCCGGCCTCTTAGCTTAGAGTCACTCAGTACTCAAGGAGGTGGGGCTGAACTCGCACGGCAGATGCTTGATGCCGTGGATGAAGTTCGACCGGAGCATCTCCGGTGGTCCGGTGATCTCGAGATCAGGCACCGTCTTGAACAACTCCTCAAACATGACCGCTAGCTCTCGCCGGGCCAGCGGCGCTCCGATGCAGAAGTGCGCTCCGCCGCCGCCAAATCCGACATGGT
>JAKBBA010000281.1 GCA_021808665.1 Actinomycetes bacterium
GAATGCCGCTCAGCGAAGGCGGAGAACGGCCACGAGTGCTTCGTCGACTCCCCAAAGCTCCTCATGGGTCAGATGCCCGACCAGCTCGCCCAGTCGCCTGGCGTCTACGGCGCCGATCTGCTCAACGAGAACGCGGGTGGCTTGGCCTTCGATCTCGGCTTCGGGTCGGAACGATGCCGGTCGAGCGCTTCGCGATGTCGGGGCGACGATGACTACCGATCGGGGGAGGAACTCGTCTGCTTGCACCACCACGGCAAAGCGATCACCGTGCTGTTCGTGACCGGCGCCCCTCGGTAGGCGAAAGCGGTGGACGTCACCTCGAACCACGAAGTGCTTCCATCAGATCGGCGACGGCCAGCATTTCCTCTCGGTCCTCTTCATCGGCCTCGAGCGCGGCTACTTCGGCAGCCAACTCCTGGCTGCGTCGGCGGTGGCGAACTTCGCCGAGCAGGGCGGCGCGGATGGCCTCCGACTGGGTGAGACCGGTGGATTCCAGCGTCCGTAAGGCTTTGTCGGCTTCGTCGTCGAGCCGTACCGAGATTGCTCTGGCCACACCAATAGTGTATTACGATATGTAAGACAATGGGCGCCGAATATCGGCGCACCAGGATCTCCCCATCGTCACCAGACCCGAGCTGCATCGGCGATCCCGGATCGATGGAGACGGTCGTCGTCGGGGTCGGGCCGCGCCAGGACTGCTTCGAGTTACCGATTCTCGGCCAGGCGTGTTGACAGCCACCCGGCCATGGCGACTTCGTCGATCTCGCCAGCGGCGACTCCGAGCATCTGATTGACCCCGTCATCGTTATCGACTTCAAGGTCGCGATCGTTGAGGAGGCAGAACATGGTGAGGCAGCCCCATGCGAGTCGCTTGTTACCGTCAGGGAGCGGATGGTTGCGAGCGATCCGTACGACGAGCACCGCGGCCTTGTCTACGAACTCCGACTACAGCTCGTAGCCGCCGAAGCCGGCTTGCGGGGCATGCAAGGCGGAGTCGAGCAACCCGACGCCGGCTGCCTTGGCCAACACGGCGTGGTCGATCCCGGTGACGGCTTCGGCGATGACGAGCGCCTCGGCCAAGGTGAGATACCTCACTCGGCGAGACGATCCAAGATTTGCTTGTCTCGCTCGGTGATCCGACGCAGGTGATCCATAAACGTCTTGTCGGCCTTGACTCTGTCGACCTCGGCGAGGAGGGCGTCGACTACAACGGCGTTGACGCTGACGCCTCGGCCGCGGGCGACTACGTCGACCTGGTCGGCGAGTTCCTCGGGGAGTCGAACGGTCGTCGTCTTTCGTACCATGCTATCATGATACCACGGCGTCAGATTGCTCAGAACATGGGGGCAGAAGATTGGCCAGACTCCCGCTGGCCAAGGTGAGACCCGAGCAAAATCGGCGTTCCGGGCGCTCCGGTTCGGTTCTGGGGTCATCCGTGACGGCGCGCAGATCTCCGTCGTCGCCTGATCAACTCGACGTCGCGGGGAAGGTGCGACCGGGGCCAGCTCCAGTGTTGCAGTACAGCAGGGAGGCGCGGTCCAGTCCCCCCGAGGTCGGCCTCAGCAGGACCGCCGTGGCGCTACCTGGTGCGGACACCCGGATGTCAGCAGCCTGAATCGACTGGCAACCGACTATCTGCTGATCGGCGACGGTGGGTACGAATACTCCGGCGTAGGCGCTCATGGTCGGCTGGAGATTGACCGTAGAAGCCGGTGCTGCCGGGTCGTGGGACTGACGGGCCGGGGCCGGCGCCGATCTGGGTCCCCGTAGCCGTGACCCAGGAGACCACTGGATAGCCGTAGAGCGAGCAGGCCGAACCGCTTATGTCACGGAACACGATCGGGAACGCCCAATTCGCCGTAGCACCCTGCCGATTTGGCCTCCACCTTCACGACCCAACCATTCCGGACTCACCTGGACGGCCGCGACCGGGGCCACCACCCGGGAACTCATGCACCGGGCCGGGCACGTCAGCATGGTCGCTTCTCTCCGCTATCAGCACGCCACCTGAGACCGAGATCGAGCCATCGCCGACGCATTGGCGGCGATAGGTAGCGGCGACATCACCGAGATCCGGTCACACTTGCAGGCAGGCTTCGCGCACGTAGCGCGCGCCGCCCCTCCCCACCGACCCTACCGTCCCCGACGAGACCTCAGAAAGTGCCTCTGACCTGCCCGGATGATGAGCAGCCCCAACGGGGTTCGAACCCGTGTCTCCACCTTGAGAGGGTGGTGTCCTAGGCCACTAGACGATGGGGCCGTGCAGCGGAGGAGCCACTATAGCCGGGGCCTGGGCTGCCGGTCCGGGCGCGAAAACCACGGAGCGTTTGCGCTGGCGGCTCCTAGCCCGCCTCCCGCTCAGTCGGAGGACGGGAGCGGCTTGCTCTCTTTGAGGGGAAGCGCCGCGCCGTCCACCGCCAGGCTGCCGGCGCCCGCCTTGGTGCAGAGGACCTCCAAGCCGCTCTCGTGCTCGAAGCGCTTGCCGACCTGCGTGCCGCTGGAGAACTCCGGGGCGATGGACCCGCCCGCCGGCTTCTCCGAACCGCCCGGGAGCATCGGCTGACCGCCGCACTCCAGGCTGAGGCCGTCGCCGCCGGCCTTGACCACGATGACCTCCGTGTCGTCCACGGCGCTGGTCCAGCGCGAACCCGGCTTCAACTCTTGTGCCATACCTGCGGTGTCCTCTCCCCTTGTCGTCTGGCGGGTCCACACCCTAGAGGACCGGGGCCCCGGCGCTCGACTCGGACCAACCGGGCAAATGCCGCCACCCTCCTGTGTCTTGCCGGGTTACCAGGGGCGTCGGCTGGGAAGGCACTGAGTATCGGTACTTCGTCACCGCGTTCATCGTCGCTCTGACGGCACTTCATACCATCGTCGACAGAGACCGCAGGCCCGTGACCTGCGGTCGCTCTGCCATGCCACAGTGAAGCTGGGGGGGGAGGACTCGAACTCTTAGCGGGCCCGTGCGGGCCTGTCCCGCCGAATGACGTTGTGGCTGCTCAGAGCCGGTCTCCGACAGCGAACCATCCCGCTCGAGGACAGTCCATACCCACCGATTCCGCCGCGTTTGTGATCAAGTTGTGATCACGAGAGCGGGTTCAGGCCCGGGGTCCCGCTTGCTGGAGTTGCTGCGCTCCGAACGGCATTGGGGGGCGTGCCACCTGGACATCTGCGACTGTTTCAAGGGCTGCCCGATGCCAGGTTGAGTATCTCCGGTTCCCGGTGGCGAGCGTGGCCGCCATGAGGGTACGGCATCATGCGCCGCCTGTCAGGTGAGGGGTTCGGTGAACCCGGTTCGAGGGCGCCCTCGATCACGGACGTGGTCAGCTGCTTCAACTACCCGTCCGAGCCCGTCAACGAGAGACCCCGCTCCGCTCCTTGGCCTGGCGGACCAGCTCGGCTGCCCTTGCAGCTCCGCCTTACAGCTCAACTGGCTTCTTCTTGACCACATCATCCAGTGTTGCAGTCATCGGTGTCTCCACCTTTCTCGCAGAGGCGATCCGGCTCAGCGTGTCAGGCCGATAACACCGTTAGGCGGACATTCC
>JAKBBA010000282.1 GCA_021808665.1 Actinomycetes bacterium
AAAGACGCGACTGTCCGCCCCCGATCCGAGCTGACCCCTCGTCTCCTATCGCCGGCCTGGGGGCGCGTGTCCCCACTGAGAATGTTTCGTTGATCTGCTGAACCGAGCGCGGCACTTTCTGTAGCAGGAATGTCCATGTTGACGGGCGCGCCGCCACACGTAGGCGCTGGCCTATTGGAGCGGGCGCCGGCGATGGCGTTCCGTAGCCAGAGTCGCACTGCCAGAGCTGCGGCGGCCTGTGCGCCGATCAAGCGCTCGTCGGCTGGGGCGGTTCATTCGGGTCCGACCCACGCGACCGGTTCTGGTTGGCCCGGCGCTGCAGGACGGTACGTTCGCCCGCGTTCGCGGTGCGCGAGGCTGCCTCGGTGAACGCCTCGCATGCCGGCGCGTGCAGCCCGGCCCGCTCGAGCAGGTCCCCGCGCACGCTCGGAAGCAGCGGTGAGTCGCCGAGCGAATCGGCGTTCACCTCCTCCAGCACGGCGAGCCCGGCGCCTGGGCCGTACGCCCGCCCGTGCGCGACCGCCCGGTTCACCTCGACGACCGGGCCGGGCGCGGCGCGGGCCAGGACGTCGTACAACCCCGCGATACGGCGCCAGTCCGTGTCCTCGGCGCGTACCGCACGGGCGTGCTGCGCAGCGATCGAGGCTTGCAGGAAGTACCTCCCGACCGGGGTCCCGCGGGCAGCCAGCTGCTCCGCCTTCGCCAGGGCGGCCATGCCACGCCGGATCAGCAGCTGATCCCAGAGATTCCTGTCTTGGGCCTCCAGCAAGACGGGAGCTCCGTCCTCATCGAGCCGGGCCGAGATCCGCGAGCCTTGGATCTCCAGCAGCGCCTGCAGGCCGAACACCTCGGGTTCGTTGGGAGCGAGAGCGGCCAGCATGCGTGCGAGCCGGATCGCCTCGTTCGCCAGATCGGGGCGCATCCACTCCTCGCCGGCGGTGGCGGCATAGCCCTCGTTGAAGATCAAGTAGATCACCGCCATTACGTCGTCGAGCCGCTCGGTCCGCTCAGGCCCCTCGGGAAGCTCGAACTCGGCGTGCGCCTCGGACAGGGTCTTCTTCGCTCGTGAGAGCCGTTGGCCCATCGTGGACTCGGAGACGAGGAAGCCCCGGGCGATCTCGGCTGTAGTGAGCCCGCCCACCAGTCGCAGGGTGAGCGCGGCCCGGGACTCGGGCGTCAGAGTCGGGTGGCAGGACAGGAAGATGAGCCGGAGTACGTCGTCCTCGATGTAGTCGACCTGGCTCTCGACATCGGGCATCGTCTCCTCCTCTCTCCCTCGGGCATGTTCCAGCTCCGCGACCTTGCGGCGGAGGTTGCCGGCACGCCGGAAGTGATCGATGGCGCGCCGCTTCGCAGTGGTCATCAGCCACGCGACCGGGTTGTCCGGGACGCCAGAGGCAGGCCACTGCTCGAGCGCGGCGGCGAGGGCGTCCTGCGCCAAGTCCTCGGCAAGGCTCACGTCACGGGTCATCCGGGTGAGGGCACCGACGAGGCGGGCCGACTCGGCCCGCCAGGCGAGGTAGATGGCCTGGTTCGGATCGTCGGGACGGGCCTCAGCCGGCACCACGCCAGCGTAGTGATCCGCCGATCCCTGCCGAAGAAGGCGAAGGATCGGCGGACCCACGGTCAGTCGCCGGGCCCCTCGGGGCCGGTCGAGATCTGGCGCAGCGTGGAGATCACGGTGATCTCGGGCCAGTACTTTGCGTGAAGCTCGGCGAAGGACTGCTGGTCCGCCGCGGCCTCCTCGAGGCTGGGGTACTCCATAATGGCCCAGCCGCCGACGACCTCCTTGGCCTCGGCGTACGGTCCGTCGACACGGGTGACCTCGCCCTGGCGAACGACGTAGTTCACGGCGTCCTCGGTCCCGTACAGACCGCCCCCGTCGAGGAACACGCCCTTGGCGGCCCGCTCGCTGATGTACTCGTCCATCGCGTCGAACAGCGCCTGCGGTGGCGTCCCGACGCCCTCTTCCATCCGCACGAATCCCATGAAACGCGGCATCTCGATCACTCCTTGTGGTTGCTCAGGGGTTGCTTTCTCGCACGTACGTCGAACGAACATGCGGTCCTTCGACATCGACCTTCGAGGATTCTCGACAATTTTGCAGACACCCGGAGCGCGGCCGCCAGGGCGTCTCGACGCGGCGGTGATCCGCGGGAGTCCCATCGAGACCGTGTTGCCGGCTCACTGCGGCGTCACCTTCGGGTCTGTAAACCCTGCGGGTACGCTATGGCTCTGAACCTTGGCAACTGTTGATTGGCGCGACTATCTCGGAACTCGACGACGACTTAGAACGCGGCCTCCGGCCGGGCCTGTGAGGCTGCTTCATCCTCGCGGTCATGCCCCCTCATCTCGTTGCTTCACCCCCGAAAATCCGATCAGCGAACGTCCCCCAACGCCGGGTCCCGGTCGCTCTTGTCCGCTTGCCCGTCTCGCTTGCCGTCGCCGCCGCGAATGGCTTATAGCTGGCGCACCGCTAACAGAAGACCTGTGGCGTGCGTCATCTCCGTGGCGATCATTCGGGAATCGTTGTGGATCTGTCGCCGGATCTCCTCGATCTTCTCGTGGTGAGCTGCCTTCTCGGGGTCCGATTTCCAATCTTGAGGTACCAGGTCGTCCAGGACGAGCATTCCCCCCGGGCTTAGAGATGAGAGCGTCAGGTCGAGGCCGTACCACTTACCTCCTTCGGCGTCAGCGAATATGAGGTCGAAGCGACCCAGTCCCGGCAGCTCGCTGATGGCGTCACCCTTGACGAACTGGACCCAACCGGGCCAGTCGGCACCTTGCGCCATGGCACACCGGTGGGGATCCTGCTCGATGGTCACGACCGATACGTCGTTTCGCCCGTCGAGTCCGGCGACGATCCATCCGAGCCCCACTCCTATGCCGGTCCCGATCTCTAGGATCCGGCCTTCTGGGCGCACCGCCGCAGAGAGCACGGCGAGCAGCTCTCCGGTGATGTCCTCGCACGAGAAGGGAAACCCCGCCTCGTCCGCACGCTGCCGAAGGGTCGTCACAAGGGAGGGAACTTGCATCGGACGATGCCTAGCAGACTGCTCGCGAGCGCGTTTGGTCAGTTCGGGTTCGGTCTCCACGACGCAAAGGCCCCAGCGATGGTGGCGGCTGTAGACCCGTGAACAACCGGTGTGCCGATGCCGCCCATAATCTCGGGCAGCGGTGCCCCCGAAGATCGGAGGCTGCGCGCCCCGTAACGCTGGCGGGCGCGGTTCGCCATTCTGGACCGGAGGAACTGCTACTCGTGGTCAAGGGTGCCGAAAGAGGGTTGGACTTGCTCGCCCCTACGCCGATACCGTGACTCGGTGAGGAATGAGCTTGTGCCCGGCGGGGTGGTACACCAGCTTCCGGCGGACCTCCGTGAGGCCCTGATGGCCAGCCCAGCGGCGTTCGATGCGTGGCTGGATATCACGCCCCTGGCCCGCAACGAGTTCATCTGCTGGGTTGAGGACGCCAAGCAGCAGGTAACCCGAGAGCGCCGCATCCGCCGGACTCGGGAGGAATTGGAGGAAGGTCAGCGCCGGCCATG
>JAKBBA010000283.1 GCA_021808665.1 Actinomycetes bacterium
GCGATGGACTTCGTCGATCACCTACTTGCCGCCGGGAACCCCCCTGAGGCGCTCTCTGAGAGCCAGATCCAGGAGGGCTTCGCTGCGGTCAGTTCCTGATGGCACGCATTTGAGGCATTGCCGGCGCCGTGGTGGGGTCAGATGCCTTCTAGGGCGGATCGGCCTGGATGTTCCACGGTGAAGGCGTAGCGGACTTTGGTTTCGGCGCCGGCTTGGAGTGACAGGTTCCACACGAGCTCGCCGAGTTCGTCGACCTCGTCAGTTTTGGGGTCGACGTCGCCGAGGCGCACTTTGACCTCGCCGTCACGGGACAGGGGAATGTGGTCTCGCAAGGTGATGCGCGCGGGTAGGCCACGATGGTTCGCCACGGTGATCTCGTAGCCGACATCAAGCTTGCGGGTGCCTCCAAGGACGGCTTTGCCCGCCTTGCGACGCGAGAGCTGACGTTCGATCCTGATGCGGTCGTCGACGCCGAGCTGGAGCTCGAACTCCTCACCGGGGGCGACCGTCTCGAGTACGGTCCGCCCGATGTACTCGCCGTCGTAGAACACTTGGGCGGCGCCGGGGAGCAGCACCAGCGACGAGGTATTGGTCACCGTGGCCCGCAGGTAGGCCTCCGCTGCCAGGGCGGGTACGGCCAGGTAGTCGAGCTGCGCTTCGAGCTCGAGCTCGGCGACCGGCACTTTGTGGGCCACGCCGTCGGAGGGCACTGCGACCGTGCGTGGCACCCGGTAGGTCATGGCTGTGCCGCTCTCGCGCACGTCGGCGCTTAACGCCGTCTGCATTGCTGCCGGCGTGGGGACCGCTGCGGCGGTGGGCTCGTCGAAGAACGGCGGCGTGTCGGTGGGGTAGGGGAGTCCGTCAGGCATCGGCGCAGGTTCAGGGAAGGCCGCGCCGGCAGTCCTGTTGACGGCTTTGCCGGTGGGACGCGCACCGATAGGGATGCGGTCGGGGCGGCGCAGCCCCACGTACCAAGGTCGGAGCTCCGGTAGCTGCTGGTGTGCACCTCGGCGGGTCGTCGAGAGGATCACCGATGTCTCGGGCCAGTCTTCACCGCTTCGCTGCGTCACTTCCGCCAGATAAGTGACCCGCAGGTGGTCGCCCTCGAGGCGGATGTCGTATAGCGGCCTCCAGGAGGCTTGGTGTACGTGGTAGGTGACTTCGAAGGTCGCTTCCCCGGCGTCGGCGGCCTCGACCGTGGCCCGAAGCTCGCAGAACTCGACCGGAGCGGTCACGCCGAGATTTCGCTGGGTCAGGTCTCGCAGTGCAGCTTCGGCGGCATGCAGCTCCCGCTCGGCGTTGTTCGCGCGGACTTGGATGTGGCGTCGCCGGGCAAGAGCAGCGGTCGTCGACGCCCCCAGGTGCGCCTCCATGGCCGCCAGCTCGTCTCGCCCCAACCGACCAAGGGCGACGGCTCGGGCCAGTGAGGTGGCAGTTGACGATGACAGATGCGACAGGTATCCGAGGCGGGCCTCCTCGCCGGCGTCCTCGTCGTGGATCTCCTGCAAAGCCAGCCGGCACCCCTCCACGCGCTCCTCGAGCTCCCGGGTCTTTTGAGCCGAGGACTGGGTACGGTGGCGCAGTTCGACCTCCACGTCGACGACGCCCGCGCCCGGCGAGCGGCTCACGAGGCGAACCGACGCCGGGTCGGTGGTGGCCGGCGCTTCGAGCAGCGTGACGGTCTGCAAGCCGGCGGTGAGGGCGACGGCAAGGGATCTGACCAGGCGGGCGCCGTCGCGGTAGACGGTCACCTCCTCGATGGCTGCAGCCGGTCGCAGAGTTTCACTCATCACGCCAACTCCTTCGTGGGCCACGGTCCCAAGGCGGCGATGCGGGCGCACCCACCGCTACATCGGTCGAACGGGCGACTCGTCGGCATCGCGCAACGAGCGGGATGCAAGCGAGACCGCCTAAACGACTTCTGTCAGCCTAGTCAGCGTGCCGACACGACGCCGTCCTTCGCTGACGTCGCAACGCGGCTTCCTCGCGACCTCGGGAAAAACCTACGACAACGCTGACCATTTCGAAGGAGACAAAGCCGCCGAGGAAGACCTAGGACGTCGGGATGACCCCGGTATCCTGTAGGCCACAATGGATCTTGACGAGGCAATAGCACTGGCTGAGACCCACCATGCGGGCCAAACCGACCAGGCAGGCGAACCCTACATGGGCCATGTTCTTCGCGTCGTCGCCTCGGTCGAAAGACCCGAGGAGAAGCTCGCTGCCGCGCTGCACGACCTGCTCGAAGACACTCCCCTAACCTCAGACGATCTACTGGCCGCCGGCTGTCCGCCCGAAGTTGTGAAGGCTGTTGTAGCACTCACCCGCAGCGGAGGGGAGGCCTACGAAGCGTTCGTCGCCCGCGCAGCGCAAAACCCTGTCGCGGCTGTCGTTAAGCGAGCCGATGTCGCAGACAACTCAGATGAGCGAAGGCTCGCACTGCTCCCCGACAAGGTTGCCGCTCGTCTACGGGCCAAGTATGCGAAAGCGATGAAGATCCTTGACGACTCCGCGAGCGCAGACGCACCCGAGGAGTCTCGAACGCCGAGCACGTCCGAGGTAGTACACCTAGTAAAGCTGGACAGGCACTGGGTGGATGGTTCCTATGACAGCAAGGGATGCCTGGTGCTTTCGGGTCAGGACCTGAACGGCAGCGAGTACGAATGGTGGTTCACGATTCGACCCGAGCACTTCGCAGCAGTACGGCGGGCCTTGGGCGGCCACCCGAACGAGGACGTGCTCCAGTTGCTGGCTGGCCGCGTCGCAGGCCTGTCAGGGAGTGGTCCTCGCGACCCGGGCGTGTGGCTGCGCGACCAAGGAATCCCAACAGAGTTCTCGAACTGGGTGTCCTTTGACTGACCTTGCGAGGTCCCTCTCACTGCCACGGCTTGTCAAGACCCCAAGGCGCCCCGCATTACACAAGAGCGGGGAGGTGGGTGCTGGTCAAGGCGGGATGACGTTGTGGTTGTCGGGCGTCACAAGTCATGCCAGATGTGTATACGATCGAAGTGTTCCCTGGCGGAGAGGGGGCCGCGTCGGCGGTTCCGGCTTGAGATCGCAGGTGTCACAGTCGCCAATGCGGTCGTAGAGGCCACGCTCGCCGGCATTGCCGCCAACCTTGATGCAGTGGCCGCGCATACCGTGATCCCCGACGCGATAGTGGAGTTCGTCTCCAAACGAGTCGCCGCTCCGCAATCCGGGACTCCGGCTGGCCGCGCGGAAAGGCCTAGGAGAGCACCCCGGTTTCGCTACAACTCTGGGCTGTGAGGCGTCTGGGGCTGGCTGCAACAGCGAGACGCCGTGAAAGCCCTCAACGTCGGGCAGTGGTTGTCAGGGCTTCGATCTAGACGGCTGTTCGTCATCGCTACCCTGCCAGTTCCAGGAGATGGCATCGACGAAGGCTTGGTCGTCGGGAGTACCCTCGTTAGGGCGCGTGCAGTAATGTCCCGCGCGTTCTGGCGACCTGGTGGGGTTGTCTGGGGGTTGATGGTCTCAGGTGGTTTGTAGGGTTGTTGGGGTGGGCTCGTTGATGGCGTCTGGGGG
>JAKBBA010000284.1 GCA_021808665.1 Actinomycetes bacterium
CCGGGCGTACGTGTCCAGTATCCCCTCCTGGCCCCGAAATGACGATCCGTCGGCGATGTCGACGCAGATGCACTCGGGCGAGTACAGGGCAGCGAGCGCGTCCTCATCCCGTGCGTTCCACGCCCGGGCCCACCGCTCACCCAGACTGCCGACGACGCTGTCCTCAGCCAACTCGGATATCCTCCTGAATCCCTGCATTCCCAATCATGGGATAGGCCATCTGGACCTTAACCAAGTGAGGCCTCGGTAGTGACGCTGATCGTTGACCTTTCGGTAACGACCCCGGGCCGCTTCGCTGCGCGCCTGGCCGGCCTCGGCGGCGACGACGTGGTGAGGTTCACATCCCTCACAACCCGTGGCGCACACGATCGCCGCGCCAAAATCAGGGATACCTACCTGTCCGACGGAGTGAGGGTCTCGAACGTCGACTGGTCCGAGCCCCACGACCGTCGCCGTGTCGAGGCGGAAATCCGCCGGGCCGATGTCGTGATCAGCTCGTTCGCGCAGGGATCCTTCCATTCGCCGTATGACCCCGAGCGGGTGAGGACTCTCAACCCCGGCGCCGTCAACCTGGTCGTCAGCCCGTTCGGGCTCGACGGCCCCTACAGCGCCTATCACAGCTCCTCCCTCACGGACTGGGCGGCCGGCGGCTACCTCTACATCACAGGCGAGCCGGGAAGGCCACCGCTGCCCGGGCCGCGGGACGTCTGCGGTTACGCCACCGGCTACATGGCGGCCATAGCCCTCGAGGCCGGGCTGGCGGCGGTCCGCTCGGGACTCCCGGCGGTGAGCTTGGACGTCTCGCAGATGGAGACCATGCTGAGCCTCCACCAGCTCGCCTTTCCCCGACTTGCTGCAGGTGAGGTGATGACCCGGACTGGTCATTCCGTTGGGCCAGCCACCTACCCTCACGGCTCTTACCCGACGCGGGACGGCGAGCTGTTTCTCGGAATAGTCACTGACAACGAATGGGACCGGTTCCTGATTGCCATCGACCGCCCGGAGCTGTGTCAAGACGTTCGTCTGGCGACAGGGCAGGCACGCAAATCCAACTCCGAGCTGACCGACGAGCTGGTGCGGTCATGGACCGCTCGACGGGGGACGGCGGAGGCGGCCGGAATCTTGCAGGCCATGCGGGTGCCGGCCACTGAATGCGCCACACCTCGCGACCTTCTGAGCGACGCCCAGCTCGAACATCGGGGGTACTTCCGGGCGACGGCTTGTAGCTCGGATGGCCGTCGCGTCCGCCTGGCCGGAGACCCGCTCGGCGTCCCCCAGAGGGCACCGGCAGGCGACACCGGGCGGGCGCCCAACGCCGTTCCTCTCGAGCATGTCGCGTCGCCGGCCACAACAGCACCGGCGCTCCCCCTCAACGGCGTGACCGTGCTGGACATGTCTCTGTGGTGGGCGGGACCGATGGCAGCGCGGATACTCGGCGACCTCGGTGCCGACGTGATCAGGATCGAGCGCCCGGCCCTCCCGCGTGACCTAAGCGCGTGGCCCATCGCGCAACGATTCGTGCACGAGCAGGTCAATCGGAACAAGCGGAGCATCGTGGTCGACCTCACCGTCCCCGAGGGCTTGTCGATCGTGCAGGCCCTGATGTGCCAGGCCGACGTGTTCATACAGAATTTCCGCCCGGGGGTGATGGAGAAACTGGGCCTCGGGTGGGAGGCGGCGCTCGGCGCCAACCCCCGACTCGTGTACGTGTCGCTCAGCGGATACGGGTCGGATGGTCCTAAGTCGTCGTGGGGCACTTACGGCACCCTCTCGGAGGCAGCTTCGTCGGTCCGGTCCCTGACCCACTATCGGGGAGAGGGAGGCATGCGCCTCGGCGACCAGCTGCCCGACGCCGTCTGCGGCCTGGCCGGAGCCCTCGCCGCGCTTAGAGGCTTGCGGATGAGGTCACGCACCGGTTCGGGATGCGCTTTCGACATTTCCCAACTCGAAGCTTATGTCGCCCTCATCGGCGAGGCCGTCGCCGCTGCGTCACTCGCCGACAGCGGCTCCGACTCCGCCGGGGGCACTCCCGGGAGCGAGGGGGACATCGTGATCCGCTGCCTCGGCGACGACGAGTGGGTGGCCGTCACCCTCCCTCCCGAGTCCGACCTCGGCCACCTGCCGGGCCGCCTCGCCGATCCGACGGCGCGGTCAGCAGGTGGGAGGGAGCAGCTCGAGGCTTATGCCGCAAGCGCCTCCAAGCAAGCGGTGGCTGCGATGCTCCAAGAATTGGGCATCCCGGCCTTCCCGGTGGCCACAGCAAGAGACATCGTGGAAGACCCGCACATGCAAGCCAGGGGATTCTTCGTCGAAACATCCGTCGCGGGCACCACGGGGTGGCTGGCGCGCTCCCCCCTCCGCTCGGTCAGCCAACCCCTCACCGCCTTCCAGCGCCACGCTCCGATGGAGGGCGAGCAAACGCTCGAGGTCCTGGACGAACTCGGCCTCAGCGAGGAGACCAGGCAGCGACTGCTGGACGGGCGTACCGTTAGGCAGCAGGCCCGATAGGTTCGTCGCCCGCTACTCTGCCACCGTGTCATCGCTCCCACGAGTTGCGGTGGTGACAGGCGGTGGCGGCGGGATCGGATCGGCATGCGCTCTGCACCGGAACTGTCTCTGATCGGGCGGCCACAGTTGATCGAGGCAGTGAGGACCGAGGCGCAGGCGTTCGGCTCCGTCCTGGCCGCGGTCGTCCCCGCCGTGCTCCATCCCAGTGAGTTGGCGCAACGGACATGCGGCGGATCGAACCCCAGGATCGCTGACGTGTTCCGGAGCCCTGGCTCGGGCGAACCGCGACTGGGAGAACCCGACTCTACGGTCCTGATCGTCTCGGAGGACGCTGCTGCCGCAGCCGCGGTCGGCGCCGCTCTGGGCGACTGGAATACCAAGGCCATCCGCATCGGAGAATGGGAGCCCTTCGAGGAGCCTGGGCGGGTACCTCCAAGCGCCTTCGAGGCGGCCGACACGGCCTTCTCCCGAGCCACCGGCGATGACGGCCCGATCGGCGCCGTCATCGTGATCACCCGAGACCCGTGGACCCAAGGTTTGGGGCAGATCCCGCCTTGGGAGGAGGTCATCGACAGTCACCGCGCCGGAGCGGGACGGGTGATGCACCATGCTGCGTGGCAGCGTGGGACGGCGAGGTATGCCTCTGCGTCTGGTCGCAGGGTGCGCGTCGTCCACGTCAGCGGCGCGCTGTCGGCGGCCGGTCGCACGGCCGCTCAGGCCATCGCTCAGCTGTGCCGGAGTGCCAACGACTCATCACCCGGCCCCAGCGTGGATGCCTTCTCCATCACGATGGAGTCAAACGACGCAAGGGATCTTGCCCCGCTGGGACAGCTGGTGGCCCGTCTCGCATGCAGCGATGACGGTCTTGCCCTCCGAGGGGCCGAGCTGGTGACCGCCAGGGGATGGGCCGGACTGCTCAGCCACCCGGCGCCAGCAGTGACGGTCACCTTCGGCGGACCGGACATCTCGCGATGGGTCGGCGAGGCCATGCGTCGTGGGCGCCACCGTAA
>JAKBBA010000285.1 GCA_021808665.1 Actinomycetes bacterium
AAATTGGTGGAAGTGTCGATGACCGACACCGTGCCCGAGGTGAAGTTCGTCACGTAGGCGAGCGTTCCGGCCGGGTTCACCGCCACCCCCGACGGATGCGATCCGACGCCGATCGTCGAGGTGACCAAATTGGTGGAAGTGTTGATCACCGACACCGTGCCCGAGCCCTCGTTCGTCACGTAGGCGAACGTTCCGGCCGGGTTCACCGCCACCCCCGACGGTTGCGATCCGACGCCGATCGTCGAGGTGACCGAAGCGGCGGAAGCCACTTCCGGAGCGAGAGCACCCATCGCACCGACTGCAACCAGAAGAGCCGTGATGACCGAGAAGGCCTGTCGCGTGCCGATACGCCTTGTTGTGCCGGGCGAACGTAGCGCTGTCCGCCGCAATCCTGCGACTGCCTCACGACTGCTCATAGAACGACTC
The DNA here is from genome assembly GCA_021808665.1 of Actinomycetes bacterium. The sequence continues at coordinate 427 of JAKBBA010000285.1, forward strand.
GCACGTTGGGTCGGGTACTCCGACCCAACGGCCCACTTAGCGCCACCTACCTGGGCGGCGCGTCGCCCCGCCAGACCCCGTCGCACGAAGCTCATCACAGACCTCCGGAGTGGTCGCCGCCCCCGCCCACGTCTCGGCCGACTCCACCGCGTATCCGGGCGCGGCCCCGATCGCCCTTCGCGTCGTAGCTTGCGGTCATCCGGCCAACCCCATCTCCCGGTCCCGGCAGACCGTCAAGCGATATACTAGAATGCCGGCAGTAACGTTACAAGTCGCACTATGTGTCGGCGAGGACGCAGATGACCGGTACCGACACACGAACCACCACCGCAGGGCGACCCGGTCGGCAACGCAACCGACGCGGTGAAGGCTTCCGGCTACGCGACGACATCATCGCCGGGGCCACCGCCGTGCTCGGAGACACCGGCTCCGAAGACGCCGTCACCCTGCGCGCCATCGCCCGTCACATCGGGGTGGCCGCCCCCTCCGTCGCCCGGCACTTCCCGGACCGGACCGCCATCATCGACGCCGTCGTCGCCGAGCAGCTCGCCGTGCTCCACGACCAGCTCCTAGCCGCTGCTAATGCCGCCGCCGAACCCGTTGCACGCCTCTACGCCCTCTGCCACGCCTATACCAGCTACGCCCGGGCTCACCCCGCCCGCTACCGAATCCTCGTTGGACGCCGCTTCGTAGAAGACTGGGATACCCAAAACCGGGTCATGGAACAAACCGCACCGCTCATGGCCGCCGCCATCGGACTCGTCAGCGACACCATCCAAGCCTGCATCGACACCGGAGCCTCCACCAGCACCGACGCTCACCTCGACACCACGATCCTGTGGTTCGCTCTCCACGGCCTGATCACCATCCCCCAGGCCATCACCAGCCTGACCTGGCCGGACTTCGACGACCTGCTCGCCACCTGCATCACCAGAACCGTCGGACTCCACACCACACCCACCGCAACCCCGCGCCCACCACCAGCCGATAACCCAACCCCGCCCACACCCTGAACCGCAGCACCTTGGAGATCCGAGCCGCCCGCCCGGCCTCAAACCCAACCGTCACAGGCCACCGTCCCCAACGCCGCCCCGCATCGAGGTCCGCGCCCCCACCGTCCAGCACACAGAACCGGTAAATCTGCGCAGCCCGCGACTCGACCCGAACGCCGCAACACAAACGCGAATTCGATTCGGCGTTCTGTCGGCTCGGCGGTCGCACGATGGAAGGTGCGCCTACTCAATTTCCAATGATAGCTGGAAGCGGTACCCTCAGTGTATGATGTCGACGACGCAGGTGGTCTGGCGGGAGCTGCTGGCCGCCTCCCACTCCGGCCGTCGGCGCTGGCCGTCGGTGAGCAGGCTGGCTGCGGACCTGGGCGTGCCGGTATCGACCGCTCATCGGGCGCTGGCGCATCCGGTGGAGGTCGGTGCGGTCGAGGTGTCCCCGATGGAGGGGTTGGTGCTGCTCGACCCCTACCGACTCCTGCTGCTGTTCGCGGCCCACCGTCACCTGCAGCGCGACATCGTCGGGCGCGTACGTCTCGCCGCTCCCATCGCCGTGGTGGAGGCCGCCATCCACGATCAGCCTGGCTGTGTCCTCGGCGGCTTCAGCGCGGCCGTCGCCCACGCAGGAGGCAACCGGATCGCCGCCTACCAGGAGGTCCTCGTCTACGGGACCCCGGTGCTCGAAGGGTTCGAGCCAGCCCCGGCCGATAGGGGGATCGAGGTGCTGATCGCCGAAGGCGATCCCTGGGTGGGTCGCCATGGCGGGGTGACCACCTTCGCGCAGGCGTGGGCCGACCTGTTCTGCATGCCGGGCTGGCAGGCTGCCCGCTTCGTCGACCAACTCGACCCCAAGGAGGTGGCCGCCCGTGACGAACCCCTTCTACTCGTCTGAGCAGACCGAGCTTTCCCGCGCGGTCCTCGACGAGGTCCTCGACGCCGTCCCCGAAGCCATCCTCATCGGCGGCTGGGGCACATGGATCCGCACCGGCGGGCCGATGAGTCACGACATCGACCTGATCCTCGACCGCACGCAGCTCGCCGTCCTCGAGGGACTGGTAAATGACCTGTCGGTCTCTCGCCACCTTGCCGGCACCAAGTGGCGCGCCACCTGGCGGTCCATTCACCTCGACCTGTACGTCCCTCACCAGTCCCAGCTCGGAGCCAACCTGCAGCTGCGCACCGAGCGTCTCGCCGCCCACCACGAGCGCCACGGCCGCTATCGGATTCTGACCGTCCCCGCCCACCTGGCGACCAAGCTGGCAGCCCTCCTGGACCGGCCCGACAGCCTGCCGGGCCGCAAAGACCGCCACGAGATTCTCACCCTTCTCGCCGACCCGGCAGCCGCAGGCACCCCCGAGGTCGTTGCCGACGCCTCCGCTCGCAGCGGCGAGCAGCAACGGATGCTTCTCAGTAAGGCCTTCGAGTTTCTCGCCGCCGACTCGAGCCTCAACCGGGCCGGCCGAGATCGGCTCCGACGGACCAGCACCGCCTGGATCCACAGCTTGCCCGCACCGCCCGCAGTGGCCGGCGAGCCGCCCGTCACGCGTGGCCCAGATTTGTGAACCTGGCTAAGTGTCGTGCCACAGTCGTGCCATACCGGGCGGAGAACAGCGGTCAGCGAGGGATCCCCACGGTCAGCCCCCGACGGGTCATCTGACCCATCTGACCAGCAGGAACAGCGCGAACGACCCGGTCAGAGCTGCGAGGCGCGAGGCCGCTCGGGCCGCCTGAAAAGCGCGAGGTCGTCGGATCGACGCCGACTCCGACCACGGGAAACCGCCCTTTTCAGGGGCGGTTTTTCTCGTTATGGGGGCTAGTCGGTGCGCCGAGGACGGGCCGTCGTGCCCCACGCGTGTCACATCGGCAACCATGGCCCCGGTAGACCAGCCGTGACCGGTGACGACCGTTCACCGCTGGCGCTCACCCCCCGTGGCGGTTGATGGCCTGTCCGAGCACCCGCCCGGGGCGGCCGTCATGCCTGCTGCCTCGACCATCCGGGCGAGACGCTCGGCGATGACGACATCGCGAGCAAGCGACGCGTGCTCTGGCGGGCCATCGCTGCCTGGGCACTTGC
>JAKBBA010000063.1 GCA_021808665.1 Actinomycetes bacterium
CCTGCACGCGCTGCGCCACACCGCCGCCTACCGCATGGCCGAAGACCCCGCCCTGCCGTTGACCGACGTGCAGTGGGTCCTCGGGCACGTGCACCTGACCACCACCCAGATCTAAGAGAACCCTCGGGTATTGCATCAGACGCGAGAGAAAGCGCAGGTCGCCTGTGGATACAGGGCTTGGAGTGCGTCGAGTTGCTGGGCTGTGAATGCCTCCTGAGCAGGCGGGTTTGACGGGCCGTCCCGTCTGATGCATGATCCCATCCTTCAACGGGAATGACAGGAGTGTGGTTTGGGACGTGGGGATCTGGCCGGCGCGGCGCGTCTGGAGCTGGTGTCGGGGGTGGCGCAGCTTCGTCCGGAGGACGCCATGTTCGAGGCGATGCTGCGCGGCTGGCGGGCGCAGCAGACCGCCCGGGGGTTGCGGGAGGACACCATCGCCGGGCGGGAGCAGCTGGTTCGGCGGTTCGTGGAGTTCACCAACGAGTACCCGTGGGGCTGGTTGCCGGCCCATGTGGAGGAGTTCACGCTGTGTCTGACCGCTGAACGCCATCTCAGCCCGGCGACGGTCCGCAACTACCAGATCGACGTGCGTCTGTTCAGCGAGTACGTGACCGATGCCCGCTACGGGTGGGGTCGGGCGTGCGAGGAGGCGTTCGGGCCGGGGGTGCACCCCGTCGCGGTCTGTCATGAGTGGAACACCATCGCTCATCTCAACGAATACGAGGGCAGTCCCGAGGCCCGGCCGTTCAGCCGGGAGGAGCTGCAGACGTTCTTCGACTTCGCTGATGATCAGGTGGAACGGGCGGTGGCCGCGAAACGCAAGGGGGTGCTGGCCGCCTACCGCGATGCCACGCTGTTCAAGGTGATCTATGGGTGGGGGCTGCGCCGCAACGAGACAGCGAAGCTGGATTTGGCCGACTGGGGCCGCAACCCCGCGGCAGCGGAGTTCGGCCGGTTCGGGATGCTGCATGTCCGTTACGGCAAGGCTGTTCGAGGTCAGCCGCCCCGGCGACGTAACGTGTTGTCGACGATGGGCTGGGCGGTCGACGCGGTGGCCGACTACGTGGAGAACGTCCGGCCCCGCTTTGGGGTCGGCGATCACCCGGCGTTGTGGGTGACGGAACGGGGCGGGCGGATCAAGCCGGCGGAGATCAACGCCCGTTTCGTCGCCTACCGTGACGCCCTGGGCCTGTGCCGGGAACTGACACCTCACTCGCTTCGCCATTCCTATGTCTCACACCTCACCGAGAACGGGGCGGATAGGCGGTTCCTGCAACAGCAGGTGGGTCACCGCTGTGACACTTCGACCGCCATTTACACCCATGTGAGCTCCGATTTCATGAACACGGCTCTACGAAAGGCGCTCTCGCCGGTCTTGGGCGACGATGGAAAGGAGCAGTGATGACCGCCAAGTTGGACTACCGCTGGAGGCTGCGACAGGTGATGGCGGCCCGGGAGATGTTCGCCACCACCGATCTGATCCCGGAGCTGGCCAAAAGGGGGATCCGGCTGTCGTCGAGCCAGGTGTACAGGTTGGTGGTGGAACGACCCGAACGGCTAAGCCTCAAGGTGCTCATGGCCCTGTTGGACATCTTGGACTGCAAGATGGAGGACCTGATCGAACCTGTCGAGGCCCCCAAGGCCCGCCGCTCCAAGGCGGCGGCCGGCGGCGGCGAAACGGGGATCGGCGACCTGCGCCCCAAACGGGCCCGCATCCGATAGGTGACCGCCGAGTTTTCGAAGGCGCTGTCGGATCCTGTCGGCGTCGTGGTGGGACTGGTGACGGAGCTGGAGCCGGCCATGGAACACTCGACGGTCACTGACATCGTGGAGCGGGTCGGGGGCGGCCGGGCGAAACGTCGCCGTCTCGCCCAGTTCCTCCTCGACTCCCCGGCGGTGCTGGCCGACGGCCGCTCCCCGGCACCCCGCGTGGTTGGGAACCTGCTCATCGCGCTGCGAGCCGCTGGAGCGCTGCAGGTGTCGCCGCCGGTCTGCGCAACCTGCGGGAAGGGCCTGCGGACCTTGCAGCGGCGCGGCGACGATTGGTACTGCGCCCGCTGTGGCCCCCACCGGGAGCCATGCACGGCCTGCGGTCTGACTCGCCCGGTCTCCGGGCGCGACAGCGACGGACGCCCCCGCTGCGTCGGCTGCCCACCCATCGACGAGCGAGAACCGCTCGAGGTCATCGTCGAGGTGGTGACCAACCTGGACCGGACGATCCCCCTCGAAGCGGTGATCGGCGCCGTGAACGCCGCAGCGACCAACGCCGGCCAACGCCGCCGGCTCGCCTGGGCGATCAACGAACGGCCCGAGCTGCTCACCGGGGCGGGCGCCGAAGCGCCGGTCCCGTCGGTGCTGAGGCTCATAGACCGGCTCTGCGCTGCCGGGGCCATCCACATCGTGGCCCCGGCCTGCCCGCACTGCCGGCGAGTCATTGCGCTCGTGAAACCCCGCGACGGCCTGCGGTTGTGCCGCATGTGCGTGGCCCGCTCCCGAGCCGAGCCCTGCGCCCGCTGCGGCGCCGTGCGAGAGCCCGCCACCCGTGACCAAGCCGGGGCGGCGATCTGCCCGTCCTGTCTGATCCGAGACCCGGTCAACCACGAGACCTGCTCGTCGTGCGGGCGGCTCCGGCCAGTCAGCGTCCGCGGTCGCCGTGGCGTTATCTGCGAATCCTGCCGTCCGGCCAAGGTTGCTACCTGCGCCATCTGCGGGCGTCACGGCCCGGCCCTGATCTCAGAGACCACCGGGCGACCGTGGTGCCGGGCGTGCAGCCAACGCTGGGTCCGCTGCAGCCGCTGCGATCAGTTCCGACCGCTGCGAGGCGGCAGCGTTGACGAACCGCTCTGCGGCCCCTGCACCCGTCCAGAGCCGGGGTTCTGGAAAGCGTGCACCGGCTGCGGGCAACCCGGACGCATCCACGCCGGGTACTGCCCTCGCTGCAGCGTTGACCGGCGGCTGCAGCAACTTCTCGGCGACAACTCCGGGACCATCCGGCCGCAATACCAAGCGCTTTATCAGGCTCTCACAGCTACGGAACGGCCCACGACCGTGGCTCGCTGGCTAGACCAAAGCGCGGCTCCGACAATCCTGCGTGCCCTCGACACCGGCGACAACCTCTGCCATGAAGCTCTCGACAAGCTGCCGCCGAGCAAACCGCTCGAGCATCTCCGTGCCGTCCTGGTCGCGATCGGGACCCTGCCCGCCCGAGACGAGCAGATGGTCCGCCTCGAACGCTGGATCACCGCCACCATCGCCGGCCGCAGCGACCCTGACGAGAAAAAACTGTTGCACCGTTACGCCACCTGGCACGTGCTGCGCCGCCTCCGCCGTCGAGTCGGTGACGCCACCACGAGCTACAACCAGAACTTCTCTGCCCGCCAACGAGTCAGGGCCGCCATCGCCCTGCTCGACTGGTTGGCCGGGGCTGACCTCACCCTGGCGACCGCCGGCCAAGGAGACCTCGAAGCCTGGCTGGCCAGCGACGACGCCACCCACCGCCGCGACATGGGGAACTTCGTGCGCTGGGCCCACAGGCAGAAACTGACCACTCTGGAGCTGCCCGCTGTTCGCTGGGCAGGCCCGACCGGCCTCATCGATACCGAAACCCGATGGGAACAGGCCCGCTGGCTGCTCCATGACGACAGCCTCGAACCCGGAGATCGCTTCGCCGGGCTCCTCGTTCTCCTCTACGCCCAGTTCCCAGCCGCCATCAGCCGCCTCACCGTCAACGACGTCGAGATCACCAACGGCAACGTTCGGCTGCGACTCGGCCCCGAACCTGTCATCCTGCCCGAACCTGTCGCCACTCTCGCTCTCCAACTGGTCGCCGACCGACAAGGACACGCTGCAATCGGCCACCAACCACACTCGCAGTGGCTGTTCCTCGGCGGCCAGCCAGGACGACCCATCGGAGAGGGCCGTCTCGGCGAACGGCTCCGGGCCCTCGGCCTCCGATCCGGACAATCCCGATCCACCGCCCTGTTCCAACTCGCAACCGAACTCCCCGCCGCGCTCCTGGCCCGGATGCTCGGCATCAACATCAGCGTCGCTGTCGCATGGCAACACGCCAGCGCCGGCGACTGGACCACCTACGCCGCCGACTACAGCCACCGAACCGACCACCACCACGCCGCTGGCCCCAACAACTCCCATCCCGCCCTTCCCTGAAAGGCATTCGGACAGTTGGAATATCCGAGTCCGCCAGAGCACATCCTGGAGGAGACAGCGCGGGCTGCAGCACAGCAGGTTGGCGCTGCGTTGTGGGGGGCGTCGTAGCGCGCAGCGCTGCCAGCGGCGGGTGACGACCGGTCCTGATCCGGACTCGGCCCAGGCCTTTCAAGCACAGACTTATGCCAGTCACTGAATAGGCTTGAATAAGGATCCGATCGAGGGGCAGCGGCGACCCCCGGCGCGCTGCGCGCAATGCCCTTCACGCCGCCTCCGCAGCGGCGCGGACATGATCCAGAACCGCTACGAGGCGATCGACCTCCTCCGAGGTGAACAGATCATCCGGGCCGTGCGGGGCGGTATCAGTGAAGGGAGACTCGTACAGCAGCGCCGCTCCCATGACCCCGTGTTCGGTGAGGTGGTTGATGACGAGATCGATGAACTCGATCTGATTGCCACTGAGCGTGCGCCCGGAGAGGAAGTCGGCGAATGCCTCCTTCGCAGCCCCTCGGTCAAGCCCGATCAGAGAACGCACGAAGAGGCCCATTCCTTGGCTCTCCTCCTTCGCTCTCGCAATGGTCTCCGTGTCTCCGATGCCGTTCTCCGCCAGCATGCTCTCCAGGGCCTCCAGGTCCCTCGGGGTCAACGGCTTGTTCATCCGGAGGCGGTGGATGGCGATGTGGTCCTGGTGGTCACGGAGGAACACCCGAGCCTTCGCCCTGAATCGCTCCATGTCGTGGGATGGTGTATGCCCAGCAGGTCGAACGACGTGGCCTCACCGATCTCGTCCTCGAAGTCGGTGAACAGCAGGTTCCGATTCCGCTTCTCGATGAATCGAACGAGGTTTCGCAACTTCTTGCGGACCTGCTCCAGCATCACGACGGTGACGTCCTGCCACCATTCCTCGGACTGGAGCTCCTCCAGGACCACGAGCTGCTCCCTCACCATCGGGATGTTGGCTTGTTCTTCGAGCATCGCGGCGATCGCGATGACCTAATCCCGCAGCTTGCTGAACCGCGGATCGTGCCGCAACACGGCAAGCTGCAGGTTGAGCATCAGGAGGTCAAAGCGCTTGGCCTCCTCCTCTTCCGCCTCAACGTCAGAGGGAAGCGGTACGACCTCCGACGCCAGCTCGTGGAGGTCATCCTGCCCCAGCACAGCCCATGCCTCTGCTTTGGCGAAGCGCTCGACGTGCTCCCGTTTCGGGCGCACGACGAAGTTATCGAGGTTCATGGAGGCCACGACGCCGTGCAGGAGTGAGGCCGTTTCGGACCGCAGCTCGCCGTCTTCCTCTCCCCGAGCCGCCGAAACCTCGCCTCGGTCAAGCTCGGCGATGAGATCGAGGCGGGTCGTGAACAGCTTGGTGCTCAGCGTCGTACCCAGACGTCCCTCCGCGGTTGCCGGGTCCAAGCTGAAGAATTCGAGGTTGCCGCAGTAGTCAAGGATGAAGAAGCTTTTCTTGTCGTCGCCCGGCCCGAAGAGATCGGGGCGGAGCCCTGGTTCCCCATCCCACCATTTGCCAAAACTTCGTCTTGGAGCGGACCTGCTTGAAGAACACGAGGTTGGCGACATCCGGCACATCGATGCCGGTATCGAGCATGTCGACAGAGACAGCGATGTGCGGTGCCTTGGCCGAATCCGAAAAGTTTTCAATCAGCGACTGGGCGTAGGTGACGCCGTGGTGGACGGTCCGCGCAAAGGCACCTTTGAACTTCGGATAGTTCGCGTCGAAGCGCTCGACGATGAAGTCCGCGTGCGCCTGGTTCTTGGCGAAGCTGATCGTCTTGCCGATCCTGTCGCCGCCGGGGACCCGCTGGCCGTCGGTCATGAGGTGGGCCAGGACCTTGCCGACGGTGTCCTCGTTGAAGAGCCACGCGTTCAGTGCCGATGACTCCACGCTGTCGGGAATCGGGTCGTCGTCACCCCACTCCAAGGCGTCCCATTTCTCCTGCTCCTCAGGAGAGAGGTCCTTGTACCTGATGCCCTGGCGTTGGAACTTGATCGGCACAGAGACGGCAATGGGCGGGACGAGGAAGCCTTCCTTGATGGCATCGTCGAGCTGGTAGGCGTCGGTCGGGACTCCCCGCTCCAGCTCGAAGAGCTGGTACGTGTTCATGTCGACCTCATCCTTGGGGGTAGCGGTCGGACCGACAGGCAGGCTGTCGAAGTAGTCGAAGATCGCCCGGTACTTCTGGTACGCGGAACGATGCGCCTCGTCAATCACGATGAGGTCAAAGTGGCCAGGACCGAATCGCCGGTGTCCTTCCTGCATCTCGTCGATCAAGCCATAATCGTCGGGTACGTCGAGACGTAGACCCGTCCATCGCCGTGGCGCTCGGCATGACCCTCCGCTCCAACGTTGCCATCAAAGCAGCGACCGCCGCCATCGCCGAGACGGCGTGGGTCGACATCGCCTACACCGACAACGCCGGCGCCGCCCAGGTCGCCGAGTGCCCCTACAACGGTCTCCGGCTGATCGTGCGGCGCGCCCGACTCGCCGAGAGCGAACAGCCGGCGCTGTTCCCAACCTGGCGACACCACAGCTTCCTCACCGACCTCGCCGCCGACACCGTCGCTGTCGACCGGTTCCACCGGCATCACGCCGTGGTCGAACTCGCCATCCGCGACCTGAAAGAGAACGCCGGGCTCGGCCATGTCCCCTCCGGGCATTTCGCCGCCAACGGCGCCTGGCTCGCCTGCGCCGTGCTCGCCCACAACCTGATCCGCTGGACCGCCACGCTCGGCCACTTGGTCCCCGACGACCAGACCTACACCGTCGGCCCCCCCGGATCCGCCACGTCGCCATGCCCGCCCGGCTCGTCAACCGCGCCGGCACCCTCACCCTCCGGGCCCCGGCCCGCTGGCCATGGGCCACCCAGTTCGCCATCGCGCTCGAACATCTCCGGGCCCTCCAGCCCGCCACCGGCTGACCACCAGCCCGACGGACCGGGCGCCCCGTCAGCACCTCACCCAGCCGCCGACAACACGCCGATCACGACCATGAACCCGTGGCCGACAACGCCCCAGAACCAGCCCAGCGCAAACCACCCGCTCGCCAAGCCGGCGACCCGCCAACACCCCCTCGCTCAGCCCGAGACCGTGGATTCAGGCTTAGCCATGGCGCGAGAGGTACAGCGTTTCGGCCTACAGCCGGCGGACTGCCAGCGCCTGAAACCGTCGGGCAGTCGAAAAAAAGAACCTTGAAATAACCCCCGCCAAAGACGCAGGTCGGAATAGTCTCCAGAGTTCGCTTGCTCGTCACCCTGGGCGACTCGGCGCCAGCTGGTACTCCAGGAGCACTTGCGCCACAACGCTGCGCGAGCTACTCTCGACATCTATATCGACTGGAGGGGGTTCAGTGGTGATGCATTTTTCGGGAGGGGCGCTGGGGCCCAACCTTCGGCGCGAGTGGCCCAACCTTCGGCGCGAGTGGCCTGCGTCAGACATGTGGCGGCTTCGCTACCCGGCCGCGCCCAGGGGCCCGTCCGCCAGTTCGAAGAATCGCAATGGCGCTCGTTACGAGCTCGGCTATTCACCGAGTCCGATCAGGGGGCGGGCTACCCAAATGAGCCCTCAGTGCCGGGCGGACGGCCGCCAGCGACTTGGAATGACTCTCGATCAATGAGGAGTGAATATGCACGACGTCGTCATTAGGGGTGGAACCGTCGTCGATGGGAGTGGCGGTGCCACAGTCCACGCAGACGTGGCTATCGATGACGGACTCATCAGTGAGATCGGACAGGGTGTCACTCGTGGACGAAGGGAGGTCGACGCGTATGGGCTGGCCGTCACGCCGGGATGGATCGACATCCACACCCACTATGACGGCCAAGCACTGTGGGACCCGGACCTCACACCGTCGTCGTGGCATGGGGTGACGACTGCGGTAATGGGAAATTGCGGTGTGGGCTTTGCGCCCGTGCGTCCAGGGGGCGCCGAGCTTCTCGTGGAGATCATGGAGAGCGTCGAGGACATCCCCAGCGAAACGCTCCATGCGGCACTCGACTGGTCTTGGGAGTCCTTCGGCGATTACATCGATGCGCTAGCCGCTCAGCCACGCACGATTGAGCTCGCGACGCTGGTTCCGCACATCGCTCTCCGGGCCTACGTCATGGGAGAGCGCGCGCACGATGAGGTCGCCACCCCCGACGATATTGTGCAGATGTCTGCGTTGGCGGAGGCGGCGCTCAAGGCGGGTGCCTGCGGCATCAGCACGAGTCGCTCGCCGGTACACGCATCCCGTCACGGTTACGTTCCAGGTACGTATGCGTCGCGCAACGAACTCTTCGGGTTCGCCGAGGCCATCCGTCGAGCAGGCCACGGCGTCTTTCAGTTGCTCAGCGATAAGCGGGGCAACGCAGAGGACCGCGATTGGATGGTCGACTTCGTTCGCCACACCGGCACCACGCTGACCTACATTCTGAGCCAAACGGGAAAGGCTCCGACGGCCTACCGCGACTCGCTGGCGGCGGCCGCTGCCGACCTGGCCGCAGGCGTCCCGATCGTCCCGCAGGTCGCGTCCCGCCCAGTCGGGACATTGCTGGGTTTGGACTGTACTCTGCACCCGTTCGTCACCAGCCCGACTTGGAAGCGTCTGGAAGGCATACCACGGGCCGAGCGCATCGCTGCGTTGCTCGATGCTGACCTTCGCGCCGCAATGATTGCCGAGCCCTACGATCCGGAAGATCTGCGCATCCGATCACGTGTTCGTATGGGAACATGGCAGCGCTGGGACATGATGTTCCGCCTTGGCGACCCGCCAGACTATGAACCCGAGGCGTCGAAGAGCGTGACGGCTGCCGCCGCAGCAACGGGTCGCTCACCGGCAGACGTCGCCCTAGATTGGATGCTGGACCGTGACGGTCGCGGCTTGATCTTCTCCCCCTCGGTCAACTACGTCGACGGCAACCACGACGTGCTACGCGAGCTGATCACTCACCCGGCGACGATCACGGGGCTCTCGGACGCCGGAGCCCACTGCTCCACAATCTGTGACGCCAGCGTTCAGACCCATATGCTGAGCCATTGGGTGCAAGGTCGCGTTCGAGGCGAGCGGCTATCGCTCCAAGAGGCAGTCGAGCTGCAGACCGGTCGACCAGCTCGCTTGTTTGGGTTCACCGATCGCGGCGTACTCGCACCAGGCAAGCGGGCCGATGTCAACATCATCGATGTAGAGGGTCTAGCCATCGATCCGCCGGAGATGATTTTCGACCTGCCGGCGGGTGGCCAGCGGCTGGTGCAGCGCGCCCATGGTTACGTGGCCACCTTCGTTCGCGGCATCACCACGCTCGAGCACGACGAACTCACAGGCGCCCGTCCGGCAGGCGTGGTGCGCCCAACCGCAGCAGTGGAGAATGGGTGACGGACACCAGCATAAGAGGCCACGCTTATCGCTCCGACGCAAGGGCCTAGAAGGCTCGTCCCGGGATGCGCAGTACCCATCGGCCTGACCGAGGGAGATTCGGTGAGCCCTCGCACGGATCTCCTTCGACTCTCTCAGGCCACCTTCTACTCAGAGTCCGGCCTGCTCGTCGAGTCGCATCAGTCTCCCTCGGACTTTCGCATCCGCCTGTGGGGTTGAGGGCCTGAACGTTAGTGGCGTCTAACGCAGATCCGGAGAGGTCGAGATGAAGCAGCTAAGCGGTTTCGATGCGGGGGTTCTTGTTCACGGAGACTGGCCGAGCATTCGGTCACTTAGCCGGTGCAGCTGTGTTTCGTCGGCCGAGCGACCCTTGCTGGTCGCCCCACGAGGCCGTCTTCCGCCAAATTCAGCTCGGCCTTCCTGTCCTCGAACCCCTGCGCCAGGCGCTTGGTAGAGGTGCCGTTCCAACTCGACTGGCCCTACTGGGTGGAAGACCCGGACTTTGACCTCGAGTTTCACATCCGCGCGACTGCGATCCCCTCTCCCGGAGGGCTCGAACAGCTTCGTACCGTCAAGCCGGCCGTTGCTGATCCGCCTGGCTTTGGGGTGGTGGAACGCGATGATCTCGTCGCCCCAATCGCGCAGAGCCCGGACGACCCCGTCGAACTCGGGGATCGTCCCCGTCTCTGCGAGATCGCAGAAGTCCATGATGGCGGTGAGCGCGCCCTGCTTGTCCTCGGCGAGGTAGGCGCCGTGGAGTGTCTGGAGGGCCTGCCAGGCGGCGGCCAGGCGGGGGTGGGCCTCGAAGACGGGGATGAGCCGGGCGAGGGCTTCGGGTTCGAGGTGGTCGGCCCCTCAGGCGCAACAGGGCGAAACGGGCCCGGAACACCTCGGGATCAAACACCGGGGTGACCTCCCCGGCGGGCTGGCGTCGTTGCACCTCGCGCCGCACCGCGCTGAGCCCCGCCGCGAACCAACGGACCACGTGAAAACAGTCCAAGACGTGCACGGCGTGACCGAGATCGGCCTCGACCGCGGCACGGTACGCACCCGATCCGTCGGTCACCACCACCTCCACCTGAGCGCACCACCGCCTCCCCTGGGCAGCCAGAAAGCCGTGCAACGCCTGAGCGTTGCGGTGGGAGACCATCGCCAACAGCTCACCGGTCTCACCGTTCTGCAACACCGTCACGTACCGGTGCCGCCGTCGCATCGACGTCTCGTCAACCAGCAACACCCGACAGCGCCCCCGGCGGCGCCGCTGGCCGACCTGGTCCGCCCACGAGCGCACCAGGCCCATCACCGTCGCCCACGACACGCCGTGGCGGCGTGCCACCGCCCTGATCGCCATCACCTTTGCGTCGACGACGAGCTGACGGGCCAGGCGGGTGGTCACCCTCCCCTCGGACGGTCAACGACATCGTGGTGGCAGCCTGCGCAGGCGCACTGCGCACCTACCTGCTTGAGAAGAACGCCCTGCCGGCTACACCGCTCGTGGCGATGGTCACGGTGTCGATCCGCACCGGGGTTGAGACCGACCGCTGGACCAACCGGGTGTCCCGCTCTTTTTCCTCCCATCCCCACGGACGAGTCAGATGCCTGGATGCGGGCGAGCCGGGTCCACCAATGGATGAGCGAAGCGAGCAATCGCTTTGCGCTTCTTCCTGCGGCCCTATTAGCGGACTATGCCTCCCTTGCACCCGTCGCCCTCGCTTTCGCGCACCCCGAGTTGCGTCGCGGTTCAAACTCGCCGGCCGAGTGGGGCTTCCCTTCAACTTGGTTATATCGAACATCCCCGGCTCTCGTGGAGCCCTCTGCCTCGAAGGAGCGGAGATGGAGCACTACTACCCGGTATCGACGATTGCCGACGGGCATGGCCTCAACATCACGCTGCAGTCGTATCGTGACGTCTTGGATCTTGCGATTGTCGCCGACCGGGCCATGGTTCCTGACGTGGGCGACCTGGCCGACCTCTTGCAGGAAGAGTTCCACAGTCTTCACAGCCTTAAGTGGCTGAGCTTCAGATCCTGATCGCAGACCACCTTCGCACCGAGGTTACGCGGCCAGGTCGATGAAGGCCGTCCCGCAACGGAGACGGCGTCGACAGGTGCTGGTGTATCACTCGTGGGGCTCCACGCGAATGGCTCCCTCGGGCACACCTGTGAGACCCGCTCGGTTCCGCTAGGCGCGCTCGTCCTTGCGGGGTGAGTTCTGGAATCGCTTGCGAGCCCAAGCGTGCCCCACTAGAGTCGACATGGTTATCGATTTCAAGTCGGGCTCCGCCGCTGGTCCGACAGGACCCGTAGTTTGCGACCTGAGGGAGGGATCGCGTTGAGCTCACTGATAGTCCCGGTCACGCTTCAACTTCCGACCGGCATCGAGGGGATGACGCCGGCGTTCTTCAGTTCCGCCCTTTCGACGTGGCACCCCGCAACGACGGTCACTGAAGTTCGGATCGGCCAGGTGATTCCCGGCACGGCTACGAAGCTCGCAGTCGAACTCGAATACGGAACCGATACCACCCTGCCGTCCCGGATGTGGGTGAAAGCCGGCTGGGAGAAGCACTCGGCCGCCGTCACCGCACAGTATCGAGCCGAGGTCACGTTCTACAGCTGCATCGCGGATAGCCTCGACATCAACACGCCGCAGTGCTACTTCGCTGGCATCGATCCGGTCAGCGGCTCAGGACTATTGCTACTCGAGGACCTCACCCTCCGCCCCGTAACCTTTGGTGACGCAACAAGGCCGATCACAGTCGATCAAGTCGCACAAGTGCTCGGCCTCCAAGCCAACTACCACGCTCGGCACTGGAACAGCGAGATCCTGTGGGCGCCCTGGCTTAAGGGTTCGCATAACGAGTCGACCTTCCACGAGACGATGGTGTCGGAGGAGCATTGGTCCCGTCACCTCGCTATGCCGAGAGGAGAGTTGCTACCGCCTCCGCTGCGAGATCGGCACCGAGTGGCAGCCGCCCTCGCCCATATCTTTGAGATCACTTCGACGCCGCCCGAGCCGTGCCTGATCCACGCCGACCCCCACCTCGGCAACCTCTTCTTCGAAACCGACGGCCGGCCAGGTCTCCTCGACTGGCAGTCGCCGCAACGCGGCCACTGGGCTCACGATGTCACCTACACGCTGATCAGCACGTTGAGCGTCGAGGACCGTCGGGCGCACCAAGGTGATCTCCTGCACGGCTATCTCCGTGACCGTGCTGCGCTCGGTGTCGCGGTTCCACACTTCGATCAGGCGTGGCACGCATATCGGCAGCACGTTATCTATGGCTTCATGTGGAGCATGTGCCCGCCGGAGATCCAGGCAGAGGAGAACGTGGTCGCCATGACCGAACGGTTCGCCACTGCGGGTATCGACCTGGACACACTCTCAGTCGTCTAGACCTCGCGTTCACCGCAGTCGGTGACGTCATCTGTCGGTCCTTTGTCCTGTGATTGTTGGAGCCTACGTGGTGCCGGACTTGCGATAGCAACATTGCACCGCTGACCGTCGCGCTCCGCCGTTGGTGTCGGCTAGTGCGCATTTGCCACCATCAGCGCTCGATCTCGCCTGTCGGTGCTCGGCGGACGGTTTCTCCAGCGAGACCGCTCGTCATCATCGCCTTGATCATGCCAGGATCTGTCGAGGTCGCCCAGCCCCGGCTTGCAGACAGCGGCCCGGGCCCACGCATTGCCGCCAGCACGTGGGATGGCCCGTTGCGGTCGAAGACGACGGTGGCCGCCTCGACCGTTCCCTCACCACTCCACCAGCGGGCAAGTTGCATCCTGTTCTGCTGGACGACGCTCGCCTGGCAGTCGTCGAAGATGAACTGCCGAGGCGGAGTGTTCGAATAGACACCGAACGCGTGCTTCGTCGCGTGACCGCCGTTCCCGTGCACGACGCCCCAGCCTCCCGCTCTGAGCAGTGGCACCATCGCAGCGATTGACTGTCCCGTCGCGTTCCCGACCGCCGCCCCTGCGAATCCGAGCCCTCCGGTGACCGTTAGCTGGCGCTCCATTCCGAACCCCAACGCCCGAGCACTCATACGCACGACGGCTGGGAAGCAGGCGTAGAGGTCGATGTGCTCGACATCGTCGGGCCCGATCCCAGCATGACGGAGCGCCGCTGTGCCCGCCGCCGCCAGCGCAGGGGAACCGTGCAGCTCGTTGCGCTCAACCACCAGCCATGTCTCGTGCGCCTTGGTCACCGCATGCGGGAACACCATCCGGTCCAACGCCACCCCGAAGCGCCGAGCAGCCGTGGTACTGCACAGCAGAACGGCCGACGCCATGTCCACGTCGTTGTTGGCGACCATAGCCTTCGTGTATGGAAAGGCGATCATCCGGTTATCCGGGCGAGCGTCCCGGATGTCCTCAACCGAGTGGGCCTGGCGATGCCAGGCGAAGGGGTTACGGGCGGCCACCTGGCTGAAGCGAGCCCACAGGTCCGCCAACCGGGACCGATGGTCGCCGACCGTCTCGCCGTCCGCGACCCGCATGCTGTCACTCATGAGCGCATACGCAGGAGCCGCCACCCCGAACATACGGAACTCCTCGGTGACGGCGGCGTCGTCAGGGAAGGCGGGAACCAGCTCTGGATTCCCCTCCCCAACCGCTGTCGACCAGGGCGGGGCCTGACCGGCTCGCTTGAGACGTTTGGAGCTGTAGCGAGCCTCGCCCCCGACGACGAGCGCTACATCGACCTGCCCCCGGGCGATGAGGTCGGCAGCACGGCCGACCATCTCCTGTGGAGCGCTTCCCGAGATGGAGCTCAGCGCGGTCTTTGCAGATCGACACCCGATCATCTCGGCGACCAGTGCGCCGGGGTCACGGTAGCGCCAGTAACCGCCGGCCACGCCGAGCCACTCGACATCCAACAGCATCCGGTCCGAGCCGGCATCAGCGGCTGCGGACAGGGCCGCTTCCGCCATGAGGTCAAGTGGTCCTGCGAGGCCCGATAGCCCTGTGCCAGGGCGCTGGATCACCTGGGCGGCACCGGCTATGGCTGGGATCCCTACGCTCATCGTCCCGCCTCCTCCTGGTCCGCATCCACGTGCCGTAGGGCCGACGACAGATATGCAGGGGTAGCGCTAGCTCTGGAACAGTTGCTCGGTAAGCGGGTCAAGGTTGAGGGTCTTGAGCTCAAAGAAGGCCTCATAGCCTTCTCGCCCGCTATCGCGTCCGATACCTGACTTCTTCACGCCGCCAAATGGAGCACGGTTGTTGTACACAAAGTTATTGACGGAGAACGTGCCACTCCGAACTGCTCGTGCGACCTCCATTGCGGCCTGCGGACTGCGTGTGAAGACCGCCCCATGGAGGCCGTATTCCGAATCGTTCGCTATCCGGATTGCATCCGCCCGGTCGTCGTAAGGGATGACCACAGCCACTGGGCCGAAGATCTCCTCGCGAGCGACCTGCATGTCGTTACTGACGTCCGCCAAGACCGTCGGCTCGACGAACCATCCCTTATCGAGTCCGCTGGGGCGGCCGCCACCGGCGACGACTCGAGCTCCCGCTTCGACGGCCCCGTCAATGTAGCCCTGCACCCGCTCGCGCTGGCGACTCGTTACGAGTGGACCGAGCGTTGTTCCCGGGTCGAAGGGGTCACCGATCACCCAGCTCTTTGCGCCACCAACCAGAGCCTCCACGACCTCCCCGTAGAGGTTGCGGGGGGCGAGGACGCGGCTCAACGCCGCGCACACCTGCCCCGAGTTGAAGAAGCAGCCCAGCGAGAGTCCGGCGGCAACCTGGTCAAGATCGGCATCCTCCAGCACGATCGCAGCCGACTTTCCCCCAAGTTCAAGCTGCACACGCTTGAACTCTCGACCGCAGACCTCACCGATTTGCCTTCCGGCGGCGGTCGAGCCCGTGAAGCTCACCTTGTTCACCTCGGGATGCCGGACCATGGCTGCGCCCGTGGCCGCCCCGCCAGAGACGACGTTCAAGACACCCGCCGGCAGACCTTCACTCTTAAGAGCATCGACGAGGAAGGAGATATCGAGCGGGGTCTCGGGCGCCGGCTTGAAGACGACAGAGCACCCCGCAAGAAGAGCTGGGAGAATCTTCGTCACGGCCGTCCCGACCGGACCATTCCAAGGGGCGATCGCGGCTACCACACCGACGGGTTCACGCAGAACAGCGGCGGGGCTGCCAGCGTATCGAAGGTCCTGCGCAGGAGTGGACGTCGCGACCTCGGAGAGGAAAGCAGCGGTGCCGCTTACCCGTTGTGCCTGCGCCGTCGAGGCCGAGATCGGCGCGCCCATCTCGGAGGTGACCAAACGGCCCACCTCGTCTGCCTGCTCGGTGAGCGCCGACATAGCCCGCTCGATGACCGCAGCTCGCTCTGCTACCGGCGTGCGCGGCCATGCGCCCTCGTCAAACGCTGTGCGAGCCGCGCTCACAGCGAGGCCTACTTCCTCCTCAGAGGCCTCAGAGCAGTATCCAACCACCTCTTCCGTCGACGGGCAGACGACCTCGATCCGGGCGCCCCCACGTGGCTCGACCCATCTCCCATTGATGAAGAATGAACTATTTTTCGGCATTATTCACATCCAAGTACCGGAAGTGGATGTGAAGCCCTCAAGCCTGACCCGCCCCAAGCCATTGACTCGCCTCACTCTTCGTCCTTGCGCCAAGCTGAGTGATCACGGACCGCATCCCCCGCAAACTGGATCGCCACCCGGGCGAGGGTGCCCCCGTCCGCTGAAGGAAGGACCGCTCCGGACATGTAGGCCGAGTCATCAGACGCCAAGAAGAGGGCCACGTTGGCGTTGTCCCTTAGCGACGGGGGGCGACTGAGTTTCAATGGCATTGGCGCCACCGACGGGTCCCACGACCCTGCAGCCTCCTCGTAGGACATCCCGACGACTGGGGAGCCGGGGGGCTGGAGGAAGTTTGGACTCATACCGTGTGTAGGCGCGAGGGCATTTACGCGGATGCCGTACTTGCCGAGGTCAAAGGCAAGGTTGCGGACGAGGCCGTTGACCCCGGCCTTCGTCGCTGTGTAGGGACTAATGTTCGGGTACGCAGCAAAGGATGCAGAGGAGGATGTCACCACCATCGATCCCCCTCCGTTCTTGCGCATCGGAGCGATGACGTGCTTACAGGTGAGAAACACTCCGGTGAGGTTGACAGCGAGCACTGCGTTCCAGTCATCGAGAGGATAGTCCTCCACCTCGACAGACTCGCCACCCAGGACACCTGGGACACCGCCGCGGGAGATGCGCCCCGCGTTTGCAAAGGCCACGTCAATCTTCCCAAACGCTGCCAGCCCATCAGCCACTCCACGGGCCAAGTCCGCCTCCTTCGAGACGTCCCCCTCGACAGCAAGGGCATTGCCCCCTTGGTTTCGAACAAGTTTCTCGGTCTCCGACGCCCGGTCGCCCAAGATGTCGAAGATGACTACGCTCGCCCCTTCTGCTGCAAAGAGTTGAGCACTCTCGCGTCCGAGACCGGAGCCCCCACCAGTGATAAATGCAACCTTGTCCTGAAGCCTCATCGCAGTTCATCCTCCGGGTGATCGGTTGTCGTGTCGGTGCGCACGGAACAATGCGGCTCGGTGCCGGCACTCGACACCAATGTCGAATCCTATCCCAGATCGTTGGCTAGGACAAGGGTCGCCCACGGCCTCTACTTGCCTTGCCACACGGGGGGCCGCTTCTCCACGAATGCTCGGGGACCTTCTTGGTAGTCGCTTGTCATCGCCAAATCCCGCATGGCGAGTCGGCCCTCCCGCCACGTCTCGTCCGAGGTCTGGTCTGACCCCCTGCGGAGGATTCCTAAGGTCCGCCGTACGGCAAGCGGAGCGTTCGAGTTGATCCGCTCAGCGATAGCGAGCGCTGCCTCCACGCTGTGTCCCGGTTCTGTCAGGTCGCAGACCATGCCCAGCTGGTAGGCGCGCTCCGCGCCGATCGGGTCTCCGGTCATCATCATGTGCGTCGCAACTCGTCTCGGTAGCGCCTGCGGCAGCCAAACGAGGTCGCCGGCCACAGCCAGAAGTGACCACCTCACCTCTGGCAGGCCGAAGCGGCTATCCGTGGACGCAACGATAAGGTCGCTCGCCAGAGCAAGCTCGCACCCACCCGCCAACGCCGGGCTATTTACGGCGGCGATGACTGGTTTACTCCGAGGCAGTTGGACGAAGCCCCCAAAGCCCCCACGTTTTGTGAACATCTCCTCGCTCCGGCCCTGGGACACCAGTTTCAGGTCTGCCCCTGCGGAGAACACCCCGCCGGCGCCGGTTAGGACGGCCGCCCAAATATCGGGATCGGCCTCGAGCCTCTCCACCGCCGCTTCGAGCCCTTGCGCCACTGCGCCGTCCACAGCATTGCGCGCATTCTCTCTATCCATTATGAGAATAGCTGTTCGACCACTTGTCTGGTATCGAATCATAAGAGTTGACACATCCTGTTGTAAGCGCCCATACTTCATCTAGCCTGTTTTGCAGAACACTTGCTCAGTCGCTTGCGGCCGATAGGAGGCCTTTATGCATGTACGTGTCATCGAAGGACGCTGTCAGGGTCATACTGTCTGCAACTTGCATGCTCCTGAAGCGTTCGGACTGGACGACGACGACGGGCACGTCGTGATCCTCCTGGATTCCATACCCGAAGACATGGACGCTGCCGTTCGTCGTGCGGTAGCAAACTGCCCTGAGCGGGCGCTGGAGATCGAGGAGGCTTAGGATGACGGGAGCGGCGGTCAGAGGACGATCACACCGCGCAGGTTCGTACCTGCATGGAGATCGTCGTAGCCCTGGTTGATCTCGTCGAGTGTGTAGGTCCTCGTAACCATTTCGTCGAGCTTGAGTTGACCCTGCTCGTACATCGAAAGGAGGCGCGGTACATCCTTCGCAGGGGACATCATTCCGAAGAGCACTCCCTGAATCCGCTTCTGATACATAGCGAACTGCAGGAGGTTCACCGGGATACCGACTTCGTCGGCGCGGGCAACAGCTGTCATCACCACCGTCCCAGCCTTCCGGATACTGTCCACGGCCGCGGCGACGTCAAGGCTCGTCAGGACGCCCACGGCGAGAATCGTCGCATCAGCGCCCTGACCGTTCGTGAGCGACCGCGCAAGATCGGCCGCTTCCTCGATGGTCGCGAACGCTTCCGTCGCTCCGAACAGCAGTGACATCTCGCGCTTGAAAGGCACAGGATCGACCGCAATGATCCGGGTCGCACCAGAGTGGGCAGCACCCTGAACAGCGCTCATTCCGATTCCACCCACGCCGACAACGATGATGATGTCACCGGGCTTGGTCTCAGCAGCGTTGACAGCCGACCCCCGGCCGGTAGGTACTCCACATCCGAGCAACGCTGCGGATTGCAGGGGGATGTGGTGCGGGATCT
>JAKBBA010000286.1 GCA_021808665.1 Actinomycetes bacterium
TGCGTTGTCGACTGGCGCGTACACGGCTGGGACCGTTATCGCAGTGCAGCTCGCCATGCACTTCCCGGCTCGTCGCCTTCTAGTCGGCTACGAAGTTCTCTTCGTCGTCGCGTCGACTTTGGCGGCCTGGGCGCCGACGCCAGACGTGTTCATCGCGGGGTTCGTAGCGGAGGGGCTCGCCACCAGCCTGATGCTGATCGCGGCGGTTCCCCCGCTGGTCACCTCGTGGCCGGTAACCAAGATGCCCACGACTGCGGCGGTGATGAACCTTTGCATCTTCGGGGCCGTGGCGATCGGGCCCACCATCGGGGCGCTACAGCTCGGTGGTCACGCCTGGCGACCGCTGTTCGTGGTTGGAGCGATCGCAGCTTTTGCCGCATTGTGCTTCTCGTTGCTGACATTCCAAGATGACGGACCTCAGGATCGCAGCGCCCCCTGGGACCTGGTCGCCATATCGCTAGCGATCGCCGGCTGCGCAACGGCGTTCTACGGTGCCGGCGAGTTGGAGGCGACTATGAAAGCAACCGCGGGTTCGGTCGTGCCCCTATCCGTAGGCTTCGGGCTCATCGTCGCACTCGTCGTCTACGAGTACAAGATCCACCGTCCGTTGATGCCGATACGGGCAGCGGCGAAGTCCGTTCCGGTCGCCGGCCTCTTAGTGGCACTAGCCGCGAGTGCTGCGGCTTTCGGGCTCATGGAGCTCGGAATACTCGCACTAGCGAAGGCGAGTCCCAGTCATGGCGCGCTCGTCTTCTTACCCGAGTTCGCGGCGGCGATAGCTGTCGCCGGGCTATTCGGCATCCTCTTTCGCACCCGATTCACTCCGCTTCTCGCCTTCGCAGGCCTCGTGTCTTTGATGGCGGGGGCCGTCGTCATCGTTACCGTCTTACCGGCCAACGGTTTCGGACTGGGAGTCGCTGCCGGACTCATCGGAATGGGAGCGGCGGCGTCTGTGTCGCCTGCCCTGTTCATGGTTGGCTTCTCGCTGCCGGCGAAGCTTTTGCAGCGGGTGTTCGCTCTCGTCGAATTGCTGCGCGGGCTGACGGCGTTCCTCGTGGCGCCAATCCTAGCGTTCCTCGCGGGCACACTTTCCGGTGGCAAAACCCCCGGTGCGAGAGACGCCGTCTGGATATGCCTGGCTATAGCTGGCGCTGGCCTGATAGGCGGTGTCGCTGCCTATTTGAGTGGCCGTCCCCGCCTCGAAACGCCGGACTTGGAGCGCTGGCAGGGACCAGACGACGAGCCTGCCTGGGCAGCCCCACCGATTGGGGCTGCCTTCCGCCGCGAATCCGATGACCGTTGAAGCATCTGCGTTTGCTACGCGGGCGTCACCCCCGGCCGGCGATCTTGTCCCGGGCCTTGTCTATGGGAGCGGCCACCGTGCCGGCGACGTGAGCCCCGACGCCTGAACTCGGCGCGTGCGGATGCGGCCGGGTGGGGGCGGTCGCCTTAGCCTTCAAAAGGGAGTCGCCCAGCTTGTCCAGTTGCAGCGGTGTCATGGTCGTGCGCATCGCAGGGAAGATCTTCGTCTCCTCTTCATGAACGTGGGTTCGAACCAGAGCGATCAGCCGCACCAGGAGCCCAGCGCGATTGGGGCTGTCGGCTGGCGAAGTGTCGATCTCGTTGAGCGTTTCGGCGACAGCGCTGTGCTCCTCGAGGCTGTGACTTGCGAGGCCAGCTCCACCGGCGAGCTTGTCCGTGACTAGGGGATAGAGGTACTCCTTCTCGATCGCGTCGTGGATCGAGAGCTCTTTTACGATCTTGTCGACTGTCGCTGGATCAGGGTGGCGCTGGCCCTCCACTTTGGAAAACAGGGCGCTGACCGCTTTGTGGTCCTCGCTTAGCAGGACAGTAGCATCGGGCATAATTGACCTCCACGGGTGGGATGCGGTTTTTACCGCAGGTGGTGCCCCCCTTTCGAAGGGCACCGTAGGTTTGTACCCGCTGACACCCGCCGGATCACGCGAAGCACCCGAAAATCAGTTGACGCACGGGATCGCACAGTCGTCAACAGGTAGCACCTTTGCTCCCGGCCACCGAGGCTCGTAAACACCTAGTCTGTGCCGTCATGGACCTGCCCGTCATGCCTCCCGTAGAACCGATGCTTGCGAAAGCAATGACATGGGACCAGCTGGAGCAGGCAACGCACGGCGAGCAGTTCGTGTTCGAGCCGAAATGGGACGGCTTTCGTTGCATCGTTTTCCGAGATGGGGGAGAGGTCGAGTTGCAAAGCCGCAACTGTCGGTCCCTTACCCGCTACTTTCCGGAGGTCGTCTCGGCTATCAGGGACCACCTCCCGGAGCGCTGCGTCATCGACGGGGAGATCGTGGTAGCGGGGCCGGACGGCCTGGACTTCGACGCGCTCTCCGAGCGCATCCACCCGGCTCAGTCGAGGGTGGAGATGCTCGCCCGGACCTGCCCTGCCAGTTTCGTAGGTTTCGACGCGCTGGCTTTGGGCGACGCCGAGTTGACCGGCAGGCCGTTCGCTGAGCGGCGCCGAGCGCTCGAGGAGGTCGCCGGGGGGCGGGCAGAGTCGGTCAAGGTCACCCCGACGACAAACGACCCGGCCGTGGCGCGCGACTGGTTCGTCCGTTTCGAAGGGGCCGGTCTCGATGGTGTGGTAGCGAAATCCGTGACGCTCAAGTACCTTCCTTCGAAGCGGGAGATGATCAAAGTGAAGCACCGCCGCAGCGGTGAGTTCGTCGTTGGGGGTTTCCGTTGGTACCGAGCCGACACGTCGATGGTGGGTTCGTTGATGCTCGGCCTTTACGACGGGGACAACCTGCGGCCAGTAGGAGTGATCGGATCGTTCCCTGTCACGCAGCGGCGCAGTCTGGTGGCCTACCTGGCGCCGTACACGAACCCGAGCCGCCATCAGTGGGTCCTTGGCGGTTCTGCTCACGATGCGGTCGGCGAAGGCGGCGAGGGCGACCAATTGCAAAGAGGACGTTCGCGTCCGGCCGCGCCGGCGAGCAGATGGAACGCCGGCAAGGACACGAGTTTCGAGGCGCTACGGCCGGATCTGGTCGTCGAGGCGGAGTTCGAGCAGCTTCAAGGCGGCCGGCTTCGCCACACAGCCCGGTTTCTGCGCTGGAGGCCGGACCGCGACCCGACGAGCGCCACCTTCGATCAGCTTGACGTCGCAGTGCCATCCCTGCTGAGCGACGTGTTCAGCGCAGGCGCCTAATGTCCCGTCCGACTGAGGGCGGGAATAGGGATGTCACTCTTCGGCTTCACCCGGTCGTCGTCACATCGACGATGTCATCGTGGCGGGCCCGAGCGGCCAGGGCGCCGACTGCTCGGGCCTGGGTCTTGGTGAGATCCTCGACGTCACAGCCCTTCAACAGCCTGGACAGCTTCGCTTGCGGACCGCCTCGCCAGCTCTCGGCGAGCACAGCGGCCGGTACCGTTGGGGGCAAGCCTCGTCGGAGGGCAGCGCGATGCAGTGACCACATGATCCGGTCATCGCGCTCGGCGGA
>JAKBBA010000064.1 GCA_021808665.1 Actinomycetes bacterium
CCCGAGTATCACGGAAAAGGTGCCGGCGCCGCGCAGGCCCACCGCCCGCGAGGTCCCGGTTGTCTCGTTGCGTTCGGACTTGTAGTGGCCTTCCACGTACGAACGCAGATCCCGCTCCCGTGTGTCCGCGCCGGCGGCCCGGTTGTAGGAGATCTTGTGGGCCGGCAGGAGCAATGTCGTGATGGCGTCGACCAGCGTCGACTTGCCTGAGCCGATGTCGCCGGTGAGGAGGGCGTTTCGCCCGTCGACGTCGAAGCTCCAGACGTCGCGATCGAACGTGCCCCAGTTGTAGACCTCGAGCCGTTGGAGGCGACAGCCTGGGAGACGGTCGGACTGGGCCGACTCGAGGTCTATCATGTTGAACAGGGCCTGCGCCATCACTCGCCTCCCTCGTCGGCGCGGACCCCGGCGAGCTGGTCTAGGTAGTCGTCCAGGCGGCGGTCGAGATCGGCCAGCCACTGGCCGTCGACGAAAGCCTTGATAATGCGGCGCACTTCGAACGCGTCCTCCTCGTTTCGCATCCGACGCAGGAAGCCCATTTCGACCACCCGGTTGATGTGCGAGTCGATGGTCTCGACGATGCGGGCTTCGTTGGAGGATTCCGGGAGATACAGGCGCAGCATCTCGATGATCTGATCCCGGCTGAGCACGAGGCGGGTGTCGGAGTTGCTGGCGTCGAACTCGGCCAGCCGTTTGCGCAGCAAAGCTAGAAGGACACTGACGTGGAACGAAAGGGACCTCCGGGCCACCAGCCGGGGGAATCCAGGCTCGTCGTCGTTCTCCGGTCTGGTCTTGAGGTACGCATATCCCTCGGCCTCGTCCACTACCACGTTGAGCCCCATCACCGACACGTAGTCGCCGGCCTCCCTGCGAAGGCGGAGGAGCAAGCTCCAGGTCTGTTCGTGGGTGTCACGGTAGACGGGACCCTTCAGCAGGTTGATCACCACCGACGACAGCTCAGCCGATGGAAGAGCTGGCGGTGAGAACGCTTCGCTCATGAGTCACCCCCCTCTGCCGGCTAAAGGTGACACGGGGCATGTCAACGATCCGCTCCACGTCGTCGTCGACCCAGCTGACCTGGTCACGATGCTCGGCGTCGAAGACGACCGCCACCCCGCTCTCCCCGAGCGACAGGTAGCCGATCAGTTCCGCCAGCCCCTGCTGGAGAGGGGCGGCCGCCACGACGTCACGCAGCCCAACTTGCGGGCTCGGGCCCAGGGTTTCGAACACCCGCCGGACAAGATCTTCCCGGTCGATGTAGACCTGGTCCACCAGGGCGGTCGAGTCGAAATCGTCGCGGCCGGCGTCGGCCCGGCCGCTGGCGAGTGGGGTGACGGTGGGACGTCGGTAGAGCGGGCGTTCCATCGGAAGGTTGACCGACACTTTCGAGTCTTGCATGCTCATTTCCACAGGCGGGTCGCTTTGGTCTCGCAGCCGGAGGGCTTTGCCTTCGATGCTCCGCAGGAGGTCGAACACCCTCCGATTCTCTAGCCACACCTGGTCATCGAGGAACCGGCGCAGCTGCTCGGACAGCAAGCGCACCGTCGCCTGGGTCCGCTCGCTGGCGTCGATCCAGTCGTAGTGCACCCGCGAGAGCCGGTCGTCGCGGCCCACAATGTCGAGGGTCCGTACCCTTTCGAGCAGGTCTGTGAGCTCCTCTTGGCGACTGTGGGAGAGAAGGAAGTCGTAGAACGCCTGGAAGCTGCGTCCCTGGTCGGACTCGGCGATGCTGTTCCGGCTGCCCAGTACGCTGTCGAGGAGAGCGCCCTTGGATCCGGTCCAGCCGGCGATCTGCTGGCGGAGGTCCCGATCCAGGCGGCGGAAGTTCTCTTCCACCTCGCGAAAGTCGGCGAGGAGCTCCCGGGCCGTTTGAGCGAACTGCTGATAGCGGTCCCGCAGGCCGGCCGAGTCCAGCAGCGTCACGTCGCCGCGTTCCGCCCTGGCGATCTCCTCGTCGGTCTCGGCTCGACGACGACGAAGGTCGGCCAGTCGCCGTTCGGGGTCGTCGTCGGTTCCGTGCGCCATCTGGCGCAGCAACTCGAAGACGGTGTTGAGTCGCGATTCGGTGCCGACGAAGTCCCGGCCGCGCAGTTCCTCGACCCAAAGGAGCGTCTTTTCTACTGCGGGCGAGATATCGTACCTGGGTTCGTCCGAACCGGGCGGGTAGTACTTGCGCAGCCATCCCCTTTCTGGAGCAGCCCAGTCGTCCAGGTAGGCTGCCGCCGTCTTGGGGAAGCGCTCTTCGCCGAGGCGCTCGTTGAGTGCGTACAACTCGTCGTCTAGGGCACTGGCTAGCTCGGTGGCCGGCAGGTCGGCGACGTTTCGCTCGACGAACACCCGACCGAGGAAGCTGAGCACCAGCGCGGCGTTCCCGGCCCGGACCAGGGCCCAGGCGGGGTTTCGCTCCCGAAGCTGCTCAATCTCGTCGTATTTCATGTCTCAAGAGTCGTGCGAGCCGACCTCTCCTTCTTCGGGTTCCCATGGGGGACGCCATCGAGGATACGACAGGGATGAGACAGTGTTAAGCGATCCACCCGCCCAGCTGGCAGACGGCTTGCGCGGGCACAGTTCGATAGGCCCCCTCGCCTTGGTCACGTTCGGTCACGCTCGCCGGGCGGCGGATCCTCGCAAGTTCCTGATCGGTTGCTAACACTTCTGTGATCTTTGTGTCTCAGGATCGTTGCGTGGACACAGTGGCGAGGTCACGCTGGATCGGGACGCTGGCGGCGGTAGCGGCGGGCGTCGTGCTGGTCGCCGGGTGCCATGGTAGTGCTGTCTCAGCGTTGAAGGCGCCGGGCAGTGGGACACCGAAGCAAACCGTCCCCCCATCTACGGCACCCCAGGGGACCTCGGGGACTTCGACAACCTCGGGGGTCTCTGGGACTTCAGGGGAGAAGGCGCCTCTTAACGGGCTCCTCGACATGGGGATCCAAACCCCTTATCAGACCGGTCAACCGTTCCCTGTGGCCGACCCGAGCTCGCTCGACGCCTACGCAGGAGACTTCAGCGGGATCGTCGTCAACGAGTCGTGGTCCCAGCTGGAGCCGTCCCCGGGCGTGGAGAACTGGGCGCCCCTCGACCAGTCCCTGGCCGCAGTCTCCGCCTGGAACGCCGCCCACCCCGCGACACCTCTTGGCGTCAAGCTGAGGATCTTCGCCGGCTACAGCGCTCCGGCCTGGGTTGTCTCTCAGTCCGGTCCGACTGTGACCGTCCAGACCAAGGGGGGCACCAAAGTCCTCGGGGAGTGGTGGACCACACCGTTCCGCCAGGATTGGAGCGCATTTCAGCACGCCCTGGCCGAACGCTACGACCCCAACCCGCTCGTGCGGGCGGTGTCTGTGTCGTCATGTTCGAGCAGCACAGGCGAACCGTTCGTCGTGAGCGGCGCGATCTCATCCCAGCGGGCGCTCGCCGCCGCCGGTTGGACGCCGCAGTTGCAAGAGACCTGCTTGCAGGGAGCGCTGTCGGACTACTCGGGATGGACGCACACGCAGATCACCTTCGCCATCAACCCGTTAGGGACGCATTCAGGTCCTGACGTGGCGTTCATGGACCAGGTCATGCAGGCATGCGTCGGATCCCACGCAGCGGGCGGACCGGAGTGCATTGTCGGCAACAACGACCTGTCTCCCACCGCCCCGTCCGGCAAGACCGGACCCTCCTACGCCGAGATCGCCGCCCTCAAGCCCACTAACGCATCAGGGTCCGGCGTGTACTTCCAAACCGGCGGCCCGACCGTCGACTGCCCAACCATGTCGACAGCTACAACCTACCACGCCACTTCAGTAGAACTCTGGCCCCCCAACGGCCACTACCCAGGGTTCTCCGCTGTACCGACAGCCACCCTCAAAACATGGAACCAGACGCTCATCAACGGCGCAACGATCACCTGCTAAACCCGCCACCCAAGCGAAGTGAAACGAACCCACACGACGAGTGAGCCGTCGGCGACAAAGTGGGGCCTCTGCGAGGCTTTTGGCCTCTCCTGCTACTTTCGTTGGTAGGAGGATCGAACAGACGTGCGATGTGACGCTGAGGTCACGCAGTCGACCGAGATGGGGTGGTGGACAACACGGCTTCACGCTGGGAGCCCGAGAGCGACGAGGAGTACGAGGCGGAGAGCGAGCACCCCTTTGGGTTGTGATCGCGACGCGTAGTTGCTCTTTCATCAGCTACGCGCGGCAGAGCTTGGTGTTGACCGTGGCGGATCCAGGCGAGCTTTCGTTCCTGGCGAGGGGTCAAGTCCTCGCGATTGCGCCACGGCGCATACCGACAGCAGGGCGGCTCGGTACATTTTCATGACGAAGACGACCTCGAACGGTGCGCCCAGGACGACCAGGCGCGGGTGGTCCATCAATATGTCGTGGCCGTCGAGCTCGGCGGTGGGGGGAAGGAACATGAAGGCGTTGTCGTTCAGCCAGCCGGCGGGTCGCTCAGAGTGTCGTGACCGTTGGCTGCTGTGTTTAGCAATGCCGCAGGGGTCAGCAGAGCGAACTCCGTGTCATGAGCAAATATCGCATCGACTCCTGAATGAGGACGGCTTGAGTCAGTAGCGTACGGGGTCGACGCTCATGACAGAGAGGTTTGGACCGTGGGACCAAGGCAGTCTTCGATCGTGACGGCGTTGGCAGGCGCAAGTTGCATCGCTGCTTCCGCTGTCCTCGTCCGCCTGTCTGGGTCGTCGGCCACCGCAGCCGCCCTCTTGCGGTGCGCCTTCGCGCTTCCGCTGCTTGGACTGCTGGTCCTCGTCGACCGACGTCGCCCTGGGAGGATGGCGATGACGACGCGTGCAAAGTGGCTGGCGCGCCTGTCGGGAGTGTTACTCGCTGGGGACCTCGTCGTGTGGGCCCATGCCATAGCTGCTGTCGGCGCAGGTTTGGCCACGGTCCTCGGCAACCTCCAGGTGCTCCTGGTTGCCGGCCTGGCGTGGGCGGTGCTTCGAGAGCGACCGGACCGGTCGCTGCTCGTGGCACTACCGGTCATGTTTGCCGGCGTTGCACTCGTCGGAGGTGTCGCCGGCTCCGGGACCTACGGTGCCCACCCGGCCCGGGGCGTTGTCTTCGGTATCGGGACTTCGATCCTCTACGCCGGGTACATACTCATCCTGCGCCAGGCTATGTCGCCCCAGATGGTGAGCGCCCCTCGAGGTGGGATTGGCGTCGTACGTCCGCTCTACGAGGCGACGCTGGGAGCTACCGGTGGAGCAGCCGTGCTCGCTGTAACCGCAGGCGACTTCCGAATCGGCGGCGCAGCCGCCGTCGGCTGGCTGGCGCTTCTTGCCGTGACCTCACAAGTCGTCGGCTGGCTGCTGATCTCGCTGTCCCTGCCCAAGCTCCCAGCGGCACTTACCAGCATGCTGCTGCTCGTCCAGCCGGTCGGTGCGATCGCCCTCGGCGCCGTGATATTCGGGGAGAGCCCCTCACTTGACCAACTCGGCGGGGTCGGGCTCATCCTCTGCGCGGTCGTCGTCGCTACGGCCGGCCGCCCGATCTCAGACTCGATGACCAAGCGGCGCCGCCCCGCCCCCGCCCTTTTTAGAACGCCAGACGAGCACGACGCGCCGCTTAGCGCATGAGGTTCACGGTTCGGGGTGGTGGAACTCCTTCACCCCGTCGAAGAGGGCGTAGGTGTCCAGAGGCGTGTCGGCGCCAACCAGGCGTCCGGGGCTAGGGTGGCCAGCTCCATGATCCGCGCGTCGGGTTGCATGTGACGTTGGTGGGGACCCCACGCGTCGCCGCAGATCAGGTTGTTGTAGTCGGCTCCGAATGTCCGCTTGTGCAGGATCGACAGGTGGTAGAAGTCGAGGTAACCGTCTTATGCCAATTTCCAGTTCGAGCCGCGAAGCGCTACTCGACCGACGTACTGGCAGGCTCCTAAGGCGTGTTCTTCGAGCATGGAGGTGTGACCGCACAGGAAGGCGTCCACGTCGAAGGGCATCTCCGGAACCGTCCCGCCGAATATCAACCCAGCCCGTTCCGCCACCGGCAGCGGGGTGAGACCTTTGCAGGAGGTGTCCAGGTCCCCGAATCTCTCCCGTTGGAAGACGCCGGCGAGATCGCCCTTGTTGTCGTACACCCAGGCGTGGTAAGGGCAAGTGAATCTTCTAGCAGTACCCGTGCCGCTTTCCACGACGGCAGCGCCCCTGCCAGGTGAACCAACCGACTCGCCCGTCCGGCTCTGTTACTCGAACCGTGCCATCGGATTCGGGTTCGTAGTGTGAACCGTAAAGCGGATGGTCCAAGCCGGCCATTTCAGGGCCCCCTTAAGGTGAGATATTGATCAGATAGTAAGTTTCTTGGGTCGGCGAATCAAGCGCTGGAGTAGGGACTTTCGGCCCTATTTTGGGCCCGGTCGAACGGGTTATCGGGCCGGTCAGGAAAGCGGGCACTCTCCGGTTCCCATTTTCCTAGCATGGCTACATGGATTTGGGACTGAAAGATCGGGTGACACTCGTTACCGCAGGATCTGCGGGCCTGGGCTACGCGGCGGCGGCGGCGTTCGCGGGAGAGGGTGCACGGGTGGCGATCACCGGCCGCAAACCTCGAACCTTGGAGGCAGCAGCGCAGCGTCTACGCGTGGACACGGGAGCAGAGGTGCTCGAACTGGCCGGTGACATCACCGACGCGGCGGAACCCGCCCGGGTCGTTGAAGCCGTCGTAGGCGCTTTCGGACGTCTGGACGTGCTCGTAGCCAACGCGGGCGGTCCCCCGCCGGGTCGGGCTCTCGAAGTCACCGACGAGCAGATCCTCGCTGCGATCAACGCCAACCTGCTGAGCACGGTACGCCTGGTGCGGGCTGCTACCCCCTACCTGGCGGCCAGCGGTCAGGGTCGCATCTGCGCGATCACGAGCGCTTCGGTGGTCCAGCCGATACCGGAACTTTCCTTGTCTAACCTATCCCGGGTCGGCCTGTGGGGTTGGGCGAAGACCGCGGCGCAGGAGCTCGTGGGCAGCGGCGTGACACTCAACTTGATATGCCCGGGAGTGCACGCCACCGAACGCATGACTTCTCTGGGCATGTCGGGCCGGGCGGGAGACCCAGCGGATTTCGGCAGGGCCGTCGCATTCCTTTGCTCCTCGTCGGCTGCCTATATCACCGGCACCACGCTGGTGGTCGACGGCGGGAGGACAGTCGGCCTGTGAGGCCGGCTCCGGCCGGTGAACACGACAGGGTAACGAGACCAGTAGGGACGTTGCGTGGAGCTGTCGACGCTTGGCGCCTCGTCGGGGTCGGCTCGCGCCCCCCGTTCGAGCAGGGCCATCACCGCTACGGTCACGACACCGAAGAGCTGTGTGCCGGCCTGATCCGCGGGGATGATCCCCGCGGCCAGCTCTTGGCCTATGCAAGCGTGCATGCCATGTCCGAAGGAAAGCCCGTAAGGTCCGACACCCTCGGCTGGGACCTGGCGGTAGGGGTTGAAGTCCCCGGCGTCGTCTCCGAAGATCGCCGGATCTCTGTTGACGGCGACAAGGTCGATGACGACCTTGGATCCGGCCGGTATGTGCCGCCCGGACCGTAGGACGACGTCTTCCAGGGCCCATCGCACGCCGGTGGGGCTCGACGGGTAGAGACGGACGGTTTCGTGAACGCAGCCTTGCACCCATCGGCGGTCGTCCAGCTTGGCTTGATCCTCCGGGTGAGCTGCGAGCCACTCAAGGATGTTGTGAGTCGACCTGGTGAAGGCGGTCGCGCTCGTGTGGGCGCCCGCCAGCAGGAAGAAGCCGATCTCCCTGACGAGCACGTCCCGTGGGATTTTCAGGTCGTCCTCGTTGCGAAGAAGTACGCTGAGCACGTCCCGGGGGAGGGAGCTTTCGTCGATTTCCCCGGCCACATGGCGTTGGATGAGCTCCGTCCGCCGCTGAATGGACGGGGTGACGAACTCGCTGTCGAAGTCGCCGAGCGCTTCGCGCACTTCGGCTGAGACTTCGGAGGGATCCCTGCGAGAGTGCACGAGTGTCGCTCCTTCGATCAGCTTCATCATCTGCTGGTAGAGACGTAACGTCTCCTGAGGTGTGCGAAGTGGGCGGTCCACCCCAGCGTTCAGGGCGGCCAGGTTCATCATCAGCTGGTGGCTGAGCGTTACCAGCTCCGCGCGTCCGACCTCGACGTGGGGGTCCAAGGTCTCGCTTATCACGTCCGGGAACAACTCGTTCTCGTAGAACTCGAGGGTTTCCTTTCGAAACAGTCGATTCTCCAAGCGGCGCCGGGACCTGTGTTCGTCTCCGTGCAGGTTCACGAGGACGCCTGACATGACGACCTCGCCAGCGTCGTAGAGTCCCTGCCTGAGGGCCTTCTGACGGTACGCGTCCTTCGCCTCGTCAAGGTTGGTGATGAAGATCGCAGCCTGTTCGGTGCTGTTGGCCACTTGACCGCCGCTCCTTTCGGTTCAGTCGACTATCACGCCAAGCCCAAGGCCGCCGTCGACTGCCAGGGTCTCCCCGGTGGTCCACTCAGCTCGGGCTAGGTACTCGATTCCCTCGGCAATCTCCTCGGGTGTTCCTATCCTGCCCAGCGCGTGGTGGCCGGCCATGGACTGCAAACGTTGCAGAGCGTCGTCGTCGTCCCATATCCCGGCCCGTTGGTTGATCTCCGTGAAAACAGCGCCGGGTCGGACACACCCGACCCTGATCCCGCGTGGTCCAAGCTCGGTGGCCAGGACGCCGGTGAGAGCTTCGAGAGCGCCTTTCGTAGCAGCGTACGGGGCAGCTCCGGGGTATGACCTGCGGGTGTACACGGACCCGAGGAAGATAACGGCGCCCCTGCGCGCCTCTAGGTGGGGAAGGGCGGCCTGCGTGAGCATCATTGCGGAGACGACGTTGTCGGAGAACAGGGACAGCAGGCGTTCCTCGTCGAACGTGCCGATCGCGGTCCTATACATGTTCCCGGCGTTATTGATGAGAACGTCGATGCCCCCGCCGTGGGCGACGGCTGTATCGACAAGCGCTTTGCGGTCCTCGGCGACGGTCACGTCAGCTTTGATCCAGGCGCAGCCTTCACCGGCGGTAGCTGCGGTCTCGGCGAGTTTGTCCTCTCGCCTGCCGCAGATCGTGACCAGCGCACCCGCCCGTGCGAAGTGCACGGCTGTGGCGGCGCCGATCCCGGACCCGCCGCCCGTAACGACGACCGACATGCCCTCGACCGGACGCATTAGCCAACCCCCCCGGCTTGGTAAGCAGTGACGCTCGCGTCCTCGCGGCCGAGGGCCCACAATGCGGCCCGGGCGACGACGGTGCCGTGTACCGGGTGCTCCAGGCTCGCTCGGCTGTGACCGAGCACGTCTGTGGCGACACGCGACCCGCGCCAAGTGCGTGCCCATAAGACAGGTTGAGGGCGGCCCTGGTATTGAGACGTCGCCAAGGGGACCACGTTGGCTGCGACGGCCATGTCGTGGTAGATCTCGTCGACCAATTCGAAGTCTTCCAGCCCGGCGGTTACCGGGTGGGGCTCGTCTGTAAAAGAGATCGCTGACGCAAGAGGAGGTGGATGCCCCGAGGTCGCCCAGTCCCAGGCTGCGCCGACTATCTCCGGCCACATGGGCCAGTCGTCGAAGCAGATCGGGGCGGTGTGCAGGGCCAGCAGCCCGCCACCGCGGCTGAGGTGGCCGAGGATCGCCTCCTTGCCGACGTCATCCAGTTCGAAGGCGTACGCGCCCCTCAGGTCCCGGTAGCGGTCTGGAAGCATCCTGAACCTGACGGCGTTCACTGTCAGCAGGTCGTAACGGGCACCCCGATGGAGGTCTTCGAAGGCCGCTGGGAGATCCTCGGTAATCTGCGTCCGGATGCCCTGTGGCGCTAGGAGGTCGGCGATGGCCTGAGAAGTAGCAGCGAAGTCGTGGGCGTGACCGCCGGTGAGCAGAAGGTTGGTCGCGGCGGTCACCGCCGGCTACCCGCGCTCGTATCGCCGACACCGTCCACGGAGCGCGGTCGAGGCAGGCCTGCTATGACACTCATGGTGACGCCGCCGTCTACGAGGATGTTCTGCCCTGTGATGTAGGAGGCTTCCTCGCTGGCGAGGAATGACACGACGCTGGCGACGTCCTCGGGAAGCCCGAGGCGTCCGAGCGGGACTTTGCTCTCGCGGGCCGCGCGTACCTCGAGGTCAGCGTAGATCGGATCGGACATCCCTGCCAGCACGAGGCCGGGTGCAACGGCGTTGACGCGAATGCCGAGCGGCCCCCACTCGATCGCCATCTGCTGAGTCAGCAAAGCCACCGCGGCCTTGGTCGCTCCGTAGGCCCCGGCGTTCGGTCCGGGGGCAACGCCGTTCATCGACGTGACGTTTATGATGACGCCTCCTCTCGCGACCATGCGCCGAGCCGTCGCGCGGGCCATCGTGAAGGTACCGACGAGATTGACCGACACCACCAAGTCGAAGTCGTCGCGGCTGAGCTCCAAAAGAGGGCCGAAGCGGGCGATGCCGGCATTGTTCACGAGCAGGTCGACGTCACCTTCGAAGTCGTCGAGAGCTGCTTCCACGGAGGTTTCGTCGCTGACATCAGCAACTAGCGGTATGGCACCCGCAGCGGCGGCTGCTTCTTGAACTCCAGATCCGGGAAGGTCAAGCATCCCCGTCCGCCAGCCGTCTTTGGCTAGGCGGGCGGCGATCACCCTTCCGATACCACCGGCCGCGCCGGTCACCACTGCACTCTTGGCCACCACTGCACTCCCGCTCACCGATGCGCTCCTGGCGGCGACTCCGCTCACCCCGGCACTCCCGCTCACCGAATCTCCGATTCGGGGGATCCAAAACGGACCGGGTAGCGCTCGAAGTGCGCCCGGGCGGACCCGGTGGAACCGCAGGGCGTCTCGTCGGGATCAGGTCGGATACCCCGTTCGAGCAGAGCGCTCGCCATCAACGCGACCGTGCCCAGGAGACGGCCCGACCCGGCGTCTCCTTTGACGGTCCCACCGTCGAGCTCCATGCCGATGCAGGCGTGCATCCCGGCACCGAAGCTGTGGCCCCACGGCATGATCCCCGGCGGCACTTCACGGTCGGGATCGTAGATCCCCGACGCAGGCCCGAACACCGCCGGGTCGCGATTAGCTTCCGTCAGGTCCAGCACCACGAGGTCGCCAGCATCTAGCTTCTGCCCGTTGGACAGTTCGCAGGCGGTGACGGCGCGTCGGTGGGCCACCGGGCTCGCTGGGTGCAGCCGAAGAGTCTCATGGGCGCATCGCTGCACCAGTGACGGGTCCGCCTTGAGCCGCCCCGCCCTTTCAGGATGCCCGGCCACCCACCCGAAGATGTCGTCCATCGTGTGGGTGAGCGTGTTCGCTGTCGAGTGGCCTCCGGCTTGGAGGTAGAACGCCACCTCTCGGCGGATGACATCCTCGGAGAGGTCGAGGCGGTCCACGTTGGCGACCAGCACGCTCAGCACGTCCCGGGGGATCGTCGCCGGGTTGGCCCCGCCTTGCACGGCGCGCACGATGGCTCGGCGCCGTTCGAGAGAGGGACGGAAAAAGCGCTTGTCGAAGCCGTCCATCGCCGCGAGGACCTCCGCTCGCAACAGGTCCCGGGGGCGGGTCGAGTGCACCATGGTGGCTCCTTCGCCGAACTTGACGGCGAAGGCTATGAGGGCTTCGGTCTCCTCGGCAGTGCCTTGCGCTCGGTCGATACCGGCGATCATGGCGGTCAGGTTCATCACCGCCCTGTAGCCCAGCTCGACGAGGTCCGCTCGACCTGAGGCTGCTGCCGGGGTGAGCACAGCTTCGATGGTTCCCGGCAGCACTTCCTGCTCGAAGTACCGGAACGTGTCCCTACCAAATAGGCGGTTCTCCAGGCGCCGCCTATCCCGGTGCTGCCCTGCGTGCAAGTCAAGCAGGCAGTCGGCCATGATCACCGAGCCCTCGTCGTAGAGGGCCTGTCGCAGTGACCTGTGGCGGAAGGCGTCGCGCACATCGGCGAACGAGCTCAAGGTCACGGTCCGCCTCGTCGACGTCACGGCCTGCGAGGTCAACGGCTGCGCCGTCACGGCCTGCGGCGTGAAGGCTCGCGAGCTCAACGGTACGCCAGTTCCCAGGTGAGAGCAGTCTCCGCCCAAGGTGTGACCCGCTCGCCGGGAAGTGGGGACCGGGTCGGCCAGGGCCGGTTCAGATCCACTTCCCGACCGCGACAGAACAGCCGCCGGAAACGGGATTTGTCGCCGAGCACGGTGATATCGCGCGTCGGGTCTCCGTCGATCACGAGGACGTCAGCTCTCTTGCCCACCTCTATCGTCCCGGTCAGGTGTCCTTCTCCCATTGCGACCGCGCCGTTGGAGGTGCCGCAGGTGATCGCCTCCAGGGGTGTCAAACCGAGAACGTCGACGAAGAGCTGCATTTCCCGTGCGTGCCAGTGGCCGCACGGGGTTATGACGAAGCCGCTTTCCGACCCGCAGATCAAAGTCACACCGGTGTCGTAGGCGCGGCGCATCATGGCCCCTGTGCTTTCGATCTCGTTGCGGAAAACGTCCTGAGCGTCCGGGGTCGCCCCAGCCTTCGGCCCGAAGTCGGCGAGGTTGGCCAGGAAAGTGAAGACCGGCCCGAGTATGGCGCCGGACTCTACGACCGCTTCGAGCGCCTCCTCGTCCATGTAGGAGGCGTGGTAGATGATGTCCACGCCTGCACGGGCCGCGTCGCGGGTGCTACTGGCGTTGCGGCAGTGGGCGACGACAGGGGTCTGCAGGTCGTGGGCCGTGTCCACGACCGTCTTCAGTTCGTCGAGGGTCCATACTTGGAGCTCCCCGCGCCGGGTGGGCAGGGAGCCTGTCACGTGGATCTTGACCAGGTCGGCGCCCTCTTTGATCTGCCGGCGGGTAGCCACGACCATTTCGTCGCGATTACGGGTCACCTCCGCGTAGCCCGCGGTGCCCTCGTCGGGGATCATACGGCCGGCCGTGCCGCCGACCGCGGTCATCAAGGCGTAAAGACCCGCCTTCATGTTAGGACCTTCAACGATCCCGGCCGCTACCGCCTCGCGCAGAGCCGGCCCGATGTTGAACAGGCCGTCGACGTCCATGATCGAAGTGACGCCGGCGCGCAGCACCTTCCCGAGGTTGAAACCGGCCACCAGAGCCGCCAAGGCCGGCTGGCGGTGGAAGAAGAGCTCGTCGTTGGACGCCGGTTCGCCGAGAGTGACGTGGGTGTGGGTGTCGACGAGGCCGGGCATGACCGTGAGGCCGGCAGCGTCGAAGACCTCTGCGTCCGTTGCGTCAGCGGCCCCTGATTCGCCGACACCAACTATGAGGTCTCCGTCTAGGAGCACGTCCGCCGCGCGCGGCGGGGCACCCGATCCGTCTATGACCGTTCCACCTCGCAATAGGATCTGCGCCATCGGGTAATCCCCCGGTCTCGTAACTCTAGACAACAATAAATATACGGATCAGTTAATTCGACTTCTGCTCGGCTCGCCACGCCATCTCAGGCTTAGGCTCCCCAAGCAGGTACCGGTCCGAGCCTACAGGAGCTGTCATGGCGTCAGCGTTTGCGAGGAGGCGACGACACGGAAGCGCCCCGGTTCTCTGAGTCACGCCGGAGGTATAGTCGCTGGCCGACGACGCACGCAAGGAGCCGGTCGTGATCGATGTGCACGCGCACGCTGTCCTCGAAATGGTCCTCGGAGCGGCCGGCGAACACGGGCCGGAGCTCTACGAACACGACGGCGAGCAGCGCTTCCGGGTGGGCGGCTACACGCTCTGTGGGGTTCGCTACCGTGGCAGCCTTTACATGGACTTAGAGGTGCGGCTGCAAGCCATGGACCGGGCCGGCATCGACTACCAGGTCCTGTCGCCCAACCCGCTCACGTTCTTCCACCACATTGCAGCCCGGGACGCTGTGACTTTCTGCCGGCGTCACAACGACGCAATGGCCGAACTGGTAGCCCGCTGTCCTGGGAGGATCGGCGGTTTGGCCTGCCTGCCGATGCAGGACCTAGAAGCGGCAGCCGGTGAACTACGCCGTGCCGTCGAGGAGAACGGCCTCTTGGGGGTGTACACCGGCACGGACTTCGGCCGGGACCTGGACGACCCGGCTCTCGACGAGCTTTACGCTCTGAGCGCCGATCTTGGGTGCCCCTGGTTCTTGCACCCAGCACCGTCGGGGATCGACGGGCCACTGCTCGACTCCCGGCTTCGACGTTTCGACCTTGACCTGATCGTCGAGTTCGCCTACGAGGAGACCATCGCCGTGGCTGCTCTTATCTACGGGGGTGTCCTCGCCCGACACCCGACCTTGGACGTCGTTATCTCCCACGGCGGCGGCGCCTCGGCGCTCCTGTACCCGAAGCTGCGCTACGCAGCGACACGACGTCCCTGGGCTCCCGATTGGCTGAGGCAGGAGGGAACCTTCGAGGAGCTCTTCGAGCGCCTGTGGTTCGACGTGCACGTCGGCGACGACCTGTCGCTGGAACTGCTCACTTCGCGGGCGAACGTTTCAAGGCTGGTATTCGGGACGAACTTCGGGGGATGGGACTCAGGCGTGGCTCAGCACCCAGACGCTACGCAGACGGCGCGTTTCGACGAGAACTCCCGACGACTTTTACGTCTCGACTGAGCCTTGGTTAGATCCAACCGCCGGCGGAGCGCTGACGGTGGAGGGAGCGGCCGTGGTGGGGGCTACCCGTGCAGGCCTGTGGCTTCGGCTGCTTCGATCGTCGCTTTCAGCTGCTCAAGCAGCGCCCTTCCCGACGTGAGGTCCAGTTCGACGGCGACCCTGGCGTCGGTGCCCAGGTCGTAGTTCGTGAAGTCGAGCAGGAGGGCGTGCTCCGCTTCGCTGTGGGTGGCGTGGTCGAATCCGACGGTCGCCTGGTTGAGAGCGAACCACCCCGCCGGTCCTTTGCCAGCGCCTTTGATAGCAGCTGACTCGGAGATGTTCGTGCACATAGAAGTTTCCTCGCTTTGGGGTCGGCCTCTTATCCGCGTTATCCGAGCTTGCGGCCGAAGAAGTCGAGCACCTTCGCCCAGCCGTCCATGGCCTGCTCCTGGCGGTACATGGGCGTGTGGTAGTAGAAGAAGCCGTGCCCGGCGCCGTCGTAGCGGTGGAACTCGTACTCCTTGCCGTGCTTCGCCAGCTCAGCCTCGTGCTGGTCGACCTGCTCGGCGGTGGGTGACCGGTCGTCGTTGCCGAAGATCCCGAGGATCGGCGCTGACAAGTCCGCCGTTAGGTCGATCGGGGCTACCGGACGCGCCGGTGTGATCTGGTCGGGTTCCATGATCACTCCACCTCCCCAAAGGTCCACGAGCGCCGAGAAGCCGGGCACTTTCGAAGCGGTCAGGGTTGCGTGACGGCCGCCCGAGCACGAACCGATGATCCCGACTTTTCCTGAGCACCATGGCTGAGCTTGCAGCCATGTCAGCGCTGCGGCGCAGTCCGCAACCACGGAGTCGTCGTGGACCCCGCCCTGGGAGCGGACTTTGGCGGCCACGTCGTCGGGGGTGCCGTGCCCGAAACGGCAGTACAGGTCGGGGGCTATAACTGCGTAACCGTGCCTGGCAAGTCGCTCGGAGAACTCCTGGTAGAACTCGTCCCAGCCCGGCATGTGGTGTATGGCGACCACCCCGGGGAACGGTCCGTCACCTTTCGGCCGGCTCACATAAGCGTGGATGTGGTCGCCACCGCCGGCGCTGTAAGTGGTGATCTCAGCTGTGATCCCCAGGTGAGAGTCAGTCCTAAAAGAGTTCCACATGTCGACAGCCTCCCGTGCGTGAAAGTTGTTGCGATGTCCAAAGCTAACCGTAGAGGCAAACTAACAAAGTCGCCGTCGCGGCCGTGACACGCGATGGCCGGGTCAGCCGCCCCGTACCAGCCGCCCCGGACGCGCCCCGGTGTCGACGTCGTGGTCCCTCGTCTGCACGCCGTTGCAGAACGTCGCAAGGTACCCTCGGACCGGCTGGATGAGCCGCATTCCCCCCGACGGCAGGTCGTGGTGAGCCACGGGAGGTGCCACGGCGAGGTTATCCATGTCGATCACGTTGACATCCGCGCGCATACCCGGGCGCAGCTCGCCCCGGTCGTCGAGCCCGTAGAGTGCAGCGTTGCGAGCAGTCTGCTTGTGAACGAGCCATTCGACGGGGATCTTCTCCCCCAGCCGGCGATCGCGGGTCCAGTGGGTCAGCTGCGTCGTGGGCATCGTCCCGTCGCAGATGAGCATCACGTGAGCGCCCGCGTCGGACAGCCCGGTGACGGTGTCGGGGTGCATCAGCATCTCCCGCAGGACCTCCATCCGCCTGTGCGGGTCCGCCGACGACAGCGAGAACACACGGCTGCCGTCCCCCTCGACCATCATGTCGTATAGGTACTCCAGGGGATCCCTTCCCTCCCCCGCGGCGAGCGCTCCGATTGACCTGCCGGGAGCCGGCTCGTAGTCGACGGGGTCGTCCAGCGGGAACATAGAAGAAGCGGAGCGCTTGAAGAGCCGGTAAAGGTTCTCCATCGACCCCGACGCTTCGGGGGGAACGTCGACCTCGGCTAGCAGCTTCGCTTTCATCTCCGGGTCGCGCATCCGCCGGGCCCGCTCGGCGGTCGCAGGAGCGGACAGCTCCTTCAAGTAGGTGGGTTTACGCATGAAAGGGTGGTAGGACGACAGGCTGGCCATCAACCCGATCGGCCGGGAGGACACCTGCGGGTACAGTCGAGCGCCCTGGCGGTTGGCGGTCTCGCAGAGACAGAGGATCTCCTTCCACAGGTCCGGGTCGAAGTCGGGGGACTGCACCAGCGTGAACGTCACGGCCCTTCCACTCGTCCGGGACACCTCGGCGAGCAGTTCGTTCTCGTGCTGCTGGGTGAATCGCTCCCCGCCGAACGCGGCGAGCTGGCCGACAGTGCCCGCAGGTATGGCCTCGAAGACGCCCCGCCCCACCTTGGCCATCGCAGCAGCGATCGCCCCCAACTCGGCGGAGGCCGCGAACGTTCCCGGCACCGGAGTCCCCCAAAGCGACCGGTGCCCGACCGTCCGGGAGGTGGAGAAGCCGAGCGCACCGGCCCGCACAGCTTCTTCCACGATTCTCGCCATGGCTTCGATGTCGTCGGCGGCGGCGTCCTCGTCGCAACAAGCGCGTTCACCCATCGCGTAGTAGCGGACAGCCCCGTGCGCCACCTGAGTTCCAATGTCCAACGCATACGAGCGGGACCCGACAAGGTCCAGGTAGTCGGAGAAGGTCTCCCATTCCCCCCACGGCATTCCCTCGTAGAGGGCCGTGCCGGGTATGTCCTCCACGCCTTCCATCAGCTCGATCAGCTCGCGATCGGCGCCGGCACGGACCGGCGCGAAACCGACACCGCAGTTCCCCGTTATAACCGTGGTAACCCCGTTGTCGGCGGACGGAAGCATTGCGTCATCCCAGAGCACCTGGCCGTCGTAGTGGGTGTGCACGTCGACCCAACCCGGCGTGACGAGGGCGCCGTCGGCGTCGATCCGCAATCGCGCGTCGTCGTCGATCCTGCCTCCCACACTTACGATGCGACCGTCGCTGATACCGAGGTCGCCGCTGCGACCCGGAGCCCCCGTGCCGTCGACGATGAACCCTCCCTTGACGACGCAGTCGAGCAACGTTCGAGCTCCTCTCCTGACCAGCTTCGTAAGACCCTATTCAGCATAAGGGTTTTTCCCCCGGCGTGCCAGGGCGACCACCGCCGGCCGCGCCCCGTGGGTCAGGTCGAAGTCGCGTGCCTCACCTAGCGCAGCGGCGCAGCCATTAGGCTCTCGTCGTCACCCCGTCGGGTGATGCCGGCCGTCCGACCGGCCGGCTCTTAACACGGAGGTAGGCTGATGGAACCCGTCGCCGGGCAAGTCGCAGGGCAAGGGGGCGCAGTGCGCG
Source organism: Actinomycetes bacterium (assembly GCA_021808665.1). The sequence goes on from JAKBBA010000064.1 coordinate 17,792, forward strand.
ACGAGCCGGTCGGCGGACCGGAAGTCCTCTACGAGCGCGACGGTCACGTGGCGACCGTCACTTTGAACCGTCCGCACCGCCGCAACGCCATCTCCACGCGGATGCTGTCGGAGCTGGCCGAGACCCTCGAAGCGGCGGAAGCCGACAGCACGGTGCGGGCCGTGGTCCTCACCGGTGCTGGTAAGGGGTTCTGTGCAGGCCTCGACATTAAAGACGCCCTGTCAGGGTCGGGCATCGGGTCGGAGGCCTCCCGGTCGGGCTGGTCGACTGTCGGGGCCCTACGCACCCGCCACCTGCCGACGGTCGTGCTCGCCCAGATGGACACGCCGGTGATAGCGGCGGTCAACGGCGCAGCCGCTGGCTATGGATTCGACCTCGCCCTCGGATGCGACATTCGAATCGTCGGAAGCTCCTCGGTGCTCATGCCCGGCTTCGCCAAAAGGGGTGTCGTCCCCGAAAGCGGTGGCACCTGGTATTTGCCGCGCCTGGTCGGCTGGGCCAAGGCCGCCGAGATCGGCTTCCTCGGCCGGGACATTGACGCCGCCGCTGCCTGCGACATCGGCCTTGCCAACCTGGCCGTAGTCGACGACGACCTGCTCGACGTTGCGCACGAATGGGCCGCTGAGATCGCGGCGAACGCTCCGCTGGCGGTGCAGGCGATGAAGAGGCTCTTCCGCCACGGCCTGTCGGAAGACTTCGAGAGTCACACCCATCACGTGCTGCTCCAGACGATGCAGCTCTTCTCCACGTCGGACTTCCGCGAGGGGATCACGGCTTTCGCCGAGCGCCGATCAGCGAACTTCGAGGGGCGTTGAAGTTGGTCGGCGGGACCGGGTTCTCCGCCGGACGCGAAGCAGCGGTCGCTGCAGCGGCCGGCGCTTTACGCCAGGCCGCCGCACAGTCCAAGCCCTGCCCGCCGGTTCGGACAATGTTCGACTCTGACGCCGGCGTCGAGGTGGGATACGAGATC
>JAKBBA010000287.1:0-2734 GCA_021808665.1 Actinomycetes bacterium
GTGTCTCTCGGAGTCCTCGGACATTCTGGCAACGCCGCGCGTGCGATGGTGGGGGAGTGAACCGCCCACGGCTGTACCCGGTCCGGGCAGTTGCTGCACAGGCGCTGAGCAGGGATTATGCCCTTCCCGGCTGGTCCGTCACCGGAGTGTCCTAAGTCGGGTGTACCAGGGTTGTTCTTTGGGCGTGACGCTTGGCGGTGATCGCGGGTGATCGCGGCCGGGTCGTTAGGCCGGCCGGGTGACGGTTTCGGCGTTGCTGATTTGTTAGGCGCTTCGGCTTTCTTCGGTTATTGGCTGGGGCTGCTTCGAGGGAGGTTGATTCCGAGGGATGCGTAGGCGGCGCGCATGTAGCTTTCGGCTCGGGGGGAGCCGATGATTCCTGGCGCCATCTTGTTCATCATGTACGCGAAGGTGATGCGACGTTCCAGGTCCATGACTATTACGGACCCGCCCCAGCCTCCCCAGAAGCAGACGCGCCCTTCTGGTACGTAGGGGATGGTTTCGGGTTTGGCGAGACCGTATCCGATTCCGAAGCGGAGTGGAACCCCGAGTACGAGATCGATACCGTCGGCTTGGACGTCGAAGATCGCGTCGACGGCGTCGGCGGACAGGAAGCGCGGATCTTGGAGGGTGACGGTGGAGAGGACTTGGGCGACTGATCGGGCGTTGGCGTGTCCGTTGGCGGCGCCGATGTCGGCTGAACGCCAGGCGGCGGTGTTGGCAGGTAGAGCGTCGACGAGAGGGCCGGTGAAAGTCTTCACCGCTGGACTGGTAGGGTCCATCGCGGCGAAGTCGAAGGGTAGCGGTGGTGGGGGTATTACGGGGGCGATGCGCGTCGTGTCGTCGGGTCGGGCGCCGATCTGCAGATCTGCGCCGAGCGGGCCAGCGATCTCGTCAGCCACGAACCGTTTGAGGGTTTTGCCGGTGACGCGGCGTACGACCTCGCCGAGAAGGTGCCCGAAGTTGAGGGCGTGGTATCCCGATGCCGTACCTGGCTCCCACCACGGTGCCTGGGCGGCCATCCTCGATGTCGACTTGTCCCAGTCGTAGAGGTCTTCCACGGTCGCCGGCTGGTCGAGTCCTGACACGCCGGAAGTGTGCGACATGAGGTGGCGGATCTCGATCTGGTCCTTGCCGGCCGAGGCGAACTCCGGCCAGTATCGTCCGACGGTGCCATGAAGGTCTATCTCTCCGCGTGAGGCGAGCATGAGAATCGCCAGACTGGTCACTGTCTTGGTGGTCGACCAGACGTTGACGATGGTGTCCTTCTCCCAGGGGGCGGTTCGCTCGGCGTTACGCCAGCCTCCCCAGACGTCTATGAGCGTCTCTCCGTCGATGTCGACTGCGATCGACGCTCCGAGCTCTTCCCCAGAGCTGAGGTTCGCCTCCAAAGCATCGCGGACTGCCACGAAACGACTGTCGCATTTGCCCTCAATCATCCCATCCCCCCGTCCCTAACCTGGTCCTCGGCAACGCGCCGATCGCTTGTCGACAAATCTAGCTCGCCTCGAGCGTCGGCTCCTGAGTTCTTGAGGGACGCCTTGACGACGTAGCAAGGAGACGCCGGACCGAGCGTGCCAGGTCGGCATCCTTGCTAGCACGCACGCTGAGTAGCAGTCAGACGACGCGGTATGCGATGTTCTCTGCGTAGGCGGCAGCTCGCAGCAGATGGCTGTCAACCTCTACTTCAATCGGTGCCCTCAGGTAGGCGGCCGCAGCCACGGCTTCGGCAGCGAGTTGGTTGACGACATGACTTTGTGCGAGGACGCCCATCGCCGGAATGAGTTGCCTGAGGTCCACGATGACCAAACGCTCAGGTAGACCTTGCACGGTAGTGCGGATCGCTGAGGACACGCTGTGGTCGAACTCCTCCAAGCGTGATGATAGTGCTCCCCTTCGATGCCCGCTGAGAGCGGATGTAAGTCTCCACCACCACGAACACGTTGTGGCGTAGCGCCCCGTGGGCGGTTCGGGTGCAGCCAGAAGGCTGATGAGGCGATGATCGTCGACGACTGCTACGACCACGCTTCTTCCCGGTCCACTTCGATTGCCGCCTCGCGATAGGCGCCGTCTTTGAGCACTGCGTGAAGTTCAGCTCGCATGTTTGTTGCGAGATCAGCGGAGAGCCCGGCGAAGCTGTCGTTTGCTTCTATTACGGCGCGCTGCAGGACCTTCTCGACGAATGCGGTCACGGTCGTGCCTTCGGCGTTTGCGGTTGAAGCCACGGCGGCTCGAAGCCCCGCTCTGACGCGAACTGATAGCTGCACCTCGGGTCCGTCATGGAGGCTCGACGTGTCCAGATCACCTCTTCGGGCTGGTCGCGCCCCGCGAGCTGCCTCAACCGCTTCTGAGAACTTTGACATCACGCCGATACTAGCAAATATTGCTTAGTGCTAGCATGCTCAGGTTCTTGCCCGACGACGGATCGAGCTAGTTGCCATGTCCGGGCTCGGCGGGCTGGCCGGCCGTCGCTGACCGGCGAAGCGTAGAAACCCCCGGGATGCCCTCGACGATTACATCGCCCGCCAGCGACACCAAGCGCCGTGGTGGTGGCGCGATGCTTGTGGGTATGTTCGAGAGGTACACCGACCGGGCCCGCCGGGTGTTGGTGCTGGCCCAGGAAGAGGCCCGACGGCTCAACCACGGTTTCCTCGGAACCGAGCACATCCTGCTCGGCCTCATCCACGAGGGTGAGGGCGTCGCGGCCATGACACTCAGTTCGCTCGGGATCGAC
>JAKBBA010000287.1:2744-3434 GCA_021808665.1 Actinomycetes bacterium
AAGTGACGAAGCTCCTAACGCCGCAGGCCCCTCAGGCTGGACCCGGCTCACCGCCGTTCACGCCGCGAACGAAGAAGGTGCTCGAACTGTCGCTGCGCGAAGCGCTCCAACTCGGCCACCGCTATATCGGCACGGAGCATCTACTTCTCGGGCTGCTTCGCGAAGGCGAAGGTGTCGCCGTGCAGGTAATGACCGCTCTCGGAGCAGACCTTGCAGTCGTCCGCCACCGGGTTTTAGAGCAGCTCGCCAGCCAGCCCGAAGAGTCGCACGGCCACAAACCGGCGAGCTTGGAGGCTGCGGGGGTCGGGCCCCGCTGCCCGACATGCCGGGGGGTGCTCGAAGGAAACGTCGCATACAAGATTCTTCCCGTGAGCGCAGCCGACAGCACCGCAAGCCAGGAGACAATCGACGTGCTGTTCGTTTACTGCAAGCGCTGCCTGGTGATGCTCGCGCACACCGACGCCGGCGGCCTCGAAGGGAACTCCTAGGATCGCTCGGGCGTGATGCGCTCTCGGTCGGCTATTGCCACCTCGCATTGTTGGCAAGGCTGCCCGAAGGATCCTGGTTCAATCTTGTACAAGAGCCACCAGGATCTTGTACGATAACGAGGTGGCCACGATGAAGGTAAGTGAGGCTCGGGAGAAGCTCGCCGAGGTTGTCGAAACTGCCCAGTCAGAGGCGGTCGTGCTC
>JAKBBA010000288.1 GCA_021808665.1 Actinomycetes bacterium
TCGACGGCAGCCTCGACCCCGCCCCGATCTACCAGATGGGGGTGCAGATGACCGTGACCGACGAGCTGCTCGGCCTGCTCCCGGCCCGGATGCTGGTCGAGTCCGCCCCGCCCCGGCTGAAGGCCGAAGATGTCCTCGACGTCGAGATGTGCACCGGGTGGTGCTTCACCGACGTCGGCGAGAGCTTCACCATCACCATCCGCCGGGGTGTTGCGGTGGTCGAGGCGACCTCTGCTGTGTCCCTGGCCGACGGTTCGCTCCCGGCCGTCGCCGTCATCAGCGGGCCACGTTCGGCGCTCGGTGCTGCCCTGGCCGGCGTCATCTCCCCCGCCGACTTCGTCGGCTGCCCCGGTGTGCAAGTGGCGGGCTCGGCCGAGGAGCTCGCCTCGTTCCTCGGCTCCTTCGAGCAGCTCGGAGCCGACTGGCCCAACTTCTACCTGCGGTAGCTTTGCGCCATCTGTGGTGGCACAGCCGGACTGCGCAGTAGCTCGGTTCTTTCGTCAGTAGGATTGTTTTCGTGGGGGGAGCCCGCGACGTTTCGTTCGAACCGAGTGTAGATGCGATGGTGTTGGCGTCGCGACGTGGGGCTGTGGGTGGCGAAACGCCGGGTGGAGCACCTCGAGTCGGTTTGGTCGGCCGTCGGGGCGAGCTGGGACAGCTTCGTGCAGAGTTGGCTCGAGCGTCGAGTGGAGAGCATCGCCTGGTCGTGGTCGAAGGGGACGGGGGGATCGGCAAGACGAGTCTTGTCGGCCAGCTCACCGATTCGTTGTCCGACGGTGTTGTCGTCAGGGCGAGTGGGGAGGAGTCGGAGTCGGACTTGGCGTGGGGTGTTGTCAGCCAGCTGGTGGCCGGTCTGGGGCGCCACGATCGCCGGTCGAGCCTACGGGTTCGGCCGCCTGCTTGTGGTGCTGATCCTTTGGCGGTCGGTGCGGGGCTGGTCGTGCGCATCGAGCGCCTGGCCGTCGAGGTCCCGGTTGTCGTGATCGTCCTCGACGATTTGCATTGGTGCGACTCGACGTCGGCCGCGGCGTTACTGTTCGCGTTGCGCCGACTTGATGCGCAGTCGGTGTTGAGCATCGTTGTTTCCCGGCCGCCGTTTCCAGGCGGGCTGGGCGACGGGTGGCGCCGGCTGGTCACGGCGAGGGGACGGTCGTTGGTGTTGGGTGGTCTGGGGGATCAGGAGCTGGTCGAGCTGGCGGCCCACCTCGGCCGTCCGGTGTCGTTGCGCGCCGCGAGGCGGGTCCGCTATCACACCGGCGGTCACCCGCTGTGGGCGACGGCGCTCCTTTTGGAGTTGACGTCGGGTGACTTGGAGGATGGCGAGGGTTCGCTGCCGGTCCCCCGGGACCTCGCCGGTGCGATCCACGTTCGTCACGGGTCACTGTCCAGGCCGGCACGGGCGGTGACAGCGGCTGGTGCCGTGCTAGGCGAACGGTTCTCCGCTCCTGTTTGCGCTGCGCTCGCTGGCCTCGACGATCCCGCTGCGGCCCTCGAAGAGGCGATCGACGCAGGCCTGCTTGGCGAAGTGCCGGGTCCGGCGGGTTCCTCGGCTGTATTCGGTTTCGCTCATCCGCTTGTGCGAGCGGCGATCTACCAGGATCTCGGGCCGGTGCGGCGGTCACGGCTTCATGGGGGAGCCGCCCGGTTGACTTCGGGGTCTGAGGCGTTGTCGCATTTGGCTGCTGCTGCTCTCGCGCCGAGCGAGACCGTCGCCGCCGAGCTCGAAGCGGCCGGCAGCGCCGAGGCGGAAGGTGATGACCTGGGGTTAGCCCAGCTGCATCTTGACGCGTCGGTGCGTCTGAGCCCGCCCGGCGGGGGACGCGAGCGGCGGGTGCTGGCGGCGATGGAAGCGCATCTGCGGGCGAGGGACCCCGGAGGGGCGAAGGTTTATGCTGCGGAGTCCGAGCGGGCGGAGCCCCATCCCTGGCGCGACTACGTGCTCGGCTACCTGGCGCGAAGCGAGGGGCGTCTCACTGACGCGGAGGCGCTTCTCGTCCGGGCTTGGGATCTGCTCGGTGCCCCAGGGGAGGCATCGGGTGGCGAAGCCCGACGCACGGCGCGCGAGGGACTCGGCGAGCTGGCTGGCGTGCCTACCGGTTCGTGGCGGGCTCACGGAGGCGGCGACGAGCTCGCCGGGAAGGTCGCTGTGGAGCTTGGCGTTATTGCTCACGCACGATGGTCGGCTCCGGACTTGCTCTACTGGGCGAACGCTGTCCTCGCCAGCGGCCAGACAGCCCCAGTCCTGACAGCCCCGGCCCAAAAAGTGTCGGCACAGAAAGTGTCGGTTCATAGGGCTTCGGTGTTGCATTTGGCCCGCTATTTCAAAGCGGTAGGGCTCGCGCTCGACGGTGCGTGCGCTGAGGCCGTCGCCCTGGTAGGGACCGGCCCGCCAGGAGGTGTGGAGCTGCACGAGCTGGTCGCCCGGGGGATGGCGAGGTTGTGGAGCGACGACTTGGCGGGTGCCTACGACGACCTGGCGTCGGCGGCCGGGCTGGCCAAGGCCGGGGAAGTGCTGCACGTAGGGCAGCCTCTCGCGTTGCTGGCTGAGACCTGCTATCGCCTCGGGCGCCTCGAAGAAGCAGCCGGCCATGTCGAGCTGGCGTGCGCAATGGTCGACGCCAGCGGCTGGCGTTGGGACTGGCCAGCGGTTCACGCCCGAGCGGGCTACGTTGCGGCGGTTGTCGGCGATCTCCCTGCAGCCGAGGCGCATGCCGGTGTCATCACCGAGACCGCCACGCGGATAGCCGCAGAGTCAGGCGGCCATGAGCTGCTCAGGGGTTGGGTTGCAGCGGCGGCTGGCGTGAACGTGGCGATCGCCCTCGCACGCGGGGATCCGCAGGCTCTGCTTGTCGCAGCGGCTCCGGTGGCCAAGATCGCCGCTTCGGTCGAGCTCGGTATCTCGCCGTTCGGGCCTGTGCTAGCGGAGGCACTGGTGGGCGTTGGCCGCTTGGAGGACGCAACAGCCGCGCTCGAAGTCTACGAAAGGCGGGCGGCGCAGCTGGACCGGCGTTCGGCGCAGATGAGCTCGGCCCGAGTGCGGGGCAGCTTGTGCGCTGCCAAACGAGATCTCGAAGGTGCATGCCGGGCCTTCGAGAAGGCCCTCGACTTTGGCCGGACCCTGCAGCTTCCCCTCGAGTCGGGCCGGCTCCGCCTCGCCTGGGCGGACGCGCTCACAGTTATGGGAGACCAGCGCGGCGCGGCCGGGCACCTGCGGGCCGCCCGGGCTGTCTTCGCGCGCACCGGAGCGCTCGCTTACCTCGAGCAGGCAGACGCCGCCCTGGCACGCCTCGGGCCGGACAGCCACACTGCGCCGGCGGGGATTCTCACCGCTGCCGAGAACACCGTAGCCCGCCTCGCCGCTAAGCGCCTCACCAACCGCGAGATCGCCGAGCAGCTGGTCGTCAGCCCCAAGACAGT
>JAKBBA010000289.1 GCA_021808665.1 Actinomycetes bacterium
CCGCTCGACGAGTGGGACGGGCGCAACGTGCCGACCTGGGACGGCGACCTACGAGCTTGTCCTGGATGACATCGTTTCCCCGGCTCGGCGTACTGTCATCGAGGAGGTGCGGCTCTTGGCCGGCACCGACGGCTTCTCGTTGAAGGAGTCTCCCGCGTCGGTGGGACTCGGGGACGTGTGCCCCGCATGGATGAGACCATCACCGTAGGGACCTCCACAGCCGGCGGCGTTTCGTCTGTGGGGCGACGATCTGCGCGCCTCCAGCCGCCAGCCGACCAGCCGACCCACAAGCAGGCAATCGCGAGCGCCGACTCCGCGCTCGTCGGGTGATCGGCGGACGGTCTATCGACGGGCGCAGGTCATCGAGTTCTGCTCCGACCTCCCGCCGGTTGGACCTGGCCCGCAGGCGTTGGCGTCAAGGGCCGGAGCGAGCAAACTGGAGGTCCCGCGAGCCGGTCGGTCTGTGAACGCGCTGAACTCGACGCCGCTCATCCCGGGGCGGCGACCACCTTGTGTCCCCCACGAAGATCGGGTCGTCATCGAGGATGTCGGCTCGACGCCCGCCACGATGTTCTTGGCGCTTGAATGAACGTAGGGGCGGCCACGTCCAGGGCTTGCACCGGCGAACATATTCACTATGCTATGCCCATATCAGAAGATGGGAGCGCGATCGTGACAGCCGGGCCGTGCGGTGGGCAGAGGGCGACGCAGAGGGTGTACGAGGCCGCCGGTGGTTCCGACGGCCTGCTCCAGCTGGCCGCCGCATGGCACAGGCGGGTCCTGGACGACGAGGTGGTGAGCCACGCGTTCAGCCACGGCTACCATCCTGAGCACACCGAGCGGCTTGGCGCGTACTGGGCAGAGGCGCTCGGGGGCCCGACGACGTACTCAGCCTGCTTTGGCGACGAGAGCACCGTCGTGCGGTTGCACAGCGGCAACGGGCCCCACCACGAGATGGACCGCCGGGCCATCGATTGCTTCGACCAGGCGCTCGAAGATGTGGGCGTAAGTGACGAACGGCTCCGCCGGGTGTTGCACGACTATTTTACCTGGGCTACCACTACCACGATGGCCCGCTACCACCACTCCGAAGACGACGTGCCTGATGGCCTGGGAATACCGCAGTGGTCGTGGGACGGCCTGGTCAACGCGACCGACTCTGGCGGCGGGGCCGGTCATCACGAGTCATGAGTAGGTACTCCTCCGTCAAAGGGGCGGGAGCCCGCGCCAGCCAGGCGTCGGTGACCGCCTCCCGGGGGGCCTTCGTGTCGACGGTCGCGAGCTGGATGAGTGCGGCGGCGTAGCCGTCGAAGTGGGCGATGGTGAAGAAACCCCGCTGACTGGCGGCCAGCAGTGCCTCTTTGTCGGCCAGGTCCGCCGTTCTCACCGCCAGGATGGGTCCTTCAGGCCGCGTCTCGTCGCCGAACCTGCGCAGGTCGGCCTTGCTCAACGGCCGGTCCCATGCGAACGCCTGGCCTCGAACGAACCAGGTGAGATTGCCATGCCGCTCCCCTTCGGTGACCTCCGGCAGGGTGGTGGCGATCCGGAGCTCATTGCCCGGCGAGCTGTGAACTCCGACAGGTGTTGAGCGACACGTTCCCTGCTCACGATCAGCGGGTGGAACGTCAACAAGCGTGATGACGGTTTGACGCAACCTTCGTGATTGCGTTGTCGCTGCTCGCGGCGGCAACGTGGGCCATGGTGCTGGGGAGGTTACCCGGAGGTCATCTCGCCTTCGAAGTCTCATTCGATCTCGCGAACGATCGGATGTGACACCCGAGCCGGGCGTGCTCGCCGACGGTGGCTGAAGGAGCGTTCCGGTGCTCTGCCCTTGCAGGGCGTCGGGGGGGACTTGACTCTCCCGCTGGGGGAGGGTCGAGACTTGTCCTGTGACGATCCTTCGGACGCCGACAGGCGCCATCTCCACGGGCGTGACGCCCAACCCCGAGGCGCGGGGCGATTGGGGTCCGCTGACGGTGCTGATGACGGGTACGTTCATGATCGTCCTCGATTTCTTCATCGTGAACGTTGCGCTCCCGTCCGTCCAGTCGGGGTTGCACGCCAGCGCAAGCCAGGTGGAGTGGGTGGTGGCCGGCTACGGGATGTCCTTTGCCGTGTTCCTTGTCGCCTCGGGCCGGATCGGGGACCGAATCGGAAGACGCCGGACCCTCAGCGTGGGGCTGGGACTGTTCCTGGTCGCCTCTGGGCTTTGCGGGCTCGCGCCGAGCGCGGCGGTTCTCGTCGGCGCCCGGTTCGGGCAGGGAATCGCGGCGGCGATGATCAGCCCGAACGTGCTGTCGCTGATCGGTGTCGTCTACACAGGGCCAAGGAGGGTGAGGGCGATCACCGTCTACGGGGTCGTCATGGGCCTGGCCGCAGCGAGCGGCCAGGTCATCGGGGGGCTGCTGATCGCCGCCGACGTCGCGGGAAGCGGGTGGAGAGCGCTCTTCTTGATCAATGTGCCGATCGGTGCGATCTCCCTGGCGCTCGTGGCAAAGACCGTTCCCGAGTCCCGGGCCGGGCACTCCAGGCGTGTCGATACCGTCGGGATGGCACTCGTCACCGTTGCGCTGGTTGCGCTCGTTCTCCCCCTGATCGAGGGGAATGCGCTTGGCTGGCCGGCCTGGACGTGGGCCAGTTTCGGTGCCTCGGCCGTGGCGGCGGTCTCCCTCGTCGTGCACGAGCGCCGTTCGGCGGCGAGGGGAGGCGCCCCGTTGCTCGATCCGCTCCTCTTCAAGACGGCGAGCCTGCGATCGGGTCTTTCGACCCAGCTCGCCTTTTGGTGCAGCCAGGCGTCGTTCTTCTTGGTCTTGTCGTTGTACCTCCAAGACGGCCGGGGGCTTGATCCCCTCGACGCGGGTCTCGTGTTCACGATCCTCGCCGCCTCCTACCTGGCGGTCTCGCTGAGGGCGCCGGCGCTCACGGCCCGGTTCGGTCGGGACCTCGTCTTGGTTGGCGCGCTTCTCGTGGCTTCAGGCGACGTGGCGCTGTACATGTTCGTCGGCCACTTCGGCGGCGCTGGCCCGCTCGGCTGATGGCCCCCGGCCTTGCCCTGGTCGGAGCGGGCCAGGGACTGGCGATCACGCCGCTCACCGCGACGGTGCTCTCACACGCCACCTCGGAGAACGCGGGCGCTGTCTCGGGCGCCCTGTCGACGATGCAGCAGGTCGGCAACGCGCTCGGCGTGGCGGTCACCGGGGTTGTGTTCTACGGAGCGCTCAGCGAGGGGTATCCCATTGCGTTCGGCCGGAGCCTCGTCGAGCTCGTGGCGCTCCTGGTCGGGGTGGCGCTCTTGACCCGTCTCCTGCCCGGTCGGGGCTGGTGCCCCGAGGCGAGAGGAACCTGAGGTGGAGCCGATGGTTCGCCGGGCAGCACCATGGG
>JAKBBA010000290.1 GCA_021808665.1 Actinomycetes bacterium
GGTGGATGCGACCGTCGACCCGTCGCTCAGCGTGAGCGAAGCCCACGACATCGCCCACCACGCCGAAACACATCTGCTCGACCAGGTGCGCCGCCTGACCGCCGCGACCATCCATACAAGTCCGGCAGGCTCGCACCAGTAACGGAGACGAGCGCGACGGCCTAGATTTGCCTCGATGCGGACTGTTGAAGGTATGTCGGTGATCGTGACGGGCGGCGGGTCTGGAATAGGAGCGGGCACGGCCGGCCACTTCGCGAAGCGCGGGGCGCTGGTCACCTTGGCGGGACGGCGCGCCGAGAGGGTTCGACAGGTAGCCGAATCTATCGGGCCGGCCGCGAGATGGGTCCACGCCGACATAGCAGTCGCCGATGACCGGTCGCTCGTCGTCGAGTCAGCGATAAAGCACGCCGGGGGTATTGACGTGCTCGTCAACTGTGCCGCCGACATGTACCGGGGTCCCCTCTCCGCGTTGGACGAGCAGCAGCTGATCGGCATTTTTCACAACAACGTCGTCTCCGCCATGATGCTGAGCCAAGCAGCACTCCCGCATCTCGTCGAACGCCAAGGGGCCATCATCTTCTTCGGGTCGGTACATGTGACGCGCGCTTTCCCTGGTGCGTCGCCTTACGCTGCTACCAAAGGAGCGCTCGAGGCGCTTACAGGAGTGCTCGCATCGGAGCTCGGGCCTTTGGGTGTGCGAGTAAGTTGCGTGCGGCCCGGCGCTGTGCTGAGCGAGCTCAACGTGCGGGCAGGGCTCTTCGACGAGGAAACGGCGCGCCGCCGCAACGACGAGCTCGGCCCCGCCCATGTACTCGGCCGGCCGGGCACAGCCGCCGAGATCGCCGAGGCCGTCGAGTATCTGGCGTGCGCGGAGTGGACCACCGGGTCGGTCATGGTCGTCGACGGCGGCCTCGGACTAGGAACGACCAATGCCTGAAGCAAACACGACGGGATAGGCAGCCCAGTAAGGCCGCTCGGTACCGGTGCTCATGCGGGGTGGGTCGTCAGGGTTGCGCGCAACGCCTCGTGCGAGCGCGGCCTGAACGCCGACTGTCACCAAACCCCACTCGTACTCCGACGCCTCCCTGCCAGGCCCAGCGACTACCCCGGCTGCGAGTTCCTCACCGATGCAGGCGTGGGCGCCGTGACCGAAACTGATGCCGTGCGGCGCCACGCCGTCGGGCAGCTCCCTGCGCGGGTTGAATGCCTCTGCGTCGGCACCGAACAGCGACGGATCAGTGTTGATTCGCACGAGGTCTATCACCACCTTCTCCCCCACAGCGATACTCCGGCCTGTGCGCAGAGTCACGTCGGCCAGCGCGCGCCGCATCGCGATCGGGCTTGACGGGCTCAATCGCACAGTCTCATGGACGCAGCGCTGCACCCAGGAACTGTCCGTGACTCCCCGCCCGACGTCCTCTGGATGCATTTCGCACCACGTGAGGATGTTGTCGATGGTCCTGGTGAAAGCAGTCGCCGAGGTGTGCGCTCCTGCAAGAAGGAAAAAGGCGACCTCGCGCCTGACCAGCTCCGCCGGGAGGTGTAGCTGATCCTCGTTTCGCAGAAGTACGCTGAGCACGTCGGCGGGAACCTCTTCCGCAGCGATCTTGCCCGCCTCGGCAGCTTCGATGGCGCTCCGGCGCCTCTCGATGGAGGGCTTGAGGAACTCGTCGTCGAAGGCTTCCAGAGCAGCGACCACCTGAGGGCTCGCTTCAGACCAATCGCCGACGTGGTGTAAAGCGGTTGCCGCCTCAATGAACTTCATCATGTAGCCGTAGAGCCTGGACGTCTCAGCCAGGGTCTGCGCGCGCCGGTCGATCCCGGCATTGAGGGCGGCCCCGTTCATAATGAGCTCGTGGCCGAGCGATACGAGCTCTGCGTGGCCGGTCGCCACATGCGGGGAGAGTGTGCAGTCGATTACTCCGGGAAAAAGATCCCGCTCGTATTTCTGCAGCGTCTCCCGCCGGAAAAGGCGGTTCTCCAGTCGCCGGCGGTCGCGGTGGGCTTCGCCGTGCAGGTTGACGAGCACGCCGTTCATTACTACGTCACCTCGGTCGTAGAGCGCCTGGCACATCTCCTTCGAGCGGAACACCTCCTTCGCCTCCGACATGGTGGTGATTGTCACGGCTTCGCCGTCAATCGACGTCACTGCTGATCCTTTCCTGCGGCCTTGCTTTTCGGTCGTCAAGTCTTGCAACCCACCGGGCTGATCTACGCAGGGATGTCGTTAGCGAAGCCGACTCGTAGGCGCTCAGGTCATGGCCGAGAGACGTGTACACCACTCTCGAGTCTCCGTAGCTATGACGCCACATGACCGGATGGGCTGCTCCGCTGTGAGACGAGACCATCAGCACGTCGACATCGGCTTCCACATCGAGGAACCCGTACACCTCGTCGAAGGACTCGAAATCCGTCAATCCGGCTACCAGCTCGTCGCCTTCGAGGACCCGGACCGACACAGGACCGAGCGGGGGATGCCCGGATCGGTCCCAGTTCCAGCGGCCCCCCAGGACGCGCCCCCACTCCTGCCAGTCGTCGAAGCAGATCGAGGCGGTGTGGACTCCGAGCAGGCCGCCTCCTGCGCGCAGGAACCCGAGAAGCGCTTGGCGGCCCTTGTCACTCAGCTGGAATTCCCATTCGGCGCGCTGAGGCGCGTAGCGCTCCGCCTTCATACGCCAACGCAACGCGTTGATTGTCACCAAATCCGGCGCACCGTCCCCGACGAGACTTGCGAACGCCGCCTCGACATCGTAGGTCGTCTCGGACTCGATGCCCTCCTCGGCAAACAGCTCAGCCAGTTTGGCGCTCGTCTCCTCGAACGCGTGGCCGACACCGCCCGAGACGATCAGCGCTCTAGGCACCTCGGAGCCCATCCGCAATCAGGGCAGGAACCGCTGTCATCGCATGCCGGGATCCTCGGACATGCCCACCCTGTCGACCGACTTCGGCCGCGGCAGGCCGGCGATGATGCTCATGGTGACACCGCCGTCGACCAGGATGTTCTGGCCGGTCACGTAACCCGCCTCGTCCGAAGCGAGAAACGCCACGACCGCCGCCACGTCCTCTGCGCTGCCAAGACGCCCGAGAGGCACTTTCGACTCACGAGCGCGCTTGACTTCCGGATCGACGAACAGCTGTTCGGACATACCGGCGAGAATCATTCCGGGCGCGACTGCGTTGATTCGGATACCCGCCGGGCCCCACTCAATCGCCATCTGCTGGGTGAGCAGCGCGACCCCCGCCTTGGCGGCCCCGTATGAGCCGCCGTTCGGCCCTGGGGCTACTCCGTTCATCGACGTTATATTGACAATCGCCCCAGCAATACCGTTTGCGATCATCCGGCGCGCCGCTGCGCGGGCGACGATGAAAGTGCCGA
>JAKBBA010000291.1 GCA_021808665.1 Actinomycetes bacterium
GATACGTGAGGCACCTTCTGATCGTCGCCGAGCCCACCGCGGGCCGGCTCATAACCATTCACAACCTGCACTGGATGATGGGGTTCATGAGAAAAATTCGGGCGGCGATCGAAACAGCCACCCTCCAAAGCCTGATCCGCGACACCAATGAAGCCTGGAGCGGTGATGGTCTGCGCTAATGTCCAGCGGGCCCGAAGGCGGGCCACTAACCGAGGGTTCTGATCAAAATGCACATCCTGCTCGCCTCGCTGCTGCAGAGCACGACCACGACAACAGTCGCAAAATCAACCTCTACGTCGGGATCGCTGACCCCGTTCCTGGTTCTCATCCTGATTTTCGGCGGCGCGTACCTGCTGTTCATCCGGCCGCGGTCAAAGCGCGCTCGCGCCCAGCAGGCAGCGGCACGCCAGGTCGGAGTCGGTGACGCCGTGATGACCGCCGGCGGTATCTTCGGCACGGTCGTCGAGGTGACACCGGATTCTGTCGCCGTGGAGGTTTCGCCCGGCGTAGTCATGACGTTCATCCCGCGTGCCGTCAGCGCCCGTCCCGCCTCCGCCGGCAGCCCGCCGCCGCCGGTAGGAGCCGGCGTGCCCGCCTACGAGGAGCCCGCCTACGAGGAGCCCGCCTACGACGAGGCCGACGAGGACGACTCCGACTTCGAGGGTTCCGACGAGGAGGAGCTCGACGGCGAAGAAGCCGGCTCATACGGCGACGAGACCGCCGATGAAACCCGCGACGGGCTGAGCGGCGATCATAGGAGCGAGGGCACGGACCCGCCGGAGCATCCCGGGTCCCCCAGGAAGTGAGATGAGAAGGAGTCTGATCTGGTCGCTCCTGTTCGTGTTCGTGGTTGCCGCGGGCTCTATCACAGCGACCCTCCTCTCAGGTCACTCGATCCTGCTCGGGCTCGACCTGCGCGGAGGAGTGTCCGTGGTGTTGCAGCCCCAAGGGACCGCTAACTCTGCGGAGCTCAACCAGGCTGTCAGCATCATCGAGAGACGCGTCAACGGTCTCGGGGTGAGCAACTCCAACGTCGCTCGCCAGGGTAGCGACGTCGTGATCGACCTTCCCGGGCTCAAGAACTCCCAGCAGGCGCTGGCCCAGCTCGGACAGACGGCCGTCCTTTATTTCCGACCGGTGGACTGCCTGATACCCGCCTACGTGGCGCCGGGCAAGTCGACCTCGACCACCACGACGACGCCCAAGTCGGCGTCGTCGACAACTGTCGCGCCCGCGAAAGTCTCGCCTGGCACCACGTCGTCGCCGGCAACGACCGCCCGCTCCGGGCTCGGGGTGAGCCAGCCAGCGCACCTCACGTCGGCTTTCGTCGCCGCAGGCTCGACCTCGACCTCGACCTCGACGTCTAAGTCGAGCGCCACCACGACCAAGGCCGCGCCTGGCACCACGACAGTACCGACGACTACGCCGACGCCGACCACCACTACAACCCTGCCGCCCGGGGCCGTCAACGCCGCAACCGCCTGCTCGAGCACTAACCCGTCGTCGATCCCCACCACTACACCAGCGCAGGACGTCCCGAGCGCCTCGGTGGTGCTCCC
The DNA here is from genome assembly GCA_021808665.1 of Actinomycetes bacterium. Next base: position 1,560 of record JAKBBA010000291.1, read on the forward strand.
CGTCGACCCGGCGGCCTTCGCTAGCTCGCCGACGGTGCGCTACGTGCTCGGGCCGGCCGACATGGCCGGCTCGGTGATATCGAACGCTGTAGCCGAAATCAACTCGACGACCGGTCAGTACACGGTGGCGCTCACGCTCACATCGAAGGGTGCCGTCAAGTTCGACTCGATCGCCGCCGCCCGCTACGCCTGCTACCAGCAGTCACCGACCAACCCGCCCCCTTGCAGCGAGGAGGCATTCGAGCTCGACGGGCTGGTCGAGTCCGCCCCCGACTTCCAGGCGTCCAGCTTCAACGGCAACGTCTCCATCAGCGGCAACTTCACCTCCGCCCAGGCGACCGCGCTGGCCAACGAGCTCAAATACGGGTCCCTCCCGGTGCGCTTCGTGCCTCAGACCGTCCAGACGATCTCGGCGACGATAGGCAAGGACTCGCTTCGCGCAGGCCTCTTGGCCGGCCTAGGCGGCATCCTCGTCGTCATGGTCTACATGCTGCTCTACTACCGGGCGCTCGGCCTCGTGGTCATGATCGGCTTAGGCGTCGGGGGCTCAATCCTCTACTCGATCCTCGCCGAGCTCAGCCAGACCTCGAACCTCACCCTCACCCTGGCCGGGGTCACGGGGATCATCGTGTCCATCGGTATCACCGTCGACTCCTACGTCGTCTACTTCGAGAGACTCAAAGACGAGGTGAGGGCGGGCAGGACTGTCCGCCAGTCAGTCGAGCGAAGCTTCGCCCGGGCGTTTCGGACCGTTCTCACCGCCGACTTGGTGTCGTTCCTCGCCGCACTGGTGCTCTACCTGCTCACTATCGGGAGTGTGCGAGGGTTCGCGTTCACCCTCGGGTTGTCGACGCTGCTCGACGTGTTCACGGCGTTCTTCTTCATCCGGCCCGCCGTGATCTGGGTGGGACGCAGACGCTCGATCACCGACAATCCCGTCTTCGGCATCGCGCGCGGGCTCGGCGCCAAGGTCCGGGGGTAGCGCCGTGACCGCCGCCACGAAGCAGCCCGGGGCGTTCCGCCGGCTTTTCAGGGGTGAGACCTCCTTCGACTTCGCCGGCCGCTGGAGGCGCTGGTTCGCGATCTCGGGGACCGTGATCATCATCGGCCTCGCGTCGCTAGGAATACGGGGACTCAACTTCTCTATCGACTTCAAGGGCGGCACCATCTGGACCGTCTCGTCGAACGCGTCCGTGGCGACAGTGCGTGCCGCGGTCGGGGCCGCCGTGCCCGGGTTCGGCCAGTCGACGGTGCAGGTGCTCACCAACAGCCTCACCCACAAAAGGACGGTCCAGGTGGAGGCCGCCGCGAAAGTGACGGGAAACCAGAGCGAAGTAGCGGCCGTTACCGACGCTCTCGCCAAGGTCGCCCACGTATCGCCCAACCAGGTGTCGCTCAGCGACGTCGGACCGTCGTGGGGATCTGTCATCACCGACAAGGCGATCGAGGCTGTCATCGTCTTCCTGATCGTCGTGTCGATCTACATCTGGCTTCGATTCGAAGGAAAAATGGCGGTGGCTGCGTTGACAGCGCTCGTCCACGACATCCTCGTCACGGTCGGCATCTATTCGCTGTCGGGGTTCCAGGTGAGCCCCGACACGGTGATCGCGTTCTTGACCATCCTCGGGTACTCGCTCTACGACACCATCGTCGTCTTCGACCGCGTCCAGGAGAACACGCGGGGACTGGCGTCGTCGAACCGGCTCACCTACAGCGACACCGTCAACATCTCCATGAACCAGGTCCTCGCCAGATCGCTCAACACTTCTCTGGTGGCG